>NZ_NPDU01000032.1 GCF_002811985.1 Leptospira adleri
TGATGGAAAGTGGGAACTCCTTCAAAAAATCCGTTTTTAAAACTTGTCAAAGGATAATCTGCAAATCAAGACTCGGATTGGAAATTGAGCATTTGCTTCGATTCTAAGTTAGCCTCGATGTTTCCAAAGTTCGGGCCTGAAGTTCGAGTCAAGATTTTTCTTTCCGATTCTTGCGTCGGAACAGATGATTTTCTTTGAAAGAGGTCATGTGGGAACTATTACATTTTTTGAATGAGGCTAAGCGCTTGAAATCGCGCGACGATTTTTTGGGACGTAATATGTAGGAACTCACACGCACCGGTCTCTGCTATGACGTGCGTGATTCGAAGCCGATACTTTTCTTTTTAAATTTAGATCTTTTTCAAAATCATGTGGGAACTATTACATTTTTTGAATGAGACTGAGCGCTTGAAATCGCGCGACGATTTTTTGGGACGTAATATGTAGGAACTCACACAAATTTAAATTTTATGAGAAAGGCCTAACTCTTTCTTTCTTTTTTCACCTTCGAGCCTGATTTCGCAGATTTTTGTGATTCGTTTTTCCCCGAACCTTCTCTTGGGGATCAAGTCTGAAAGAGGCGGGAACGTTTTAAGAGAAAATTCTGTGGGAACTATGACAAAACTTTCGCAGGAGAAAAGCAAAACAAACTTTTTTTCGAACGGAGAAGCTTAAACCGGAAGACCAGGTTCGGGAGGCAATAGGCTGGTTGAAAAAATGGATTCGAATATTTATATATTCTAATGTTCTGATTTGTTGAGAAAGGGGGAGGCGTAGCCTCCGTTTTGAGGACGGAGGCCTTTGTGAAAAAGATTAACCTTTTTTCTTTACTAAGATTTTTCTTTCGATTTCGAAAATTTTCTCCGCCAATTTTTCTTTGCCGAGCTTTTTCTTATCGTTTTCTTTTAAGAAAAGGTCCTCTCCGAATTTATCAAATGCGTCGTTCGCCTTGATATTTTTAAGACCGATGATTTGAAGGTGAACCGCACCCGCAGGGATTCCAAAGTCGTTTCCTCTATCTTCCACGGAGAGGACTCTCGTGATCGCGGTTACCGTATCTCCGCTGAAAGAAGGTTGTGTATGGTAACCTTCCGTGAAACCGAGATCCCAGATCATATTTTCCGTAATGTCCCTGGAAGCCATTCCGCATAACCATGCAAAGACGAGTCCTCCGTAGACTACAGGTTCGCCGCCCATAGGACCGGAAATTCCCGCCGAATAGAGTTTGTCATAGTGAAGAGGGTGTGTGTTTCCGACTCTGTAAGTCCAAGGGAAATGTTCGTCCGTGATCGTTCTTCCGTTTTGATGAATATAAATCTGTCCCGGTTTGAAATTCTCAAAATAAGTATCGGACCAAGTCGCTGATTTGAACTCATTCGGAAATTTTAATGCGGGGAGTTCGATTACAGGTGCGTCCGTTTCCGGGAAAAACGCCTCTTTGACGACCGGCTTCGGATTTCCTTTCGGTTTTCCGTTGGACTGATAGATCATAATCTTTCTTTCGTACTGAAGGACCAATTCTTTTTTCTGATTTAAGCAGATCGTACGAACGCTTACGATTCCGGGTTTGTCCGGTCCTTTGTCGTCCACTTTGAGAATTTTTGTCTTCGCGGAAAGAGTGTCTCCGGGATAAACCGGTTTTAAAAATTGAACGTTGTAATAACCGAGGTTTGCGAGGGCTTTTTCAGAATCGTTTTGAACTCCGAGGGAAAGTGCGATATTAAAAACCTGCAGAGAGGAAACGAGCATGTCCTGAAATCCGTGCGCTTGGGCGTAGGCTGCGGAAAGAAAAAGTGGGTTTGCGTCCATAAAGGTAGTCGCAAACTCTTGAGCGAATGCGCGATCGATCGTAATTTCTCTGGGATGTTCGAAAATTTCGCCTTCGGTAAATTCTTCCAGATATCTTCCGTAAATGTTTCTTTTTACCTGATCCTTGGAAACGGGCGTTCCGGGGGCAAGTTCTGCAAAGGGTTTATTTGGAACCTTAGTCATAGTAATAGGCCTCTCGATCTTTTTTCGTTTTTTCCAGTCTTTTGTCCGCAATCTTACGGAAAAGTTTTTTTATTTAAAGAATTCTTTGAAAGATCAGAAGAGTTTTCACGTGAAGATTGCCAAAGGTCACGGAAAGAATTCGGATTCCGAGAATTTAAAGGAAAAAAAGCGGATTCTCAAATGACGAAAATCTCTCGGAAGGAGAGGCACCGCTCTTTGTAGAGAAGCCCGGAAGAATGGAACGGAGAATTTTTTTCCGTCTTACCGTTCTACCCTTTGATTCTTTTCAAGTTAGATTTTTTTCCAAAATGTCGGAGTTCCGACAAGTCCTCCGTGAAAGTCGCGGGCCCCCGCCCTGCGTCGCGACCCATAGGGAGTTACGCGCTGAGTTCCTTGGGGCGAGGTGGTGGGAAAAACTCGGGAGACTTTCCTCTATCAGAAAAATCTTATCTTTGCGAGTAAAAAGTTATCCCTCTTTTTGTAGAGCTCTTACAAATCCCGCCTAACAATCATTTACCGCCGTAAAAACCGTCCAGGTCTTCTCTTGTTCCGAAACGAATTTCAAAATCCGACCAGTTTTTTTTTGGAAGACCGGGATTACGATCCGTTTCGGAGAACATGTGATTCCAAGTGTTCACGTAAAGAATCGGTCTTTTATTTTCGAGTTTCATCAGGTCCGGTTTGAGAATCGAATCCAGATGTGAAACAGGATCCGCGTCGAAAGTCTGATCTCCGCTGTAGACGTTCTTCAGATGGATCGCGCTCCATTCTCCTTTTTCCGAAAATTGAACGCGAAGACTTTCGATATCCTTCGATCTTCCATATCGAAATTTTCTGTAGATCCGGTACACAAAATCCTTCCAAGGAGAAGGATGTCTTTCATCTTGAAAGACAAGACTCAGTTCGATCCTTTTTCCGGAAGGAGTTTCCCTCGCGGAACAATAAACGACTTCCAGAGAATTTCCGTCATCGATATCGTTCTCCGGTTGGACAAAGATCGGGAGTTCTTCCGATTTACATTCTGGGTTTCCGTTAAAATCGGGAAGTTCGCTTTTTCCAATTTTGCAGCCGGCAATCCAGAAAAGAAAAAAGGAGAAGATAAGAATTTTCTGAGAGAACATAGATTCTTGTTTTAAGCCTCTCTTCGTTTCGGTCAAATCGAAACTCTTTCTCTTCCCTCTCTTTTTATAAGAATCCGCTAACGCAATGTCCGAAGTTTATGAGAAGAAAATTCGAATCCGGTTTTCGAAAACGATCCTTGAAGTCCTCGTTCTTTTTTCTTTTTCGAAACAGCTCCGAAAAAAGATACAAGTTGTCCTCGAATTTTCACTTTGCTCCTTCTCTGAATGGAAAGCCGTTACGGAATCGCTCAAAAAAATTTCGATTCTTCTTTGCAAAACTCGGATTCTTTCTTTGAAAAATGGATGAAGTCTTCAGCAGGCGAAAAGAGATTGGTGGAGATGTTACCAGAATTCAAAACAGAACAACCCGAGCTTACAAAAAACGTCATTCTTCAAAAAATCAAATCGATCCGAGAGGAACTTCCGAAACTTCTCGAAAAAAAGCAAAGAACTTACGAGTCCGTCATTCGTCCTTTGAACGATCTAGTTCAGGAGATGCAGATCGAATTTACGGTCCTTTCCCATCTCAACAGCGTCAAAAATTCCAAAGAGATCCGGGCGCTTTATACCGAGGTTCTCCCGGAGATCACGGCGTTTTATTCCGATCTCGGACAAAACGAAGAACTCAATCGGGCCTATCAGGAGATTCTAAAAAACGAAGAATCCACCTTGAGCCTTCCCCGTAAAAAAGTTCTAAAAGACGCGATTATCCAATTCAAGTTGAGCGGGATCGGCCTTCCGGAAGAAACCAAAAAAAGAATCCAGGAAATCTCCATCCGTCTGAGCGACCTCGACAATCAATTCTCTCAGAATCTTTTGGACGCGACTAACGCGTTTGAGTTGATCCTGGATAAAAAAGAGGATGTAGAGGGGATTCCGGAATCGGATCTGAATTCGGCAAAGACGGAGGACGGAAAGTTTCGCTTTACTCTTCAGATGCCGAGTTATATCGCCTACATGACCTACGGCCCTAATCGTTCCATTCGAGAAACGTTATATAAGGCTTATACTACGAAAGCTCCGCAGAATGGAAAGCTCATCGAATCGATTCTCGCTCTTCGGGACGAACTCGCAAAACTCCTCGGCTATCCGAATTACGTGGAACTTTCTCTTGCGACCAAGGTAGCGGATTCGGGAGAAACCGTTCTTAAATTTTTACGCGATCTCGCGGCGGAGGCAAAACCGATCGCACAAAAAGAATTCGAAGACCTTTCTCAATTTGCGGAAACTTTGGGGATCGATTCTCTCCAAGCCTATGACACCGCCTATGCGAGCGAAAAACTTTTGAAAGCGCGATTCGATTTCGACGAGGAACAAACCCGTCCTTATTTCGAAAAGGAGAAGGTTGTTTCGGGAACATTCCAATTCTTGCAACAACTCCTCGGGCTGGAATTCAAAAAAACATCCGCAAACGTATGGGAAGAAAAGGTCCAGGTTTTCGACCTCTTCCGGAACGGAATCCTTCTTTCCCGTTTGTATCTGGATCTCGAAGCGAGAAAGGACAAACAAGGCGGAGCTTGGATGCACAACTGGTATTCCAGAAATCGGATTTCCGGAGAGGAGATTCTTCCCACTGCGTTCGTGGTCTGCAATTTTCCGGTTTCGACTCCCGATTCTCCTTCGCTTTTGAAACACAGCGACGTGGTCACTTTTTTTCACGAGATGGGTCACGCCCTTCATCATCTCTGTACCAAAATCGAAGAACCTCCGGTCAGCGGGATCAACGGTGTGGAATGGGACGCGGTGGAATTTCCTTCCCAGTTTCTGGAGAATTTTGCGACGGAAGCGGGCGTTCTTCGAATATTCGGAAAACATCATATAACTGGGGAAACGATTCCGGATTCCATGATCGAGAAATTGAAAGAGACTAAAAATTTTCTTTCGGCGATGGGGATCGTGAGACAACTCGAGTTTTCTATTTTCGACATTCTCATCCATCAGAAAAGTCGCACCGAAGAGGAAGTGCACCAAATTCTTCAAGACGTTAGAAAGGAAGTGAGCGTGGTGATTCCTCCTTCCTACAATCGTTTTCAAAACGGATTTTCCCATATTTTTTCTGGGGGTTACGCCGCGGGTTATTACAGTTACAAATGGGCCGAAGTTATGAGCGCGGACGCTTTTTTCGCGTTTGTCGAAAAGGGAGTTTTTGATGCGGAATTGAGCGGCGCGTATTTTAAAGAAATCTTGGAGAAGGGCGGGAGCGAAAATGCGATGGTTCTTTTTAAAAGATTTTTAGGAAGAGAACCCAAGGTGAGTTCTCTTCTGAAACTCTACGGTCTCAAGGCGGCTTGAACGAAAGATTAAGAAAGGCTCTTTCTGAAACTCTGAAGCAGGGATTCTTTTCCGGCCAAAAGAACTTCGACCTGATCCTGATCGATGTTGTAAACTACGTTGCTTCGAAGCGCGTCTTTGAACTCGTTCTGGTTGATCTGCTTTTGATCGTAACTTTCTTTCAGAAAATTATACCAGCCGGCCAAGAGAACTTTGAGATGGGGAAGTTCCCGGATCGGGATCGAAATTACTTTTTCTGGTTCCATAAAGACCAGAGCAGGCTAATTCCGACAACAAGGGAGTCAAATCAATTTTAGAATGGGAAAATAAGAATTTGGTTTCGTTTACTCGACTTTGACTTTTGCCCTCGCGATGATTTTCCGAAGCCTTTCTTTTTCCTTTTCTATGATCGCGGGGCCTTCCTTGGTTTTCATAAACTCGACGTATTCTTTCCAGCCTTTTAAGGAATCCAAGGGATGATTGTTCGGATAGAATTTTCTGAGTTCTTCGTCGACCACGGTTAGATTTGCAAACGCGGAACAATCCGCCATCGTAAACGTTTTTCCGGCGATGTAAGGTGAAAATCGAACGACCCTTTGGAGCGCGCGGACTCCTTTCATCAGAATCGGATGGATTTCGTCTACAAGACTTTGTTGGACTTCTTTGCCTCTTGTGGAAGCGATGTAAATTCTTCTCGCGGGAAGATCGATATACGTTTCGATCATCGTCGTGATCTCTCTTACGTCCGCGGCTTCCCAAGGATCGTTCGGTATAAGTTTGGGTTCTTGAGGATAGACCGTATCTAAGAATTCTAAGATGGCGCCCGATTCGAAAATGAACCTTCCGTCGACTTCCAGTACCGGAATTTTTCCCATCGGACTGATCTTCAAAAAGGATTCTTCTTGAGATGGCGCGATTCGGATCTGTTCGTATTCCAAGCCCTTTTCTAAAATGCCGAGTTTTACTTTGTTTACGTAATTGCTGAGACTTGCGCCGTGAAGTTTGATCATACCGGAGGAAATTATCTTTCGTCTCCGAGAGGAAAAGTTTTTTTTATCCGCCTCTTGTCTTTACTTTTACTTTCCTTTTTTCTTCCCGTCCAAAAAAGTCTTTCTCTCTTTTTTCGATGGGTTAATTTCGTCCTTCAAAAGGAATTCTTAAAAATGGCAAAAACGGCAATTATCACGGGCGGAACCGTC
Source organism: Leptospira adleri (assembly GCF_002811985.1). Taxonomy (GTDB): domain Bacteria; phylum Spirochaetota; class Leptospiria; order Leptospirales; family Leptospiraceae; genus Leptospira; species Leptospira adleri. The sequence continues at coordinate 6,584 of NZ_NPDU01000032.1, forward strand.
GGAATCGGTTATGAATTGAGCAAGCTGATCGCGGCTGACGGATACAATTTGATTCTTGTGGCAAGAAACGAAAAAACGCTCAAGTCCGTAAAAAAAGAAATCGAAGGCGCTTATAAAGTAAAAGTGGAAACTCTTTCGCTGGATCTCGCAGATCCGAAATCTCCGAAGAAGATTTTCGACTTTGCGAAAAAGACGAAAAGCACCGTGGAAGTTTTGGTGAACAACGCCGGTTTCGGAACCAGCGGAAGGTTCGACCGGATGGATCTAAAAAAAGAACTCGCGATGATTCAAGTGAACGTCGTTGCGCTTACGGAACTCACTCATCTTTTTCTTCACGGAATGGTGGAAAGAAAGACCGGAATGATTCTCAACGTGGCTTCCACAGCGGCCTTTCAACCGGGACCGAACATGGCGAATTATTATGCGACCAAGGCTTACGTCCTTTCTCTTTCGGAAGGGATCTATGAGGACGTTCGCAAGGACGGAGTTATGGTGACGACTCTTTGCCCGGGACCGACCAAAACCGAATTTTTCGAAAGGGCGGAAATCACAAAGTCGAAACTTCTCAACAACCCGATGGCGCCGATCATGAGCGCGAAGGAAGTAGCGGAAATCGGTTATAAGGCTCTTAAAAAAGGAAAGCCGGTCGTGGTGGCGGGAGTTTTAAACAAGATCTTGGCTCAGAGCGTGCGAATCACACCTCGATTTATCATTCGTAAGATCGCAAAATTCTTAAATCAAAACGGATAAAAAAATGCAAGGATCCATCATCGATTTAGCCGTTCCGTTTTTTATGATTCTTATCGGAATCGAAGTGTTTTATTCCTATGTTTCCGGAAGGAAAGTTTATCGTTGGAACGATACCGTCGCCGATTTGAGCACCGGAATCCTATTTTCTTTGACCGGAATTATCGTCACGATCGTCTCGCTTTGGATATATGAGAATTTTAGAATATTCTGTTCTTTGCAGACATTGTTCGGGGTTCCCGAAATCCCGCTGGGGGCGCCGGTTTGGTGGGATCACGTCGGGATCCGTTGGGATTTTAAAAACCTCTGCGGTTGGTTTTTTGTTTTTATCGCCGTGGATTTCGTATATTATTGGTTTCATAGGGCTACTCACGAGATCAATTTTCTCTGGGCGTGTCACGTTACTCACCATTCAAGCGAAGAGTTCAACCTTTCCGTCGCGCTGAGGCAATCCAGTTTTCAGAGAATCTTCGAATACGCGTTCAACCTTACGATCGCGTTCTGCGGGGTTCCCTGGCAGGCTTTTCTTTTGGCGCACGGAGTTCTTAAAATCTATCAGTTTTGGGTTCATACGCGTCTCATCGGAAAGCTCGGGCTTTTAGAGGAAATTCTCGTGACCCCTTCCCATCACAGGGTTCATCACGGAAGAGATCCTAAATACATAGATAAGAATCACGGCGGAATTTTGATTTTCTGGGATCGAATTTTCGGATCCTTTGCGAGGGAGGAAGAGGAGCCGATTTACGGGCTCACAAAGCCCGTAACCACTTTTGATCCCGTTTATACGAACCTTCATGTTTACGAAGAGATCGGAGATTTGATGGCTAAGGTCCGGAGTTGGAAGGATAAGATTCTGATTCTATTGAAGGCTCCGGGTTGGCGTCCGGCAAGTATCGGTCCTTCTCTGCTTCCGACCGAGATCGATCGGACACGTTATGCGAAATTTGATCCGATCGTTTCCAAACGGGGAAAAATTTTAGGAGTGATCGAATTCTTTTTTTGGGCGATTCTTTCCCTTTTGGCCCTGCGTTTTTTTAAATCCGGGACCGTTCCTGTTTGGAAACTTTTTCCGGCCGTTCTTTATCTGATTTACGGCTTTCACCACACCGCGCGGGTTTTGGACGGAAACGCGCGGAACTCCCCGCTTGTTTGGGGAATTTTTATCTTCGGCGCCGCGATTTTATCCTGGATTCTTTTTTTCCTTTGAACCGGGATTGAAAGAAGAATCGAATCCAAAAGAATGACCTGGGACTCAAAATCGGAAGAATGTCAGTGCGAAAAATTCAATTCTTTGTCGCGGTCTTTTTTTTCGGACTGATTTCATTCCCTTTATTCGGGATCGATCTGGTCCGGCTCGAAGATTTTTCAACCGGAAGGGAAGAATCTCCTGAATATTTCGTGGACGAAAGCGGGACGTTGTCCTTTTCGCAGATTCGGGCTTTGGCGGAAAGCGGAAAGTTTTCCGCTTCGAATATTAGCACATTAGGATATACAAATGCTTCGGTTTGGGTTCGGTTTCGTGTCGAGAATTCTTCAAGCGCGCCGATCCGTTGGGTCGTGGAATATCGTTTTCCGAACGTCGACCTCGTCGAATACTACGATGAAAAAAAAGGGGAACTTCCGTTTTACCGAGCCGGAGACTCCATTCCTTTTTCGGTAAGACCAATTCAAAATAGAACTCCGGCTTTTCCTTCGGTCGGGCTTCCCCGTTCCCAAAAGGAAGTTTTCCTAAAGATCCGTTCCACGTCGCGGATTCAGATTTTGTTTCGATTTTACGGCGCTTTAGAATATTACAAAAAAGTGATTTACGAACAACTTTTGTTCGGTCTCTTTTTCGGTTCCATGTTGATCCTGGTTTTTTACAACCTTCTTCTTTATATTTATACGAAGGAAAAGAATTACTTTTTCTTTTCGGTTTATATTCTGGGATTTTCCTTTTTTCAATTCGTTTTGGAAGGTTTCGGATTTCAGATTCTCTGGCCGAACGCGGTGGGATGGACCGGCCCGAGTATTCCATTCTTCTTTTTGATTTGTCTTTCGCTGATGTGTTTGTTTGTGAACGTTTATCTGGATCTGAAAAATCGTTCCAAGAGTTCGTATCGTTTTTTCAAAACGTCTCAGTTTTTATTTTTGGTCTTTGCGGTCGTTTCGCTCTGGATTCCCACCCGGTTCAGCGTTTTTTTTGCGGCGATTTTGTCTTGTATCTGCGTGATTCTTCTTTTTATCAACGGAGTTCGGAGCATCTTTTGGAATCAGGGAAGCGCATTTTATTTTCTTTCCGCTTGGGGAATTTTAGGAAGCGGATCCGTTCTTTCTTTGCTTTTGCAGAACGGATGGATTCCGAATTGGAATTTTAGATTTTGGATCATGGAATTCGCGTCGATTCTTCACGTCGTATTTTTGGGATTGGGACTCGCCGATCGTGTGAAACTTTTGTCCCAAGTTTTATCCTCTAAAATCGAGGAACTCGAATCCACAAAATTAATCGCGGAACATTCCGAAAAAAGATTCAAAAATCTTTTTGAAGAATCGGAAGAGTTTTTGTTTACGATGGATACCGACGGTAAGATCCGAAACGCGAATAAATCCTTGGGCCGGCTTTTGGGTTTTGATCCGGAAGAAGTGATCGGCTGGGACTTTTTGGATTTGATCTACGTTCAGAGCGGAGTCGAAAATTCTTTTCCGAAAATTCTCGCGCAGGAAAAGATCGACGAACTTTTGCGCCGAGGTAAAAGTTCCGAGTTCGCCGTGGAATTCAGGCAAAAATACGTTTTGGAGCCGAGACAGATCCGAGTCCGTCTTCAGCTTCTCGATCTCGGGGAGAAAAAAGGAATATTAGGAAAGGCTTATGAATTAAACGAGGATATTCTCGCAAAGTTTATCGTGAGCGAATCGATGCACTTTACTTTGAATAATTATCTGAGGAACGCCGATCTTTTGAGCCGTCTTCTGACGGTGAACCTTTCCTCTTTTGTGGGAACCGAAATCGTGATCGCGATTCGTACTTGTATCCGGGAAATCATCATCAATTCCATTGAACACGGAAATCTGGCGATCAGTTTTGACGAAAAGACCGAGGCGCTTGCGGAAGGCCGTTATCTCGAGTTTATTCAGAAACGTCAAAAGGAACCGTTTTATAACTATAGGACCGTTAAGGTTTCTTATTCTTTAAATGCGAGAAGGATCGGTTTTTTGATCACAGACGAGGGAGAAGGTTTCGATTATAAGAAAATTCTAAACTTGGATATCGAAAAACTCAACGAGACGAGTCTGACTCACGGTCGTGGAATCGTTATGACAAGAAGGGTTTTCGACATTGTCAAGTTTAACGAGAAAGGAAACAAAGTTCTCTTGATCAAATATCTCAAGAAGCCGCTCCGTTATAAGAGGGAAAAAACTTCTTTCGATATTTGAGAAATATTTGTGGAGATCGAGTCGGTGCTCTTTTCGGAAGATAATTTTGAAGTAGATGATCTTGGGAAGATGCAAGTGTTTTGAAAATCGATTTCTTTTTTTTCAAAATGTTTCCACCTTCGAGTTCATTTCGAAAGTTTCGGTGGAAAGTGTGGGAACTCTCACAAAAAACTAAATCCACGGAAGATTCTCGAAGTGTGGGAACTCTCACAAAAAACTAAATCCACGGAAGATTCTCGAAGTGTGGGAACTCTCACAAAAGGCTAAAATCGACGGAAGATTCTCGAAGTGTGGGAACTCTCACAAAAAACTAAAATTTCTGCGCGACCCCGAGAAACAAGGTCGTAGTCAAAGCCTGGAATTCGAGTTTTCTGGAAAACTGATGCGTCGCGAAGATTGCGGTTTGGTTTGTGGATTCGGTAAGAGGTGTGACTCGTCCGTCCTCTCTCAAATAAAAACTCGCGGTTTCACCGTTGAAGTTACCCGTGAGAGAAGGAATGTTGATCCAGGAAAGTGCGATTCCCATTTGAAGACTTGTTGAGTCCGTGACCTTCCGGCTTGCTGCGCCTTCCGCGCGAAACTCGATTCCGGTTCCTGTTAGGGAACCTTCTTGTTTAAAATATTCTCTCCCGGAAGTTCCGAAACCTGTCGAATCCCAATAAACCTCCGACATTCCCACGCCCAAGCCGCCTTCGAAGGTCCAACGTTTATAATTCCAGTCATACCAATACATCAAAAGAAAATAAGGATTGGAAAGTTTGAAACTGAGGTCGGTGTAAAATGGTTCGGACGAAATTTGTTTCAGACCGAATTTCTGCCATTCCCTATAACCGCCGATAAAACCGACCTTACTTTCGGCGCCGATCTTCCTTCTTAAAAAGATTTCCCCTTGAGCTACGTTTGTCGGAGGATCGAGTTTGGTTTTGGAAAGAACCCGAGGATCATACGTATCGGTAAAACCTCTCAGATAAGAATTGAGTCTGTCTTCTCCCTTATAACCGAACCCGGCTCTGAGTCCGAGTTCCCAAAAGAGTTTTTCTTCGCTTTCCAACTCGATCCGAGGTTTACTCGAATATTCCTTTGTTTTCGGATAAGAATTCTGAGCTTCCAAAGGGGATTGGTAAATCCAGAGGGCAAGACCGAAAGGGAAAAAAAATAAAAGACGGAATGAGATCCCGAAAATTTTGCTGGTAGCCCTCATAATTACAGGATTTCTAGCAAGGACTTCCAAAAAAAGCGGATTTTCTTTCATATCGGGTGGGACCATGTTTCAACTTCATTTTTTTCAATTTTTCGATTGGGATTTACTCAAACCTTTCTTTTACTTTTTGAGTTTTATCGGAATCTATCTGACTCTTCGTCTTCGGTTTCCACAGGTTCGGTTTCTTTTCCTCGCGGTGAAAATTTTTTCGGGGAATATGGACTACAAAGGTTCGAGAGGAAGGCTCGTTCACTCTCAGGCATTCTTTTCGGGAACCGCTTCTTCACTGCTTCCGGGAGCGATCATCGGTTCCGCGCTTGCGCTAATGATCGGAGGACCGGGGGTTCTTCTCTGGATTTGGGTTTCCTCTTTTCTCATCATGCCTCTTCGTTTTGTTTCTTCTACGCTTGCGATCCGGTTTCGGACCAAGACCGCCTCCGGAAGATATCTTTCCGGGCCGATGTATTTTATTGAAAAGGCCCTGAAGGCTCGTTGGCTCGCGGTAAGTTTCTCCATCGCCGGACTTTGTACGGTTCTTGTGATGGGAGGTGCTGTTCCGATGTTGTATGTGACCCATATCGCGAATAAGGCGTTCGAAGTCACCGGAATGACGGTTCCATTTTTGTTGTCCGTGATTCTCGTGTTTATCGTCTTGGGGGGTGTAAGAAGAGTTGGAAAGATCTCGGCTTATCTCGCGCCGATCGGGATTCTTCTTTTTTTCGCGGGCTATTTTTTTCTATTTAAGAATTCTCTAATGAACTTTCAACATTTCCTATGGCTTTCCCTTCAGGAAGCGTTCCAGCCGCTGACCGCGATCGCCGGAGGAACTTTTGTCCTCGCGAGAACCTTCAGTATGGCCTCCGGGATCTTTTTTGTATCGACTGAAACGGGAATCGGAAAGAGCGCCGGAGTTTCGGGAGTTGTGAGAACGGATTTTCCGGCAAAACAGGGACTTGTGAGCATGCTCGCGACCTTCTTTGAAGGATTTATCGTATCCACTCTTGTGATCTACGCGCTATCTTCCTATGGAGCATTCAAGATGGAGGAGCAGATGTTTTTTCTGAACACACTCTTTCGAGGACATACAAACCCGGTCAACGCTGCCTTTTTTATTTCCTTTCTTCTTTTCGGAATCGTTTCGATCACCGGTTGGTTTTATACGGGAGAACAGAACGCGCTCTACATTCTCGGAGAGAGGTTCGCGAACTTTTTTCGGATTCTTTTCTTAGTAACGATTCTCGCCGCGGCCTATCTTTATGTGAAGAAGGGGGAGGCGATACTTTACGACGCGTTCGGTTTGGGATATTCCCTTTCCATCATCACAGCAGTGCCGGTTCTGATCTCTCTTGTTCTTTTGGAAAAAATCGCAAGAACGGAGTTGAAGCGGTTTCTTACCGAAAGCGGCGCGAGATACGAGGTCTTAAAGGATTTTTATCTTTTGATTCTTTCGATCGTTCCCAAAAATTTACTTTCGCTTTTGTTCGGACTTCTCGCGTCCTCCAGGCTTCCCCGTTTTATTCTGATCCCGATATTAAAGGCGTTCGCGAGGGCGTATAAGATCAATCTAGACGAAGCGGAATTGGAAATTCAGGAATACAATTCTCTCAACGCATTCTTCACGAGAGCCTTGAAAGCGGAAGCAAGAATCATAGATTCCGCAGAGAACGAGATGGTTTCGCCCGTGGACGCGAAAATCACAGGATACGGAGACATCAATCAGAGAATCATCATCCAGGCTAAGGGCGTGGATTACAATTTGAAGGAACTTTTGGGAGGAGGAGCTTCCAAATATCTGGACGATTTCTCCAACGGAAAATACATCACATTCTATCTTTCTCCTCAGGATTACCATAGGATCCATTCCCCCGCTTACGGAAGAATATTAGGATATTATTATGAACCAGGAAAGCTCTTTCCTGTGAACGAACTCGCGGTTTTCGGAATTCGGGGGCTTTTTCCGAAAAACGAAAGGCTGATCACGTATCTCCAAACCGAATACGGGAAAGTCGCGGTCATCAAGGTGGGAGCGTCCAACGTTGGAAGAATTCGCGTCACCTACGACAACAAGATCGTGACGAACACCCTTATCCGAAGCGCGAGAACCGTGGAATACAAGGACGTGTCGATCATGATCGACAAGGGAGCCGAATTGGGAAGATTTGAGATGGGTTCGACCGTAATTCTTTTGATGGAGAAAGACACATTTACGTTCGATTCTCTCCCTCTGAACGAGAAGATCACCTACGGAACTCCGATCGGAAAATTCATCGAGAAGAAGTGCAAACTTCCAAAATGAAGTTAGTTTGGAAAAAAAGAGGGAACTCCTCTTACGATTTCGGAAATGTAGGAACTCATATGGAATCGTGCGATCTTGAAAAGGTAGGAACTCATACAAAATGACTCGACTCAGTTTGAAAGCGACCACTCCCGATCAGATCGACTTCGACGATACGACCTTGAAGATAACTTGGAAAGACGGGATCACTTCCATCTTTGATCTTCTGGATTTGAGAAAACGTTGTCCTTGTGTAGTATGCAAGGGCGGTCACGGCGGAAAGGTGGGAACTACCACCGGAGGAATTCAGAAGATCTCTCTCTACTCGGTAAATAAAGTGGGGCGTTATGCTATCAATCCGGTCTGGAGCGATAATCATCTGACCGGAATTTACTCGTTTGATTCTCTGAGAATGTTGGCGGATGGGTTGGGAGGGGATCTCTCACTTTGAAAGGTAGTTTTTTTTAGAAAAAAGATTGTTTTAACCCAAAAATCCAGTGGAATCCAGTTGGGAAGAAAAAAAGGAGGTGACAAAAACCCTTTTCTTATGTCCCATTAACTAAAATTCCCGGGAGAGTTCCCAAAATGGGCAAAGGTTCCCTTTCACAGGAAGAAATTGATGCACTACTGGCCGGAGCAAGCGATTCGTTTGATCCGGGGGCGGTAGCTTCCACAGCCGCACAAAAAGACGTTCCGGGAATGTCCCCCGTGGACCGGGACATCTTATCGGATCTACTTTCTTCTTGTTTTCAAGTCGCCGGGAACACGTTAGGCGCCGTTCTTTCCCGTTCTTCCGCATTTCTAAATCCGAACGCGGAAACCAAGTCTCGCAAAGATATCGAGTCCGAACTTAAGTCCGGATCCTTCCTTTTGTATTCTACGTTATCCGGAAGCGTAAACGGAAGAGTCGTACTTGCGATGTCCGCAGAAAACGCCGTAAAGATCGCCAATTCGATGATGGGCGGTTTTGACTCCGGAGATCTCGACGAAGCTCAGATGCAGACTCTCCGCGATTCTTTGACGCCCGTGATAGGAGCGTTGATTTCTCAGATTAGCACAAAAACCAGAGGGGGGGTTAACGGATCTCCTTCCGAGACGAGAAACGTAACTTCTCCGGCGGCCTTGGTTTTGCCGGACGGAGAAACCATCGTAAGAGTGTTTTTCAATCTTACGATCGAAAGTATTCCTTCTTTTCGAGTTCAATTCTTACTCTCCCTTTCTACCGCCGCGGATCTTTTGAATTTATACCGTCGTTCCGGAAGCGGCGGAGGAGATATGGGCGGAATGGGAATGGGGGGTATGGGCGGAATGGGAATGTCCGCGGGATCCATGTCCGTCAAGTCCGTTGCATTTCCAAATTTAGGAACCGCGAGCGGGGCCTCAAGCACGCCGAACTTAAATCTTCTCATGGACGTTCAGATGAGCGTGACCGTGGAATTGGGAAGAACTAAGATGTATATTAAAGATATCTTAGGATTAGGGGAAGGTTCCATCATCGAGCTCGACAAACTCGCGGGCGAACCTGTGGATCTTTTAGTAAACGGTAAACTGATTGCAAAAGGCGAGGTTGTGGTCATCGACGAAAACTTCGGGGTTCGGGTAACGGATATCGTAAGCCCTATCGATCGGATCAAGCCGGAGGGCAAGTGAAGTCTCTGGTAGTTTTCCGGGATTTCAGAAAGGCGATCGTTTCCGTTTTTCTGATTCTTCTCGCAACCGTTCTTTCATTTTCCCCGCTCAAAGCACAATCGGAAAGAGAGCTCATGGACGAGGCTCTCAAGAAAGAATTGGGTCAAACGCCCGCACCCAAAGAAGAATCCAAGAAGGACAATGCTTCCAAAACGGAAAACCCTTCCGCGGTCGTAAAACCTTCTGTGAATTCCGAAAGTCAGGCGGAGACAAATCCAGTCGCCGAGCGATATAAAACCGGAGACGAAGGTCCGGGGATCGCGGGAACTCTCTTCCGAGTCGTCTTTATATTAGCTCTTCTTTGTGTAGGACTTTATTATATTCTAAAATACGTTGCGAAGAATCGGGAAGGACGTCTTCCCGTTCGCGGAGAGATGAACGTTCTTTCCAGTCTGATGCTCGGACCGAACAAACAGCTTCAGATCGTGGAAGTTTCAGGTCGTTTTTTGGTGTTAGGTGTCGCGGACAACGGGATCAATTTGATCACCGAAATCTCCGATCCGGAAGTAAAACATAGAATTCAGCAAAAAAAGGAAACCTTCGATCCTCCGGAGGGAGGATTTTTGGTAACGGTTCTTGAACAGATCAAGGACTTGAATTCGAGAATCTCCGGGAATCAGGAAGGTCCTCCCGGAGGAACGGAAAAAGCGGAAGCCGCCAGGGACGAAAAACGAAGGCAAACCCGCAAGAAGCTCGATGAACTCAAAGAAAAAACAAGCTCGCTCGAAAGCGGGCTTTTCGATTTGAGATCGTAAGTTAAGAACTCAAGTTTTAGGGAAATTCTTCAGGTGAAAATGAGACATAAAAAAATTATAAAGAACGTAACGTGGATACTCCTGCTTTTGATGGGATTGTCTCTGGGTTCTTTTTTCACTTTGGAAGCACAGTCTTCCGGGACGAGGATTCCGATTCCCAATCTGAATATCAATGTGAACGAAGCGAAGAGCCCGAGAGAAACCAGCCTTTCTCTGATGGTTCTTTTTCTCGTCACCATTCTTTCTCTTGCCCCTGCGATCGTGATGTCTCTGACTTCGTTTACGAAGATCGTGATCGTTTTGGATTTCGTGAGGAGGGCGCTTTCGATTCAAAATCTTCCGCCTAACCAAGTGATGATGGGTCTCGCGCTTTTTATGACATTCTTTATCATGGCTCCGACTTTGAACGTAGTCAACGAAAGAGCCTTAACTCCTTATCTCGAGGGGAAAATCGACACGAACGCATTCTTTGAAAAAGGAATGGTTCCGATCCGGGAATTTATGATGCGCCAGATCGGAACTTCCGGAGCGAAAGACGTCGCGCTCTTTCTAAAAATCGGAAAAGTGGAGAAGGTGGAATCGTTTGACGACGTTCCTTCTTACGTTTTGATTCCGGCGTTTATGTTAAGCGAAATCAAAAAGGCGTTTTGGATAGGGATCATCATCTTTATTCCTTTTATCGTGATCGATCTCGTCGTCGCGTCCGCTCTTCTTTCGATGGGTTTGATGATGCTTCCTCCGGTGATGGTGAGTCTTCCGTTTAAGCTGATTCTTTTTGTGCTCGTGGACGGTTGGAACCTGATCGTCTACGAACTCGTGAGGAGTTATAAATGACGGAGCTGGAAGCGATGTCTCTGATTCGGGACGCACTTTATATCACTCTGAAAATCTCATCTCCGATTCTACTCACCGCTTTGGTGGTGGGTTTGATCATAGGAATTTTGCAGACGACGACTTCCATTCAGGAACAGACGATCGCCTTTGTTCCGAAACTTGTCGCGATTTTTATCGTGATCGTGATCTTTTCGTCTTGGATGATTCAGACGATGACCGATTATACGCGCAATTTATTTATGATGATCGAGAAATTTTAGAATATTATGGAATACTTTATCAATCATTTTCAAGTTTTCCTTCTCATCCTTTCCAGGTTGATGGGACTCTTGTCGGTCGCGCCTATCTTTTCGTATCCTTCGATCAGCGTTCCTCAAAAAATGATTTTTTCCTTTTTGGTCTCCGTGATATTATTTCCGGTAACCGCCGGATTTTTACCGCCCGTTCCGGGAGATATGGGGAGTTACGGGCTCGTTGTGATCGGGGAGGCGCTCATCGGGGTCCTCTTAGGCTTTATGATCAGTTTGATCTTCGCCTCTTTTCAGATGGCCGGAGAATTTTTTAACGTTCAGTTGGGCTTCGGTTACGCTGAAATTTTGGATCCCGTGACTCAGACGAGTTTGCCCGTGATCAGCACGTTGAAAAACCTTTTGGGGATGATCCTTTTTTTAACCTTAGGTGCTTATCGAATCATGTTCGAAAGCCTTGCATACTCTTTTGAAAAAATTCAGGTGCTTAATTTCGCTCCTGAAATTCAAAACGGGATTTATAAGGCGATAGAAAATGCGGTGGGTGCGATGTTTCTTGTCGCGTTTAAATTGTCGCTTCCGGTTTTGGGGATCATTCTTTTGGTGACCGTGTCCGAAGCCTTGATGGGAAAGGCGGCTCCTCAGTTGAATATCCTGCAACTTTCATTTCCGATCAAGGTCACGATCGGATTGATCGTTATGATTTTTATCATTCCATATCTTGTTTCTCAGATGGGGGCAGCTTTCGATTTGTCATTTGATAAGTTGAATTTGATGCTCCAGGAGTGGCCGCAACTATGAGAAGGATCCTTTCGTCCACTTGTCGTAGTTCCGACTTCTTCCGTGAAACGATGATTTCCCCGCCCTCGTTGGGTGGTGGAGGCGGGTTGGCGGGAAGACTCGGGGGAATTTTCTCTATCACAAAACGACATTTCTTTCAAGAAGAATTTTCCCGCAGAGGCTTTGTAGGAGCTCCTATATGCTCCTGAGGATTTTTCTTTCCATTGTCGATTTTTTTAGAATCGACCGTTCGCTGATTTTTGAGACCTCCGAATCGCTTTCGATTTCGCCTAACGTCTCCGAGTTCAGGATCGATCTTCAACTTTTTGCGGCCGAAGACGAGGGCAGAACCGAACCCGGATCCGAACGTAGAAGAAGAGAAGAGCGTGAAAAAGGAAACGTCCCGAAATCTCCGGAACTCCCCGCCGCCGTGGTTCTTCTAGCGGGAGTGATTCTTGTTTATCTCATGGGAGAATATTTTTTCATGAGAACGTTTTATATTCTTCGCAAATACATCCACGGTGTCGGACAACGCACCGATATCAGTTCCGAATCCGTAACCGAACTTTTAAAAAACGCGTCCACCGATCTTTTCACCCTTCTATGGCCTCTTCTTGGGATCACCTTGGTCGGGGCCGTCATAGGCAACGTAGCTCAAGTGGGGTTTATGTTTGCACCTCGCGCATTGAGCTTTAACTTCAGCAGGGTTGCGCCCAATTTTAAAAAAGTTCTCCCGACACGTCAGACGCTCTTCAACCTCGGGAAATCTTTGGCAAAGGTCGGACTCATTGGCTGGGTTTCTTATATCATCATCAGTCGCGATTTTTTTCCGATTCTTCTTTCCGGAGAGATGGGTTTGGAACAAGCCGTCGCGCTCGTTATGAGCACTTCCTTTAAGATCTTTCTCGTCGTCGGGATCATCCTTCTCGCGATCAGCGTCGTGGATTATCTTTATCAAAGATACGAATATGAAGAATCCTTAAAGATGACTCCTTCCGAGGCGAAAAGGGAAGCAAAAGAATCCGACGGGGATCGTTCTCTTCAAGCGAGACGAAGACAGCTCGCAAGAGATATGATGAACAAACGTAAGATGCTCGCGAAAGTGCCCGAAGCGGATGTCGTCATCACGAATCCGACTCACTTTGCGGTAGCCCTCGAATACAAACCCGGAATTCATAAGGCTCCGGTCGTCGTCGCAAAGGGTGTGGACGACTTCGCTCTTCTCATCATTCGAATCGCAAGAGAGAACGGAGTTCCCACGATCGAAGACAGACTTCAGGCAAGAGGTCTTTACGAAGAAGTGGAACTGGGCGCAGAGGTTCCGCAGCAATTCTATCGCGCAATCGCAACCATTCTCTCCCGTCTTGAATCTTTCCGGAGAGCTGTGTAAGAGGAAACTATGGAAAAGAAATGGTGGAATCAGTCGGACGTTATTTTGGGAGTGGGAGCCGTTGCGATAGTCGCGATGTTGGTGATTCCTCTTCCGGGATTTATATTAGATATTTTGATTATTGTGAGCTTGGCGATCGGACTTTTGGTTCTTCTTACTTCACTTTCCGTAAAAGAACCCGCCGATTTTTCGATCTTTCCGAGTTTGCTCTTGATTACGACTTTGTATCGGCTTGCTCTGAACGTATCGACTACGCGCCAGATTCTTTCCAAAGGACCGGCGATGAACAGCAACATCATAGACGCCTTCGGTTCGTTTATCATCGGTAGCGAATCCGGTCTTTCGAAGTATGTGGTCGGCTTCATCATCTTCATCATCTTGGTCCTCGTTCAGGTTCTTGTGATCACAAAAGGTGCGACTCGGATCTCGGAAGTCGCCGCTCGATTCACTTTGGATGCGTTGCCCGGAAAGCAGATGGCGATCGATATGGAACTTTCTTCCGGTAACATCAACGAAGAAGAAGCCAAAAAAAGAAGAAAGAAGATAGAAGCAGAAGTCGATTTCTACGGATCCATGGATGGAGCGAGTAAATTCGTCCAAGGGGACGTCCGAGCCGGTCTGATTATCACCGCCATAAACTTATTAGGCGGAGTGATCATCGGAGCTTCGATCCGAGGAGAATCTTTCACGCAAGCGATCGAAACATACGGTAAGTTTACGATCGGCGACGGACTTGTTTCTCAGATTCCAGCGTTGCTTACGACGGTCGCAACCGGTATCATCGTAACTCGCTCCGGTTCCGAATCCGATCTCGCGACTCAATTTAAAACCCAGCTCTTCAGCAATTCCAAGGTCCTCTACGTAGTCGCGGGAAGTTTGGGATTTTCGGCTTTCATTCCGGGTCTTCCATTCTTTCCTCTTTTGATTCTTTCCGGAGGAATCGCCTACTTGGGATATTCTCTCGAACAAACGGTCAAAGAACAACTCGAGTCCATCGAGAAAAAGGAAAAAGAATCCGGTCAGGATCGCAAGCCGAAGGATTTTTACGAGGAGCTAAGAACCGATCCGATCGAAATCGAAGTCGGTTATCATCTTATACCGCTCGTCGACGCTTCTCAAGGAGGAGCGCTCTTGGATCAGATCAGCAATCTTCGCAAGAAGTTCGCTCAGGATAACGGAGTCGTCATTCCTCCCGTAAGAATATTAGATAATCTTGATTTGAATCCGGATACGTATTCGATCAAAATCAACGGAACCGAAGTCGGAGCTTCCACCGTAAAACCGGATAAACTCATGGCACTCAATACGAGTCCGGGGAACGCTGAGGCGATCCAAGGGGAAGATTTCTTAGAACCCTCCTTTGGACAAAAAGCAAAATGGATTTCTTCCGAAGACAAAGCCGAAGCGGAAGCGAAGGGTTACACAGTTGTCGACGCCTCCACCGTCGTTGTCACTCATCTCAAGGAACTTCTTGCGACTCACGCGTCCACGTTGCTTGGTCGAGAAGAAGTCAAAAAACTTCTGGATCATTACAAGGCTACGTATCCGACTCTCATCGGCGAATTGGACGCGGACAAACCGGGCAACTTGGGAATCATTCAACAAGTCTTGCAGAATCTCTTGAGAGAAGGACTTGGAATACGAAATCTCGTTCCGATCTTGGAGTCGATCGCAAACAATCTTTCCAAATATCAAAATCCTTACATTCTCACCGAGCTCGTCCGTCAGTCGATATCCAGGACGGTTGTTCGGGACTATCTTTCTATGGACGGCAAATTGCGGGTGATCACGTTAGAAAGTAGAATTTTGGATCGCTTGAACAAGTCGATCACTCAAGACCGGATCGAAAACAGAGACGTCCTTTCTCTTCCTCCCGATTTCTATAGAAGGCTGATCGACGGGGTCGCAGAGTTATATCGCAACTTTAGAACGGAAGGAAAGTTTCCTATCTTCGTGGTCAACAGAGAAGTCAGACTTCCGTTTTCTTACCTTCTCGCGAAGGAATTTCCTCCCCGCAATTTCGGAGTTCTTGCCTACGAGGAGATTCATTCTTCCGTGGATTCCGTGATCGAAGCGGAACTCAAACTTCCTCAGACGCAGGCGGCGACAGCCGGGGTAGGGGAAGAAGCATGAAATTTTTAGAATATTCGATTTTTCTAAAACAGAAAGATCAAGGAGCCAAACATGGAGTTTGCTAAAATTCGAGGTAAAAGTTACCAAGACTGTTTAATGGAAATGAAGATGAAATACGGTCCCGAGGCGACCGTAATCTCCCAGACCGTCGTCACCGAAGGCGGTGTGATGGGGACCGGGCTTCTTGCGAAGAAGATGATCGAAATACAGATCGGAATTCCCGAAAAACAGGCTTCCCGAGAAAAGATAGAACGAAAACTCCAGGACTTAAAGGATCTTCTCAAACAAAAATCCTATGCGGCGCCGGAAAGAAAGAAAACTCTTCAGTCCTTAAAGCCTCTTTCGAGAACTCTCGAGGAAAGAGAAATCGCGACTTTGACCGCCGAGGACAATTGGGATCTTGAGGAGATAACGACCGAACCCGAAAGAGTCGGTCTTTCCTTCGAAAAAGAACTTTTGGATCGAAGTTCAAAGACTTCCAAAGAAAGTCTATCTCTTCGGGGAAGAAAGGATTCTCCCCTTACGAGACTCGGAGAAAGGTGGGTTCGCGAAGGAATGAGCCAAACCTATGTGGACGAGATTCTTTCCAAGATTGAAGAAAGACTTTCTCCGATCGATCAGGGACGCAATCATACGGTCGGCGAGCGTGCCGTCGAAGTTTTGAAGGAACGAGTCAGCGTGGATTCGGATCTCTTTCGGGGCACCGGGAAGAATCAGAGAAAAGTTGTCTTCTTGGTCGGACCGACCGGTTCCGGAAAAACGACGAGCGTCGCTAAACTCGCGGCAAAATATTTCCTTCACATGGGAAAGTCGGTTTCGCTCTATACGACCGATAATTATAGAATCGCTGCCATCGAACAACTCAAACGTTACGCGGACACAATGGGAATGCCGTTCTATCCCGTAAAAGACATAAAAAAGTTTAAGGAAACCCTGGCCCGCGACGGCTCCGAATTGATCCTCATCGACACCGCCGGTTACAGTCACCGCAACATCGAACAACTGGAGAGAATGAATTCTTTTCTTTCCTGTTTCGGAGAAAAGGACTCGGTGGAAAATCTTCTTGTCCTTTCCGCTACTTCCTCTTACCATCATACAAGTACGGTATTGAAAGCCTATGAGTCTCTGAACTATCGAAGAATTCTTCTCACCAAACTGGACGAGGCAGATTTTTTAGGTGGTTTTCTCGAACTGGCCGATACATACTCTAAGAGTTTCACATATTTCAGCGTGGGGCAAGAGGTTCCTTTCGATATACTTCCTGCCGATAAAAAACTCATGGCTGAATGTGTTGTAATTCCGGAGAAAATTGCTGAGCTGAGAGGAGAAGTGTTCACCGTTGCCGGTGGCTGATTCCGATCGGGCTGGAAAGAGGTAAAGAATGGACCAGGCGACTCATTTGCGGAAACTCACCGAGGGGAACACGAGTCTAAAAGTTCTGTCATCCAGAAAGCCCACGACTAAGATCATCGCGATCGCGTCCGGGAAAGGAGGAGTTGGTAAGAGCACCATCTCCGTCAACCTTGCTATCTCTATGGCGCGGGCCGGTCAAAAGGTTCTCGTATTCGACGGGGACTTGGGCCTTGCGAACGTAAACGTAATTTTAGGAATCATTCCCAAATACAATCTCTACCACGTAGTCAAAGGTCACAAAAGCCTAAAAGACATCGTCATTCAAACCCCGGAAGGAGTGGACATCATCGCGGGAGCCTCCGGTTATTCCCAACTCGCAAACTTAAACGATACTCAGAGAAACGCTCTGATCAAAGGTTTTTCGGAACTGGACACTTACGATATCATGATCATCGATACCGGAGCCGGAATCAGTTCCAACGTGATCGGTCTTACGCTTCCTGCGGACGACGTCATCGTCGTGACGACTCCGGAGCCGACTGCGATCACGGATTCGTACGGACTGATCAAAGCGATCGTGTCTCAGAGTCGGGATAAGAATCTAAAGATGGTTGTGAACCGTGTAAGAAGCGCCATCGAAGGAAAAAAAGTCGCCGATCGAGTGATCGATATCAGCGGACAGTTTCTCGAAGTCAAGGTGGAGAATCTCGGATTTATATTTCAAGACGAAGAAGTTGAGAAAAGTATCCGGGAGCAAAAACCTTATATCATCAATTCTCCGAAAAGTAAGGCGGCGGCATGCCTGAATCGCATAACGTATTCCCTTTTGAATCAGGAAATGGAACCGTTGGAAGACGCTGGCATCAGCGGGTTTTTCAAAAAATTCTTCAACTTTATGGACGTCCGAGAAAAAGAACTCAAGGACGACGAAGAATAGTCTTTGAACCTCCAGGTTTTATTCATCGCGGTCTTTGCGGTCATCGCGCTCATCGTCAGTCCGATCTGCGGATTCTTAGCCGGAAATCAAGTCGGTCATATCGTTTTAGTTTCCATCCTTTCCACGCTTGCTTTTGCGGTTTTCGGTTTCGGAGTGCACGCGGTCTTAGAAATGAAAGTCCCTGAATTTTTAGATTTTCTTTCCAATCTTACGGGAGAATTTTCATCCGCGTCCTCGGGTGAAGACGGATCGGGCGCAGCCGGGTTTCGGGATTATACAAGCCAAGCGGGAGATTCCGAGTTTGCTACGGCTTCCGCGGACGGTCCTTCCTCTTCCGAAGTCTTCGCTTCCGCTACTCCGAAACGTCAGAAAAACGGCAACTTTGGAGATCATATCATGGTCGAAAATATAGCGATCAAAAACGAACCGAAACTGATGGCCGAAGCGATCCGAACGATGCTTGCAAAAGACGACATGGGAGAAAAGTAACAATTTCTTTCCTAAATATCGTTTGAAACCGAGTAGAACCGCAATGAGACAAAAAACTGCTTGATTTCCCTGTTTTTGCCTCAAAAAATGCTATTGCAATTTTCTGAGAAGCTCGACACTTTAGAATGAAGGTCAAGGTTTTTCCAGATCCGAGCTTATGTCCAAAAAGTATGAACAATATAACCAGCAGGATGAGACGGAACTATGGAAATCCTATCGGGATACCAAAGATCAGGACATCCGAGCTTATCTCGTAGAAAAATATTCCCCCTTAGTCAAACACGTTGCGGGTAGAATCGCGATCGGAATGCCGCAGAATGTAGAGTTCGACGATCTTGTGTCGTACGGAGTTTTCGGACTTTTGGATGCGATTGAAAAATTCGATCCGGATCGACTGATCAAATTCAAAACGTACGCCATGACTCGGATTCGAGGAAGTATCTTCGACGAACTTCGGTCGATCGACTGGATTCCGAGATCGATCCGTCAAAAAGCGAAACAACTCGAACAGATCATCGGAATGCTGGAAAACAAAGAAGGCCAGCAGGTGGACGACGAAGCAATCGCGAAAGAGTTGGGTATTTCCATGGAGGAATACAACACTCTTCTCACCAAGATCAGCGGCACCTCTCTCGTTTCTTTGAACGATATCTGGTTTCTCGGGGACGAGAACGACGAGGTTTCTTTTATGGAAACCTTAGAATCTCCGATGAACATGAATCCGGATACGATCATCGAAAAAGAAGAGATCAAAAACGTAATCGTAGAAGCCATCAAAACTCTCCCTGAAAAGGAAAAGAAAGTCATCGTACTGTACTATTATGAAGATCTTACTTTGAAGGAAATCGGAGAAGTTCTGGAAGTGACCGAGTCTAGAATTTCCCAACTTCATACCCGAGCCGTTTCTCGTCTGAGAAGCAAACTCGGCAAAGTGAAATCGGTCATCACTCGTAAGTAAAGAATTTATTTACCAGGATAAAAATCTATATGGGTTCCCTGATTCCATTCTTAGAAGACCAAAGCCGGGAACTGGATCGTATCCAGAAAGAACAGGTGGAAGTTTACGGGGATACTCTTGAAAATTCCTTAAGACTCGCGGCCAAACATCTTAAAAAACAAATCCACGAACTTGATTACGTAGTCCTCAAACGGGGAAAAAAAAAGCTCTTCGGTCACGAACCTTGGCATATCCGAGTCTCCATTCTTCCGGAGGATAATTTCTTAGACGAACTCACGGAGCTTGATAAAAAGCTGACCGGCGGCTCGGGAAAACTCGTTTCCAAGGATCTCAAAGAATTCATTCAACCCAAGGACAAGGACGGAAGATCCTTGGTCCAAATTTTCAGAAACGGAGTTTATCTTACCGTCTTTCCACCGTTAGGCGAAGGTCGCCGCGTGGAGTTTGACGAGGTCACAAAAAAACTTTCTCTGAAAGGCGTTTCCGTAGAGGACGAAAAACTCGTCCGCAAACTCGTGAAAGATTCAAAGGGAGAAGCGATGATGATCTCGGAACAAAAACCGAGACAGGGAATGGAAGCTAAGATGATTCTGGACATCACTCCCGATAAGATGAAAGCCAAAGTCACCATTCTTCCTCCAAGACCCGGCGGAAGAGACTTGGATATGAAGGACGTGGTCAATCATCTTAAAAACGCCGGAGTCAAATACGGATTCAAAGAAGAAGAGATTCAAAAACGACTCGAAGAAGAATATTTCAATCAACCCTTCCTCGCGGCGGAAGGGGATTATCCGATCAACGGCAAAAACGCACAGATCATCTATCACGTTCGTACGAGCAAAAATGTTTCTTTCAGAGAAGACGAAAGCGGAAGAGTGGACTTCAAAGACCTCGACCTGATCGAGAACGTCGTGGTGGGCCAGCTTCTTGCGGAAAAGATTCCCGCCGAAAAAGGAAAATACGGGCGTACACTTTTTAACGAACTTCTTCCTGCGAAAGACGGAGTGGATACGGATCTCAAACAAGGAAAGGGAACGATTCTTTCCGAGGACAGAAGCAAACTCACCGCAGAGGTGAACGGCCAGGTCGTTTTTGCGACGGGAAGATTGTCCGTGGAAACCGTTTACCGTGTCAACGGGGATGTCGGTATCAAAACGGGTAACGTCACGTTCTTAGGGTCCATCGTGATTACGGGTAACGTGGAAGATAACTATTCCGTAAAAGCCGCCGGGAATATCGAAATCTACGGAACCGTTCAGAAAGCAAGAGTCGAAGCGGACGGAGACATCATCATACGTCAGGGAATTTCCGGAAGAGAGGAAGCGCATATAGAATCCACGGGCGGAAACGTGATCGCTAAGTTTATCCAGAGCGCCACCGTAATCACCGAAAAAGACGTTCTCGTTCAGGAAGGAATTCTTCACTCGTTCGTAAGCGCGGGCGGTAAAATTTTGTGCAACGGTAAACGCGGTCAGATCGTCGGCGGAACCGTGCGCGCCTCCGAACTCATCGGCGCCCGAAGCATCGGTTCTTCCGCAAATCCCGCGACCGAACTCGTCGTGGGAATCGATCCGAAGGTTCTCAAGCAAATCGCGGACTACGAAGCGAAGATGCACGAGAGTCAGTCCAAACATGAACAGGTCTTTAAGAGTCTCAAGACGCTTCAGGCGAGAAAAGAATCCGATCCGGCCTCGTTTACGGAAGATCATCAGAACCAATTGGTGAAGATGCAGAAGGCCGTGGAAAAACTGGATTCTCGGATCAAAGAATTCGAGACAGAAATCAACAACCTCAAAAACTACATGGAAGAAAAATCCTCTCACGGTAAGATCAGCATAGAGAAGGTTCTCTACGGCGGCGTGACGATGAAGATCCGAAACTCCGACTTTAAGACCCGGAACGAGATCAAGAATAAGACCTTCGTGGAAGAAAACGGAATGATCCGCCAAGTGCCTTACGAGGATCCGGATCCGGATAATAAAAAAGACTGGAGAAAAAAACGAAACCGTGGTAATTAAACCATAGGATGCGCCTCAATGATACTCTTTTAGGCTATGGACAGGCCCCGGACATGATCCGGAGGCAGCAGGTGGAAAACCCGTTCACCATGGCACACACGATCTCGGAAACGGCCCGGGTGGTGAAAGAGTACAACGATACAAGAAAATACGCGGTCGAATTGTACACGGACGTGTTTTCTCTTTCACCCGAATCCAGGGAAAGAATGGTATCCGCTCGCAATCAGAAAATCGATCAGGTCCGGGACAAACTCAAAACATACAAACCCGCTTCCGACGGTCATTCTGAATTGGTCACTTATTCCGCGGGCGGTGCAAAGGCGACTAACGCACCATCCAATCGAGGCAGAATCGAATTCTTCGCTTAATCTTTTTTCCGTGGGAATGTTGTTGGAGACGGTTCCGGGGGAAAAGATATGGAGCTTTTTGCGGTTTTAGCGATCAATGCCGTCATTTCGGTGGTATTGTATTATACGATTACATCCAAAGTTACGGAGAGAATCCGGACTCACATGTTAAAGAAGATCAACGAAGAAATTCGGGATTTTGTGGACGAGTTGGAAACGGAATCGATGAGACAAGTGGATCTGATCGGGTCCAGAATTTTAACCTTTAAAGAAATGACTTTGAAAGTAGAAGAATTGGTCAAGAGGATCGAGCAAGCCACAACCCCGGGGATTCTCAATTCCATTCAAAACGAAAACTCGGTCCAAAAGAATGATTCTTCTCTTTCAATGAGCGCAGGGTTTCAAGATACTATGAGACCTTCCGAAAAAACTCTAAACACGCGTGTCTCCGGCTCCGTTCAACAGGGAATCGGAAATATCTACAAAGAAAATTTGGATCTGATCAAAGAAGAATCCGAGTTCGAAATTCCGAAACAACAAAGGGCGACGCACTCGCAAAACAATCTTTATACTCAGAAGCAAGTGAACAAGGCTCAAACTTCCAAAAAAGAAATTCCGGTCTTAAAAACTCAGGAACAAGTCGTTCCAGGTTCCACGTCCAATCTGGTTCTGGAAACGATTGGAAAGGGAGTTCGAAAGTTTTTCGGAATTCAAGAAATCAAGGCGGTAGCGGAGGAAGAATCGGACGCGAACGAATTTTTTCCAGGCACCAGAAATACCACCCTCGATATTTCCTTGGACGAAGATCCTTTTGCGCCAGTGGATGAACATCCGGGCTCGTTAGGCGGAACACCGGTTTTTAAAGACAATCTCAAATCGAAAGAATCGGACTTCGGAAGAATTCTTCAGGAGAACGTGACCGGCTACAAACCTCCGAAACCGGATTCGGCAAAGATTTCGGCGGAAGCAGCCCTGTTGGAAGTAGGAGAAGACTCCACAAAAATCGAGAAAGTTGTTTTCCTTTTAAAAAGAAAATATTCTCATGAGGAAATTTCCGACGCCTTGGACTTGGCGCTCGGAGAAGTGGATATCATAGAAAGATTCAGGTTAGACAGAAATAGGAGGTTCTGATGTCCCAGTTTAGCGTATTGAACGTAGGATTCGGGAATATCGTTCTGGTTTCTAAGATCGTAAGCATCATTCATTCGGATTCGGCTTCCGCGAAAAGAATTCGAAACGAAGCGAAGACAAACAACAGTCTGATCGATGCGACCCAAGGTAAGAAGACCCGTTCGATCATCGTGACAGACAGCAACCATCTGATTCTTTCCAACTTAAGAGTGGAATCTCTTACGAGAAGAATCGAGTCCCGCGATAACTCCATCGCCTCAGAAGAGGAAGAACTAGACTGAATTCTCCCAAACTTTTTGTTCTCTCTTCCGTCGCAGGAGGAGGGAAGTCGACTCTGATCCAAAAACTTCGAGAAAAACATCCGGAGATATTATTCTCCATTTCATCCACCACGCGCGCGCCTCGGCCAGGAGACAAAGAAGGAGTGACTTATCATTTTCTTTCCAAAGAAGAATTTGAAAAAGGGATTTCGAACTCTGCGTTTTTGGAATGGGCCGTGGTTCACGACCAGTATTACGGGACGCCTCTAAAATTTATCGAAGAAGCGTTTCAAAAGGGCGCCTCGGTGATCATGGACATCGACGTTCAAGGCGCGAAAATCATCAAAGAAAAACTGCCGAAAAAGATCGTGACGATTTTTATTCTTCCGCCTAACGAAAAAGAATGGGAAAGGCGTCTTCGCGGGAGGGGAACCGATTCGGAAGAAAGTATTCTAAAAAGAATTAAGAACGGAAAGCTGGAATTGGAACGTCAAGACGAATTCGATTTTAAAATTGTGAACGACGATTTGGAAAAAGCTCTGAATGAATTGGAAAAAATCGTATTTTCGAATTCGAACTGAATGACCGGTCAATATATTTTTTACCCTGTTGTCGGAGTTCCGACAATGTTTAGAGCGTGATTTTTGCTTGAAGAATTTTCATTTTCTGATAAGTAAGAGTCTGTGAATTTTTCCCGCCGCCTCTCCCCTCCACCCAAGATCAGGGTGGGGCCCGCGCGATTTCACGGTGAAGTCGGAGTTCCGACAGGGAAGATTTTACCGAAGCATCTTGTCTTTTCCGGCCGGTTGAAATTTTTTTTTTGTGTTTTTTTTCGATCGATCCAATGCCTCTAAAAAATTCATTTCTCATAGCGAGTTTTTTTCTGCTCGCGACTTCCGTTTCCTTGGGTGAAAGAAATATGACCAAGACTGATTCTAAAGATCTTCTAAGACGTTTGCGAAAAATTCCGAACCTCTTTGTCGAATCGAAAAAATTGGCAAAAACGGATCCTCTGGAAGATCCATATCCACATCTGGAAAATCTCAAAAAAGAATTTAGAAACTCGAGAAAATCCTATCAAATCGGAATTCCTTTTAGACACAGTACGACCTGCTCGACCGGCGAGCATCGATTTACCGAAGTTCAGTATGAGGTGGTCGTCTTCACCAAAAGTAAAGAATTGAAATTTTCGATTTCAGAAAGCAAAATTCATGAGATCGAAAAACACGATGGAAATTTTTCAGAGGAAGAGAAAAGAATTTTAAACGAATTCGATTCCGGATCATAGACTTCTTGGATCCGATTTGAACGAATTCGGATTTTTCGCTTTGTGCTATCCTTCTTCGAATTTAGTTTGTTAGGCGGAAGTTTTGTTTTGAAATTTGCCTTCTTATTAAGAAGATTCGGTAATTTATAATTTCAAATCTAAGTTTGGAAGTTTAGTAAGTTCTGATCGTAAAAGATTTCTGCGGAAAACTTAAGATTTATTTTAGATTTTGTGAGTGAATTTAAGTTTCGGTGTTTGAAACGTTTTGAAAGGCGCGGGACTTTGCATTTTGAAACGTTCACCCGATTTTAAAGTCGATAAAGCGAACGTTTTCGAACAAAATTCTTACGTTATCTGCAATCCGGAGAATCGACTAAGATAAAAGGCATGGTTGTGGCAACTCCGTTTGCCTTGAGTTCCCGATCTTTGAGATAAAATCCGCAAACCGAAACGGAACTTCCCACTTGAACGTTGGAAATCAAAGAAGGAGAATCCGAATCCAGCGCCACGGGTTTTCCGGAAAAATAAACTACAAAACGAATCGAATTTCCTTTGTATAATATTTCGGAAACGGTTCCTGCGATCTGGATCGTTTTCCCGAAGGCCGCGGATGGATTAGAGACGAGCTCGTATCCGCTTACTTTCGGAGGAGGGGAGTTTTTTTTCTTTCCCAAAATTGGGAAAACGATCGTGAGGAAAAGGATACAAAAGGAAATTATAATTTTATTATATTGTTTCATCGTTTACTCCGAACTATGGATTTGCTTCGACTGCGTCGTCGGGAATTCCGGGAGTTTTGATCCCACCCGATCTACTCAGCCATTTATTCGTAATCATCGCTCTTCTGTCTGCGGGAAAAAGGGTCAAAAGATAAGTAGTGATCGTCGGCCTTCCGTCGTCTTCGGCGTCCTTATCCATCTGAATAAAAACGTCGATGATATCTCCGTCCGGCCAGTTTAAGAGCATTCCAACCGCCGAATCGGGCGGCATATTACCAACCTTATCAGCGAGAACTTTGACTAACTTTTGACGGCTGTTTTTTTCCGCTTCGGCGGATTTCATGTCCTTTTCTTTTGTGATAAGTCCCTTTCTCATTTCTTCGAGCTTTTCCATCTCCGCTTCGAGTCTTCCTTTTTCGTTAAGAAGTTCGGTTTTTCTTTTTTCCAGCTCGTCCAATTCTTCGGCGAACCGCTCTTGCGCTTTTGCAAATTCGAGCTTTTGAAGTTCGGAAGGAGATTCGTTGTCCTGATTTACAAGCCCCGGTTCCTTTCTGAGGAACGGAAAAATTTCAGATGCGTTGATGATTTGAAAATAATCAAAAACAAAAAAGCCGATTCCTAATAAAAAGAAGATGAGCAGAACCAGATAGATTGCCCTTGCTTTGTCGCTTAACGATGCCATATTAAACCTTTAGATCGATCCGATTCCTATTGATCTTGCTTTCCAATTGTTCGGCCTTTTCTTGAAAATCGGTAATTTTCCTCTGGAGGCTGAGCATAGAATCCGGCGCAGGAGAAGAATTTACCGAAGTCGCACTCAAAAGTTTTTGAAAGATCGATTCACTTTTTGAATCTTTCGTAGAGTTTTTTAAGCTCTGAGAGCCCGGCATCGTCGTTTGCGTTTTCTGGGCTTGTTCCCGTATCGAAAGTAAAGATTCTCGGAGACGGTTCAGGTTGAGTGGATTCATTGATTTCTCTCCATTGGATGGATTTTAACTGATTGTAGTGCTCTTCTAATTCGAACTTTTCTTTTTTGAAGTAGAGTTTTCTATATTGTTTATACTGATTGTCTTTTAGGATTTCCAAGATCTTTCGATCCTTTTGCGCAAGAATCAGTTCGGCTCTTTTTGAATCGAGTTCCGGTTTTTTTTTATCGATATCCGATTCTAAATTTTCGTTCTGCGTGATGAGCGAGCGAATATAACCTTGGTGCAATTGATAATCTCTTAAAGACGCTCCATGAAGGGAATACGATTCTCCTGTGAGGAGATCGATCTGCTTTTCATTCTCTAAAATTTCGTTTCGAATTTGATTGATTTCGCCGGCCACGAGTGAAAATGCTTTTAGTTTTTCGTCTTCCTTTTTCTTTCTGAGATTGAGGACCGGCTCAAGATTGAATTCGAAACGTTTCAAAGGATTAGAATTCCTCGTCTTCCTGTTCTTCTTCTAAAACGTCTTTGAGACCTTTGACGGCTTGTGAAAAGGTGCTTCTTTCCTGAATCTTTTGTTTTAGATAACGATCTATCTTATCTTTTTTACGGATCGCCATGTCCACTCTCGGATCGGAACCGGAGACGTAAGCGTTCAGACGAATCAATTCTTCCGCTGAGTTATAGACGCTGATGAGTTCACGAATCATTCCGGCTCGGAGGTTTTGATCTTCCGGTGCGATTCTTGCCATTACCCGAGAGAGGGAGGCCGGGACATCCACCGCCGGATAATGATTTCTTTCCGCGAGTTTTCGACTGAGGATGATATGACCGTCGATATAACCTCGAACCGCGTCGGCGACGGGATCTTCCATTTCGTCCGCTTCCGTAAGAACGGTGTAAAAGCCGGTGATCGTGCCTCCCGATTTGGATGTTCCGGAACGTTCTACGAGTTTTGCAAGTTTGGAAAACACGGAAGAGCTAAAACCTCTCGTGATCGGAGGTTCGTGGTTCGATGCGGAAATCTCTCGATTGGCCTGCGCGAATCTCGTCAAAGAATCCATCATAAGATTCACGTGTTTTCCCTGATCTCGAAAGTATTCTGCGATCGCAGTCGCGAGGAGGGCACAGTTGACCTGTTCCATTTTGGGAGAATCGGAAGTGGCCGCGAGGACGACGGATTTCTGAAGGCCCTCTTTCCCAAGATCCAATTCTATAAATTCGTTTACTTCTCGTCCGCGCTCTCCGACGAGAGCGATGACGTTCACGTCGGCATCGGTGTAACGCGCGATCATTCCTAAAAGACTGGATTTACCGACTCCGGAACCGGAAAAGATTCCCACGCGTTGTCCTCTTCCTATGGTAAGAATTCCGTCGATCGCTCGAACGCCGGTCATGAGAATATCTCGAATGATGGGTCTATCGAGTGGATTCGGAACTTCTGCGTCAGGAGGACGTTCTTCCTTTGTGATAATATGACCTTTTTTATCGATCGGCCTTCCCACGCCGTTGAGAACTCGTCCCAAGAGTTCTTTACCGACGGGAATGGCAAGTTTTCTGCCGGAAGAGAAAACGAAAGCCTCAGGGTAGATTCCTTCCACCGGACCTAAGGGCATCAGGGTATAGATATGACCTTCAAAACCGACGATCTCACATTGAAGGTAGCCTTCCTTCCCGCTCTTCTGAACGTCCATGAGTTCGCCGATCTTAGAATCCGGCGGGCCTTCCGAATAGATGACGTTTCCGGAGACACGAATGACCTTTCCTGATTTCCGGATCGTTTCGGTACGGTCCATGATCAGGAAGTATTTGGACATTACGTCTATTTTCTCGTGAAATTTCTTTTCAATCATCGAAAGGTCTCGGAATTATCTCTTGGTATCCAGGATTTGCGGGAAAGTCAAGTATCTATGTGAAAATAAAAGAATTATGTCTCTAACGAGAAAATACGATCCTAAGATGAGTTCTTGATTCTTATGTATTTTCCCCCCGTCGTACAAACGACGATCTTCCGTGTAAAAAAAGCGCCCCACCCTCGTTGGGTGGTGGAGGCGGGATGGCGGGGAAAAGTCGGTGGAATTTCCCTTAATCGAAAGAATGCCTTTTGTAAAGGAGAATTTGAGGGTCCTCACAGTGTAGGAGTTCCCACACTCTAACGATCTTTTTGGGTTCGGCTCACCGTAGTAAGTAATGCAGTTTGCTCGATGGAAATTCGTGCGAGGGAATCTCTCGAATCCTTTTCTCAAAAGTTCAATTGTCTCACCGCAAATGTAGGAGCTCATACTTTTAAAACGATTCAATTTTTCGTTCAAAAGATCCCGCACTTCCTCAAAATTCCCGGAGCTTTTCCGAGGCAATGTGGGAACTCCCCAAAAAAGAAAAGATCTCCCGGACAACCCGGGAGATCGATAAGAAGGGAGAAGAATGTCTTGGTTAAAAACAAATTCAGAAAAAAAGGAAACCAAGGAAGCGCATACGCTTCCCAAAAAAGATTTTCCGTTTTTAAATCGGCTCCGCATTTCGAATGGCTTCCTCGATTTCTTTGAGCTGAGTGGAAATTCTCGCGTCGATCGCTCCCACGTCGGTCTCGATGATGACGCCGCCGCGATCCACACGAGAATCTTCGTAGATATTGACCTTGCGGAGAGATTCCATGAGTTTGATGAGTTCGTCCTTGTGCGCCGTCGTGAGTTCCAAGTCTGCGAAGTTGACTCGGATGTCCACGCGGTCGCGGTCCTTGATTCTCTTTAAGGCTTCTCTAATATTGTTGAGAACGATTTCCTTTCTTTCGATGATCTCGTCTTTGATTACCTTGCGCGCGATGATCAGAATCATCTCAACCATCTGTTTTTCGGACGCTTGGATGATCTCTTCCCGAATATCGATCGCCTTACCGACGATCGTTCCGAGACGGTCGATGAGACGTCTGACTTCTCCTTGACCTTTTTTAAAACCTACTTCCCGGCCCGCGTCATAACCTTTTAAGTAGGCTTCGTGTTCGATCTCGGCGACCTTCATCTCGGCTTCCTTGATCATCCTCTCGACTTCCATCTTAGCTCGGTCGAGAATCTGTTCGGCTTTCGCCTTTCCGGTGTCTTCTTCTAATTTAACTTTTTCTTTGGAATCTTGGATCATCTGGAAGGCGCGCTTGCGTCCTTCTTCTTCGATCTCTTCCGATTTTCTTCTCGCGTCTTCGAGAAGTTTACGAACCTGTTCTTCGTTCTCTTCACGGTAACGGCTCAGCTCGGCTTCGATCTCTTCGATCGAAGGGCCTTGGTATTGTTCGATGATGTTCCCTTCTTGGTCTACTTCGAACTCTTCCGCGTCCTCGTCTCTGTGAAACTTCTTGTATTTATCAGGAATCGCTAATTCAACCTGATCTTTGATGTCTGCGATTTGAATCGGTTTAAAGACGAGTTTGGCCATCGGTTACGTAGCTCTCCAAAATTTGATACTTCCTTCTTCGATCTCTTCCCGAAGTCTTTCGAGAATTCCGTTCTGAGCCGTCTCCATTTCCGCAAGACTGATCGGACCCATCGAATCCGATTCCAGCCGAATGGAAGCGGCGAGGGCCGGTTCCAATTTTTCAAGAATCCGGAGCTGGATTTCCGTCTCCGTGCCTTTCAGCGCACAAGCCAGAACGATCGGATGGAAGGACGAGAAAAATCGGTTCAACGGTTCTCTTTCCAAGAATAACAGATCTTCCATCCGAAAGAAGTGTTCAATTATATTTTCGGCAAAACCGGGTCTCTTCTCGCGGATTCGATCGAAGATTTTTTGAGAATCTCCCGGATTGAGTCTTCCCAAAAGGTCCGCGGCCTTCTTTCCTTTTTGATTTCGAGTCGGAAGACTCTTTTCTTCCAGGGCGAGAGCTTCGAGTTTGAATTTCAAAAAACGCTCCAGACGATTTTTCTCATATTCGCTGGAAAGGTCAAGATCGTGGATTTGGATAAGAATTTCCTCTTTTCGAGATTCGGGGAAGTCGTTTAACACCGCGGCCGCCGCGTCCGGATCACCGAAACAAAGAACCAATGCGATCATGTCCGAATTCTCACCGGAAACGATTCTGGAAATTTCTTCCGCGCTTTTTTGTTTGAGGTCTTGTAAAAGATCTCTTTCTTCTTTTTCCTCTTTGAGAAGGGCTTCCAATTCCCGGATCAAGTTCAGACTTTCCGGATCGATATTCTCCTCTCTTTGAATTTTGGAAAGAGAGCCGAGGAAAGAAGAGAGAATTTCTCTCTCCTCTTTGGAATCTGGTTTCCCTGTTTTATGAAACGTCTCGAGAAGTTTCCCCGTCGTCTCCGGACCTAAGTGGCGGTAGACTTCCGGAGGGAGGTGTTCTCCCAGGATCCGGAGAAGGCTTCCCGCTCTGTTTTGTCTGGAGGACAGGGAATTCATCAGCTCGCTTCCTCTTCAGAGAGCCATGTGCGGAGAAGTTGCGCGACTTCTTCCGGTTTTTCCCTTGCGAGGTTGATTGCGTTTTCGAGAAGTTCTCTTCGATACTTTTCGTCGAGGGAAAGTTCTACTTCCGCTCCGCCTTCGTCCATGACCCGAAGTGCGGCTTCTCTCATCATCTGCTGTTGAGCTGCGAGTTCTTCTTCTCTGAGTCTTCTTCTTCTTGCGATTTCTTTTTTAACCGCTCTGTAAACCAAGATGCTTACGATCAGGAGGAGAATGATGATCAGTGACGCGATGATCATTTGGCGGATCGCTTTTTGTTTGCGGAGTTCTTCGTCTTCCGCCGCGAACTGAGCGGATCTGTCTTTTGGAATCGTGATAACGGAGATCTGATCTCCTCTTGCCTTGTCGAGTCCGACCGCGGCTTCTAAGTTCTTTCTGATTTGTCTGAGTTCGTCGTCGGAAACGGGAACGTATTTTCTTTCGTAACCGGTTCCGTCCTCTTTTTCTTTCTTTTCCCACATCCCGTCGATCACGACCGAAAGATTGATCTTTTCGACTTTCCAAGGTTGTTTTTGAACTTCAGAAACTCTTCTGTTAAATTCGTAGTTGTTGATGTTCTCGGATTTGCTGTATTCCGATTTTTGATAGTCCGTGTCTTTGTATCCGGGAGGAATGTTCGGTTCCGTTCCCGCGGGTCCGTCCGGAGTGAAGCCTCTTCCTTTGAAGTCTTCCTTGGTTTCTTTGGATGAAACTTTCAAGGAATAACCGTCCACAAGTTTTAATTCGGAGTAGGGGGTGTTCGGGTTATCGGGGATCGCGACGACCGGGGAAACGGAGTTGTCTTTGTAGGATTCTTTGTCCCAGTTTAAGTTATATTCAAAACGTGTAATATCGACTCTTTCTTCTCCGCCGAGCAGCCAGCGGAGTGTGTTTCTCATATCGATCAATCTTTGGATTCTTTGTTCTTCGCCGATTCTTAACTTTTCTTGAACGATTCGGAGTTCGAGTCTTTCTTTTTCGAGGTCCTCTTCGAAGTCGCTGATGATCTTACCGTCCGCGTCCGCGACGCTAACGTTCTCGGGTTTTAATTTGGGAACCGCTCTCGAGATCAGGTTTACGATCCCTTTTACTTCTTTTCTGGAAAGCGATTCCACGCCGGGAATGTAGTGGAGAATTACGGAGGCCTTGACCGGCGAAGCGTTGGAGCTGAAGAGTTCGTCTTCGGGGAACGCGATGTTGACGTATGCCTTATCAACGGAACGAAGAGTCATCAATGATTGTTCGATGGCGCCTTTGAGAGCGCGGTATTTCTTGATGTCCTTGTCGAACTGTGTCTCTGTAAACTTGTCTACGTTGAAGAGTTCCCAACCTTGAACTCCCGCCGGAATTAAGTTTTCCTGCGCGAGTTTTGTGACGATCTCTTGTCTTTGTTCCGGATCTACGGTGATGATGCTCGTGTCCGAAGTTCCGTATTGATAACCGAGAGAATCGAGTTTTTTTGTGACTTCCGCAAAATCCTTGCTCGTAAGGTCTTTGAAGAGGACGACTCGGTTCTTTTGCAGAGAAATCGTAGAAAGGATTCCGATCGCTACGATGACGGTTAACGCAACTCCTCCGAGAATGAGTTTTTTGGTCGTGTCCAGGGTCGTGAAAAATTCCCGGATGTTATTGATGATTTTCTGCAACTGCTCTGGCATAACGGATCTCCACCGAATTTACAATACGGGACATAATCAAATATCGGAAAGAAAGTACAATCCCTTTTCAAATTTTTTTAGAAAATTTTCATTTAGTACACAAATGTTAAGCGCGATGGAATGCGAGCATTCGCTATTTTGAATGTGTTTGTAGATCTCCGCTTGTGTACTGAATCTTTGTGTAGTGGCGAAGGCGCGTGTTTTCGTAAGATCGGATCCATAAATACACGTTATGCGCTCATTGAAGACCATAAAACACAAAGTTATAAAAGCAATCGGGGCGAATTTTTCTCCGCTTTGCGGAGAAAAATCGCGCTCTCGGCTTCAGTCAAGAAATTGGATCTTATGGTTTGAGTTGATTTTTCCGAATTCCAATTTCTTGACTCCGCCTCCATCGCTTTCGCATTAGAAAAGACGAATTCGGTTCCGGTAAGGAAAGTTTCCTTCTTTGCGATTCCTACTTTTGCATATTCACCGTTGAATATTTAGGAAGAGCTTTTATTTGATGGGATGAAACGAAGGCTCTTGTACCCCGGCTATAAATTGTGTGAGTTCCTACGTTTGCGGTCTTGCGTTCGTAAAATAGGCAATCAAATCGAAGAAAAACATTGTGGAGCAATGGAACGGGATCTCGGATCGATTGGCACGAAATCTATGTCCGAAGCGGTTTTGTGGAAGCCCAAGGCAACTTGCGAACGAATGCAGGACTTTCAAGTTCGGATTCCCGATGTAAAACGATCTTAGGTCGTTATACTTTTTTTTATCTGAAATCACGGGCGATCTCGTTTAGGAATTTTTTTCCAGGATTGTTTCGGTCTTCCGTTTTTTTAATCACCGCCGCTTCTTTTGAAAAAGTATTGGAGCATCTTTCTTACCTGCGTCGGCGGGACGCCGTTGCCGAAAAATTCTCCGTCCACCCAGATTTCAAAATGAAGATGAGTGTTATCGGTCGAACCTTTCGCTTCTTCTATCAACCCTGAGTTGCCAACGGTGCCAACGACGTCGCCTTGTCTGATCTTGCTTCCGACTCGAACGCCGCTCTTGATGGAAGAAAGATGATTGAAGCTCGTCATCACACCGTTTCCGTGATCGATCCAAACCTGTCTTCCGCCGAAGTCTTTTTCGACGTAAGTAACGGTTCCTTTGTGGGATTGGGAAGTGTGATATTCGTAATCGGATAAAGTCATAGGAAAATAAGAATGATCCGCGCGGACGATCACTCCGTCGCCGGGTGAAACTGCCTCGTCTTGGAAGTTCAGATTCCGAATCTGACCGTCTATATCTTTTTTTCTGTATATATCAATTCCCTTATGGACTCCGTTTCGATAAACGCGAGGCGCGTTTGGAAGCTGGAAATCCAAAGAAGGAATCAGTCCGCCGATCACCGGAAACGAATATCCTCTGAGCCGCGCCTCGATTCCGTTGAGAAGTCTCTGGTTGAGAAAAAGTTTGAGGTCGCTGATCACGACTCCCCGCTCCGTAGTACTCGGAAAAAAAATTCTGATAACCGAAGCGTCTAGGCTTTCGAGTTTGTGAAAGTTGACTAGTTCCACGCGCTCGTTCGTAAGAATGGTTCTCCATTCGTCCCGGATCAAAACTTGAATCTCGTATCTTTTCACGGCTCTTTCTTTTCGAAAAAGTGGGATCGTGATCTCGAGCCCGTTCATGAGACGTTTGGAGCCGAAGTCGACGATGATCCATTCGTTTCCAGGTTGATTCGAGGAATACCAGTGCGTTTGCGGATCCGAATCGAAAAGATTAAAACCTCCGTATTCGGCCGAAAAAGCGGATGAAACGGAATAACTGAACGGAGCCGTTGTCCATCTTCCGAAATCGATAAAATCTACTTCGGAACCGAAGTTTCCGAAATTCGGGGCGGCCGTGATCGAAACACACAAAAGTAAACTTAGAAATCCTACTTTTGTTAAACGAAGTCGATTTAGGAATATTCTAAAATTATTATACATGAAACGGTTTGCCCGCTTCCGCTTTGAGATGTTTGGTCTTTTCTATTTCCCAGGAATCCAAAAATTCGGCGCTTCGCTGAGTAAGATCCGGTCTGAGCGCGATCGGCGCTCCCTTTGCGTCCGCGTACAAAGCTCTTCTCCCGAAAAATCTTCCGTTCACTTCTTCCGTCCAAGGTTTTTTTTCTCCGTCCCCTCTCATCTTCCAAGCGAGAAGGGAAGAATCGCAGACCTCTTTGAGTTCTTTCGGATCCGCTGAAATTCCGTGATCGGGTCCGTTTAAATTTTTATCCAATGTGAAGTGTTTTTCTATCATCGCGGCTCCAAGGGCGACGGCGTTTGGGGCGGCGACGCTCCCCGCGGTATGGTCCGAAAATCCGATCGGAAACGTATAAAGATTTTGGAATGTTTCAACGATTTTCAGATTCGCCTTTTCGGGAGGAGTGGGATAGAGGGAAACACAATGCAAAAGGCAAAGTTGAGTAGTCCCTTCCGTTTCCAAAAAAGAAACGGCTCTGTTTACCTCGAAAAAATCGGCCGCACCCGAGGATAAGATAACGGGAAGTTTTGTCTTCGCGGTTTCTTTCAGAAGCGTCTTGTTCGTTACGTCTCCGCTCGCGATCTTAATCGCGGGAACTTTCAAACTCTCTAGGAGTTGTAAGGATCTTACACAAAGAGGAGTGGAGAAAAAAATCAAACCTTCTTCCTCCGCGGCCTTCTGGAATTTTCTGTGCATCGCTTCCGATAGTTCATATTTTTTGAATATATCCACGAGCACTTTCGCTTCCGGATTGGAAACGTCTATGAATTCTTCCGTTATGTAAGATTGAAACTTGACGGCTTGCGCGCCCGCTTTTTTCGCGGCGGCGATCGTTCGTTTTCCTATTTCTTCGTCGTTATTATGATTGAGTCCGATTTCTGCTACGATTACGGGCGGATGTTCGTTTCCAACGGTTACGTTATTTGTGATCGGGAATTCTTTTTGAAAGGTCATGTTTTACTTCGTTTATTGATTTTTAGGAGGATATATAAGATTTCGGCTCATCAGCTCATAACTTAAGTTCCAAAATGATTTTGCTTTGATATGATAGGACTCGCACTTCACAGGTTCGTTTTTACATTCTTCGGTTTCCCCGATCCGAGGTTCGATGGAAAAGGAAGAATTTCGGATCTTATCGGTAAAACTGTAAAAGATCCAGTTGTCTTCGATCCAGCCGAAAAGATTTCCGAAAGCAAAGTAAGCGGTTCCACCGGCGAGATTCGGGTCCAGAAGATCCCTTCCCATCGCGGAAAATCTGACTTTCTTTCCTACGATTCCGAGAATGGTCGGCACGACGTCGAGCTGGGACGAAATTCGTCGGTCGGATTTCGGTTTAAATTTTCCGGGCGCGTAGATTAAAAACGGAACGTTTCTATCTTCGAAATAGTCCAGGTTTCGATGATGCGCGTGATCTCCCACAAAGATAAATACTGTGTCCTTAAAATAAGGAGCCTTCTTTGCCTTTTCTAAAAAGGAATGTAAGGCTTCGTCCGAGTAGTGAAAGACGTTGAAGAAGTCCGCTTCCTCAAGAGAGCTCGAGAAGACCCGGTCGCCTGGGTTCGGCGTTTGATAGGGATAGTGGGTGGTCAGAGTCAAAGTCACAGTCAGGAAAGGAGATTTTTGAAGCATTAGAATTTCATGAAGTTCGCTTAACACATCTCCGTCGTAATATCCCCAAGGACCGGGTTTGTATTTTTTGAGAGCGTCGAAGTGCTCCTGACCTAAAATCGTGTCAAATCCCCAGTGAGAAAACAGAAAGTTCATATTGTCGAAACTAACGTCTCCTCCGTGAAGAAAGAGAGTCTGGTAACCGACCGATTGGAGAACGGATCCGAGGCCTCCGAATCTGCTTAGAACGAGCGGACTTCTCACCACCGTCAGTCCGGGTCCGTCCGGTATTCCGGTTAACGTTGATAGTAATCCGTTGGTGGTTCTTCCTCCGCTCGCGAAAAAGGACGAAAAGTAAATCCCTTCCTTTACGAGTTCCTCAAAATGAGGGGCTACTAGTTTTCCTTCGGGGCGGAAACTTCCTCCGGAGTAGGCGTATTTTCCGGTCCAACTTTCGAGAAGAATCAAAACGATGTTAGGTGGTTTTTCGGAGTTTTTATCCTCGGTTTCGCGTAAAAGCGGATATTCCTCCGAGACGAATTTCGCTCCCGAGTAAAAAATCTCCTTCCTTACGGTTTCGATCGCCTTCGGATACGGAACGACTAAGTTGGGCGGAATGGATTGATTCTTAAGATCCATGATCGAAGTAAAAACTCCGTTGAGGGCGAGTTGGTTTACTAGATGGATTTTCGAAGTCATCGCATCGCTCGGTCTCAAGGGTCTGGATTGAAATCCGCCTCTAATCGACAAAAACAAAAGAGGGGGGATGTAGAGGAGTTGAAGCAGTTCTCTTTTACGGTGTTTGGGAATATACGTATAATATGATTTACGAATGTAGTAAACCGCGGCAGTCGGAAATCCGGCCAGAATTAAGGTTAAGGAAACGAAGGCAAGGATCGGATTTCCGATCCAAAAGGATTTTAGAATCACGATAAATTCCAAACCTAAAAATACAAAACCTTCATAGCCGA
Source organism: Leptospira adleri (assembly GCF_002811985.1). Taxonomy (GTDB): domain Bacteria; phylum Spirochaetota; class Leptospiria; order Leptospirales; family Leptospiraceae; genus Leptospira; species Leptospira adleri. Next base: position 43,139 of record NZ_NPDU01000032.1, read on the forward strand.
GGTGTTTATTCGTCTCGCCAAAATAGAGAACGTCTCCGACGAGATGAGCGGCCGTCCAGAAAAAAAACACAATGGGTCCGATTCCCCAAAACAAGGCGTAGATTTTCCATCGATTGAGCGGATGGACCGCCGAAAGAATCATAAAAGGTCCGAGGAGCATCGCGCAAACGGAAAGATCGAATCGGATTCCGACGATAAAGCTAAGAAAAATTTCCGCAATCGTAGCCGATTCTATCTTCGAATGAAAAACTCCTAAAAAGAAAAGTCTGTAGGCGAGGAAAAGGATTAGAAATCCGAGGATGTAAATCGAAAAAATCCTGAGATTTGCGGGGAAATTTTTGAACATCGATTCGGGTTAGGAAAAAAAGTTCCAGGTCTGAAAGACTATAAGAGAAACTGTATATGCTAATATTGTCATATATCCGAAAAGAAACAACGGCCAGAACATCGAATTCGTTTCCTTTTTCACTACGGCGAGAGTGGACATACACTGGCAGGCAAACGCAAAGAAAAGGAGCAGACTCACCGAGTTTCTAAGACCCCAAACCGGTTTTCCTTGCGCGTCCGTGTCCTTTGCGATCGCTTCTTTGAGATCCGCTTCCGATTCTTCCCCTCCGATTCCGTAGATGATGGAAAGAGTGGAGACCATTACCTCTCTCGCGGCGAAAGACGTGATGATTCCGATTCCCATCTTCCAGTCAAAGCCGATCGGTTTTAAAACCGGTTCCATAAATTTTCCCATCTCGCCCGCGTAGGATTCGCGGATTTGGATTTTTTTTACTTCCGCTTCGGCTGCGTTAGGAAATTTGGAGACGTCGATTCTCGGATAATTCGCCAGAAACCAAAGCAGAATGGAGATAAAGAGGATGAGTTTTCCCGCGGTCGTCAAAAACGCTTTCAATTTTTTGAATACTGTTATTCCTAAACTTTTGAGAGAAGGAGCGTTGTATGCGGGAAGTTCCATCAGGAAATAGGAAGAATCCGAACGAAAGAAGGTTTTTTTGAAAACAAGGGCCGCAAGCATCGACGCGATCATTCCGAGTAGAAAGAGTCCGAGAAGCGCCAATGCCTTGACGCTGAAAATTCCCCAGACCGCGCCCGCGGGAAAGACCGCGCCAATGACAAGGATATATACCGGATAACGCGCTGAACACGTGATAAGCGGAGAGACAAGAATCGTCGTTATACGATCCGCCTTGTTTTCGATGGTTCTCGTTCCCATGATCGCCGGAACGGCGCAGGCCGCGGAAGATAGAAGAGGAATGAAGGACTTTCCTGAAAGCCCGAACTTGCTCATAAAACGATCCATCACAAAGGAAGCCCTCGCGATATAACCGGTTTCTTCCAAAATTCCTATAAAGAAAAACAAAAGACTGATCTGCGGAATGAAAACCAATACGGCTCCGACTCCTCCGATGATTCCTTCCTGAACTAAAGAACGCAATGGTCCTTCGGTAAAATAAGCTCCTACAAAAGTTCCTACGTCCTGAACTCCGGATTCGATCCAATCCATCGGAACTTCGGACCAGGTAAATAAGGCTTGGAATACAAGCGCCATGATTCCCAAAAAGGAAAGAACGCCCCAGAAAGGATGAAGAAGAATCCGGTCCACTCCGGAAAGAAGACCTTCGTTGTTAAGCGACATTCCTGAAATCGCGGAACCCAAAATCTTTTTGATGTAGATCGATTTCTGGGTGAGTTCTTCCATATAAGTAAATTTCAGCTTGGTTTCCGAGAATTGTTCTTTTACGAAAGTCTGCGATTCTTCCGGAAGAAGCGAAAGACCGGGAAGACCCTTCTGGAGAGTTTCACCCGAGAGTTCTTTGAGGGAATTTATCAGAACGAACTTTAGAGAATTGGAATGTTCCGAGGAGAACGATTTTAAAAGCCGGTGGAGGAATTTTTCACGTTCTTGGTCCCACTGAAAGGATTTGATCGGAAGTCGAAACGCACCCGGAGAAACGAGAAGTTCTTTGAGCTCTTTGATTCCTTCTCCTTTTTTCGGATTTACGTATTGAAACAAAATTCCGAATTCGCGGGAGAGGGCCTCGAGATCCAGACGAACTCTTTTCTTTTCCAGAACGTCTTTCATCGTAACCGCGACTAAGACCGGAACGTTCAATTCTAAAATCTGAAGTAAAAATTGGAGCGACCTTTCCGCGAGGGACGCGTCCATCACGAAAAGAATTCGGTCTCCTTCTTCGTGAGAGATCAAAACTCGGCTCGTGACTTGTTTATCCTCCGCGTTTCCGCCGAGACTGAACGCGCCTGGAAGATCCAAAACTCTAAGAGAACTTTCTCCTTGACGACCCAAAACACCTTCGGCTTTTTCCACGGTGACTCCGTGATAGTTTCCGGTTTTTTGTCTAAGGCCTGTTAGGCGATTGAACAATGTAGTTTTACCGCAGTTCGGATTTCCCGCCATTAGGATCCGGGAAGTTTTAGAATTCGTATGAGGCTTAGAGTGACCCATCTTTGACGTCTCCTATCCGGATCAATTCCGCTTCTCCTTCTCGAATCGCGATTTTCACGTCTCCCGCTTTTAGGATGATTTTTTTCTGAGATTCGTATCTTTCTAATATTAGCACTTTGATTCCGGGTAATAGACCGATATCCAGAATATTTCGGAAAAGGTCTTCTTTTCCCGGCTCTTGGACGAGAGATACGATGGAGGCTTCCTGGCCTTTTTTCAATTCGCTTAACAATAATGTCATATCAGAAATTTTTCTCTGTCCCGGATCAGATCGATGTCCGGAGCCATCGTCTTGACGTATCGATCGAAGTAAAGAATCTGCTTTATCAGAAGTCCGAATTCTTTAGGAATTTTGAGTCCGTTTCTGAGAGAAATTTCGCGGAACTCGAAAAGGATCGCGTTCAACTTCTTATCGTCGAGAGATTCCAAATCCCCCATCTGAAGTTTCATCACCATCTCCGTCATACGCGAGAACACCGCCTCTAAGTCTTTGGAAAGTTTTTTTTCGTCCACACCCTTTGCGGTGGAATCCATTTGGATCAAACCTTTCGCGATCTTTTCGGTCCGGTTGAGGCTTAAACCTTCCAAAAAAATCATCAGTCCTTCCCAGACGCGAGGCGAAATTCTTCCCACAATTCCGAAGTCGATAAAACCCACGGTTCCGTCCCGAAGAATCATTAGATTTCCTGCATGTACGTCCGCGTGAAAAAATCCGTTTCTTGCAAGAGTGGAAAACCAGATCTCGAGCGCTTCCGTGAGTGTCTTTTGAGGATCGGAGGAATATCTGCGGATCGATTGTTCGTCCGTGATCGGAGCTCCGTAAAAACGTTCCATAGTAAGAATTTTTTTTGTCGAAAGTTCTCTGTAGACTTTCGGAACCCTCGCTCTGGTTTCTCCCATCGCGAGAAGTTCCCGTTCGAATTCTTCTATGTTGTCGGCTTCCTTATAAAAATCAATTTCTTCTAATATAGAACTTTGAAACTGTTCCACCATGTCCGAAATTCCCGATTTGCTCAAACCGGGCGCGAATCTTTCGAAAAGAACGGAGGCAAAGTAGATCAGATTCAAATCGGCTGAAAGAGTGGATTCGATATCGGGTCTCTGCACTTTGATGACGACGTCGAGTCCGTCCTTGGTGACCGCGGCGTGCACTTGCGCGATCGAAGCCGAAGCGATCGGGATCGGTTCCACGCTGTAGAAATGATCCGTGAGTTGACCTCCGAGTTCCTTTCTGACGATTTTTTCGATCGTGGAATAGGGAAGGGGCCGGATTCCATCCAAACATTTTTGCATTTCGGTAACGAATTCTTCCGGAAATAAGGACGGAGCCGACGCGATGAACTGACCTAATTTGATATAGGTGGCCCCGAGGTCCTCGAAGGCTTCTCTGAGTCGGATGGGAAATGTTTCCAAAGAACCTCCGCCCAAGGCGAGGTCTTTTAAGAGAAGAAGGGTTTTGGTAGAGAATACAAAACCGCTGTTTAAGATACGGGAGGCACCGCCAAAACCCATTTTCAGGGAATCAAAAAATCCGGCCATATTCACAAAGGTTTCGAACTTCCTTTCAAAATACAACTACAGAAAGGAGGCTTAAAAAATGGGCGGTTGAACGCGGGAGGAAACCGCTTTTTTGTTTACGAACGAAGCCAAATTCTGATTATGGCTACATAAAATACACCTCCGCGGGCGTATCTTCTCTATGAGTAGCGATTCAGTATTACTTCAGGAACTCGATAAACTTGAACTCAACGACCTGAAGAAAGTCGCCACCCTCTGGAATCTAGCCAAACTTCCCTACAAAGAAAAGAATAAAAACGTAACCTATCTCTACGAGATCTTTCAGGATGAATTTTATCTGAAAGGGGTTTTGGAAAAACTCACTCAACTTCAGGTTACGATCTATACGAGCATTCTTAAGAATAAAAACGTTCTGACCTTGGGCGAAATTTCGCGCAAGGTGAACATTCCTCCGATCAACGTCGAGATGGAACTCAATCTTCTCCGCAAATACCAACTCGTTTATCAGAGAAAAAATCGGGAAAGACTCACAAACAATTTAGATAAATATCATGCGTTTGAGGAGATCGCAGATCTCGTTCCTTTGGATCAGAATCTAAAAGGTGACAAATACAAGATCTCCTTGGAGAAAATCCTCGATCGTAAAAAAACCACCGAGATCGCGGACGAATGGAAGGCGGCGGTAAAGGCGCCGAAACAAGTCGACTCGATCAAAAAGTTCTATTCGATCGCGACTTCCGAAGAAGGGATCGATCTCAATCTGCAATCTCTCGGAGATTTGGAAAGAGACACTCTTGTAAGAATCTATCTCAGCGGCGGAGTTTCCGAAGCCGAAGACATTCGCAGTTACGTCGTGACCAGCCGCGGCAAATACGAACAGATCGTTCCGGCGCTTATCGCAAAGGGAATGGTCGTGGACGTTTGTTTTGTCGACGAGAAGTTCGTTCGTGTGTTTGCGATCCCCGATGAAATTCTTAAATACGTTCAGACTCATCCGATTCTTCCTTCCGTAAAAAAAGGAACGAAACAAAGAACCGAAAAACTCGCGGCGAATGATCTCGACTTTTTTCTCAATACGAAAAAATTGATCTCTTATATCAGCCGCAAGGGACTTGTTCTAGCCAAATCGGGAAAGGTAAAACAAGCCGATCACAAACGAACGGAACAGGAGCTTCTCAACCCGGATATCGGAATTTTTCCGGAAAAGAGCCAGATCTATCAGATGGAGCTCATTCTTCCCGTTCTTAAACTTTTGAACCTCGTGGATATCAAGGGTGAAAATATCGTCCTCAAAGGGGACGTGAGCGGTTTTATAGAAAAAGATATTTTTGAAATTATGAAACTCGTCGTGCACGAAGTCAACGAAGCGAGAATGAAACGTGTCATTCCGGCCGAGGTCTTCACCGCGACCGAGATGCCGTTCTACGATAAGCTCATCCTCGACAAGTGTGTGAGTTTGATCATCAAGGCGAAACGAATTCATCTTTCCGTGATCTTTTCGAATATCATTCGGGAGCACATGATTCTTTCTCCCGGATTTAGAACGAAGAATTTCCAATCGGACCTCGCGGAACTCCGCAAGGAAATTATGAGCGGAATTTTTTATCTTCATCTTTTCGGACTTTTGGAAATCGAATATCCGAATCGTTTTTTGACCCTTTCCAAACTGGGAGAATACTTTTTTCAAACGGGAGAATTATCCCACAAAACGGAAAAAGGCGGAATCACGATCAATCCGGATTTCACGATCATCGCGTTTCCGGATCGGGTTTCCATTCACGGGCTACATCTTCTCAAGGCATTTACCGAGCTCAAAGACTACGACCGCGTTTATACGTTCGTTCTTACGAAAGAAGCGTTTCAGTTGGGAATTCTTCTCGGATACAAACCTGCGGAGTTTATCGATTTCTTAAAGACTTCCAGCAAAGCGGATCTCGCGCAGAATCTTCTCTTCTTATTGGAAGACTGGGGCGGAAATCTTCCCGTTGTCGATATCACGGAAGATTGCGTTCTCGTTCGCACAAAGGATCAAAATACGATGGAACTTCTTTTGGGCCAGATCAAAGGGAAGAAGATCGTCCTCGACGAGATTGGTCCGACCGCGGTTCTCGTGGATAAGAATCGAGTGCAAGACGTGATCACCGTTTCCGAAAAACTGAATCTCATCGTAAACCTGACTCGCTAAGAAAAAAGTTTTCTAATTCTCTTTTCTTCTCTTCCTGATTTCTAAAAAACATTTTCCTTTTGTTTCGAAAAAACAAATCCGTCTTTGGGCGGATTCCATCTAAAACGAACGTTTCTCTGAGATTTTGGGAAAAGAACGGAATTTGTGGGAACTCCTTCGTTTTTGCACGGAAGCGTGTCGATCACTGAAAGGTCGGAATTTGTGGGAACTCCTGCGTTTTTACACGGAAGCGGGGCGATCACTGAAACAAAACAAACAGCGGCCAATTTTAAACCTCGAAAATTTTTAGCATTCAGCTTAAGAACCGTAGTGCTCTCA
>NZ_NPDU01000033.1 GCF_002811985.1 Leptospira adleri
TCATACCTTGAGGCTTTGCAGAGTTTATCCGCTTCCTCATCTAAGAGAGCGTTCAGCGTTTCTTCCACTGAGCCTCTTACGAGTTCGCTCAAGTCTTTCTTGAGCTGGGTCTCATCCACTTGAATTACTTTCAGGTGCGCTTTTTCTTCTTCTGCCCTCATTGGGGGGTTCTCCTTTTTTTGAATTTGATCGTTACAAACTCAATCGGCAAGGAGAGCCTTCTCATTCATTCTTAAATCTGCGAAAATTTTAGGACGTTATCGAACTTTAAGTTCGCGTGAACTAGGATCTCAAAGAAAAATATCCTTTTCCACTGAGTGCATTCGATTTAGGTCAACTGATTTTCAGATTCGAACTCAAATCTTAGAACTCGGATAAAAATAAGAAACACACACGTAGGAGTTCAGAAATTTTTAATGTCGCTTTATAAGCACAATGGACTTTTGAAAAAGCAAGCCAAAGTCAATTTGCTTTTTCAAACTTGACCAGGAAAATCTCCCGGTTTGGTTCTCCATCTTCTGTGAACCCAAAAATACTGTTCCGGAAAAAGTTTAACTTCCTCTTCTAAAGCTTTTGTCCAAACTTCCGTATAATGACGGATTGCGGTTTCACGATCCGCAAAAGCCTTTTTATCGACAAACCCCAAGTCTTTGATTCGAACGATGACCTTACCTTTTTCTCCGCAGAGAACCGAGTAAAGCAACATCTTTGCGCCGGTGAGATAGGCCATGAGTGCGGGGCCTTGATACGTGGAGGCCGGGCGATTGAAGAAATTTACGAAGATCCCGACCTTTCCGGCATTTTGATCGGAGCCGAATCCCATCCAATAACCTTGTTTGAGCATCTTCGCGACTTGGCTGGATTCATCCGTGGAGACGAGTTTGATTCCATTCTTCGTTCTAAGTTTATAAATCAATCGATCGACATAAGGATTTCTGACTTTCTTATAAATCCCTGCGCCTTTCATTCGGATTCCCATAAACTGAACGAGAATTTCCCAGGTTCCAAAATGCCCGGAAATAAGAACGACTCCGATTCCTTCTTCGTTGGTCTTTCTTTCGATCTCTAAAGATTCTTTATCATAGACCAAATAACGATCCATCCATTTCTGATTGAGCCTCGGAGCGTAAAGCGTTCCGGCGACTAAGTTTCCGATATGAAGAATGCTCTTCCAGACGAGTTCTTTCTTTTGGGCTTCGGAATACTCGGGAAACGCATAAGAAATATTTTCATAGGCGATTCTTCTGTGCTTTCTCGCTAAAGGATAAAGAAGAATTACCAAAAATCTTCCGAACAATAAACACAGACGATACGGTAAAATGCGAAAGGGAAGATAGAATAGATAAACAAAAAGGAATGACGGAATGTAACGAATCAAGGGAGCCCCGTTAATTGTTTTTAATTACAAAGGGAACGTTTTCGGTCCGGATTGACAAGCAAAAGAACTAGCCCTTTTTTTCTATCTCATTGAGAATTCAAACTAAGAAAAAAGATGAAACGTTTTCTTTTCGATCTTCCATAAGAATCTTGCTTCTTTTTTCGTTTTGAAATATTCTTCTTTTCAACACGAAGTTCTGAACTCGAAAAAAATCCACTTTGCCTAAATGAAAGCTCCGAGAGTTGACCGCAAAGGGTAGGTCCGAAATTCTGGAATTAGCCTTTTTATTTTTTTTGTGAACGCGACGCTTGCAAAAAGAAATATCTTGTACTCATAAGAACCCATGAACAATCTGAAAACCTCCGTACATGAAATCTATCTTTCCCTTTCCGGGGAAGGAATTTCAACAGGATTACCGACCGTCTTCGTTCGGATGGCGGGATGTTCCTTACGATGTGGAATGGCCGTTGGAAGAAAATTATGGTGTGATACTCCTTACGCCCTTTCTCCAAACGCGGGTGAAGAATCGGATCTCGAACAAGTCCTGAAGCAAATTCAAGAACTCAGTCCGGTGGATACGCAGATTCTTCTTACCGGAGGCGAACCCTTGGAAGGTAGAAACCGAGATTTCAGCGTCGCTTTAGGAAACGAAATCTTTAGAGCTCGAAAGCAATCGGGTTCTTATCCCAGACCAAGAGTCGAAACAAACGGGGCCGAGTCCATCGAAGGGTTGGATTCGTTCGTCTTTACTTTGGATTATAAGCTACCCGGCTCCGGCATGGAAGAACGGATGCTCTTGAAAAATTTAGAAATTTATAAAGATAGAAAAAACAATTTGGATGAAATTAAGTTTGTGATTCGAGATAGAATTGATTTTGACAGATGTATTGAAGTGATTCAAGAGTTCCGTTTATCCGGAAATCTTTTGGCTTCTCCGGTGCAAAGCGAATTGTCTCCGGATCTTCTTTCCGAATGGATCAAGTCCTCTCTCGGTTCCGGTCTTCGTCTCTCTCTGCAAACCCATAAATATATCTGGGGCGATCAAAGGGGCGTTTAGTTGGAAGAAACCTTACAACTCAGCCTCGATTTCGAATCCAAGCAGCGTTCCGGATTCAGAGGAGATTTCTGTTTTCTCGCAAATTCACCCGAGTTGGGAATCGGAAAGATCGTATCCTCTGAGGATGGAAAGGTCACGATCGAATTCGCTTCCACGTCTTCGAAAAAAATCGTCTCTGAAAATTCTTCCCATTTAAGAATTCTTCCGGGATATCCATCCCCTCTCAGAAACGTCGGGGAACAACCGAGTTTGATGGATCTTTCTCTTACCGCATACGAACTCAAACTGACTCACGCTTTCGATAAACTTTCTGCGCTTTCCAATTCCAGGACGAGGCTTCTTCCTCATCAGATCGAATCGACTTATATCGTCGTCAACAGTCTTCGTCCTCGGTTTATTTTGGCGGACGAAGTCGGTTTGGGAAAAACGATCGAAGCCGCTCTTGTGATGAAAGAGCTCATCTTTCGGAGAGGTTACAAAAAAGTTTTGATCGTCGCGCCTTCTCCGCTATTGGTCCAGTGGCAACAAGAACTGAAGAATAAGTTCAACGAAGATTTTGAAATTGTTAAGCGACGAAACTTCCATACGGAAGGCGATAAGAATTGGAAGAATTTTCAACACGTCATAACCTCCGTCGATTTTATCAAAAATCCGAAATACGCCGAAGAAATTCTAAAAACAAAATGGGATATCGTAATCTTCGACGAAGCGCATAGGCTTAGAAGGGATTATCATAAGGTCACAAGGGCTTATCTTTTCGCCGAGAAAATTTCCAAAAAGTGCGAATGTCTTCTTCTTTTAACGGCAACTCCCTTTCGCGGAAAGCTGGAAGAACTTTATTATCTGATGCATCTGATCGATCCGAACATATTAGGGCCGTATCATACATTCGTAAATGATTATATACTAGGAAACAAAACCGATCTTAAAGAGAAAATTTCCAAAGTACTTCTGAGAAGAAGAAAGGTCGAAGTCGGCGGTTTTACCAAACGATTCGCCAAAACGGTAAGAATCGAACTTTCTCCGGTGGAACGGGAATTTTACGAAGAGACCACGAACTACGTTCGAAGGGAATATAACCTTGCGATGCGAACTCAAAACCGCGCGATCGGTTTTGTAATGATCGTCTTTCAGAAACTTTTGGATTCTTCAGTGTTCGCCCTTTTATCCGCGCTTACGAAGAGAAAATTTCTCCTGGAGAATCGGTTCCATCATATCAAACAAATGGAATCTAAGCTGGAAGAGTGGGACTTGGATGAAACCGAAGACGTGGAAGAGTTCGTGTCCGGTTTGGACGAATCGGTTCAGCTTGATCTTCAGAGTTTAAAAAGGGAACTTCTCTCGCTCAATCGATTGATTCTTCTCGGTAAAAAAATCAGAGAAGATAAGAAGTCTATCAAACTCAAAGAAACCATTCTGAAACTGCAGAAAGAAGGACATCCGAAATTCATCATCTTCACTCAGTTTAGAACGACTCAGGATTTTTTGGCGTCTGTTCTTGCGGAATTCCAAGTGACTTTGTTTCACGGTTCTTTGAGCGCGGACGCGAAAGAAAGAGCAATCGTCGAATTTAAGACGAAGACCGAAATTCTCATCTGTACCGAGGCCGGCGGGGAAGGACGAAATCTGCAGTTTGCAAACGTCCTCTTCAATTACGATCTTCCTTGGAGTCCTTTGAAGATTGAACAGAGAATCGGAAGGATTCACAGATTCGGTCAAAAGGACAACGTATTCATCTTTAACTTTGCGAGTAAGGACACTGTTGCGGAAAGAATTCTGGAGGTGCTTACGAATAAGATCCGTCTTTTTGAAGAGTCGATCGGTTCTTCCGATGAACTTCTCGGCGCGATCGAGGACGAACTGGATTTTAATTCTTCCTTTATGAGATTTGTAACCGGCAATAAATCCAAAGTCGAAATGGAAGAAGAAATCGATAATAGAATCAAAATCGCAAAGAAAGGTTTTGAAAAGTTAAGCGATCTCGTGACGCCGAAGTTGATCGACTTTAATCTTTTGGATTATTACAGTCATACTCTCGAAGAGCGTTCGTTTAACAATACTCATCTTGAAGAATTCGTTTCCCGGTTTACGCGCGCGTTTCCGGAAGAGGCGGGTTTTAAACTCTTAAAAAAGAAACCTCAGATCTATGAAATCGATTCCGCTCAGTTTAAGGGTAAATTCGGAACCTTCGATTCCGAGCTCGCGCTTCAAAACGACAGCTTGGAATTTTTGGCGTTCGGACATCCTTTAGTGGACAAGGCCGTTTCTCACTTGATCCAAAATCAGAAAGGTTGGGGAATTTCCTTTCATTCCGTTTCCAAAAAAGAATATTATGTTTTTCTGGTGGAGTTTCAGTTCACGCTCAATCGAACCGAACTTTTCTATTTCGAATGCAATCGTCAAAGCGGAAGCATCAAGCAGATTCAGGAATTGCCCGAAGAACTCAGGGATCCCGAGTCGGTTTCCGAAGTCGGCGCGATGAACGCCGAACTTCCTTCCCGTTTTGAGGAAAATTTAATCCGAACTTATTTGGCCTTGGACGAAATCGTAGAATCCCGCAAAAAACAACTGGGAGATCAAACCCTCGATCTTTTTCAAAAGGAAGAATTTAAGATTCGAACGAGCAACCAGAACACACTTAGACAACTCGAAGAAAAGCTGATGCGTCAGGAAGCGGCCTTCAAATGGGAAGGAAAACCCGAAAAAAAATCCGCGATGAATCGAACTCGAAACGAGATTCAGAAAGTGAAAGAAGACTTCGATAGGGAACTTAGAAAGGTGCGAAACGGGAAAACGATCCAACATAGGTTTCAACTCTTTCAGGCTTATTTACCGAAATAAGGCGCAGCCTTTTCCTGCTCGACATCCGATTTTGGTCAGGGTTTCTGGACCTTAAACAATCGGAACGGAGCCTGAGTACGTGAAACTTTCCTTAGACTGGATGAATGACTTTGCACCTTTGAAGGAGGTCGGTCTGGACGCGATCCTGAAAAAAATCGCGATTTCCGTCTGCGAAATCGACGGCGCCGATCCTTTTCGTCCCGAGTTGGATTTCATTAAGATCGTAAAGATAGAATCTCTCGAAAAACATCCTTCCGCGGATAAACTCCAGATCGCACAGGTCACAAACGGCTCGGTAAAATCTCAGATCGTAACCGGCGCTACGAACGTGAAAGTCGGCGACTTAGTTCCGCTTGCGATGCCAGGAGCAAAACTGGGAGATAAGGAAATTTTAGAATCCGAACTCAGGGGAGTTAAAAGTTCGGGAATGCTCTGCTCCGAAAAGGAATTATCCCTTGCGGAAGAAAGCGACGGAGTCTGGATTTTAAACGGCTTGGAAGGCGCCGAAATCGGAAAGTCGATTCGAACTTTTCTACATTACGATGATATCATATTCGAAGTGGACAATAAATCGATCACTCATAGGCCGGATCTTTGGAATCATTTCGGTTTTGCGAGGGAACTCGCTTCTCAACTCAAACTTCCGATTCGATTCAATCCTTTCGAATCGCTTTGGAATTTCGATCTCAACATTTCTCTTCCAAAAGTATTAGAAAATCAGCATGCACATTCCTACTACGCGTCTTCGATTCAAGGGATTTCGATTTTTCCTTCTAAAAGGAAATTTCAGGCGAGATTGCAGAAATGCGGAATCAGAACGATCAACAACGTTGTGGACGTTTCGAATTACGTGATGTTGGAGATGGGACAACCGACTCATTTTTTCGATAAGAAGTTTTTAGAAGGTCAGGGAGGAATTTCTCTCGAAGTTTCGTTTGCCAAAAAAGGGGAAAGTTTTCCGCTTCTTGACGAAAGTTCTCCTTCACTGGAAGACGAAATTCTTCTCATCCGAAATCAGGGAAAACCGGTCGCGATCGCCGGAGTCATGGGCGGGAAAGAATCCGCGGTTCAGAACGGCACGACTGAAATCGTCATGGAATCCGCGGTTTTCGCAAGAGAACGGGTTCGTAAATCGATTCGCCTAACAGGGATTCGATCTGATTCTTCCGTAAGATATGAAAAAGGGTTGGAAGCGACTACGACTCTTCCGGTGATTCGAAGAGCGCTTAATCTCTTAAAGGAAAACGGATGTTCCGAACTGAAGGCTTCCGAGCCGGTCGGATTCTTACATACCCCGCATAAGGAAGTTCACATTCATACCGACATTCATTTTATCAACGCAAAGCTGGGAGTGGAATTATCAAAGGGCGATGTAACCGATATTTTAGAAAGACTTCACTTTTCTGTTTCTTGGAAAGGAGAACACCTGGAAGTGCTGGTTCCTAAATTCCGTCATAACTACGACGTAACGATTCCGGAAGATCTCGTGGAAGAAATCGGAAGAACTCGCGGTTACGATACGATTCAAGTCGCTCCTGTTTTGGCCGAGGTAAAAACTCCGATTCGAAATCTCGGTCGGGAATTGGAAAGGAAGTTGAAAACATTCTTTTCGGGAAATCTCGGCTTTCACGAGGTTTACAATTATTCTTTTCAATCCTTGAAGGACAATACGTTCGACGGAGATCCTAAACTTTCAGTGAAGATCAAAAATGAAATGCCGGAAGAACAAGCCGTCCTCAGAAATTCTATGCTTCCTTCTCTTTTAAGAAACGTAAGAACCAATCAAGATCGTTTTTCAGAAATCAAATTATTCGAACTCGGAAGAACGTATTTTAATCTACCGGAACCGGATAACGAAAAGAAATTCTTCGCTTATGCGGTTTCTTGCGATAGAAAAAATTCCGAATCGGATTTGAAACTTCTGGAAGAGGATTTTTTAAACGTAAGAAAACAAATCGAATCTCTCCTCGAGTCCATTCGAATTTTCGATTTTTCCTGGGAGATCAAACAGGAATCATTCTTTCATCCAGCGGCGAGTTTGTCCTTGGTCGTCGATTCGAAACAGATCGGAGTTTTAGGTTATGTCCATCCAGCAGTTTTAGATTCTTTCGAAATCAAAAAAAGAACGATCTACGGGTCTTTTGATTTTTCTTCGATCGTCGAAATTTGGAATTTCAATCGTAAGATCTCAAGATTTATTCCTCCTTCTCAATTTCCGGAAGCGGAGATCGATCTTTCGATTCTCATCGGCGAAAAGGAGAATACGAATCGTTTTACGGAACTCGTTAAAAAGGAAAATATTCCGGAGTTGAAAGACGGCTGGGTTTATTCTCAATTCTCCGGAGGAAACGTTCCGGAAGGAAAAAGATCGGTGAGTTATCGATTCAAATTGGTGAACTATGAAAAAACGTTCACGCAAGAAAGAATCAAAGAAATTTCCGATCAACTCGTTGCACTTGCGGGTAAAAACGGTTTTGCGTTGAGATAAGATGAAAATACACGAAACCGCTTTTATACATCCGCAGGCGACTGCGATCGGTCTGGTTGAAATGGGCGCTTATTCTTCTCTTTGGCCGGGAGCCGTCGCCAGGGCGGATATGAATCATATCGTTCTCGGGGAAGGTGTTAACATTCAAGACAATACCACCTTACACACCGATTCGAACAGAGGAATCCAAATCGGAGATTACACGTTAGTCGGTCATAACGCAATGCTTCACGGTTGTAAGATCGGAAGAGGTTGTCTTATCGGAATCGGAAGTATCGTTCTGGACGATGCGGAGATCGGAGACGGGGCCATGGTTATGGCGGGTTGTTTGGTCCGAGGCGGAAAAAAAATTCCTGCCGGCGCGATGGTAATTCAGAAAGACGGAGATCTAAAAATCTTTGAAGGAAAGGCAAAGCCGGTTTATTCGGTTGCGGGTTGTCTGGAATATATTTCTCTTTCGAAACGTTTCAAAGAGGGAATTTTCGGACCGTTTTCCAAGGAAGAGGAGCTTGAATTTCAAAATCAAGCGAAAGTGATTTTGGAAAGAATGGGAATTCCCTTTAAGGGCTGATTGTTTTTGCAATCCGGAAATCGAACGGTTCCCGGATTATTTTCAAAGAATTAAATCTTGATAAACTTATTCAGGAGGTCAGCGACTTTTTGACCTTTGCTTTTTGCATCCTTATCTAAAAACGTTCCCGTAAAGACGTGAGCCTTTTTATTCACAATAAATACTAGTTGATAGTTGCGAAGTTTGTAACTTTTTCCGGCGATTGTCTGTTCAAATCTGCTTTCGAGGAGAGCGGAATCTAATCCTTGGATTTTGGATTTTTTCGGCGGATTGATCATTTCATACTTTTGAAAGACGGTCGGATAAAAACCGGTGACCGCGGAGATATAATCATCTAAAGTAATTTCTCTCGGTTGTTTGGAGAGATCTTCAATCGTATAATTTACGTTTGTGTTGAACGTTTGCGCTTCCGGACTTTCCTGAGGGTATTCAAAAAGAAAAAAATTGATACCCGCTACTTCCAGCGCTTGTTTGATCGCTCCGGTATTGTCGGCACTCGCCGCGATTTCGTGCGCTTGATTGATCAGGTTTGGGTTGTCGTTAAAATACCACCCTTCGTAGTTCAGTCCTAATCCGAGAGAAGGAAGTTGAATCACTTTAGAATTAGGATCTAAAGCGTGGTCCTTTTTGCATGTAAGAAGAAAGACGGCGATCAGAATTAAGATTAAAGAATTTCGGCTCCGATTGTATTTCATAAAACGCCCCTTAAGAAATGAAGAAGATAACTTCTTCCGTTAAAAAAGCCAATCAAATTACGTCCGTAAGAAGATTTACTTGGTCGGAAAACCGGCTTTGATTTGTGAATTTTCTTTTTAAAATAAAAAAGCCGATCAATAAGACCGGCTTTTCCGAATTTTATACTTGGAAACGAATTAAAATGCGAAGGAAAGAATCACTTTCAATCGAGTAAATATGTCCGCAGCAGAAAATCCAAAAAGGAGTAAGAGAAAAAACAAACCGGATCCAAAGATGACCCTGTTCATGATTGTGTCGTATTTTAAGTGCATGAAATAAGCGAGAACGAGAGACGCTTTCACCGTTGCAACTGCCATCGCAATGATCACGTTCATTGCTCCGAAGTCGATTCCTGCAACCCAAACCGTAACAAAGGTAAAGAAAATCAGAGTAGCGAAGATCAGAGAATAAGTTTTAACGGAAATGATGTGATGAGATCCGTGGCCTTCTTCTGCGTGTTCCGCTTTTGCCGGAACTCCGTTCATTTTGTTCTGAGCTTTCGTAATCGCGTCTTGAAGCGCTTTGCCGAGTTTGTTATCTTTGTTTCTTGAAATAAATTCCTGGAGTTTGTTTTCTTCCAGAATCTGAGAAAGAAAGTTAACGGTAAATCCCGCAAGAGTTGCGTTTACAATGGCGCCGGCTCCGACCACGAACCCGGTAAAGGGGATCAGAAACCCGATGCTAACGATTACATAAAGAGCGTAGTTTAAAAACAGTTCCATTTTATATCCTGAATTTGGACCGCAGAATTTGCGGATGGTTTTCCGGGCGGTAAACCGCAACCTATGGGACATCCTGGCAGGGTCTAAAAAAGCCTCAAGTACATTTCAAAGGAGAATCTTTTTCCTCCATTCTTCATAGAATTTTTGAATTCTTCCATACATGGATTGTTCGGATTTATTCGGAAATCCTAAAAGAATCCAAGCAATCCCGTATGTTTTTCCGTTGGAAAAACGATCGGGTGTAAGCGGAAGAATTTGTATTCCTTGAGAAATTCCCCATTGAAAAATCCATTCTGCAAATCCCGGAATCGGTTTTTTTAGGGATATGGGAAGAATCGCAAGATTCGGATCGGCGATCGGTTTTGTTTTCGCAAAGAGTTCTGAACGAGAAAGTTCGAGAAGAATTCTTCCCATGGACCATCGAAAATTTCCCTCGCTCAACCTTCTTATCTTTGTTTTATTTTGAGAATGGAACTCAAATCCGTCCAAGGAAACCGGGCCTTCGTAGTCCGAAGCAAAATTTTTGGAAAGGGCTTCGGCGATCGGTTGAATCTGAGATTGGATTCGATCCGATTCTTTTTCCGAAGGAAGAAAGGCTCCGCTGTATTTTCCTCTTTCATCGCAGATTTGAATCGTGGAACCTTTTGAGGTCGGAACCCCGGCGTTCCAATCGTAGAGGCAGGAAAAATCGGAGGTTCTTTGGACCCAAGGCTCTACGACGCAAGGAAACCAGGAGCGATCTTTTTCGGTTTCGATTTCTTCTGAGTGTTCGGAGCCGATAAAATCGAACTTAAGAATTTTATGTCTTCCGGAAAAACTGAATTCGGGTTTGAGAACGATTTTCTCCGTCCGGAGTTCCGACCAGTCTGTCGGAAGTACGAGAAGGTGAGAGGCTTTTTCCAAAACTCTCGCGTCGATATCCTGAAAACCCATTTCCGATTTCCAACGGGTCAAAAGAATTTTAGAATTCAGTCTTTTTGAGAGATCTGCCTTCTCAGAGGAATTAAGAATTTCTCCGGAAGAATCAAGATCGGAGACCGAACCCCATTCTTCCCAAATGAAACTTTTCTCCGGAGGAGAGATCGCCAGATTCTTCTTTGCGTTTCTTTTGAGAATTTGAAACGGTCCCAACTGAATTCCTTTCGATTTCCAAAATTGCACCCACTCCGGATCCGGCCCTTCGCTGAGAAGCGAAACCGTTTGGAAATCTCGAATCGATTGAAAAAGATAGAAAAGATTCTCCAAGGTTCTGTTTTTAAAATCCAGCTTTTCGGGAGCGATTTCCCCGGTTTTGAGTTCTTCCTCGAAAAAGCCGTTAAACCTAGAATAACGAGTCATAATGTTCCGCATTTTTTTCGTTTGTAATATAAAGATCGGGGGATAAGAATTTCGATAATCTGAATAAGGGTAAATCTATGAACATCCGTATTTTATCAATTCTGACAATTCTTTCGCTTACCGGAATCGGTGCGGCGCCTAACAAGGTGTTAACCTTAGAAGAGAAGGAAGAACAGAGACAGATAGAAGCCGTTCGTAAAGGCGGTTTTACGGATATCGAAGTGGACAACCTTCACGCTTCGATCGCGGGAAATATTCTTAAGATCAATAATCTCTTAAAAGATGAGACCTACAAAAAAGCTCTCCGTTATATCGAAGACGAACCGAGAGAAGCCGCGAAGTTTCTTTTTCAAGACAAGGAAAACAAACAGTATTTGGAGTTGGATCTCGGTCTTGGTCAATCGTTTGCGGATTATCCGAAAACTTATCTTTATCAATCAAGAATTTATATTTATCCCGGAACGGACGGTCAATCTTTGGATAAGATCATTCTTCAGTTTAAAAGAACGAACGCAAAGGGGGAAGTTTTTATCCGCGAGATGAGACGTCTTATTAACAATTCTCCGAAAGGCCCCACCTTTCTCGGAGACGGAAAAAGAACTCCGAACAATAACAGCGAAATTCTTTTGGAATTTTTTTCAAGTCACGACACCGATTTCATTTGGCCGGACAATCCGATTCAACCGGTTCCAGCCAGCGTCACTTCCAAGTTGCATGATCCGGCAAATCCACTTCCTTACAATAAGCAGAGACAAATCATTCTCCAATACAAAAGATATATGAGAAAGGTCGATAAGATGGTTAGTCTGAAATTACACGCTATGGAATTGGATCAGAAGAGAATGGTTTCTAAAATGTTGGAATTCCGTTAAGAAAAGATTTATTATAAATTTATAATATTTCAAAAACCGGCTTTGTTGCCGCTTTTTTTATCGAATACGGAAACCGTATTTTAAAACGGATCAAAATACTTTCGTTTTAGGTGGAGATTGGCTTTGTCCGCTGATTCGGAAAGTATCTCGGATATCTGAAGGCATTTCCGATTTCGAATCGTCCCCAAAATCGCAAGCGAAACTTCAAAATCGTTTCTCTATTTTTCTCTTTCCATTTCTTCAAGTTTTCGAAATAGACCTCGTCGATTGAAAACGCAGGAGTTTCCACACTCTAAGTTTTTTGAGAAAGGTTCTAAATTAGGATCGGCTTGAGAATTGGAGGAAGAATTTTTCAAAAGTAGGAAAATCTACTTTTTAATCAAAAAATCGCTGATGACCTTTTCTTCGGTCAGGTATTTTTTATTGAGATAGGAAATGGCATAGTTGATAAATCTCGGAATCTCTTTTCCCGCGTCCAAAAGATCCAATTTCGTCTGAGTCAATTCGTCGATCGTTGCCAACGCCAGTTTTCTTTGGCTTTGATGCGATTCGAACTCGTCTTCCGATTCCAATGCCATTCGCGGTTAACCTGTTCCGAAGATAACAGAAATCACAAGAAAGGGCAAGTCTTTCTTGTGATTCTTTTTAAACTTAGGTTTCTCTGTAGTCCACCGCAGTTTGGATTCCGCGTTCTTCGTCTACAAATGCGTTGATCAAAAGCGAGATCACAAAGAAAACCGCAACGACCAGGAAGGAATTTCTAAGATCGAATAAGATTTGAAGTCCTCCGACTGCGACGAGTCCGAAAGCGGCGGCGACTTTACCGGACAATCCCCAGAGACCGAAAAATTCTCCGGATTTGGATTCCGGCGCGAAAAGTCCGACTATGGCGCGGCTCGCAGATTGTGTCGCACCTAAACCGGCGCCCGCGAGAACGGTTGTTCCTACGAAGACCCATTGTTGTGTGGTCGGAATTCCGATTCCTACTAAGAATGCGGTCAAATCCTTCACCCAGTAGATGAGCAAGAGGCAGGCAATCCATAAGAAAAGTGTAATGTTAAACGTCTTTTTTGCTCCGATTTTATCCTGGATGAATCCGAAAAGAATGGCTCCGACCGCCGCGAAAAGTTGAATGAGAAGAAACATCGCAATCTCGTGTTTTTCTTCCGTCTTGATTTCTTGAGCTCCATAGATAAAAGCAAAGCTGATAACGATTCCTAGAGCAGCCATCGCAAAGAAAAGGGAAACTAGATAAACCGCCATGTCTCTGAATTTGTGAATTTCTTTCATCGTAGAAACGACTCTTTCCATTCCAATTTTAAGATAGGAAAGTCCTTCCGGTTTATCTTTTCCGGCCGTGTATTCTCTTAAGAGAAGAAAGGTCGGAATTCCGGCGAATAAAAAGAAGAATGCGGTGTAAGGTCCGACCATTCTAAGATTGTCAAAATTATCGAGAGTTTTTGGTCCTAAGGTGTTGACTAACGCGACCGCGGCGATTCCACCGAAGTAACCGATTCCCCAAGCGTAACCCGAAATTTTTCCGAGATCTTCTTTAGGGCCGAGATAGGGAAGAAAACTCGATGCAAAATTTTCTCCGGAGGCAAAGAAGAAGTTTGAAAGAATGATCAGAATGAACGCGAGAACGTATTGTCCGGGGGCGATTACGAACCAAAGGGCGCCCGTCGAAATAATACAGAAGACATAACTATAAAACAGAAATTGTTTCTTTCTCGCGGAATAGTCCGTAATCGCGCCGAAAATCGGTCCCGTCAAAACGACTAATAGATAAGAAATCGCCAGAGCGATCGACCAGAGTAAATTTCCATATTCGAACGGATTTTCCTGGTTGGACGTGGCGGGGACAACCAATTGGCTAAAAACGATTCCGTATGTAACACTGATAATGACAGTCGTATAAGAGGAGTTCGCAAAATCGAACATGCACCAGCCGAGGATTTCTCGGAGAGGGGCTCTTTTTGTATCTTGCATGGTTTTCCTTTGTTTTTAATCAGAAATTTCAAAAAAGGCTATTTTTCGGAAACTGGATGTCAAATGAAAACCGTAAAAAATTTCTCTTGCAGAAGAATTTCAGAGTCTTTAATCTGATTGGAAACCCGATTTCTAACTGTCCAATTAAATAGAAGATATGGATTCCTCATTTTTCAGTCAAGTCGACCTCTGCCAATTGATGCGCCCCCGAAAGGTCTGCGTTTGCAATCAGGTATCGGAAGAAGAGATCCTAACGTCGATTCGAAACGGACATGATACTTTAGAAAAACTCATGGACGATACGGGCGCCTCGACCGGTTGCGGGACCTGCATGGGTTCAGTTCGTAAACTTCTGGCTCGGGAACTCAACGTTCCTCGAGCATGACTCAACTTCCGAACGTAACAATCAACATGGCTATGACTCTGGACGGAAAAGTCTCGCGTCCGGACGGACGTTGGTACGGGCTTTCTTCCAGAAACGACAAGAAGAGAATGGATGAAATTCGCTCGAAGGCGGAAGTTCTGATTCTCGGAAAGAATTCGATTCTCAACGACGATCCAGTCATCCATTTGAGATATGTGGAAGACGGAAAAGATCCGAGACCGGTGATTCTTCTCCGCTCCGGAACCCTTCCGGAAGATAAAAAGGTATTCCGTTTTTCTAAACAACCTCCTTTGATTTTCTGCTTGAACGAGAATTATTCCCTCGTTCGAGATAATCTTTGTTCCGTGGCCGAGATCGTTCTGATTCCCGGAACGGATTTAAATCCTTTGGAAATACTCAAGGTTTTATCGGAAATGGGTTATCAAGAAATTCTTCTGGAAGGAGGACCTTCTCTGAATGATTCTTTTTTTCGTTTGGATCTTATTTCAAGAATTTACGTTACCATAGTTCCGTTTCTGGTCGGTAAAAACGATTTGCCTTCGATCACGGGCGGAAAAAAAGAATATCCGAACTTCGATCAGAAAAAATGGAAATTAGTCGCTTCCGAAGTAATAGAAGATGAAGTTTTTCTAATATATGAAAAACAGAATGTGGAGCGGATTTTCGGAAGAGAACTTTGAAACAAAAAGAACTTTTTTATACTCTATTTTTACGAGCCTTACCTATTTTTTTCGCTTCCGTAGTGATTTACGAACAATTCTTTCCGGAACGAAAAATTTTGGTCCGCCAGGATCGTCTCGTTTATCTACCGGATCAAAAAGAATCGGTTCCTCTTGAATTGGAGTGGGTTCGTTTGAACGAACTTCCGGAAGAATGGATTTCCTATGTCGTTCAAGTGGAGGATCGAAGATTTTATTCACATCGCGGGTATTCTCTTTCGGATATTCATTCTACGATTCTTTCCTCCGCGCTTTTTTTGCGGAAGATCCGAGGCGCGAGTACGATCACGCAACAACTTGCAAGAACGCTTTTTCTTTCCCGTGAAAAGTCTTTGTCTAGAAAATGGAAAGAGATTCAGATCGCCTCGGCTTTGGAAGAGGATCTCGGAAAGAACGAAATTTTAGAATATTACATCAACAGCGTTTACTGGGGAAGAGGGATGAACGGTTTGAATCAGGCTTCGAGATATTATTTTAAAAGAAAGCCTATGGATCTCGATGGAAATCAGCTCAAAGCTCTGGTCCAGATTCTAAAAAAACCGGATTGGTACAGTCGGGAAGAAGTGATTGAGCTCTCGAAAACGTTATAACGGCGCTCCGGGGCGTTCCTCCGATCGAATTGAAAGTTTGAATTCAATAACTTTTTTGTTCGGGAAAGTTTGTCGGAACAATCGTAAGTTCGGAATCTGTTTTAAATTATCCGAGTTGATCAGAGTGGTCGGAAGACCGGCGCTCGTTTTGTATTCAGGAATAAACTCCGGGTCGAATTAGAATCTCTCGATTCTTTTTACAAGCGCACGGATTTCTTCTTCCGTTAATTCTTCTTTGAAAGAAGGCATGGTTTGATTCTTTCCGTCTCGAATCGTCTTAAAGATCCCTTCTCTCATCTTGTCACCTCCAAAGAAGAATCCCATTTTGATCCCGAAGCCGCGAAGCTTTTTCGGTCTTGGAAGAACGGAATCCTTCGGAGTTCCGTCCACTCCGTGACAAACGGCACATTTCTGTTCCCAAAGAAGATCGGCTCGAATTTCTTCGATCGAAAGGCTCTGAGAATTCGTTTTGGAATTCGGAGAAGTTTGACACGAGCAACAAAGCAAACAAATGAGAAAAACGGAATGTAATTTCAGAGCGAATCGATTGATGTTGAAATTTGTCATTTGAAAACTTGAATACTGATTCTCAATCATTGACTTTTGTTCCCCAATTTTTCAAGTGGGAAACTACAAAATTCAACAAGGATTCTTGATTCTTCCTGGAATCAGTTGTAGGAAAAAGCGGATCGCCGAACGTAATTAAAATTTTTCGATTTCTAAAAATGCGCGCTAAGTCTTTTACGATCCTTCCGTTTTCCCAAAAATCCGTTTTGAGAGCGACCGGGATTACCGGAACGCCTGCGCGCGCGGCCAGTTTGATCGCAATGGAATTAAATTCGGCCGGAGTAAAATCGGTGGTTCGAGTGCTCTGCGGAAAGACGATGATCGACATCCCTTTTTTTAATAGCGCGGTCCCTTGTTCTAAAACGGCGACCAAGTCTTCTCTTGGATTACTTCTTCCGACCGAGATCGGATCTCTCGATCTCATGATGGGACCGAAAAGTTTTCCCGTCGTTAGACTTTCTTTGACTACGAACGTTACAGGCTTATATTGAGTTACGAACGTCGGAAGAATGAAGGTCTCACATGTGCTCATGTGATTTCCTGCGATGACCACGGGACCGTCCACTGAGAGAATCTTTTCGATTCCTTGAACTTTCACCTTCCCGCCGCAATTTTCCACTAGATCGAGAATTTTAGCGGAGGATTCGCACCAAGTTTGATTGTCGTAAAGACCTTTGAGAGCTAAGGCCCTACTTCTGAATATTTCTTTGAAATAACCGTAATGAAACGCCAAGTCCGTATCGCCGAAGATTAAGTCAGCAAGCGATCTTTTTTTATCCGGCGACGTTTCGTATGAAATCGAAAGCCCTTCTTTATAGCTCAGCGGTTTGCAGAGATCCTTTCTTTGCAAAATTTGATGACCCATCTTGGCCTTCCTTTAATCCGATTAGTCGCGAGCGCAATTCTACATCGTTTCTTTTTTATTAAAGTAAAAATCTTAACGAAGAAGAAAAGAGTAAGAGATCTTCTTTAGCTCGGAATATCTTATTGGAAATAGATTTGATTCTAAAGTTGCAAAAAGTGAAAGGGAAGAATCGATTTAAGAATTTTTTAAAAGGAGGGCTTAAAATAAAAAAACCCGGCAACGTCCTACTCTCCCATGCAGCGAACCACACAGTACCATCAGCGATGAGAGGCTTAACTTCCGTGTTCGGGATGGGAACGGGTGTGGCCCTCTCTCTATAGTCACCAGGAATCTTGAGGACAGTATTTTCCAAGTGAGCGCGCTGTCATTCCAAAATTAAAAAGTAAGAGCGTTTTTTTTCTTTTTATTTCAGAGATTTTCGAAGGAAATTTTATCTTCTTCCAACCGAAGTCTTTCTTCGATTGCGGATTCCGCTGCGATTAAGTCCGCGAAACCGGGGGAATTCGGAAGCCATGGCATAAGTTGCCAAATACCCAAAAGTTCCTTGTCGCCCGGAAGAATATAGTCATTCAGCGGGAAAGATTGTAGATTGAATAAAAAAGAAAGTCTTCCTTGAGGGATATTCTCCGTTTCCTTTAACGCAATCGTAAGAACGCTTTGATTTTCCGGTAAACGATTGGCTCTACAATGGCGCACAACGTGTTTCGGAAAAAAACGTTCTAAAAAAAGGAAATGAGAAAGAATCGGAAGCGAGGTTCGATATCGGATTCTCAAACCGGATGAATCCACGTTAAGTTCCAAGGTTTTAGTCATTATGAAAATCAAAGCTACCGTAAAAATTCCTAAAAATAAGATCGAGAACGGGACAAAAAAGAAAAGGAAGATCATCTCGAATTCTTTCATAGAAAGAAAAATGATTCCCCAGACTCCGTAAAAAATTCCCATGACGGAAAGAATCGAAATCTTATCCTTTATCGTCTTCTCCTTTGTAAATTCTACTCTTGTTCCCTTTTCCGTCGCGGATAACTTTAAATATTTTGAATCTACTTTGGATCTTTCGAGCGTAGAGAAAGTTACGGAATTCTCAACGTTGGCTGAATTTTCGTTCGTATCGCCGGAAACCGGAAGCGCAAGTAAGGATCTGAATCTTAAAAGATCCGCTTTTAAGATTTCGAGTTCGAAATAAGTTTCGAGGATATAAAAAGCTCCGTCCGACTTTAGTAAGAATAAATCCCAAACCTTTCTGTAGCCCGAGCCGGAACTGACGGTCCCGCTTTTGGAAACGGTTCTCTTTTTTATCTTATAACAGGTGATTGTCGAAAGGTCGATATGTAGATCCGGTCGATCGGTTTCTTTGACGAGAAGAATTCCTTCTTTGGGAAGGATTCTCTCTTCTTGGATAGAATCCTTTGTTTTGCGATAGGTTCTTAAGGAAGAAAAAAGGAGGAACAAAAACGAGAAAGTCAGAAATACGATCAGACTTGGATATGCCGTTTCTCCTTCGATAAAGATTTGAAGCGCGTAGATCAACATTCCCAAACCGAAAAGCGAAACAAAAAATAAGATCCCCGTAAGAAAACATCCCACCAATCCTCGGAAACGATATGGGTTCTTCGAAATTCTAACTGCGTGATCGGATTCAAAATTCCAAGTAGACAAGGGAAACCTCGTATCAGTTTTTGATTTAAAAAAATATCTTACGTTCGGTTTTCTTTTTTTGAATCGGATTTTGAAATATCTTTGAAACGTCTTTATCCTTTTCCATTCTAAACCGAAGTCGTTTATCAACGATGTTTCAAAAAATAAGAACAATAACTTATTGCCTTTTTAAGTTTGGTCAAGTAGTAAAATCCTCAGTTTCACGTCCTAATTTTTCCCAAATTTCGAAGGCCTTCGCTTTTTAAAGTTCTTTCCTCGACGCTTTCCTTTAGAAGTCTTGCAGATATGGCTTTCCCGTCTTGTTCTAGATTTTTTATTTTGAAGCGGATGGGAAACGCGAGCGACATTGGATGGAGGGCCGCATGGCTCAGTTTGAAAACGTTACCGTTGTGAAAAAAGCGAATATCTATTACGAAGGAAAAGTCACGAGCCGGACCGTTCTATTTTCGGACGGCAGCAAAAAAACTCTCGGAATTTTAATGCCCGGAGAATACGACTTTGGAACTGATGAAAAAGAAATTATGGAAATTTTAGAAGGCGACTTGCTCGTAAAACTTCCCGGCGAGACTTCTTGGAAAGAGATCAAAGGCGGTCAGTCATTCGAAGTTCCCGCAAAATCCAGATTTCAATTGAACGTAAAAAAAATCAGCGACTATTGCTGTTCTTATATCGTTTGATTTTTTTCTTTGATCGGTTTTTGTCGAGGAACGATGTTTTGCTAAACTTGAAGAATCAATTCGGACTTTCGACCTAACAAACATTATACATAGTCGTTTGTGATCGAAAAAGATTAGTTGTCCTTCGAAGTCTACGATATGAAAGAGCGAAGTTTTCCGATTTTACTTCGGGCCGATTTGAAATCCGAAGATTAAAAGTCGTTTTATTAAACCGATTTCTCGGAAGAATCGAAACCGAAATAATTTACGGTATATCCGAATTTCCAATAAAAAGCCGAGACGTCTCAACCTCGGCTTTTTATGATTCTATCGATGTCGCTTAACAATTTACTGATAACTTTCGATGGGAAGACAGGAACAAATCAGATTTCTGTCTCCGTAGACGTTATCCACTCTTCCAACGTAAGGCCAGAATTTGTGTTCTTTCGTCCAAGGGGCCGGGTAACCCGCTCTTTCTCTCGGATAAAGATGGTCCCAACGATCGGATGTCACCATCGCAGCCGTATGTGGAGAATTTTTTAAGGGGTTGTCCGTCTTGTCTAAAACTCCGTTTTGGACGTCCAAAATCTCCTGATGAATGAGAAGCATCGCGTCGCAGAAACGATCCAATTCTTCTAAGGATTCGGATTCAGTCGGTTCGATCATCAGAGTTCCGGGAACCGGAAACGACATCGTAGGCGCGTGGAATCCGTAGTCGATCAGTCGTTTTGCGACGTCTTCCACTTCGATCCCCGCGGTCTTTTTGAAAGGTCTTACGTCCAGAATACATTCGTGTGCTACAAATCCATTCTTACCTTTATAAAGAACCGGGAACGCTTTTTCCAAACGTTTGGCTATGTAGTTCGCGTTTAGAATGGAATTCTTCGTGGCCGCAGTAAGACCTTCCGCTCCCATAAGAATGATGTAAGTCCAAGAGATCAATACGATGCTCGCACTTCCCCAAGGCGCGGCGGAAACCGCGCCGTGTTCGTTGCCGGTGGCGTTATCCACTAACACATGTCCAGGTAAGAATGGAACGAGATGTTTTGCGACTCCGATCGGACCTACTCCCGGGCCGCCGCCGCCGTGAGGAATACAAAACGTCTTGTGAAGATTGAGATGGCAAACGTCCGCGCCGATTTCTCCTGGACTTGTTAAACCGACTTGAGCGTTCATGTTCGCTCCGTCCATGTAAACCTGTCCGCCGTTTGCGTGAACGATGGAACAGATTTCTTTTACCGATTCTTCAAAAACCCCGTGAGTCGATGGATACGTGATCATCAAAGCGGCGAGATCGTTTTTGTGTTCTTCCGCCTTTGCTTTGAGATCTTCCAGATCGATGTTTCCGTTTGGATCGCAGGAAACGACGATCACTTTAAAACCGGCCATAGCCGCGCTCGCCGGATTGGTTCCGTGAGCCGAGATCGGAATCAAACAAACGTTTCTATGAGATTCTTTTCTGCTTTCGTGATATCTTCTGATTGCGAGAAGTCCGGCGTATTCCCCTTGAGAACCTGCGTTCGGCTGCAAAGAAACTCCCGCGAAGCCGGTGATTTCACAGAGCCATTTTTCCAGTTCTTCAAAGATGATTCTATAACCTTGCGCTTGAACCGCCGGCGCGAACGGATGGATCGATCCGAACTCGGTCCATGTCACGGGATACATTTCCGTGGTTGCGTTGAGTTTCATCGTACACGAGCCGAGTGGAATCATCGAAGTCGTCAGAGAAAGATCCCGCGATTCTAACTTTCGGATATAACGAAGCATTTTCGTTTCGGTGTGATACGATTGAAATACGGGATGTGTTAGGTAAGAGGAAATTCTTTTTAGAGAAGAGGGGATCGTGTCCGCGTTTTCAAAACCTTTTTCGATCTCTACGTTCTTGATTCCGAAAATTTCAAAAAGGTCCTGGAGATCCTCTGCGTTTACAGTTTCGTCTAACGCGATTCCGATTCTTCCGTCGTCGTATTGTCTTAGATTGATTTTTTTGGAAAGAGCCTTTTGGAGAATTTCCTGCGCCTTGTTTCCGGCCTGAATCGTTATCGTATCAAAGGAGGGATGTTCCGAGACCGCAAATCCCGCGGACTTCAAACCGTTGGAAAGGATGGAGGTAAATCTGTGAATTCTTGTAGCGATGTTTTTTAGTCCTTCCGGGCCGTGATAGATCGCATACATAGAGGAAATGACGGCGAGTAAAACCTGAGCCGTGCAGATATTGCTCGTCGCTTTGTCTCTTCGGATATGTTGTTCTCTCGTTTGAAGAGAAAGTCTGAGTCCCGGATTCCCTTGCGAATCTTTGGAAACTCCGATCAATCGTCCGGGCATACTCCGTTTGAATTCGTCTTTTGTAGCAAAGAATCCCGCGTGCGGTCCGCCGTAACCGAGTGGAAGTCCGAATCTTTGAGAAGATCCGATCGCGATGTCAGCCCCCATTTCTCCGGGAGATTTTAGAATTGTCAGCGCGAGAAGATCCGCAGCTACGGTCGCGATCGAACCAACGTTATGCGCCTTTTGGATGAAGGAAGAATAATCGATGACCTTTCCGTCGGTGGCCGGGTATTGAACGAGAATTCCGAAAAAGTCTTCGTTGAGTTCTACGGTTTCGTGATTTCCGATAAGAACTTCGATTCCCAGCGGATTGGCTCTTGTAACAACAACGTCGATCGTTTGAGGATGACAGAGTTCAGAGACGAAGAATTTTTTTGCGGTTTCATTCTTACGAACCGAATACGCTAGAAACATCGCTTCCGCGGCCGCGGTTCCTTCGTCCAGAAGGGAAGCGTTCGAGATTTCGAGTCCGGTCAGATCGATGATCATCGTTTGAAAGTTGAGAAGGGCTTCCAGACGACCTTGTGAAATCTCCGCTTGATACGGAGTATAAGCCGTGTACCATCCCGGATTCTCCAGAATGTTTCTTTGGATCACGCCGGGAATCACGCAAGAATTATAACCGGCGCCGATATAAGAACGGAAAACTTGGTTCTGAGACGCGATCGTTTTTAGGTCTTGAAGAATTTTGTGTTCGGTGGAAGGCTTAGGAAGATTCAGAGGTTTTTTTAGACGGATTCCCGCGGGAACCGCTTTATCGATCAATTCTTCGAGAGAGGAAAGTCCGAGTTCTTTTAACATCACTCCGACCTGCTCCGGATCCGGACCGATATGTCTTCTTGGAAAGGAATCCAACGGATCGATTCCGAACTTTGTAAGATTTTGTTTGGATTGGTTCTGGAGAGTGGAGTTCATGTTCACCTGCTTTGAATTCTCAATATTAGACTTTTTTGTTATTCGAGTCCTGCAACGAACGTTTTGTATTTTTCAGGATCGAGTAGTTTTCCGAGTTCGGAAGCGGAAAATCCTTTTATCTTGATCATCCAAGATTCGAAAGGTTTTGCGTTCACTTCGCCCGGGCTTTTGGAAAGAGCGGGATTGGATTCGATCACTTCTCCGCTGACGGGAGCGTATAAATCTTCCGCCGCCTTTACCGATTCGATGGTTCCGAAGGTTTCAAATTGTTTGATCGTTTTTCCGGCTTTCGGAAGATCCACGAATACGATGTCGCCTAACGCCGACTGCGCGAAGTCTGAAATTCCGATGAGAGCGACGTCTCCTTCTACTTTAACCCATTCGTGTTTTTCCGAGAAGAGATAACCTGCGGGTGCTTGCGTTTCTGCCATGATCCGTTTCCTAATTAATTTTTTCTGATACTGCCTGGAATAAAAGGCTTTGTGGTAATGATAGCTTGTTTCGGTTGTTCCCTGATTTCAATCTGAATCGGTTCCCCGTCCTTGATTTTTTCCGCCGAGATCAAAGCGAGGCCGATCCCCTTTTTCAGAGAAGGGGAGAATGTTCCGGAAGTTGTCTTTCCGATTTCATTTCCCTGAGAATCGAGAACGCGAAAGTTTTCGCGGGGAACTCCTGCCTCCGTAAGAGAAAAGGCGACGATCTTCGAAGGAACTCCATTCTTTTTTTGAGAAAGAATTTTTTCGGAGGAGAAGAACGGGATTTCTTTTTCTTTAACGATCCACCCGATTCCCGATTCGATCGGAGTCCAGGAATCGTTGAGTTCGTGACCGTAAAGAGGATATTTGGCTTCGATGCGAAGAGTATCTCTAGCTCCGAGTCCGCAGGGAACAAGACCGAAGGACTTTCCGAATTCTAAAATTTCTTTCCAGAGCTTGAGACCGAGCGGGATGGAAGAATAGATTTCGAAACCGTCTTCTCCCGTGTAGCCGGTTCTAGAAACGATGATCTCTTCTCCTTCTAAGGGAAGAATTGCAAAATGATAATACTTGATCGAGTCCAATTCTTTTCCTAAGAATTTGGAAAAGATTTCATTCGCTTTAGGACCTTGGAGGGCGATCTGATGCCAGCGAAGACTTTGGTCTTCGACTTGAACGCCTTGAGAAGGAAGATACTTGAGTAAGTGTGCGGTGACCGCTTCGTAGTTCGAAGCGTTGGAGCAGATCATATACTTTTCGGGAGAGAATTTATAGATCGTAACGTCGTCGACAAGGCCGCCCTTTTCGTTGAGGACCGCGTTGTACTGAACTTGAAATTCGGAAAGAGAAGCCACCGAGTTGCAGGTGAGCGATTCTAAAAAATCGAGAACCGCTTTGGGTTGGCCGGTAACAAAGATTTCACCCATGTGAGAAACGTCGAAGAGTCCTGCGGCTTCTCTCGTCGCGTTGTGTTCCGCGATGATTCCTGAATATTGAACTGGCATGTCCCAGCCGCCGAATGGAATCATTTTTGCACCGAGCGCGCGATGGGATTCATAAAGAGGGGTTTTTTTATCTTGGGACATAAGGTTTCCGGGTACCAGTTTTTACCGGTTCCGTACTAGGACAAATGGATTTTCGGGAAAATAAGTTCAAATCTCTAAGAAATTAACCCCGGATTCGAATTTAGAATACTTCCAGTTTGGGAATTCCGAATTTAAAGAATCGCGTTCTATTTTTCGAGAATAAGATCATCGTTTTAGAATCGGAGCGTTTCCGTTTCTTTTTAAGAATCCGGAACAAAAATCGTTCCGTATCCGCCACAAAGAAAAGGATTTCGATAAATCGGGAAAGATCTGTTTGAAAAGTACGCAGGTGGAAGTCGCGTTACGAATGTTAGGACATTTGAATATACGGAACGTGCGGGTCCGCATTTTTGATCGGGAAGAATCTTATCCTCAATCGACCTTGGAACGGACAGGAAAATAAAAAAAATCAAAAATTAAGAACAAAAAAGTTCTCTTATCTTTGATCTAAATTTATAAAATTCTAATGTTCTTTTTATCGGAAAAAAATAATTTATTGCAACGAGATCGCGTTTTGTTTCAACATGAGCGTATGAAAAAATACGTATCAATGGCGTTGGCCATTTCGTTCGTTGCAATCTCGTTTCAGTGTTCGGAAATTTCACCTCGTCAAAAGTGTTATGAGGACAATTACTGTAAAACCGCCGAATCGGATTGTATTGCAGGTTCTTTGTTGATAACCAGTCTTTTGCAGAGCAGCAGTTCTTCTTCCTCTTCGAGCACTACCTCGAGTTCGTCCAGTTCCTTTTTGAGCGCGCTTTTTAGTCCGCTCACTTGTATCGGTGCGAAGGCTTCCTGCGAAGCGGATTGCGACAAAAAACATCCATTCTAAAAATTGAATATTCTGTTTTTCCGTTATGGATTTTGAAATTCAGGCGGGAAAACGGAATAGGTCGTATCGGAAAAATAGTAGAGAAGGAGCGGTCGATTATTTCCTTTTCAGGATTTTTCGAATCACGGACTGAACTTCTTCGATTTTGTAAGGTTTGTCTAAAATGGCGCGTACGCCTTCTTGAAGAAGTTTTTCTTTTTTATCCCTTTCGATATGTCCCGAAGTAACGATCACCTTAACTTCGGGATTGATTTTTTTCAATTTTTGAAAGAGGATGTCGCCGCTCATTTCGGGCATTCCTAAATCGGTGATTATCAGATCGATTTGAAGGTCCGGGTTCTGAAAAACTTCAAGCGCGTGTTTTCCCGAATTCGCGGTAAAAACCTTACATCCGGATAATTCGAGAATATCTTTTAATACTTCCAAAACCATAATCTCGTCGTCGACGATAAGAACGTTTGCCTGAAGTTTCGTAAATTGTCTTGCGTCTTCCGTGTTTGTGGAATCGGAAGCGCTCACTGCGGGAAAATAAAGTTTAAAAGTGGTTCCCTGATTTGCGATCGATTCTACGTCGATGAAGCCGAAATGATTTTTTGTGATCGTGTCCACGATCGAAAGACCTAAGCCCGTTCCTTTTCCCCTTTCCTTCGTTGTAAAAAAGGGTTCGAAAATTCTTCGTTTCGTTTCCGGACTCATTCCTTTTCCGGTGTCACTTACACCGATACAAACGTATTCGGTCGCGTTGCCCGCTAAAAATTTCCTGCGAACCTCTTCCCCTTTTACGGTCGTTTCCTGGATCGTGATCTTTCCACCGTCCGGCATTGCGTCCCTCGCGTTCAAGGCCAAGTTTAGAATCACTTGGTGAAGGTGGCCGCTATCTCCCCGGATGATTCCGTTTGTCAGGTCGATTTTCGTTTCTATGGAAATGTTTTTCGGAAGTGAAAAGGAAAGTATGTCTGTGACTTCGCGGATGATATGCGAAATCGAAATCGGCTTGAGTTCGGAAGAACCCGGTCTTGAAAAAAGGAGAAGCTGTTTTGTGATCGATCCACCTCTTTTGGCTGCCTCGATAATTCTATGAACGTGCTTGTTGAGATCGGGATTACCCTCTATCCGTAACTTCATAACTTCCGCGCTTCCCATGATCATCGTAAGAAGATTGTTAAAATCGTGGGCGACGCCTCCTGCGAGCAATCCTATACTTTCCATTTTCTGGGCTTGGCGGACGATTTCTTCCGAGGTTTTTCTTTCCGAAATATTTCGGACGATTCCTTGTAAAAAACCGTTCTTCAAAATTTTTGCATTGATTTCGACGGGAACGACACTTCCGTCTTTGCGGACTAATTTTCTCTCGCTCAAAACCGGCTTACTGGTGCGAAGTTCCTTCATACGAAGAGGATTTTTTTTAAGGTCTTCCGGTTCGATGACGTCCCAAATCGTAAGGTTTGAAAATTCTTCCTTGGTATAACCTAACAATGAACAGCCGCTCGGGTTGATCTCGACGTATTTACCGTCCTGGTCCGTAAGGAAGATCGTGTCCGAAGCCTGTTCGACCAAGGAACGATAACGCGCTTCACTTTCCGATTTGAGATCTTCGATTCTTTTTCTTTCGATTGCGATTCCTGCGATATGCGCGAGAGAATGAATCAATCTCAAATCCAGCTCGGAAGGTTTTTTGGGCTCGTTGTAATAAAGGGCGAAAGTTCCCAAGACCTGATTGGAAGTAGAAAGAATCGGATGCGACCAGCAGGATCTCAAATGAAATCTTTCCGCTAAATCCCGATAATCCTCCCAGAGAGGGTCCGTCTGTATATTTTGAACGACGACTAATTTTTTTGTATAAGCCGCGGTTCCGCAAGAGCCTACCTTGGGACCGATTTTGACTCCGTCGATGCTTTCGTTGTATTCTTTCGGCAAACTCGGAGCCGCGCCGTGTCTTAGAGTGATTCCGTCCTTATCCAAAAGAAGAATACTCGCGTGAATATCGGAACGATATTCTTCGATCGCCGAAGTCAGAGTGAGAAGAATCTCTTTAAGAGATTGTCCCGAGGAAAGTTCTTCAAAAACCTGGAAGAGATGATTTAGAAGTAGTTCGATTTTTCTTTGCTCTTCCGCGTCTGAAAGAGCGAGCCAACCCTTTGCACGGGATTCATTTCCGAATAATGATTTGATTAAACCGACTGGAAAGAGTAAAAGTCTATAAAACGATTCTAAAATT
Organism: Leptospira adleri; assembly: GCF_002811985.1. Classification (GTDB taxonomy): domain Bacteria; phylum Spirochaetota; class Leptospiria; order Leptospirales; family Leptospiraceae; genus Leptospira; species Leptospira adleri. The sequence goes on from NZ_NPDU01000033.1 coordinate 27,287, forward strand.
GAAGTGGTAGTTCCTTTTTTAGAGAGCATCGAAGTATTTATAGAATGTTGAAGCATAAGCTATCGATCGTGGACGAAAAATTTGGGATCTTTCTTTAAGAGACGAGTTAAACTTATAAATTCGCGGATCCCGTCGAAACAAAATGAATTCATAAGAAATTTCCTCTTTTTATTTTCGCGTTCAATTTTAATCCCGCAACTTGATTCGCAAACTCATCTAAGAATCGGATTCAAAAAAACGATCGGCGCGGCAACGGAAGAAGAAAACGATAACACAAATCCAAAAAAAAACATCCGAAAGAAAATTTTGATTCTGTTTTGTGCCTAATTGTTATATTAGGAAACGACCTGATTCTTTCGAATTCTCGTTAAAAATAAAGGAATTGGATGAAATTAAAGATCCGATTTTTTTCTACCTCGACGTTGCAGTCTTGATAAAATCTTCGCTTTTACTTACAGCGCGTCCCAAAACCTTATTTTATTTTGTCGGAAAGATCAAGCCGCAAGGTTCTTTCCCAGTTTTGGGAGAGGTTCTTATTCTAAAAATCCGGTTTGAGAAAGTTAAAACCCGCAGTTTGATTGGAACAAAAAGAAGAATCGGATATTTTCTGTGGAAGCCGATTTTGTTTTGAAGAGCCGTGATATTTTCGGTAAAAAACGAATCGTTGTAAAACTCGAATTCAAAGTGAAAGGTTAACATTTATTTCTAAACGTTCGAACGACTCAATCCGGTTCGTTTCTAAGTTTTAGTAATTTGTAATATTGCTCCGGCGACTTTCCCACGATCGTTTTGAAATCTTTGATAAAATGCGACTGATCGAAATAACCTAAATCCAGAGCGAGCCGGATTACGTCGACATCCCGGCCGTTCTCCAATCTTTCCGCGGCCTCATGCAATCTGTATCTTTGAATCACCCATTTCGGAGTAACTCCTACGTATCGGTTGAATTGACGCTGAAGCGTTCTTTTGTGGATGCGAAGTCGGTTCGCCAAATCATCGACTTTATGAACGTCAGGATTTTGGAAAATAGAATCGATCGTTTCTTGAATCCAAAGTACGTTTTCATCCGGCTCCGGTAGATTCTGCAAAAGAATCCGCTCCATGATTTCCAATCTATCTTGATCGTTCCGAGCGGAAAGAATCGAGTTTTCCAACCGGATCGTATCCACCGGAAAGACGGAATCAATCGGAATGGAACGATTCCGAATCGAACGGACCGGCTTTTGAAAGAACGGATAAAATGCTCCGGGTTTGAATTTTACTCCCCAGACCTTTCCAGAATCTTTTAAGAGATAGGAAAATTTTCCTTCGATGATTCCTTGAATTCTCGAATTCTCTTTTTCGATCACAAGATGGACGCTCGGATGCGGAAGCGTTTCAGCGAGTTGCGGTTCTTTGTTTCTGAGATCCCATTCTACGGTCCAATGATGTTCTATGTAAAATTCCAATTTTGAAGAACCGGGTAAATAACGTGCATGGATCAGATTGCTCGTGTCTTTATCCGATTTTAGAACGCCCCTAGGTTTGTCTTCTTTCGATCTCATCTACGGATCTATAAAATCAAAGACGAAACGAAGATACAACGAGTTTTTCTAATACGATAAAAACACGACTCGTCGCGATCAAAGGACAAAAAACTTTCTCGGAAAGAATGGAAACATATATGACAGTATTTGGCAACATTCGAAAACGTATGTGCAATCGATTTAAAAAATTCTTAACTTTAAAAACTTTAAAAGTTGAATCTCGGAAAGGATAAAATTCATACTTTGAAAGAGAAAAATAACGGAAGGGAATCAGGTATGAGTTTAAAAAAATACAGCGGTAGCTGTCACTGTGGAAAGGTAAAATACGAAGTCGATCTGGATCTTTCTTTAGGAACTTCGAAGTGCAATTGTTCCTTCTGCGGTAAGGTAAGGAATTGGAGCGCGATGATAAAACCTTCAGCGTTTCGTCTTCTTTCCGGCAAAGAAGAATTGGGAGATTATCAATTTGGAACGATGAGCGCAAGACATAAATTTTGTAGGAATTGCGGAGTTAGAACCTTTACCGAAGGTTATATCGAAGAAATCGGAGGCGATTTTGTCAGCGTTAGTTTGTCAACCTTGGACGATCTTGAACCCGGCGAACTCGTCGAAGCTCCGCTCTGGTACGCGGACGGTCTTCATAATAACTGGAGATCGCAGCCCGCGGAAATTCGTCATCTTTGAAGTAGGATAGAAAGGATTCGAATTTTTTTCTCGCGAGAATATTTCAAACCGAGCAAAACATTTCTTTAACGATTTGCTCGGATGAATTTCCGCTTTCACCAAATCCGATTCTCATAAAACGCGTGTTTGGTGAAAGCGGGAGATTATTCTTTGACGGCTTCTAAACCCGCTCTCGCGACTTGACCGTCCTGCGAGGAGGTTCCGCCGGAAACTCCGATGGCGCCGATGATTTTTCCGTCTTGAAGGATCAACTCTCCACCCTCCAGAGGATAAACTCCGGGAATTCCGATCAGACGAAGACCCATTCCGCCGGCTACAACCGAATCTTCCATCGCTTTCGTAGGCCTTCTGAAATTGACCGCGCACTTTGCCTTTCCCTGCGAGATATCGATGGAACCGAATTGAGTTCCGTCGATTCTCTCCAGATAAACCAGGTTTCCACCGGAATCCACGATCGAGATAACCATCTTCCAGCCGTTTTTTTTGGCTTCCGCCTCCGCTTTCAAAACGATCTTTTTCGCTACTTCGAGTCGGATCGGATTTCCGTAGTCGGGAAATCCAGGTTGATTTTGGCTCATGACGTTTTGTGAACTTGCGATGAGAATACAAGCCGCGGCGAACGTGAAAATTTTTGGGTACATAAAGTTCCCTCCGTTGTATTAAAATGGGATTTTGTTAACCGAAGAGTCGTCTTACATCGAAATAAATCGAGGAAATGGAATTTTCGGGTTTTAGTTTAACCTTTTGGGATTTGAAACTGAGGTCGATCGACGACGAAAGATTCGCCAGGATCGAGGCGGGTTTTTCTAAGAGCGGAGAAAAAATTCTAAATTTAGAATCTAATCAAAGTAAAATATCTTAACTTCGCGATGTCAAGTTCTTTAAGAAATTGTATTTGAGAATTTAAGGAAACCGTATTTCTTTTCTATTGTAGAATCGGATTACAATTGATTTTTATTTTTTTAAAGGAGAATAACGTGCTGCATCGTAATTTTCAAAACTTGGCCGGTTACAATTTATGGATGAACGATCGCATCTATTCCGCGGCGGAAAGATTGCCCGCGTCGATTCGAACTCAGGATCAAAAGGCGTTTTTCGGATCCATACATGCGACTTTGAATCATATTCTTTGGGGGGATAAGATTTGGTTGGGTCGATTTTTCAAGGGAGGATATTCTTTTGATATTCTTACCGAGGAGACGATCGCCGGCGTGGAAGGACAGAATTCTAACCACCGTCACGAAATCGAAGAGAACTTTGATCGGCTCAAAGAGGAAAGAATGAAAGTCGACCGCGATTTGGTTCGCTGGATCGGCGAAGGATTTACGGAATCTGATTTTATTAAGGATCTGGAATATCACAATACGAAAGGGACGGCGCAGTCGAGTCCGATATTTTCCGTTTTGACGCATCTTTTCAATCACCAAACGCATCATAGGGGACAGGTCACGACGTTGTTGTTTCAAAATGGAATCGATCCCGGACCGACGGATTTGATCTATTATCTTCGATCGAATTCGAATTGAAATTTAAAATTCAATTCTTCTTTTTAAGAATTTAGAATCCGCCAAAAAAAGGCTTTCCTCCGCCGATAGAGGAGATCAGGATTCTCCCCATGTTCTTAGGATTCAAAACAAAAGTTCGATTTTTTTCGCTTTCTATCTTTTCGGCGTTGATCTTTTTATTTTTCATCGGCGCTTGTTCGAGCGCGCCTATCGTCAACAAACCTCTCGAAGGAAATTTGGATTTGCAGGGTCACCGAGGCGCTCGCGGGCTAAAACCGGAAAATACCTGGCCTGCTTTCGAAGAAGCGATTCGACAAGGGATGACGACGTTGGAGCTGGATACGGTTCTTACGAAAGATAAAAAAATCATTATCCATCACGATTCGGAAACCAATCCGGTAATCTGTCAAAAGAAGGATGGAACCGAAATTCTTTCCCGGTCTTTATATGAACTCAATTTAGCGGAGTTAAAACAGCTCGACTGCGGAGCCAAAAAAAATCCAAAGTATCCCGAGCAAATTCCCGTTCCCGGTACTGAGTTGATCACGATCGAAGAATTTTTTGTTCTCGTCGCAAAAACCGAAAAACAATTTCCTGAAAAGCCCAAGCTCAAATTTAATATCGAAACAAAATTCCCAAACGATGATAAGGCGCAGTTGCCGATCGAAATCGTGAAAGAACACGTGAGTCTTTTGGTTCAAAGTGTGGAGAAAGCGAAGGCGACGGATCGAACAACGATTCAATCGTTTTATCTAAAGGCGCTTCCGATCGTAAAAGAGAAAAATCCGAAAATCAAAACGAGCGCCCTTTTTTCGCCGACTTATTTTCAAGGTGCGATGATGACTTTCGGTTTGGGAAATTCTACGAGAAAGAATGTGTTGGAAAAAACCCTTGAAGTCAAAGCGGATATCATATCGCCCTATTTTCTCTACGTGACGAAAGAATTTGTGCGAGAGGCGCATTCCCATAAAATTTCGGTGATCCCATGGACCGTCAACGAACGATCCGAAATGCAACGATTGATAAAAGCCGGTGTGGATGGGATTATTACGGATTACCCGGATCGATTAAAACAAATATCTAAACAATAAGAATATAATAAAAATTTAAAGTTTCTTGTTCCTCCAAATTAAAAAAGGTAAGAATTCAGCCTCTTTTCTTCTCCGTGCGGAACTGTTTTCAGTAGGCGGGCGCGAATGGCGCTTGCAATTTTAAGATCGGAGAATACAAATATGGTTATGGATTTCATTCAAAAACTTCCCAGAAAATTGGAAGAAGTTCTCGGAACGGAAGGGGTTGATCAATTCGTCGATTTTCTAAACTCGGCATTGATTGCTTCTCGGGCGCAAATTTTGGAAACTTCTTCCGATCGTTTCGAACTTCGAGTGTCGACGGACATTTCTAAATTAAAGGTCGAGCTGATCGCGTTTAAGACGGACATGAAAAATGAATTTTTGGAATTTAAGATTCAAATTCAATCCGAGCACGCAAGATTTCGATCTGAAATTCGAATGGACGTAGCTGCTTTTACAGCGGAAATTCGAAAAGAATTTAAGGAGCTTCGAGAAGAAACGACTCAATCTCGATTAGAAATCTTTAAATCCATGGGAGAGATTCATAAATCCATCGCAATGCAAACTCGCTGGATGTTCGGCGCTCTTCTTGGATCGGTCGGTTTAGTATTCGCGATTGAAAAACTTCTACATTCACTTCCGTAAACTGCGGAAAATTTACAATCTTCAAAATGCGACCTTCCGAGCGGAAGGCGCTTCGATGGAACTATAAAATCATTCTTTCCGGGTCTGAATTCTTATCAGTCCTTTGTGTCCGCAGGTTTTTTGAATGCGTTTTGAAATTCTAAAATCTTAAGAAACTTCTTATATCTTTTTGCGTTTCTTCTGGAACGAATTTGGTCCAAAATTAAATTTCCTATCAAAGACTTTGGAAGTTTCGGTTCTTGACCTTGACCGATTCTACGGAGTTGGAGTCGAATTGCGGACATTTTAGAAAGGGAATTAAAAGCCGGGTTGGAAAGATTCGGAATTTTTACATCGACGGAATTTGTTTTACCGGAAAGTAATTGGAACGCAGAATCGGGTTCAAAAGCGAAGGGGGCTGCGATTCCGATGACGTCTAACGCGCCTCCCGCAACGGCGTCTTCCATCACGTTTTTGGAACGAAATCCTCCCGTGGACATCAGAGGCATTTTGGCTGTGGATCTTGCCTTTTTTGCAAATTCCAAAAAGTAGGCCTCCCTTTTTCTCGTGCCGTTGGATTCCCCGCCTTGCATTGCGGGAGATTCGTAGTTACCTCCTGAGATTTCCAAAAGATCTATATTCGTTTTGTTTAACATTTGAACGACTTGGATCGCGTCTTCTTCTCGAAAACCGCCGCCTTGAAAGTCCGCCGAATTCAGTTTGACTCCGACTGAAAATTCTTTCTTGGTTCGAGCTTGAATACCGTTTACGATTTCAATAAGAATTCTAGCGCGATTTTCCAAAGAGCCTCCCCACTGATCCTCTCTGAGATTGGTCAACGGTGAAAGAAATTGGTTGAGAAGATAACCGTGAGCGGCGTGAACTTCCACTCCGTCAAAACCCGCCTTTTCAGCGATGAGCGCCGCTTGGATAAAACGTTCTATGATTTTTCGAATTTCGTCTTCGGAAAGAGCGCGAGGAGTTCCGAAGACCTTCGCAAACATTCTTCCGGGAATATGGACTTTTACGGCGGAGGGAGCGACTGGAGTTTCCGAAATATAACTGAAGACCTGTCTTCCCGGATGATTGATCTGCATCCAAAATTTGGAGCCGCCCGATTTGCCAGCCTCCGCCCATCGTTTGAATCGATCCAAACTTCCGTTGTCCCGGACGATCACGTTCCCCGGTCCGGTCAGAGCGTAAGGATCCACCATCGCGTTTCCGGTTAAAAGAAGGCCCGCTCCTCCTTGTCCCCAACGCTTGTAGAGCCGGATCATCTTTTCTCCAGGTAAAAAATCATCGTCCGCTAAACTTTCCTCCATTGACGCCTTTGCGATTCGATTGGGTAGAATTTGCCCGTTTGGCAAACGAAGAGGTTGTGAAAGAGGGGAGGCCGTGGTTGACATGGAAAATCTCCGATTTAAGAATTCATTCCTACCCATCGGTATTTATTTTTTGAAAGTCGTCAACTTTAAATTCCTACCAGTTGGTATTTATTTTTAAATTTGAAACTGAATTCGTTTGACCAGGCGAGTGATTTTGGGAGAATGAAAAGTGAATTCGGATTTTATGTCAAAAACTCTTGGATGGAAAAAACTGCCGGAAGATGTCCGAAGGGAATCGATTCTCACGGCGGCGATGCGTTGTTTTTTTTCCAAGGGCTTTGAAAAGACTTCGGTCCAAGATATCGCCGATACAGCGGGTCTTACAAAGGGCGGGATCTACTTTCATTTTGAAAGCAAGGAAGAAATCCGCGATACTTTGATTCGCGATTTTTTGAATTTGGATCGTTTGGGTTTCACCGATCCGGAAGTTTTGGCTCTTCCCCCTCATTTGCGTTTGAAAGAATTTTTAGAAAGATTAGCCAATCGACTTACTATCGAGGGAAATTGTTCTCCTCGTTTGTTTGCGGAAGCCACTTCGAACGGCGGAATGATGGAAAAGGAAATCGTTTCTTTTTACGATTCTTTGGAATCCATTTTTGCGGAAACGATTCGTGAAGGACAAGAAGTCGGAAGTCTTGTGAACTCGATGTCGCCTGAACTCCTTGCCAGAACGGTTCTTGCCGTCTTTGACGGTTTACAAATTCAAGCCGATATATCTCCGACGAAAATGGATTTGCAAGTTCGCGGAAGGGAAACTCTCAATTCTTTTTTTAAGAATCTGGTTTTGACCTTTGACCCGACTTGCGAAAGAAAAAATCCATCTTAACTTTGTATCGAGGCAAGGATCGAATAGATTCCGATTCCTAAATAATTGCCGATCGCATAACCGATCAATCCGGTTAGAATTCCGACCACTAAAACTCCTTTGTTTCGAATCGCCTGTGTAATCGGCGGGACAAAAGCAGGACCGTAGATGCTGGCGACGGAAGTAATCATCCAAGTATCGACCGGAATTCGAAAAAGGATTCCTAGTAACAAATGAAGAAGAATTGCGCCGAATAGAATGGTCGTCAAAATTAAGAATACGGGCCCAAAGTCGCGTTTCAATTCTTCCAGATTTGCAAGAAAACCGATTGCGACCGAAAAGACGAGAATCAGATAACTTCCGAATTCGTATGTTTTGAGTTGTCTTACTTTCGAATGAAAGGAGGTACCGATTCCCCAAGTCGTAATTCCCAAAAGAATCGAAGGCGCATATAAAGAGGAGAAAATCAAAAACGTAAACGCGATCGAAACTCCAAAGCCGAGCGCCGCGAGAAGAAGTCCGATTCCGTTTGAAAAAACCAGATTCTTCCAATGAATCGACGAATGGTTTTGTTCCGCTGATTCGGCTTTTTCAAAGGAAGGCTCGATTTCATTCTCCTTTCTTAAAAAAAGGGAAAAGAATTTTTTTCCAATCGTAAGCAGGAAAAGAAGATATATTCCTCCTAAGACGACGTCGATCGTGTTGACCAACGCTATCGTTTCTTTCGACGTTCCGATCGCAAGTCCGACTGCGTTTAAATTGGGAGTTCCTCCCGTGTACAATCCTGCAAGCATTCCCGCGATTTTTGAAGATTCGGGATGTAAAAAAGAAAAATAGAATCCTGCAATCCCCGACGCGGTCGCTACCGAAACTGCGGATAAGAAGAATGAAAAGAGCGCTAATTTCGATTCTCCAAATCCTTTTCTGAAATCGGTAGAACTCAATAGAAGGGGAATCGCAAGAGGAATCGCAATTTCCGCGAAAGTTTGCGGGACGGATTTGGAAAACCATTCGGACGGAATCGTGTTTCCTAAAAAAATCCCGGCGATATAACAAAGGGAAACGGGCCCCAAAATACCGAGGAATTTTACCCTTTTCGCGATTTTGAGGGCGAACCACGGAAAGAAAAGAATAAATAAGACAAGTGCGACCGAGCTTGACGTGAAAAGAATTGAGTTCATAATAATTTCCGAATATTCTGAAAATTTAATTTATCCGAGATCTGATTTTTGCAAATCGCCGTATCGACGGGTAAAACGATTCCCTCTAAAAATTCGGCTCCTGAATTTTGGAATCCAAAAAATGAAACTAACTCTTTTAACTCTTCTTTTTTGAAAAGTATGATGACTTGAATCCGAAAATTCAAGCAGAAAAGAGAAAGAATCCGGATTCAATAGTTTTCTTTTTTTACTCTTCTCTAAAATCTTAACTAAAAGGGCAGTCCGTTGGTCATCGATTTTTTAATACGAAGTGGAATCCGTTTCGTTTTGCGGGCGGGTCTTAAAAAAATAAATCCGAACTTTTTTGGAATCGGATTCAAATTGGGAAAAACTATGAAATTCTTCTCTATTCTTTTGCATTTTGGAATGATCGTCGTCGGCCCTTGGATCGTAATCGGAGGATTATTTTTTCTATCGAGTTGTTTGGAGGCGGATTCCAAATGGGAAAAGATCGGCGAGATTCAAACTCCGGAAGGGAGTTCTCGCATATCCTATCCGAAGGATTCGTTTTCGAGTTTTGTAAGAAGTCTCCCATTAAAATCGGAATCCACACTTTTGACTTTTCAAAAACAGAATATCATCCGTCGTTATGATTCACTCGCCGTTCTGAAGCTGCCGCTTTTGTTTCAAGAAGATCTGGAGCAATGCGCCGACTTTACGATGCGGATTTGGGCGGAATATCATAAGCAAAAAAACTTGTTGAATCGATTTTATCTTTTTGATTACAACGGAAGGAAAAAACAGTTTCGGGAAAGCGGGATGAGTTACGTTTCCTTTTTGAGAAAATCGTTTATTTCTTCGAATTCCTACTCTCTCAAAAAAGGAGGAATGAATATCGAAGAAACGGATTTAAGACCGGGAGATCTTTTTGTTCAAAATGAAACCGGCGGGATCGGACACGTTTCGATGGTTTTGGATGCGGCTGAAAATCCGAACGGAGAAAAATTTTTTCTCATCGGTTTTAGTTTTATGCCTGCGCAAGAAATGCATATCGAAAAGGCTCCGAAAAAATTCGGCTCCCAGGGCTGGTTTACTTACAAAGGTTTTCTAAAACACTTGGAAGAATTTTATCCCTACGGAAACCCTGTTCTCCGAAGATTTCCAGAAACATAAGAATATTATAATTTATCGAAATGCCACCCAGCCGCCGACGTAATGAGCCTGAAAGATTTGTTTCGATTTTTGAAAACCGGCTTCTTGGAAAAGAGTCTCGTATCTCCTTCCGGGAATTTTATGAAGAGTTTTGACTCGATTCAAATAGGTTTCGAGTGCGCCGTTTTCCCAACCTTGAAAGGTTCTTAAATATCCCGCTACATCCTCGAATACGGAATCCATGTCCTCGTTGGAATCGTATATATCAAAAAGGATAAATTTTCCATTCTTTTCCAAACGAGAAGATATGTCTTTTAAGAGGGAAAGTTTAGCTCCGTCGTCTGGAAGAAAGTGAAGAACGAACAAAAGGGTCGCACCGTCGAAACGTAAATTCTTATCCAACGCCGAAACGGTAGAACAGAGCAAATCAGCATTCGGAAATTTCTTTTTTGCCTGTTCGATCATTTCCGGAGAAGGGTCGACCCCCGTGATTTGAAAACGATTCGGAGCCACCTTTAAAAGAGCGCCGAAATCCGCTCCTGTTCCACAACCGGCCGCGAGAATTTTTTTTCCCTGCGGAATAGAATCAATCAAAGAACTCGCTACCAATTCGGCAACTCCGGAGTAAAACGGAATCATCTTTCCGATTCTATTTTCATAGTGTTCCGCTCTTTCGCCTTCAAAGGTTTCTATAAAATCCATTCCTCTACCTTCCGTTCGAATTTTCGTTTATAAAATTGAAAAAGAATCCTATTCATTCGTTTTCGTCAAAATTCTTGCGTACTTCTATTCTTTCCAATCAATTGCGATTACAAGGATAAGATCCGCAAAGTCTTTAGGAATGAACTGCAGAAAATCGAGAATATCCCCCGAAATTCCAAAATTGTTCTGATATAAGAATTTTGTTTAAGTTTGATATGCAACTAATTGAAAGAATTCGGTTATCTTCCTAGAAGGGATTATGATTTTTTTATTCTTTAGCATTCTCGTAGTTGCAACGTATAAGTTTTATCAATTGGGTAATTTATATGAAAGGGCACAAAGTCAAGCTGCCTTATGGGGGACGGTTATCTTTTCTTCAATTGCAATAATGCTCAGTTCTGGATATGCGGTTTCAGAAATTTTCAAACTTAGAAACGCGGATCCATTTTGGAAGTCCTCATCGTTTAGAAATTTGATTCTGCCATTTTATGTGCTATTTTTTCTGCTTACTATAACGTTTCGTTTTTTCGATTGGAACTGGTATTATCAATGTAGGGCCGGCCAGGGTTATCCTCCTTATAGCCATGAGAATTTCGAACATCAATCCTGTATGCAATACGTAAATCCGGAAAGTTGTATGAAAGCATTTGAAGATTGGTGTAGCCCCTATTCGAATTTTTACGATTGCAGGAAATATTTTAGAAATTGTCACACGGAAATCGGTAGCGCGACCCCTTGGTTCTTAGGCGCCTATGAAAAGGAAAGCAGAGTATATGTTGCATTGAAGATCTTCGAACCTTTGATAAAGATTTTTTGTATTCTAACGATGATGTTGACTCTTCCGGCGGCTATGTTCCTTTCTAAAAGCGGGAACGGTAAAAAAGTTATTTCTTTGTTGATGATTGGCTTTACCTTTTTTCTAATTTTTCTCGTTCATCCTTTTTTACCAAACCCGATTCATGGATATAAATCAGACTTATGGGATTATTGGTTTGAGAATTACAAATCTATATATAATTTATTTCCGTAGGAATTTCAAGACATTAGAATTTTGTTTAAACCTGAAGAAATGGGGCGAAACGAAAATCCTAAGATATATTATGAATTTCTAAATAACTATAAAAACAAGCGTACCTTCTTTTTAATGGATATTTTGATTCGAGAGAAAATAGAGACTGATTTGATTCTTTTCGAATATCCGTTGATCCACTGAAAATTCTACCTTCGATTTGCATTTAAGTTTCCCCTTCGCTTTATCCTCTTTCCTGAAAATTCTGCCAAATCTTCAGGTTGGCGGATTATAAAAAAGTTCTCAAAAAAATAAAAGGTGTAATTATTTTTGTTACAGGAGGTCTAAAGGAAAATGGAAACCTTAAACTTTCGGAGTAGAAAATAAAAATGAGCGTAGAATCGAAACAAGCCGTGGATCTTTTCGGATCCGCAAAACTCGGAAACCTAACCCTCCAAAATCGAATCGTAATGGCGCCTATGACTCGATCCAGAGCAATCAACAATATTCCAAATTCGACAATGGCGGATTATTATTCGCAAAGAGGAAGTGCGGGATTGATCGTTACGGAAGGGACTTCGCCTTCGGCCAATGGATTGGGTTATAGCAGGATTCCCGGAATCTTTTCCAAAGAACAAACGGAGGGGTGGAAGCTGATTACAAAAGCGGTTCACGATAAAGGCGCGAAGATCTTTGTCCAACTGATGCATACGGGACGGGTCGGAACTCCGGTCAATCTTCCGGAAGGAGCCGAAGTGGTGGGTCCGTCCGCGATTCAATTGAAGGGCGAGACTTGGACAGATACGAAAGGACAACAACCTTATGCGCTTCCCCGGGAAATGAATTCGAACGATATCAAACGTGCGATCGAAGAATACGTTCAATCTTCGAAGAATGCAGTGGAAGCCGGGTTCGACGGTGTTGAACTTCACGCTGCAAACGGATATCTTCTGGAACAATTTTTAAACGCAAACTCGAATCATAGAACCGATTCTTACGGTGGTTCCAACGAAAATCGAAATCGTTTTGTAATCGAGGTGGCTCGCGCGGTCGTAGACGCGATCGGAAAGGATAAGGTCGGAATTCGATTATCTCCTTACGGAGTTTTTAATGAAACCGGAGCGTTCGAAGGACTTGAAGAACAATACGAAATTCTTTCCGAAGAATTGAATTCTATCGGACTTGTTTACGTTCACATCGTAAATCACAGTTCTATGGGCGCTCCCGACGTTCCCGAAAGTGTGGTTCAAAAAATACGAAAACAATTTAAGAATACTCTAATCCTCAGCGGAGGATACGATAAGTCGAGAGCACAGACCGATTTGGAAGACGGAAAATGCGAACTCGTCGCCTTCGGGAGACCGTTTATAGCGAATCCGGATTTTGTCTTCCGATTGAAAGAGGATAAAACTTTCGCTGAAGCTGATCAAAGCACGTTTTATACTCCGGGCGTAAAAGGTTATTCCGATTATCCGAGTTTAAACTAAACCGATTGAGTTTCAAAATCCAAGAGGCCTTGTAGTTCTTACTTCAAGAGCCTTTTCGATTTTGAATTCGTCCTTTCTTCATTCTTCCAAATTCAGAAGCAATTTTCTTAAAAGTTTTGAAAGCTCGAGGTGTTCTTTTTCTGAAAGAGCGCTCATCAATTCGTGAGTACTTTTTACGTGGTCTAAAAGAGTTTTTGTAATCACAAGTTTTCCTTCGGATGTTAGGCAAATAAGAATTCCGCGTCGATCTTTCGGATCGGCTTCTCTCTGAACCCAGCCAAGAGATTCCAATCGATCGATTCGATTTGTCATCGTTCCAGAAGTGATCATTAATGTTGCGAGAAGATCTCCGGGCGCTTTTTTATAAGGTTTGCCGCTGCGCAAAAGAGCAGCCATCACGTCGAAATCCTGAGTCGCAAGTCCGTGACTTTCAAAAACTTCCTTGTGGACGTTATAAAAGAAAATGGAAGACAAGCGATGGATCCTTCCGATCGTCCCCATCGCCGTCATATCCAAATCGGGCCTTTCCAGGGCCCATTGCTTTAAGATAAAATCTACGTGGTCTTCCGATTTTTTGGGCTTCATATTTCTCATCTTAAAGAAATTATCTTGACGTCAAGATAAAGGCTAAATTAGTTTGGCTTAAAGTATCTTGATATCAAGATAAATGTCATCTGGAGGAACCATGAACTTTACGGCCCTTTTTTCTCTGTGCATCGTTATTCTTACTTTATTCTTAACTTTGATCCAATCCTACGTTTGGAACGGAGATTCGTTCCCTTCGTATCTTTTAGGAACGAGGGAACTGATTTCGGTTTTTTTAAGAATAAAATCCGGGATTTCTCCCGAAACCACTGACTATTATTTTTTCGGAAGAATGACGATCTTCGTTCATATCGGAATTTTACTCGGCTTGAAAGAATTGTATAAGAGGGATTTTTTTCCGATTGCGGTTTCGAAAATTTTCAAGGCGGCAATCGTTATTCTTTTCATTGCGGCCTTTGGAGACCTCGTGGCCTATTGGGGAGGAAGTTTTTTCGGAGAATTTTTTCGGAATGTGGGGTTTCGTTGGATCGAAGCGCCTTCGATTCTTCTTCTTTGGTTCACAATCGGATATTTGGGTTTTAAGATGAGAGTCGATAAAAAATGGGAAGGAAACGTTTTCCTTTTGCTTCCGGTTTTGATGATGGGATCTACTTTATTCTTTCGTTATATTCCGCACGGACCTTTGTTTCCTATTTTGTTGATCGTAACGGGCTTTGTATTGAGTTCTTCATCAGCTCCTTTTTTGCAAAAATTAAGTCGATCGTTTGAAAAAGTTTCCTCGGTTAAGAGCGTCTTAATCTTTTTCACCTTAGCTATGTTATGCGCCGAAACGATGCAAATATTAGAAAAATGGATTCCGATTTCAGAATCGGGGGTTCTTCCCAAAAAGATGGACTTCCGACCTTTTTCTTCCTCGAAGGATATCATCGAAGTTTTCGGGATCTACGGAGAACCAGGGAGAAATCTTTATTTCTGGATCGATGTCGTCGATATGATCTTTCCGATTCCGCTCTTTTTGTCCTTCGCGGGAATTTACACAAGAGCTGCGTTAAAAACGGGTTTACCGATCTCTTTTAATCTTTTGTCGTTGGGATTTTTAATCTTCGATATTCTTGAAAATTCTCTGATGTTCTATTTTTTAGCTTCTTGGCCGAACGTTTCGGAACCGTTGGCGACTTTCACGGGCGCGATCACCGCTATTAAGTTATTTTTTCTTTTTGTCGGCTTTGTTATGTTTTTCGTTTCCCTTTTGATTCTAATTTATATTTGGGCTTCGGAGAAACGGACAAAAATTCCCGTGTGATAAAATGAATTTTTCGGGCAAAAAAAATGCCCGAAAGTTTTTCCATTTTCTTCACAAGTTATTTTTATCGCTTTTTCATTTGTTCCGACAAACGAATCCGTTGAATTCTTCTTGATTCGGGCTTAAAGTCCGCTCTGAGCTAAAATTTTCGAAAATTCATCTCTTGTAGTCGAAAACGGCTATTGTTTACGAACGAAATTCTAATCCCACCTTAAGAAGCGAAAAAGAAAAAATATCGTTCAAAAGAATATTTTCGCCTAACAGTGAATTAACGTACAATTAAATCTTCTAAAACAGAATTACGAAAAAGATTACTTTTTAATTCTTTCTTTTCTCCGTACGTAAACGACCTTGTCCAGCTCGGCAATCACCTTTCCCGTTTTTTCATCGAAAATTTTTGTTTGGAAAAAAGCGTCTAACTTTCTTTTTTCATCCGCTTCTTTTCGGATTCTTTCTATCTCTTCGCGAGGGATATGAAATTCTGCGTAAACCTTTCCTAAACCCGGACTGATAAAGCGGATCGTCGCCGCCTTATCCCAGACAATGTAATCTTCTCCCAAATTCTCCATCAAAATCAACATGTAGAACGGGTCACACATCGAATAGAGAGAGCCTCCAAAATGAGTTCCAACTAGATTTCGATTCCACCAATGAAGTTTCATGCTGAGACGAAAATGGGTCAGATCCTTTCCGATTCTTTTGTATCGAATCCCCGCGGCAAAGTAGGGGGGATAAAAGTTAAAAAAATAAAACCGAAGACGTTTCCAAAAATTCATATAGTTTGATACCAAACCTTGTGATTATTTTCCTTTTGTCGAAGATCCTCCTAATTTTAAAATCAGAAAATAAGTCATTTGTAATGAAAAGCGCGTAAAATGTTTCGTCTTGATCGAAAGCATCTTGCTTTTTCAAAACATCGAATGTAAAACGACTTCCCCGGAGGAGACCAAATTTGAATCTTCTTAAATTTCGAGAAACCCTATGGATTCTCTTTTCCTTTTTATTGTTTTTTGTCTTCGTAAGCTGTAGCGATTCTACAACTTACGTGATTAAGAATAAAAAACCTCTTTTGGCTTCGAATACAAAAGGTCTTTTTGCCGGCGTATCGAAGGTCGATATTACTCCGCCGCCCGGTCTTCCTCTTGCCGGTTACTCGATGCTCGCAAATACGGAAAAAGGATTTAGAACTAAAATATATGCGAGAGTGATCTACATTCGAAAAGATCAACACGCACCTTTGGTTCTGATTCAGACGGATCTCCTTTCCGGTTCGTTATTGTTGCATCATCGATTGGCGGAAAAACTTTCCGAAAAGACGGATATCAGTTTGGGAGGAATCGTTATCTCCGGAACTCACACACATTCCGCGCCGGGAAATTTTTATGAGAATAATTTTTACAATGAGTTTGCAGGTAACAAACCCGGTTTTGAAAAAGATTGGTACGAATTTTTAGAAGATAGAATTTACGCAGCAGTCTTGGAAGCATATCAATCCGCGAAGCCCGCGAAAATTGCGACCGGTAAATCCAATATCTGGGGACTTACAAGAAACCGCTCCATCGAGGCTTACGCCGCAAATCGGAATTCCGGAATTATGGAAATCAAAACCGAACAAATCTACGGCGCGGTAAACCCTGAAATGACGATGATTCGAGTGGACGCAAAAGACAAAGACGGATCTTTCAAACCTCTCGCGGTTTATTCCACGTATTCGATCCACGGTACTACGGTTCCTTCCTGGAACAAGGTGGTTAACGCCGATGTTTTCGCTTATCCGGAAAGAGAATTGGAATCCAAAATCAAAGAGGAATTTAAGACCGAATGGGAACCATTGCACGCGGTGTCTAACGCGACTCACGGCGACAATTCTCCGGATTATAGGGAGGAGATGCAGGGATTTATCGAATCCAAAAGAATCGGTCTTGAAATATCAAGAAAATCTTATGAACTCTTTCAGACTCTGGGAAAAAAATTAAATTCCGACGTAACTTATTCTTATAACTCCAAAGAAGTCGACGTTTACGAAAATCCAAAGATGGGTGAAGCCGAACTATGTAGTAGACCGGTAGCCGGAACCGCTCTGACCGGAGGAGCCGAAGACGGAATGACTCCCGTATTATTCTGGCTTCCCTTTTGGGGAGAAGGTTGGCCGCGTTATATTTTTACCGGCGGTTGTCAGGGGCATAAAAGAACCGCAGGTTCTTTCTTTCAATATCTCGTTTTGGCTAAGAAGAATTTTCCTCATAGGATGATTCTTCAATCCGCAAGAATCGGAGACACCGCGTTACTCGCCGTTCCTTTCGAAGTGACGAACGAATCCGGAAGAAGATTTTCAGATGCCGCTCTCGACGCCGAAAAACAAAGAGCATCTAAGAGTAAGGAGAATATTGTTCAGACTTCTGTCCTGTCTTGTGCGAACGGTTATTTCGGTTATGCGACCACTCCGGAAGAATATTCCAAACAACATTATGAAGGCGGACATACGATCTATGGACCGGGAACTCAACCTTTTCTCCAAGCGCATCTTGCCGATCTTGTAAAACAAATGCCCTCGGAAGGAGGTAAGGAAAGTTTTCCCGAGTCATGGGAATTTCAACTCGATACGAAACATTATATGCCTGAGAAAAAAGAAGCGCGGGGGAACCGCGATTTGAAAGAGGCTCCTCGTTTGGTTCTCGCCGAAGAAAATTTAGAGAAACACTGGATCTTCCGTTATAAGGACGTGAACCCTTCTTTGATTCAATTTCATCAACCTTTGATTTCGATTCAATATCGGGAAGAAAAAGGAGAATGGAAGAATTTGATGCAAGACGGAAAATTGATAAACGACTTCGGAACCGAGCTGGACGTTCGTCTACAAGCGGAATCTTCGGAGGGAATGGCGATCTACGAAGTTCGCTGGTTCAATCCTGAATTTCATTCCAAAAGAAAGTATCGTTTTACGATTGCACCGAGAGGAAAAGAGAAGGAATTTTATTCTCCCGAGTTTTGAAATCGATCGCGGGAGATTTTGATCTCCCGCTCTTTTTTTTTAGAGAATCCATTTCATCGGAGAGAAAGAAGGTTCTGAAACAAAGTTTTCAGATTTCAAAGCGGAACGGGCCGGCTTGGCGCTCATTCATTCATTCATTTCCTAAAGAATCGAGGTCGTTTAAAATTTTAATTTGGCGCGAGCGTTCGTCCGTGAAATTTTTTCCGATCTCCTAACAAGTCGGAATTGTCCGAAATCTTATCTCAAACGGACTTGAAGTCCGGATTCAATCCTTTTTTAGGAAAGATTTTGTTCCGATAAACGGATTCATTTTTCCGAATGTGTTCCCCGGATTTTAAAGAATTCGGCTTTTCGAAAATAGTTTAGTTATTTATTCATTCGAACAATATTCTGACGTGTGGTATAAAAAATCCGGAATCAAGAATGGATTGACTTTGCGGCTCGTATCTTGACGCCGTTCTTTCCGTTGGGGAAGAAAAATTTCTTGCTCGAAAAATCGAAATTCTTATAACTTCGTTTCATGCAAAGAACGATAGCTCTGGTTCGTAAAAAGGGATCTCTGGAAAACGTTGAATTGATAAGCGAAGTTCTTCCGGAACCTTCCGAAAACGAAGTTCAGGTCGAGATTCATTCGATCGGTTTGAATTTTGCGGATCTTTTCGCGATTCAAGGGCTTTACAGCGCCACGCCGGAAGGCGCCTTTATTCCAGGTCTTGAATATTCCGGAATCGTTATCGCGGTCGGTAAGAAGGTTAAAAACGTAAAGAAAAAAGATAAAGTTATGGGAGTGACTCGTTTCGGAGGTTACGCTTCCCATTTGAATATCGATTCTCGATACGTTTTTAAACTTCCGTCGAAATGGAATTTCGACGAGGGCGCCGGATTTTTGGTCCAAGGGTTAACCGCCTATTACGCATTAGTCGCTCTGGGAGATCTTCAAAAAGGACAGAACGTTTTAATTCACAGCGCGGCGGGCGGAGTTGGAATTCTTGCAAATCGTATCGCAAAAAAAATGGGAGCTTTTACGATCGGAACGATTGGAACTCCTTCCAAAATCGAACTCCTAAAAAAAGAAGGTTATGATCGGCAGATCGTACGTTCAAACCGATTCGCAAAAGATCTGAAAGCCGCACTTTCCGATAGAGAATTGGATTTGGTTTTAGAATGTATCGGAGGAAAGATCTTTCAGGAAAGTTACGATATTATGGCTCCTATGGGAAGGATGATCGTTTACGGCGCCGCAGACATGATGGGCGGAGGAAGTTCCGTGAATTGGCCTAGACTAGCTTACAAATATTTTTCGCGTCCGAAGTTGGATCCGATGAAAATGGTCTCAGACAATAAAGCGGTGATGGGTTTCAATCTTATCTGGCTTTATGATCGAGTTGAGAAACTTACGAAAAATCTCAACGGGTTGGTGAAACTCAATCTTGCTCCACCTTTGGTCGGAAAAACGTTCCCCTTTGAAAAGATCGACGAGGCGCTCAAATTTTTTCAATCGGGAACTTCGGTGGGAAAGGTTGTTTTAAAAGTGAAGAATTGAGTTCCATATCGATCTTTTTTTAAGACTTCGATTCTTACGGATTTGAATTCGTCGAAGAACGGAGCAAATCCGTTCCACAGACTTTGCTTTACAATTAAGGGAATTCTTTCATTCTGGAGGCAGAGTGAGCCAATCTGCGTTTTCCGAAATATTCCATTCTTACCGCGCCGCATTTGAGAATTTTTTAGATTCCCAAACACTCTCCGCATTATCGCAACATTCCGCGCCGGAACTTTTTGAAGCGATGAAGTACAGTCTTGTAGCCGGCGGAAAACGTTTGCGGCCCGTTCTGGCTCTTGCAGCTTCCGGCGGATTTCAAGTCGATTCGAAAAACGCCCTTTTTTTAGGATCTTCTTTGGAATGTATTCACACTTATTCTTTGATTCACGACGATCTTCCGAGTATGGATAACGATGATTTCAGAAGAGGAATCCCGACTCTTCATAAGAAATTTTCGGAAGCGACCGCAATTCTCGCGGGCGACGCACTTAACTCCTTCGCTTTTTATCTTCTTTCTTTTGTTCAAGCGAAGAATGAGGACGTTTCCCTTTATCGGGATCTATTAGAAATTTTGCATACTGGATCCGGCGCTCCGGGAATGGTTTCGGGGCAGATCTACGATCTTCAAATGGAAAGAGAGAATTCGGTTCAATCGAAAAACGGAAACTCCGAAGATCGAGTCGCTCTAGTTCGTTTGACTCATCGTTTAAAAACTGGAGCTCTGATCAAAGCCTCTCTTCTGATCGGAAATCGTCTACGCGAGGATTGGAAGGAAAGGGAGAATTCACTTTCCAAATACGGAGAAGACCTCGGTTTAATT
Source organism: Leptospira adleri (assembly GCF_002811985.1). Lineage (GTDB taxonomy): Bacteria > Spirochaetota > Leptospiria > Leptospirales > Leptospiraceae > Leptospira > Leptospira adleri. The sequence goes on from NZ_NPDU01000033.1 coordinate 47,603, forward strand.
TTTCAAATTACCGACGACATCCTGGATGTGGAGGGAACGCAGGAATCGCTCGGAAAAACTCCCGGAAAAGACGTGAAATCCGGAAAGACCACCTATCCCGCGTTATTCGGAATGGATCGTTGTAAGGAAATGGTTCTGGAACTTCAGAATAACCTAATATCCCTTTCTTCCGATTTTGTTTCAACCTCCGAAGAAAAAATTTTTTTCCGGGAACTTCCGATTTACATTGGCCAGAGAAAAAATTAGACTCGATTCGCTTCTTTTAAAAAGAGG
>NZ_NPDU01000034.1:0-42500 GCF_002811985.1 Leptospira adleri
ATCTGCATAATGAGCAAGACAACATTCTCGGGAGTTTCATTCGGATGTTTTTTGGGATTCTTAGATCGATCTTTTAAACCGTCGATACCTTCCGATTCGTATCTTTCTAAATATTTGTAACCTGTCTTTCGGCTGATTCCAAATTCTTTACAAAGATCTGAAAACTGCCAACCGCCGCCTTTCCATGCGGCTATGAATTTGATTTTTTCCTCGATCACACGGGACTCCTTCCAAGGCATCGGATTTCCTCCAATGTCAGGTATATGTCACCTATGTGCCCGGTCTGTTTTGTTACCTATCTGGGCAGTCTGTACCAGGGTGTACCAGGGGCCTCTCCGAAGTCTTGAATTGTAAGACATCCTACAAAAAGGTTTTCTCCAAAAGTCCTTCGATAGAAAAGAAGACCCGATTCTTACTTCTCAAATGTCGGACTGTCGGATGCGATCGAAAATGTCAGCTCTTTGGTCTGCAAATTCTCAATCCACCGAATTCTTGCTGCTGACCAAAAATCGGCAGCAGGCGAAGAAATTCCAAAAACGAGGAAGGAAAGATTTTGAAAAGTGCTTCCCGGAAAAAACGTTGTCGGGAATTCTAATGCCCCATGGAAATTTTGAGAACGCCGGATTCCGCCTTTGACAACCTGCCTGGATACAAGTTTCAACCAAGCTACTTTCAACTTCGCGATCTGAGGATGCACTACGTAGACGAAGGAAAAAAGGACGCAACCGAGACCGTACTTTTATTACATGGAGAACCTTCCTGGTCTTTTCTCTATCGCAAAATGATTCCACCTTTGGCGGCGGCGGGATACCGAGTGATTGCGCCTGACCTCATCGGATTCGGGAAATCGGACAAACCGAGCGACCCGGAGTTTTATTCTTACCAGAGTCATTTGGACTGGTTGAAAGAATTTTTCCTCGGACTCGATCTTAAGAACGTTACTCTCTTTTGCCAAGACTGGGGGGGACTTCTGGGACTTCGATTGGCTGCGGAAAATTCGGAACGTTTTTCAAGAATCGTAGCGGCTAATACATTTCTTCCCACGGGGGACATCCCACCCAAAGAAGATTTCTTGAAGTGGAGACATTTTTCCCAAAATGTAAAACGACTTTCGATCGGAACGATCGTAAAAAACGGATGCGTTTCCGATATCTCGAAAGAAGTCGTCGCTGCATACGACGCCCCTTATCCGGAGGAAAAGTTTAAAGCGGGGGCGCGCAAATTCCCGGCGTTGGTTCCGATCACACCGGACGATCCGGCTTCCGAAGCGAATCGGAAAGCCTGGGAGAATTTAAAAATTTGGAAGAAGCCGTTTCTCCTAACGTTCAGCGACAGCGACCCGATCACAAAGGGCGCGGATATTTTCTTTCGCAGGCTCGTTCCCGGAACCAAAGGACAAAAGCACGTAACGATTACAAACGCGGGACATTTTCTTCAGGAAGATAAGGGAGAAGAATTGGCCGAAGTGATCCAGAGATTTATATCGGAGAATCCTTAATCCTTGAGGGATTTGAAAAGAATTGTTAAAGCATTCGTCTGGGACCGCGGGAAAGATTAAACGGGCGCGACGAAGTCGCGCGTCTCTTGAGATCGGCGGGCGGTTCGGTTGTTCAAGCCGCGTTCGCAGAACGCGGCGAAAACATTCCATTTACTGAATATTATGGTTTTGGGAAGTTCTCGAGCAGTTCCTTATTTTTCAGCTTCTGATCTTTGAGCATCTGATAATTCTCCGCCTTGATCGTTTTGAAAGTTTGAATGATTTTCATTTTTTCTTTCATAAATTCTTTGAGAGGTTCGAGAAGTAATTCTTTACCGTTCCAGGAAGCCTGTTCTCCCGCTTTCAGATCCAAATCGCTCCCGGAAGAAGAATTAACCGCAACCTGGCCTTCGTTCACAAAAACTCCGTTAGGAATTGAAGAATCCTCGTTTTTCGGAGCATTCTCCCGATCTTCACTGACTACAAATTGAGTTCCACGAACACCCGCAGTATAAGAAACGGATGTGACCTCGAGGTCTTCTTTCTTATTCGATTTTTGAACGTTGGCAAACAATTTGCCTGAAACCAGATTGACTTTGGTTTTATTTTTAGTTCCGTCGGAATAGAGTTCCGAAATTTCGATCTTTGTAAAAGGAGCCAAACGAACCACGGCGCTCGCACCCAATTGAAGATCCGCCTTCCCTTCTCCCGTTTCGACCGTTGCAGTTTTTGTAAGAACCGTATTCTTTTTCAGAGCTTCCGTCTTTCCGCTCAACGTATAATGAACTTTTCCGGTGACAAAAAGTGCGATCGCGACTTCCTCATCCGCGAAAAGTAAATATGGGAAAAAAATGAAGAATGAAATCGGCAGTAAAACATTTCGGATCATACCGAGAAGGTTTGCATAAATTCGGAAAAAATCTACAATTAATTTCCTAAAGAATTCAAGCCCCTGATGAGCATGAATATCATCGAGAACAAAAATTCTTTAGTCTGCGTGAAAAGTTCAACTCTTAGAGTTGTTAATTCTCTTTTCGATCACTTGATTGAGAAGATCGGCGAGTTCTTGAAACTCATCCCCTTTTCGGATTTTTATCTTTTTAAGATTTTCGCCGTCCGCTAATCTTTTGAGATGATTTTTGATATTGTAAACCGGGCCGGCCATTTTATGAGAATAGATAACGGTGAAAATTGCGGTCATTCCTAAGAACAAACCCGATAACAGAAGAATTCCGTTCACTTGGATCGTAAACATATCGAGCCTGTGATCGTAGTCCGGAAGGAAAATCTCCCTCTCTACAAACTTTTCTTTTTCGACCCCGTTTTGTTCTTCAAAACCTTTTTGATAGACTTTGACCGGATCGTTTCTCAATCGGAAGACGACTCCCTTGTCAAATTTCGTATAATTCAACCAGTAGAGAAAACCGACCGTCAGGAGCAGCCCGAAGACAATGAGTAAGGAATAGTTCAGTAAGAATTTGAGTTGAAAATCCCGGTCAATGATGTAGTTGCTAAAAATCCTTTTTTTACCGGGGTCGTCTTGTGTCATGCGGGGTCCTCGAGGACTAAATTTCCCGACTTACCGGCCCTCTGTCAAAGAGAATTTCGTTCAGTGAACTTGAATCACTTCGGATACGGACTCCCGAGGAATCGTAATTTCCTTTTCCAGTGTTTGAACATACATCGCTTTTTCGTCCATGTCTACGATCACGCCCTCGATCGTCTTTCCGTCGATAAGAACCACACGTTCCATTCTTTGAAACTCCGTTAAGAGTTCTTGTTTGCTAGAATAGGCCTTGTTTTTGTCCCGCGGAATAGTTTCGATCGGCAACTTATCAAATTCTGAATTTAAGAGATCCTTTTCGGAATCTTTGAGACGGCTCCGAACAAAGCCTTTTTGATTCACAAAAATCGCTTGGTTCGGCTCTAAAACCTGTTCCCCTTCGGGTGCGGTTTTTTGAGAATCCGCTCTCGCGCTCACGGCGACACGGCCTTCTAAAACTTGAATCTTCGTTCCTTCTCCGGGAAGGTTTTGAAAGCTAAAGCTGGTTCCACGAACTTCCGCGCTGACCGTTTCCGAACGAACGGTAAATTCTTCTTTTTTTAGATTTTTGTGAATATGGGCTAAAAGTTCGCCTTTTTCCAAGTCGATTCCGATTTTATAATGAGTGGAAAGATCGATTTTGCGAAAAGAAACCTGGGAATCCCCAAGGACGCGCACTGCGATTCCGTCCGAAACTTTGAGATTTAAGAATGCGGTCGGGGCCGTGATCACTTTCTGACCTTCCTGGATACGAACTCCCGGTTTTAGAAGAATTTTGTCCTTCGGATCGGAAGAAGTCAGATAGGCTTCCCCTTCAACCTGAGAAATTTCCACTCCGCCCTTTTCCACGTTCAGAGGAGAATTATTTTTAAGAATAGAATAATATCCTAATGTGATTGCCATCAAAAATATGGCGGCCGCTGAAAGAGAAATAACAATCTTATTTTTCGAAAAGCTGGAAAAGGAAACTACTTTTGAGGTCTGGGCGCGGGTATAGAGCGACTCGAAATCCGACTGTTTGGGTGAATATTCAACCCACGAATTGCTCAAACCTTTTCCGAGCCATTCTACAGATGGACTAAGTTCGTTCTGCTTGCCTTCCAGCAGAATTTCTTTTATCTTCTCTTCCCTTTCCATTCCCGATGCTTCCAACTTTTTTTATTTGATTCAATCAGGGCTTCAAATTCTTTTTTTCCGCGATTTCCGTCACTTTTGCGGTCGCTTTCACGATCAAACGAGAGGCGGTGGAAACCGATATGTCCATAATTTCCGCAATCGTGGACAAATTATAATCTTCCATGAACCGAAGGATCAAAGCATACCTTTCGTCTTCTTCCAGTTCATCCAAACAAACCAGAAGACGTTCCTCCAGATCTTTGAGCTCGGCTTTTCTAACGAAGGAAAGTTTATTTTCCTGAAAGTCCTGCATCTCGGAATTCCCGCTTTCCTTTACGGTCGAAAATTTCCTCGAATGGTTGATGGAACGATTTCGAGCTATCGTATAGAGCAAACGAATCGCTTGTTCCTTATCCAGATCCGAATCGGAATACTTCCTAAAAAAATTCAGGAAAGTATCCTGCATGAGGTCCATCGCTACTTCAGGATTCCCGGCGCAATATTTATAGAGGAAATCAAAAATCTTTCCGCTGTACTCTCGATAGAGAGCATCCATAAATTCTTTCCGGGAGGTCATTGGAACTAAGTTGAAGATGGGAAACCCGATTTCAAGTAAATTCCTTTGCCGCTCCAGCCTTCTATCATGGGTTAACAGAGTGAATTCGGCTTTTTTTCAGATTTACAGTTTTTTTTCCAAATCGACGGGATTATTTCCTCTGGTTCAGATTCCAATCGTAATCGAGGTAGCGAATTTCAACGGAGTCCGGGACAGGCGGAAACCCGGAATTGGCATTGAAGAAAGAAATGAGATTCCCGCTTTTACGGGTAAAATCCGTCTGGAACCACTGAAAGATCTTAGAAAGGTAAAGAGTCTTCGTCGATGAATCGTATCGATTGTATTTAGAATCGGAAAGAAATTTTTTTGCGGCCGCGCTCAGTTGTTCTTCAAATTTCGAAGCCTGATAAGATTCATTCAGAATCGGAGGACATCCTTTGGATGCACAGTTGATTGCAAAATGAATTCTCGGTTCTTGAAAATCTTTCCTGAGTTTCTCGTGTTCGATCCAATCCAAATTCTTCTTACCCCCCAAAAGAGTAAAAAATTCGATTTTCCATGGTCCTGAAAAAAGTCCGCCAAGGTCTTTGATACTTTTCAACGGATAGTGGTCGAGAATCAATCGGATCGTAAAAGCGTTATACGCGTTAATCAGAAAACTCATCTTCTCAGCGTTGGAAAAAGAAGAATATTCTTTTTCGTCGACCGCGCTCAAGGTCTGCAAATAAGAATCCAATGGGGAACGATTTGTCTTCCAAGTTGCGTAATCAACCAACCCATTCTGCACATATTTTTTGAGTTCATTTGAAAACTTGGAATGAGTCTGATCAAAAGCCGATAAGGTTCCTGTAAAAAATGAGAGTGCAAAGAATAAGAGGAGTAGATAAAAAGAATGATTTCGAGAAGGCATTTTTTTTCCTTTTTTGTTCTTGGACGGGTTTGAGAGTCCATTGGATTTCCTTTTTGAGAAAAAGTCAACGGCGGTTTTTGAGAATCGCCGGTCCTACTCTTTCTTGTAAAAAGAGACAGCGACGATCCGAACTTGGATTTACGGAGAATTTTAGTAATACTGAATGCGATCTTTTGCGTAAATCGGGTTTGGTTCGAAGATAAATTCTCTCGAGATCGTATTTGAGGCTAAATCGAGAGTCGAAATATTGCAGTAAAAGTCGTGAAATGAGGGAGTTCCCACAGTTAAAGTTTCACTGATAGATTCTCCAACTCCAATCTCTTCCAACCAAAGCATGTAGTTTACAAGAAAACAGCGGGAGACGCCGTGAGAAGTCGCGAAAGAACTCAGAATCGCCCAAGTTCCAAAGTCCATTCTTATATTGATCCGGATCAGAGGACCCTGATTTTTTTGATACATTGTTTTACCGACTTCCGGATTGATCCTTGAAATCGAAAGGAGATATTTCGAGTATCTCCTCATTAAGACCGGAATTTTTTTCCGTAGAAAATTTTGTTCCTCCGCGTTCAAGCGATTCCAGTAATTTTCGGGAATGAGAAAGGTTTCCACATTTGTCTTTCCATCCACAGCCAGGCGATCTTCTACTTTTTCGATCGGAGCAATCAAAATGTTTCCCATACACAGAACGGTTCCGCAAATCGCATCTGAAAGCGCGTTTCCGAATCTAAAATTTTATTTTTTGAAGAATTTTCACCTTCTTCTCCCTTTCATCCCAACAAACATCGAAAGAATCGAATCTTCCTTTCTTCCAAAGAACAATTTCTCAAAAGAAACTTGGAACCGCGATCTTTTCGTCATTTTTGCACTCGCCACCCGCGCGCGCCGCGCAGAAGCAAATCAGTCCCCGCTAAAATTTTGTCAGACAATTCATCGGATGAACGTATGAACGAGATTTATATCGATTGAATAAAGGAAGTATCACCTTTTCCGGGATTTCAGAAGAACATCATCTCTCGTATAAAAATTTATCCTTCTCTCTGAGTCATTTTTTCTCGATACATTAGAGTAGAATGTTTTGGAAAAAAATTTCACTTCTCCTTCTCCTGAGCGGAATCTTTTTAGAATCTCCCCTTTCCACTTTGATCAGAGACAACTCGATAGGAGAACTTCAATCCCAAGAACAACCGGAATCGAAACCGCTACTCCGCGTTTTTCCTTCATTTCGAAAGGAAGAATGCGACTGGGCGATTCGCTGGGATATTTGTCTGAATTGTTTAAGAATCGGAAGGAGATACGCGCAGAAGATTCATTTTTATCCTTCCGGACCCTATCGAGAACACGGATGTTACTCCGAAGAGGAAGGCTTTTTTCTTTTAGAAGAATGAAATCGAAAAATTGGGGAACGGGAGAGATCGGATAAAAAAGCAGAGAAGAAGAATTCCTTCCCCGCTTTTTCGATTGGAAAAATCTTATTTTTTACAAGCCTGAATTGCAGGAATGCTTTTTGCGGACTTGAGACAAGTCAGATCAAATTTTCCTGACATACATTCTTTTTGTAAAACGGGAACTAACGTCGCTTTCATTGTCGCTATGTTTGCAGTATCGTCCGCTTTTTGACCCGCAGTAAGGTTGGTCAACATTTCTTCAACGATCGGAGCGCATTCTTCAGCAGAATGTTTTGGTCCACCGCACATAACAGTCAAAGACAGAACTGTCAGAGCGCTTAGGGTAATCATGAGAACTTTTTTCATCTAATCTTCCTCTTTTGAGTATTCGGAACCACTTTAGTCCGATCTTGTTCCCTGAAAAGTGATTTTTTCGACGGTAAAATAGTTATTCCGTAATGTAAAATTCCCTTTTCTCCCTTAAACTTTAACATCCGAGCACGGGCGTCATACTGGTATGAACCCGCATTCACCAAAACCTCAAAGCCGTTTTTATAATGAATCTCGGGAATAAAGATTTCCGTTTCGGGAAACAAATCCCCTTCTTGTCGAAAGGAAAATTTGAATAACGAACGTTCCATGTCAAAGGACAACGCAACCGGTAGCCCCTTTGTTCTTACCGGATACGGGCGACTGAAAGCCTTCACTGCACGTCCTCCGTCCTCATCGTAAGCGACCGGCGTATCCAAAGAATAAATTGAAAGATCTTCCTCGTTCCAACGATCTCCCAAACTGTGAGTATGATCAGGCGTATAATTCCAAAGAGCAAGGTTTACGAAATTCTTTTCAATCGCTTTCATGATTCTATCCAAAGCCTTTTCGAGTACGCCGTAATCTTTTTTGAGATACGCGATTCTTTGATTCAAATCCATTGGAAGTCCGGTCTCCCCGATCACCGTCGGACAGTTTCCCATATTTCTTTCGGACATATCGCGAATCATTCGAATCGTTTCTTCGTATGCCTTATCGATATTTTCGCTTCCGAAAACCGGCTTTGCTTTGAAAACATGAACGCCGAACCAAGGAAAATAACGTTTGAGCATCAGAACCGATACGTCATACCAATGCGTCGCGTTCACGACGCCGCCGTGGTTCTTCTTCGGTGTTTCCTTCCATTCCAACTCGAGTCGAGAAGGATCGCTTTCTATAAATATATGAAATCTGCTTTCGACCTTCTGAACTCTTTCTTTGAACTTCTTGATAAAGGGCTGCATAAAGTCCGGATAGAATTCGTATTTTCTTCCGTTCTTCTTATAAAAGTATTCTGGCTTGAGAAGCATCGGCGCGCCGTTCGGATCGTAATCCCAAACGCCGTGATTTCTCCAAATACACTGATAACCTCGTTTCCAAAGCGGAACACCTCCCGCATTCAATCGAACCTTTCCCCAAGGTAGACTCCAAAACCCGAGCATATAAGCCTGCTCCGCGGTTACGGCGCGCCCTTCCGACAAATACATTTCTTTAAAAGGAGGAGTTTTGACCACTTTCCCAAATCCGAACGCCTCGAATTCACCGAGATTCTTCTTTCCGATCCATCCGGGAGAAGGTTCGTTTAAAGAATCGAAACCCACAACGTGTTTGTATTTTTTCAGTTTTCTTACGATTTTGAGGACGGATTCGATATAATGATCCTGTAAAAAGTCCTGAACATTCTTCCCTCCGATCTTAGTTTCCGGTGCGAACTCCTTTCCTCCGAAGAATAAAGAGAACATCGTTCCGCAGGCGTATTTCTGATAATTGAGAGGCCAGGACATTCTTCTATAATTTCTTCCCTGATGGTGGTGAACGATCGCAGTTTCGGAATCTCGGATTTTTCCGATGTCCATTCCCAATTCTTCCAAGGTCCATCCGGGTGCGCCGTCTCCTCCCGTGAAACGGGACCATACGTCTTGGTGCGGATCGATAAAAAGATAGAGCCCTTTTTGTCCGGCGAGCGCCACCATTCTTTCTATATAATCGATATATTCCGTATCATACTTTCCGGGACCCTTGTGCTCGATCGCTTCCCACGTGATGATAAATCGAAGAAAATTGAATCCCCATTTTCGGAGGCGATCGAAGTGTTCCGCGGCCTGGCTTTCTTCCAAGGGCCTCCCCACAAAGGAAACGTTTTTGTGATTGTAGAATGTAAGAGTCTGATCGAAGTGAGTTGTCCCGTCGGGTTTGGAGGGAACTTTCGCAGATCCGGAAAGATTGACTCCTCTCAACTGATAGATCGTGCCGTCCTTTCCCGCGAAATGTCCGTTCTTTACGAATAATTCTTCCATGTGTGTTTCCCGAATTGATTTCTTTTTTCCTATAATTTCTTTGCTTTGCAAAGAGCCAACCGCGACGCTCCACCGCTTCTGCGCGGTCTCACCGAATGGTTTTCTTGGTCCCATTTTGTACGAGCCGCTTTCAATCCACGATCTTTGTATTTCTATTCGTGAAACTGAATTCTTGCGTCTTCATAACCTCTGCTGATCAAATAATCCGCTTGTACTTGAGAAAAATTTAATATACTACCGAACCCGAGCGAGGTCCTCGGTCCGATCGTTCTGATTTTCAATTCCGGCCGATCGGCGCTCGGAATGGATAACAAAGAAGAGAGTTTTGATTTTTTGCCCTTTCTCTTTTTCTTTTCAAAGTTCATATTGGACATCACGGTTTGAAACGAACCGATCAAAGAAAGTTCAAAGACCCTTTCCAAACCTTCTCTTCTCGTTTTTGGAAGTCCCATATCGATTCCGCCCACCGGAGAAAGTAAAACGACTACGATGTCGGTCGCCCCTCTTTCCACCGCAGGAAGAATCGGAGTGTTCGCCATCACGCCCCCGTCCCAGTGCGGAGCCCCGTCCACATACTGCCAGGGAAAAAACATAGGAATCGCCGAAGAGGCCATAACGTGTTCTATATCGATTTCCTTGTTTCGAAAAAATACGAGTTCCGCGGTGAGAATATTGACCGCGGTGATGATCACTTCCGTCGGATTCTTCCTTAGGTTTCGAAAGTCCAGATGGGAATAAAGAAGATTCTTGAGCGGAGTGGTATCCGTCAATGGAGAATAACTTTTTACGAAAATGTCTACGAGATCGTTCCAGATCGAATAACGCATCACCTTTTTGGCTTCGATCGACTTCCAGAGTTTGGTGATTTCCGCCGCGTTCATTCCGCAACCCATCGCCGTGGCCGTAATAGCTCCTACGGAAGTTCCACAGATGATATCCGGTTTGAATTGAATCTCTTCTAAATATCGAAGAACCCCGGCTTGGTAAGCGCCTCGGGCTCCTCCTCCGGAAAGTATCAGGGCACGTTTCATTCTACCTGAATCTCAAAAGGTTCCAAAAAAGAGAAGAATTTTCGGTTGATCGGGAAGGACACTGGAAGATTCGAAAAGAGTTTGAGGGAAACCTTCTGAGCGACTGCAACGTTTCTCCGGCATCAAACTGCCGGGATCGGAAGCTCGAGAATGACCAGTTCGCGAAACTCAGAAAGGTCAGTGGTCTGATTGTATTGCAATGCCCCGACTACGGCTGTATTGCAAGTGAAACCCGGGCTATTGCTCAGCCACCTCACAGGTCAATTGTTTACAACAACTATCATTCACTAGACCACCTCCTTTTCGTGTGGCTGCAAAATATTCTGTCTCATTAAAATGTCAAGAATTAGAACAATTTTTTTCGGGAATTTTCTTTCCTAAGAAACCGCTTTCACTCTCGAAATCAGAATCAGCGCAATCACGTTAAACCCTATCGCAAGATATCCGGCTATATCATAGTTTTCGTATGGAGCCGTCGGAGTCGCCGCGTAAAGAATACTTCCCCCGATCGTCGCTCCCAAGCCGGACGCCAAATTTTGAAACGAGGAGATAACCGTCATAAAACGACCCCGGTCTTTCGGTTCGGTGCTCGACGTAATCAAAGCCAAAGCCGGAATCCATCTTCCCGAAACGAGAACCATAAAGAACGTAGTCAAGATGACGACGTTGACTAAAGAAGTTTTTTCCAAATGGGTCATGATCCAGATCGGAACAAAGGATAACGGAACCAGAATATAGAACACTTTGTGTTTCCCTATCTTATCCGAAAGGATTCCGATCAATCTCGAAGAGAATAGAGTGACCAAACCTCCGAAAAAATAGATCCATGGAATTTCTTCCTTCGGAATTCCCACGTTTCTTTCCATATAAGGAGCGATGAAAGGAATCACCGTAAAACCGCCCAAAATCACGAACATCATCAACATGTAGGAAGCGGTATACTTTTTATACGTAAGAATTCTTAAAAAGTTGAGAACCGGATTGTCACCGGCGGATTGGAACGGAGGAATATGAGGAAGATGATAATACATCAGAACTAAGATGGGAAGGCTGATGAGCGCGATCCCCGCAAAAGACATGTTCCACCCGTAATAAGCGGCGATCTTTAAACCCAGAGGGATTCCGATCACCGAGGCCACCGAGAAAGCGCCCATGATCGCACCCGTAGCCCTTCCCCTTCTTTCCATCGCGATAGCATCCCCCACTACGGCGAATGTCACCGAACTGAGAACCCCTCCGAAAGCGCCGGACAGAATTCTTGCAAATAAAAGAAGACGATAAGAATCCGCTACCGCGCACAAAGCCGTCCCTATGATAAAACCGGTATACAAAAACATTGCGGCCGTCTTTCGATTGAATCGATCGATAAAAAGCGCGCCCACGATTCCCGCCGCAAAAGCGCTGTAAGTGTATGCGGAGATTAAGAATGAGAATTCCTGCGGGTCGATATGAAACGCCTCTTGAAAGTAACTCCCCAAGGGCATCATGATCACGAAGTCGAGAATATGCGTGAATTGAATCGCCGCTAAAACGAAGATCAACATTCCTTCGGATTTTACGTATATGTTACGAGTCGGTTGTGAAGACATTATATGGATATCATGAGAAATATCATTTTCCTGTAGATAGAAAAATCAAAAAAATGGGTTGAAGACCTTCCGTTCCGAATCAGAATTCTTTTTAAAAAAGGTTCCTAATTCGAATGAAAGTTAAATTTATTTCCGCCGATTCGGCTCTTTCGTCTGTCCAATCGGGTCAAAGGGTTTTCGTACACAGCGTTGCCGCCTCTCCTCGATTATTGATCGAAGCTCTTACCGCCAGAGCGCCCGAGCTGACTAACGTGGAAATGATTCACCTTCACACCGAAGGGGGCGCACCTTACGCAGAGCCGGGAATGGAAGGCCGTTTTTTCGTGAATTCCCTCTTTGTCTGCGCCAATACCAGAAAGGCGGTGGAGGAAGGACGGGGCGATTATATTCCAATGTTCTTAAGCGAATGCCCTCTTCTTTTCAGAAAAAATATTCTTCCGTTAGACGTCGCTCTCGTCCAAGTATCTCCTCCCGACAAACACGGATTTTGTTCGCTGGGAGTTTCGATCGACATCAGCAAGGCCGCGGTCGAAACCGCTAAACTCGTGATCGCTCAGGTCAACGAAAACATGCCTCGGACCCACGGAGACGGAATCGTTCACGTCGATCGGATTCATTCCTTTGTGGAGGGAAATCTTCCCTTGCACGAACACAAATCCGCGCCTCTCACCGCAATCGAAATCGCGATCGGGAAAAACGTGGCTACTCTTGTGGAGGACGGCGCGACTCTTCAGATGGGAATCGGCGCGATACCGGACGCGGTTCTTACCTGTCTCACTTCTCACAAGGATTTGGGAATTCATACCGAAATGTTTTCGGACGGAGTGATGGACCTCGTTCAAAAGGGAATCATCACAGGAATCCATAAGAAAAAACATCCGGGAAAAATCGTTTCCGGCTTTGTGATGGGAACTCGAAAACTCTACGACTTCATCGACGACAATCCTCAAGTCGCAATGCTCGACATCGGTTATATCAACGATCCTCACGTGATCCGAAAAAATCCGAAAGTAACCGCGATCAATTCCGCAGTGGAAGTCGATCTTACAGGACAAGTCTGCGCCGACACGATCGGAACGAGACAATTCTCCGGAGTCGGAGGACAGATGGATTTCATCCGAGGAGCTTCCCTTTCGGAAGGAGGCAAACCGATCATCGCGCTTCCTTCCGCGACCGCAAAGGGAGAATCCAGAATCGTTTCTCTTCTCAAACCTGGGGCCGACGTGGTCACAACCAGAGCTCACGTTCACTACATCGTGACCGAATACGGAGTCGCAAATTTATACGGTAAGAATCTCAGACAAAGAGCCAAGGCATTGATTGAGATCGCGCATCCCGATCACAGAGAAAGACTCGAAAAAGAAGCGAGAGAAAGATTCAAAGTACTTTAAAAGACGGAAACGTTGTAATCCAATTTTATTCTTCTTGTTTGAGAATTTGAACGGAATCGTTTGACAGAGACCGATCCTTTCGTCAGATTGAATCTGAAATCGGAACTCAATGAAATTTGAACGTGATAAAGTCTACGAAGGAATTTTTCTTTCCGACGTTCATTACCTTCTCAACAAGAAGATCAAGTCCCACAAGCACAAAGAACTTTTTCAATTCTTAGATCATCTGGAAAAAAAGAACGTACGTTTTCAAACGATCTATCTCGTCGGAGACATCATCGAAAACTGGTTCTTCAGCGCTTCTCGAAGACTCAGAAGAAGTAAAAAAAGATTCAACAAACTCTTTGATCGGTTGGACGCGCTTTCCGCATTCGCGGGCGATAAAATCTATATCGTCGGAAATCACGATTCTACTTCGTATCTGATGAATCTTCCTCCGAAGATCGAAAAGTATCTCAAAGAACGAAACTGGGAAATCTGCGAAAAGGCCGAAACCGAAACCCTGATCGCGCTGCACGGACACCAAGGACAGTACAACCGATTCACCTGGATCGGTTCCATTTTTTTATTACGTTTTTTGCATATGATTGCGCTTTTGCTGCCGAACCTGTTTCGTTTTTCGGAAGCGTTCTATCAAAAACATCTCAACAGACAAGACCCGACTACGACCGAAGAAATCCTAAGATACTACGAACGTCTTTCCAGAATTTCCCATCAAGGCAAGAAGGTTTTGATTTCCGGTCACACCCACGACTTTCTCTGCATTCCCAATCTCAAAATCATCAACACGGGAGACTGGGTGAAAAGCAACAGTTTTGTTCTTCAAGACGGGACGAACTTCATCGGAGCCAGGATGAACAAACGCGGAGAATTCTCGAAAGAATTTGTTTACAAGCATAGGGAGGAATCCTCGAGTTAGTAAAAATATTTCTTGCGAAACCTTATCAAAAGGTGCAGAATTGCCGGATGCAAATTCCGGATTATCAAATTCTAATTCAGTTTGTTTTGGAAAACCCTTGGTCTTCCTTCTTCTCTGCGATCGGCATTTATACTCTCGCCGCGCTTTTACACGACGTCTTCCAAAGAAGACACGCCATCAAACACAACTTTCCTTTAGTTGGAAGAATCCGATATCTTTTCGAAATGATCGGACCCGAACTCAGACAATACTGGGTCGCAAACGACAAAGAAGAAATGCCCTTCAATAGGGCGGAACGTTCCTGGGTTTATGCGACCGCAAAAAAACAAAACAACAACTTCGGTTTCGGAACAACCGAATTGTTATACGAAGCCGGATATCCCATCATCAAACACAGCACTTTTCCTTTTCCCGAATCCAAAGTAAAACATCTCAAAAACGATTCCTCTATGATCCCTTGTCTCAAAGTCATCGGAGAATTTCACAATCGCAAAAAGCCGTTTCGTCCTCCTTCGGTCGTAAACATATCCGCGATGTCGTACGGTTCCTTAGGTAAGAATGCGGTCTCCGCTCTGAACAAAGGCGCGATGATGGCGCACTGCTACCAGAACACCGGAGAAGGCGGGATTAGCCCCTATCACAAGTTAGGCGGCGATATCGTATGGCAGATCGGAACCGGGTATTTCGGCACAAGAGACGAAAAGGGAAACTTTTCCTTGGATAAATTCGCACAGAAAATCCAGGAGAATCCTCAGGTAAGGATGATCGAGATCAAACTTTCGCAAGGAGCAAAACCTGGGAAAGGAGGAATTCTTCCCGGAAAAAAAGTGACCGAACAAATCGCGAAAATCCGCGGAGTTCCCGCGGGTAAGGATTGTATTTCGCCTAACGCACATTCCGAATTCAGCACGGTAAGCGAACTTATAGATTTTATCGAAAGACTTCATTCCGTCAGCGGACTTCCGATCGGAATCAAAAGCGCCATCGGAGAAATCGGCTTTTGGAACGAACTAGCGGCAAGGATGAAGGAAACGAACAAAGGACCGGATTTTATTACGATCGATGGAGGAGAAGGCGGAACCGGAGCGGCTCCCCTCGCCTTTGCGGATCACGTTTCCCTTCCTTTCAAAGTAGGTTTTGCGAGAGTCTATCAGATCTTTCAAAATGAAAATCTCTCGGAGAGAATGGCTTGGATCGGAAGCGGTAAATTAGGTTTTCCTGATAGAGCGATCGTCGCCTTTGCTATGGGATGCGATCTGATCAACGTTGCAAGAGAAGCGATGATCTCGATCGGTTGTATTCAGGCGCAGAGATGCCATACGGATCACTGCCCCGCCGGCGTCGCTACGCAGAATCGTTGGTTGCAAGCGGGGTTGGATATCGATCTCAAAGCGGAGAGAAACGCGAATTACATCAAGGGACTTCGAAAGGAAGTTCTTTCAGTCACTCACGCCGCGGGTTACGAACACCCTCTTCAATTTCGGGGAACCGATATCGAGATCAGCGCGGGTTTGAATATCTTTAAAACTTTGGAAACGATCCTAGGGTATCAAAGAGATCACGTTCACTTTACAAAAATGTTGGATTATACGGATCACACGTATTTGGAAGAATATATGAACGGTCTCACCAAAGAATAAACTCCATATAGAATGAAGATCGCACATCTTTAAAAATGGTTCGGCTCAAACCAACTTGGGCAGAACTCTTTTCGTCTTGCCATCCCGCCTTTACGGAAAAACCTGTACGAAAGCGGAGATCTCATGTTTCAGTTTTCTTATTCATTTCAGAACGTCCTGACGGAAGCTCGGGATATTCTAATCAAACCGATTTCTTTTTTTAGAGATCTCCCGAAGACGAAGGAGCCGATTCTCACCCTTTATTTTCGCTTTCTGACTTTTCTCGGATTTTTGTATCTCGGAGCAATTTTGAGCATGACTCTTTTTACTCCGCTCGATATCCCCATTCCTCCCGTCTCGTTCCTACTTTTGGAGATGCCTCTCGCCTATTTTTTAGCGAGTCTGATCGCCTTTCCTATTTTAGGTTTTCTGTATATTCTAATTTCATGGATTTGCGGAGGCGTAACCGAGTGGAGCAGGAATTTCAGGGCAAGTTCGGCGGTTTTCAGCACGTTCTGGCTGGCGGTCGTTCTACAGAGCTTCGGAGGATTGATCCACGTTTATGTCGGAATCGGAATAGGAGTCGCATTTACCGCTTACGTTCCTTTTTTATTTTATACGGCGTTGACTTCCTATCTGGAAGCTCCGGCTAAAAGAGCCGCGGTCACTCTCGGAATTTTCACATCGATTTTATTTTATGTTCAATATTCAAGAATGACTTCTTATATCGAAGACTACCGAATGATCGAGAATATGAACTCTCACAAACCGCTTACGAGAGAAGAGGAAGAACAAGGCGAACAGGAAGCGGCCGAAATCATCCGGAAGGCGATGGAAAAAGCAAGATCGGAAGGAAATCAAACGGAGAAATAATATGGCAAGAATTCAACTGGAACTTCCGAATAGATTCGTCTGGTCCGTCGACCTAGACGTTCGAATTTACGATATAAACTTTGCGGATCACTTGGCGCACGACCGAGTCATCTCACTTCTCCATGAAGCGAGGGCTCGATTTTTTCTGGAGCATAATTACAACGAACTCAACGTAGAAGGACTCGGAATCATCATGACGGATATCGCCGTCGTTTATAAGGCCGAAGCTTTTTTCCGAGACAAGATTAGGATCGAAATTACCGCCGGCGATTTTAATCCGAGAGGATGCGATATCTATTATAGAATGTCCCATTCGGACGGCCCTGCAAACGGAAAAGTGATCTGTGAGGCAAAGACTGGAGTCGTTTTTATGGATTACTCCACCCGCAAGCTCGGAAATCTTCCGGAAGGATTCCGTAAGATTTTTCCGTAATTTTTTACACTACCAGGAAACCAAAATATTCAAATATAATAATATATGAATATTGCGCAAGCCAACTCATATCTTATGAACGGGCCGGACGCGTTCGCACAGAATTGCCTCTGACGATTATCTCCGGATCTCAAAGAATGCGCGGCGTTCTTTTGCAATTCCGGGACATCTGCAGGAGCTCCTACGGATCACAGAAATCATTTGTTTTGTCGATCGTCGCAAATTTGTAAGAGTTCCTACAAACTACGCTGAAGGTTCTTCGAAATTTTAAGAAACTTCTGAGTTTAAATCGATTTTTTGTAAGAGATCCTACAACGGAGGAATTTCGGAATCAGCTTCGAGCTTCCGATTTCCGGTCTGCCTTCGCGGTTCTTAAAGAAAATCCGAAACCACCGGCTACAATATCCGGAAAGGACGGAAGGAAGAATTCGATTTTGGAAAACTCGAATCTTTTGTAAGAGCTCCTACAAAGAAACAATCTAGAAGGGATTCTGATTCTTAGTAGAATAAAACCCTTTCCGTAAATTTCAAGGATGTATGAGTTCCTACTTTTTAATTTTCGAAGGCAAGCCACGTCCAAAAGAAATCGAATCACGGCAAAACTCGTTCTCCACGAGCCGAGCCGTGATTTTACCGACAAACAAAGTCAAATAGAAAATTTTCTTGATTCGGACTTAGAGTCCGAAAGAAGAGAAAATCGTAAAACTCTGCGTCTTTTTCAATTTGCCCAATTCAGACTTTCCAAGAAGTGAACATCTTTCCGATCATAAAGATGGAAAGTTTTGTTCCGTTGATCAGCCAGGAAATCGGATTCTTTGTAAAATTAAATCTCATCGCGGAAAGAATCGCTTCGTAGGAGGTTTTGTTAAACGGGTACCACCAGATATTTCGTTTCGAAGGAATGATATCCCAGTTCACGAGTTTCGGTTGTGTCATTTCGTCGAACCCGAGTCCGGAGTGAGTTCTTCCCAGCCCCGAATCCTTCCAACCTCCCCAAGGAGTTTCCGATTGACCGTGCGTATAAAGATGATCGTTGATCGTAGTTACTCCCGATTCTAACTTTTGAGCGATTCTTTTACCCAAGCCAATATTCTTCGTCCAAACGGAAGAAGTCAATGCCATCGTAGAATCGTTCGCGAGTTCGATCGCATCTTCTATCGTTTTAAATTTCATCACCGGAATTACGGGACCGAAGTTTTCTTCCTTCATCAATTCCATATCATGGTTCACGTCGACCATCAGAGTTGCAGGAAAGAAGAATCCCTTCGTGTTCGCGGAAGGCTGCGACTGCGCTACGATCTTAGCTCCGTGTTTGAGCGCGTCGTCTACTTGGTGTTTTACGGTATTCAATTGTTCTTCGGTGGTCATCGAACCCATATCCACGTCGAAGTTGAGGTCCGCGCCGTGACGGATTGCTTTTGTTTTCGCAGAGAGTAAGTTTACAAATTTATCATATACTTTCTCCTGAACGTAGACCCTTTCCACACCTCCGCAGGATTGACCCGCATTCTGATAACCGGCCCACGCCGCGCCGTTTGCCGCGCGTTCCAAATCCGCATCTTCCAAAACGATCATCGGATCCTTGCCGCCCAATTCCAAGGACAAGGGAGTTAACGTGTTAACCGCCGCGGCCATCAACGTTTTTCCGGTGGCGACCGAACCTGTAAAAAAAATCTTATCCACGCGATTTTCAAAAAATGTTTTTGAAACTGCTCCTCCGGAGCCCACGATATGATAGAACAACCCTTCGGGAAGATTTCCGGCCTTTACGATCTTTTCGATCGCCTGCCCGACAAGAATCGTGGACTGCGCGACTTTCAAAAGGATCGCATTCCCCGCCATTAAACCCATCGCGATTTCTCCGAAAGGAATCGAAAGAGGATAATTCCAAGGACTGATGATTCCCACCACGCCGAGAGGAACTCGATGCAGCTCGTTCTTCTTATTAAAAAATAAGAATGTGGACATCGGAAGTTTTTTCGGTTGAAGATGATGTCTCGCATTCTTCGCATACCAATCCGCCGCAAGAGCCGCGGGAAGAACTTCCGTGGAAAGCGCGTCCATTCTCGACTTCCCGTTGTCCTTGCTCACGATTTCCGCCAATTCTTCCGCGTGTTCCACGATATAATCGCGCATCTTCAGAATGTGTTTTTTACGGACCGCAAATTTGGTCGAAGCCCATTGTTTTTGAGCCTCCCTCGCTTTGCGAAAAATTTCCGACATCTTTGTCAGATCTGTGTTCGGAACCTTTCCGATTTCTTCCAGAGTCGCAGGGTTTTGCGCCACCTGAAATCCGCTTCCGACGAAATTTCCATTCATTTTAGAGCCTGATTGCTCCATTGTTCCAATAGACATTTTAATTCTCCCAAGTTTCTCTTCTTTCCGAGTTTCTATAGACCATAACGTTTGTTCGGCGAGTCTATAGTACAAAGAGAATGGATTTTATAACAAGCGTTTTTGCAACCGGTCCTGGGGGCCTCCCGGGAAACTCCTATACACGAAAAGCCCCCGTAAAAAACTGGCTTATCAGCTAAATCGAGGGTTTTTCTATGAAACGCACTGAACTGGAAAGAAGAGAAAGAGACCTCCGCAAGGCAGAAAAAAAGACACAGCTTCAAGACAAGAGGCTCGCCTCCGGGAAAGGAAACAGCGTGGGTGAATACATCGATGAATTATCCGCACTTTTTCGTTATGACGCAACGGAAATCTTCAACACGGGAGACGATATTGCGATTTTGGAACTCTTAGAAGATATCCAAGCCAACTTGCCGGAAAAGCAGTGGGAAAATGTTCTTCGAAAAGCGATCAAAAAAACCGGAGTTCAGGAAAAGGACAAAGCCTACAACGAACTCAAGGAATTGATGAGCGAAGGCGAAGAAGAATCCGAAACCGAGGAAGAAGAAGTCGGGGTTTAAACCCGGCTTTTTTCTTTTCAACTAAAAAACCGCCGCCAAACCAATTCGAAAAAATTCTATTATCACAAATTTTCTTCCTTTAAGTCGGAGAATCCTTTTTTCGTAGGAGCTCTTACATCCAAAAAACTTCTTCCCTCAAAACTCCGAATCCGAGGAACGTTTTGAATTTTTGACAAATCAAAATTCTTCCCCTTTCTTCCTTTAAGTAACTCAGAATTCCTACGAATGGATGTTCCGTTTTGATTTTTAAGAAGACAGAATCTTCCTCGTCGGAACAATCTGTTCGAAAACTTTTTCGGGAGAATGGACAAAGATGGACATCAAAGAAAAACACTACGATCTCATTTTGATCGGATCCGGCATCGGGGCGTTGACCGTGGCTTCTTTGATGGCGCAGTACAGAGACAAAAAAGTTCTGATCCTCGAACAACACTTCAAAGCAGGCGGCTTCACTCACGTATTCAAACGGGAAGGAAAATTTCTCTGGGACGTGGGAATCCATTACATAGGAGACATGGACGAGAATTCCATGCTTCGAAAAATTTTCGACCTCGTCACAAGAAACGAAGTCTCCTGGTTTAAAATGCCTCAGATCTTCGAGAAGTTTGTTTATCCCGGAATCACCTTCGGAGAAAGCAGCGACCCCGAAGAATATAAGAAAGATCTAATGTCTTTATTTCCGGAAGAATCGAAAGCGATCGGACATTATTTTGAAGACGTTCAAAAAGTCGCGGGCTGGCACGGAAGACACATGATGCTCAAGGCACTTCCCCCATTCTTAGATAAATTCGGTCACGCGATCGATCTGATCGGCGCGGACTCGGCCTTAATCACGACCAAAGAATACATGGATCGTAATTTCAAATCTCCTAAACTCAAAGCGATTCTTGTTTCTCAGTGGGGTGACTACGGACTTCCCCCTTCTCTCAGTGCGTTTGCAATTCACGCATTGATCGTCGCGCATTATCTCAAAGGCGGTTATTATCCTGTCGGCGGTTCCGGGGTGATCTCACAATCGGTTCAAAAGATCGTCCAGGAAAAGGGAGGAAGAATTCTTCTCTCCCGAGAAGTTCAGGAAATTCTGATTCAAGACGGAAAGGCGGTCGGCGTCCGCGTAAAAAACAGGAAAAAATCCGAAGAAGCGAAACAAGACGTCTTCGAAGAATATACGGCGGACGCGATCGTTTCCAACGCCGGAGCTTACAATACTTATACAAAGCTGATTCCTTCCCAGCATCGGATTCCGTTTTTGGATAAACTCAAATCGTTTACGGATCATTTTCCTTTGACCACGAACGTAACCTTATATCTCGGTTTGAAAGACGATCCGAAGAAGATGGGATTTTTAGGAGAGAATTATTGGATCTACAGTTCCTTCGATCACGATCAGAATTTTAAGGAAGGAATCAACTGGATCGAAGGAAACAACAAAGTCCCAGGGGCCTATCTTTCCTTTCCTTCCCTCAAAGACCCTCATTCACACGGACATACCGCCGAAGTCATCGCATTCAGCGATTATTCGCCTTTCTTAAAATGGAAGGATCAGCCTTGGAAGGAAAGGGATGAGGATTATAAGAAGCTAAAGGATTCGATTCGAGACAGACTCTTGGATTATCTCGAAGAACGTTTTCCCGGTTTTAAGGCGAACGTAGAATACAGCGAAGTTTCCACTCCGTTGACCACGGAACATTTCACTCTTCACAAACGGGGAACCATCTACGGACTTCCCTGCGTTCCGGATCGTTTTCGGGAAAAAGAGGCCCCTTGGTTTTCCCCCGTAACTCCTATCAAGAATTTATTTCTTACAGGAGCCGACGCGGCCTCGCCGGGCATGAGCGGAGCTATGATGGGAGGAATCAGCGCGATCGCCCATCTCACGGACGGCTTGAAGATGATTCAGATCTTTCGAGAAGCCGGCAAAAAAAGATAACGATCGATCCATATATGAGGCATTGCTCACGTCGCGAAGGAAAATGTTTTTTCTCGCGGCTACGGTATCCCCTAAAATGACAAATTTTGCTTGATCTATCTGTCAGATAGTATCTAACAGATATAGAACTCCTTTTTTTAGGAGTTTTGTTTTTATAAGACAGAGATGAAGCTTTTTTGCAACTTTCGAACCTACGTTCGTCATTCCTACAGACTTTATCCAAGTTATTCCCTCTCTTCTTCGGACAATTTTTTAGATGGCAAGAATCAATAAAACACGTTACGCGCTCTTAGGAATCTTAGGAGAGACTCCGATGAACGCCTATGAAATCAAAAAGACGATAGAACAGAGCATCGGTTTTTTCTGGCAGGAAAGTTTCGGGCAAATTTATCCGATCTTAAAGCAGTTGGAAAAAGAAGCCTGTCTCAAATCTTCCAAGGAAAAAAAGGGAAGCGGGACCGAGACGACGATTTATAAAATCACCCCCAAGGGAAAAAAGGAATTAAAAGACTGGCTCGAAAAGCCGGTTGAAAAATCTCCGTATCGCAACGAACTCCTCTTAAAGTTGTTTTTCGGAAATCACGTAAAAAAAGAAGTTCTAATCAAACATCTTCAGGACACAAAGGAAGAAGTTCTCCGCCTAATGGACATATACGATAATATCCGAAAGTTCGTGACCGAGACGGAAAATCCCGAAACAAACAAAACCCTCAGCCTGATCACTCTCGATTTCGGAATTACCACCGCAAAAGGATTTTTAGATTGGGCGGAAGAATCTCGCGCTAAGATAAAAAATTCCGATTTTTAATCCGAACTCATTTTTCTACTTTCCAGACCGATCTATTCCTCTTAGGCTACTAACAGTTTCAAAAGGAAAAACGAAACCTTCGCAACTTTCCTGATAAAGCAAGCGACCATGAACCTTCCACCTCTGCACGAAACGATGGACCTTACGTGGTCTCCATTTGCGTTCTATTCGGGACTTTCGTTTTCCATCTTTACGATCAACTTTTACATCACTTACAAGAATCTCAGAGTTCAGGGAAGCAAAGAATTCTTATTCGTACTTTTAGGATTTTCGATTTACGCCTTCGGAAGTTTTTTCGAGATTCTATCCAGAAACGAAAGATGGATCTTATTCTGGGACGACTTTCAATTTATCGGAAACGATATCATCGTAATTGCGATTTCATTTTTTATTCCCAGAGTCACCTCGCTCACCTTTGTCTACAAATTTCCTTTGATAATTTTTTTAGTACTTTTCCCGATATGTAATGAAATCTTAATATGGTCCGGAATTCATCCGGAATGGATTCGAACTCAAACCCGTTTTCTTTCGGATACTCCGTGGAAAGCTCTGGTCTACGACTACGGTCCTTGGATGAAACTTTTCGTCCTTTACTACCTTTCGGCGCAATTCCTGATCGTTGTCATTTTGATCTGGAAGTTCGTAACTCTCAAGGGTTTTAGAAAAGCTCAAATGTTTTTACTTTTGATCGGGATCCTTTTTCCGTTCCTCGGAGCCTTGATGACGGTCGCGGGCTTGTTTCCGTTTCTCAATCCACATTTGGACGTGTTCCCGATCACCGGTTCAGTCACCGCTTTGATTTGGGCGTACGGCCTTTTCTATTTTAGAATGATGGACCTGATTCCGGTCGCGAGGGACAAAGTTTTTAACCTGATCCAGGACGGAATTCTTATATTAGATAAGAATAATGTAATATTGGATTACAACGAAGAGGCTCTTATTCTTTTCCGAAACAGATTGGACACCGTAGGAATCACGCTTCAGGAAGTTTATCCGGATTTGGATCGTCTCATTCGGAATTTTAAGAATGAAAAAATAGATTCCATTCCGGACGTCCGCCTTTTTGTAGATGGAGAATCGAGATATTACGAAGTAGCGCTCAGAAACTTTTCGACACAGGCTCAATCAGACCAAAGCGATTTTTGGATTCTTACCCTAAGAAATATCACGGAAAGAAAGCTCGGAGAAGAAAGAGCGATCGAAGAAAAAAACTTTCTCAACATGATTTTGGATTCCACAAGAGTTCTTTTTGTAGCGCTGGATAAAGAGGGAAAAATTCTCAGATTCAACAAGGCTTGCGAAAACGCGTTCGGTTATCTTTCGGAGGAGGTTCGAGGTTATCCGTTCTGGGATATTTTTGCCGAGGCTCACAAGAAAGACCAAATCAAAAAAATCTATCTAAGAATGATTCGAGGGAAGTTCCTCCCGAAAACCCAGGAACAATGGATCGGAAAATTTAAGGAAAGAAAACTGATTCAATGGGAGAACAGAGAAGTTAAAGATAAAAACGGAAAAACGAATTATATCATCTCCGCCGGCGCCGATCTCACGGACGTCTACAACGCCGAAAACGAAATCGCAAATTTAAGATCCGCGTATTCGGAAATTTCAAGAAAGAATCAATTGATCGAGGATCAAAAAAAGGAACTCGAAGAAATCATAGACACTCTCACAAAAACACAGGCCCAGCTCGTTCAAACCGCAAAACTCGCGGACTTGGGTCAGCTCGTGTCCGGGATCGCGCACGAAATCAACAATCCGTTAGGCGCCATTCAAGCCTCCAATCAGAATATCCAACATTATACGAGATCCTTTCGAGATAAGTCCAAAGACTACTTTCAACTTCTGAATAGACTCCCGCAAAGGATCAGAGATCAGATTTCGACGCTGATCGACTTTGCAGGCAACCATTCCGATCTTGTCCTAGGTTTGGAGAGAAGAAAACGGGTAAAAGAAGTCAAAACGAATCTGGAAAGAATCGGAATAAAAGACCCGTCGAACGATCTCTGCGAAATCGCGATCGAGTGCGGACTCCACGGAAGGGAGGAAGAATATTCAGAAATTCTAAATCATCCCGAAGTGATTTCCATCTTGGAGTTGATCACTGATCTTTTGGGGCCGGAAAGAAATTCTCAGACGATTCAGGCCGCAGTGGAAAGATCCTCCAAGATTTTATACGCGCTCAAAAGCCTCGCCCACTTCGAAAGCAATAGTGTTTTAGAAGAATCGAATATTAGAGAAAACATAGAAATCGTCCTCGCCCTTTATCAGAATCTTTTTCGGCACGGAGTGGAACTGTCCGTGGAATTCGAAGAGCTTCCTCCGGTTCCGATCTACCGCGACGATCTCCTTCATCTCTGGACCAATCTTATCATGAACGCGGTCCAAGCGATGAATTATTCCGGAAAATTGAACATCATAGGTTTAAAGGAAAACGGTTACGCGGTCATCAAAGTGGAAGATTCGGGACCCGGCATCCCGGACTCTTTGAGAGAGAAAATTTTTGATCCGTTCTTTACGACCAAACCACCGGGAGAAGGAAGCGGTTTAGGGTTGGACATCTGTATGAAAATCGTGGAAAAACACAAAGGTAAAATCGTTTTCGAATCGGAACCGGGACGAACCGTATTCACCGTTCGTCTCCCGTATCGACATTCATAGAACGTTTTTGTTAAGCGAAATGTTTATAGAATTCCTTTTCGAGGAAGAAGGCGAATTTCGTCCGGATAAACCGCGTCGGGAAGAGTGGAAAGAGTCGCCAGCCATTTCCCGAAATCGTCCACGGGTATCATATCATCCTGATCAAAACCTTCTCTTCCTTTCCAAATTTCAGTATAAACCGCTCCGGGATAAACCGTGATCACGCGGATCCCTTTCGGTTTCAATTCTTCTCGAAGCGCCTTTGCAAAACCGGCGATCGCGTGCCTGCTCGCGCAATACGCCGTAGACTCCGGAAATCCCTGGTAACCCGCGGTAGAGGAAAGGTAACAGAGAAAGGCGCCCGGTTTCAATAACGGAAGAATTTCCTTCGTAAGAACAAAAAGAGAATTCAAGTTGAGGACAAAATGAGCATTCCATTCTTCTAATGTAATTTGATCTACGGGTTTAAAAAGACCGCTTCCGAAAGTGAAATAAACGCCGGAAAGACTGTGAAATTGTTTTTGCAGAGAAGAGACAAATTCGGGAACTTCGGATGTTCTGGAAAGATTACATTGATAATTCTTTCCAAACTCGAACGAAGATTTCACATCGCGCACGACTCCGGTTCTCGAAATCCCGATCGCGTCTTTTCCGAGCATATCTAAATTTTCTAATACGGATTTCCCGATCCCGGAACCCGCTCCGGCGACGAGTATGGGAGTTTTTTTTTCGGAAGAAGACAAGTCGATTCTCCCTTAGGAAAAAGTCGCCGGATAAACC
This sequence comes from Leptospira adleri, assembly GCF_002811985.1. Lineage (GTDB taxonomy): Bacteria > Spirochaetota > Leptospiria > Leptospirales > Leptospiraceae > Leptospira > Leptospira adleri. The sequence continues at coordinate 26,243 of NZ_NPDU01000034.1, forward strand.
GGAAATTCCGTGGAGAATACTTCGGCGCGATCCCGATCGGCGTCGGTCTGGCTTTGACGAATCGTCTTCGTTTCGATCGGATAAGAAAGACTTTTCCAGGAAACCATGTATTTCAGTATAAAATCGGTAGCTTCCAGATTCCGATTCGCTTGAATCAAATCCTTTCCCCAAACCGTGATCCCGTGTTTTTCTATGATACAAAAAGGGACCGTCGGTTTGTATGCTTTTAGATATCGTTCCAAACAATCGGAAATATCTTGTACATTCGGAAAATTGTATATTACAGGAACATAAACTTTTGGATTTTCGTCCCAGATCCCGTAAGCCTTCAAAATTTCTATCGCGGGGAGTTCCAAAAGTGCAATCGGCTCGAGTTTAGAAGTATTGGCGCCGATTAGATTGGACTCGAGAGTATGAACGTGAAGTCCACATCCCGCGTCCTGGAAAGCCCGATAGACCGCGCGATGGATCGACGTTTCCGCGCTCGGCTTCAGTCCCTTCTCAGGCTTCGCGTCCTTGGAACCGACCGGTTTTCCCGACTCGATATCGACATAGAGAAAATTACGTTTGTTTAATAAGTTTTTGTCGAGTCCGCTTCCGCTGACCCAGAATCCGGATTCTCCCGGAAAACGAACGGAAAGATTGCCGGCGGTTCCGGGCATCCATCCGTTTTTGTGATAGACGGCCCCCAGTCCAGAGAGCCGTTCCAATTGTTTTTTGACGGACATGTCAGTCCAAGGAATTGGTTTCTTCCACGTAATTGGGAACCCAACCGCTCATGTCTTGGAAGTAACGTACTGCCTTGATTCTTTTTTGATCGTCGAGATAAAACCAGTGATTGGTATTTCTAGGAACGGAAATGAAATCGTCTTTAACAACGTGAACCAAGAATTTTTCACCCTTGAGAGCGAATCCGAATACTCCGGATCCGTCCACGATGTAACGAACTTCTTCGTCCGTGTGATAGTGAACGCGGTCGAACTTCGCGAGCATTTCGTTTAAACCGGAAACGTTCGGATGAAGCACGATCAGATCCCGAGACTGATATCCTTCTTTTTCTTTCAGGGTTTGAAATCGATCGTCGAGTTTGCTTAGGAGATTTTCCTTTTCGGAGTCCGCCAAAACTTCCTTATTGGTAAGTTCGGTCGCGTTATCCGGAACCTTCCAATGATCGTAATCAATCCCTCTTTCTTTGAGAAAGGATTTTACCTCGTTTGTCTCCTTGATTTCAGGCAGACCTTTTTGTCTTACTATCGTTGCCATAGCAGATACTCCGCAGATTTTATTTGTTGACCCTTTCTACGTAAGTGAGATCTCGCAGGTCTATTTTTACGACGTCGCCCTGCTTAACGAAAATAGGAACGTTGATTTCACCGCCTGTTTCGACGGTGACTCGTTTTTGCGCGGTCCCGGATGTGTCGCCTTTCAGACCTTCTTCCGCATAAGTGACTTCCAAGATGGCGAAGTTCGGAGGAATGACTCCGATCGGTTTCCCTTCGTAGAAAGTGACTTCCATCGCGGTTTCCTCTTTTAAAAACGGAAGAATGTCCTCCACGTATTCTTTGGAGACGGGCATTTGCTCGTAATCGTTCGAATCCATAAAAATGATATCATCCCCTTCGGTGTAGCAGATGGTCATATTTCTTTTTTCTAACTCGACACTTTCTAATTTTTCCGCCGCTTTGAAGGTTCTTTCGATGGAACTATTTCTGGTGAGGTTCTTTAATTTTGTTCTGATAAAAGCGGAGCCTTTACCCGGGTTTACGAACTCGGTTTTTACTACCGAATACAGATCCCCTTCCACTTTGAGAACCATCCCTTTTTTTACTTCTGTGATACCAAGAGTCATGGATTTTCCTAAGAATAGATTGCGCTCCTTCTATTTGTTTTGAAACAGGCCCCCTGTCAAGAAAAAGAAGCCATACCACGCGATCCATAGCATTCTCCGGAAGTCGTCGGAGGACCTTATGAAAATCCATCGGAACTAAGACAATTCTTCCATAAAATTCGCGGCCCCACCCCGAATTTTTGGGTCGAAGGGTGGTAAGCGAATCATTGAGTTTCGGAGGCGGGAAAATCGGCGAGACCTTCCTCTGTCACAAAATCAAACTTTTCGCAAGCGAAAAGTTCCACGTAGGAGCTCTTACAAATACCTCTTCTTGGGAATGATTCTCCTCGTCGTATCATCTCCTCTCAACTTGTAGGCAAGGGTTATGCATCGGACCGGAGCCATTCCACAGAGTTTATGGAAAAGTGCGCAAACCACAAGAAGGATTAGAGTTTTGTGGATCCATTCTTCGGAGCTCCTGGAACGATCGAAGAGCGTGTGCAATTTGTAATAATTCAAGCTCGAATTGTAATAGACTTTTTTGAGACCGAAAACACGCTCCCGGAGAACTCAAGTAGGAACGTAAAGCAGACGTATGAAATTAAAATCTCTTATCTTATTTGCAATCATTCTATCGGCGCTTACGGGAAATTGCAAACCGAAAGAAACGATCACGGTGACCGGATCCGAAACGATGCACGTGATGCTGCAGATGATCGGACTGGAATATTCCAGAAAAAAATCGGGCACTCAAGTGATCGTAAACGGAGGCGGATCCATCGAAGGAATCGAAAAATTATTCCAAGGGAAGACCGACATCGCCGCGGCGAGCCGACCGCTTACGGAAAAAGAACTCAAAGAATTCGATTCCAGAGGGAAGTTCGAATCTCTCGCGGTGGCTTATGACGGGATCGCGATCATCGTCAATCCATCCAACACGGTCCGTAAAATCAGTTTGGAAACTGCTTCTAAGATTTTTTCCGGAGAGATCACCGATTGGTCAAAACTCGGCGGAAAAGCGGGAAAGATTCAAGTAGTCATTCGAAACGACAAGTCCGGAACGGCCGCCTACTTTGAAACTCACGTATTAAAACAAAAGGACCTTGGCCCTAAAAATTACGAGGCTCGTAAGAATGTGGAATATTCCCCAAATTCGAAAATCGTTTCCGATAACGACGGGATGGCTTCCGTGATCGATTCCGATCCGAACGCGATCGGGTTTATGGGAATGGGAAGCGCCCTCTTTGAGAACAAGGGAAAGGTAAGGGCCTTAGAATATTCTTTATCCGGAAAGGAACCCTATGTCGTTCCGAGTATCGAGAACGTCTACAACAGAACATACGAATTATCCAGAGGATTGTATCTATTCTATCTTTCCGACCACGGACAAAAAATCGACGATTTTATCACATACGTTACGAGCGAAGACGGACAGAAGACGATCTTAAAAAGCGGATATCTGCGCGGATCTCTTCCAACCGTGGAAGTCGAAGTTAAAAAATAGAATAAAACTTTAGAATCCCGGAATTTTTTGAAAGGAAAAGGATTGATTTTCAACATTTTCCGGATCTAATCGATTATATGGGTCGCCGTACTTTACTCGGAATCGCCGCGCTGATCGTTGCTGGATGTTTTCTTGCAGACGGTTTTGCGGAGAGTAAATTAGAATCTTATAAACCGCTTGTAAGAGCTAAGGCCCAGTCCGGGAGTATTTCTCAGTTTTCCAATCCATTTACAAAAGGGATTTCCTTCGGAGACGACGACAAGGGCCGAGTCGATTTCCTAAGACTGGATTGTTTCTCCGGAAAATTCTTACCCAATCGCACCATCCCTAAAATCGAAATCATTTCCGGTAGAGTTTCTCTTTCCTTTCGTTATCTTTCTCTACCTCCACCGACGGCTGTTTAAGGAACCATTCAATTCTGTATTCAGGGAGTAAGTCTCCCCGTTGCAAGGCGGCCGTTTCTTTGGGCAAAGAGAAACTTCTTCCTCGGACGCACACAGAATCTCCATTTCGGAAATATTCTCATTCTTGTCCTGAATCTCCTAAACGTGAGAATGTCCTAAACCGGGGATGCAATATAAAACGATGGCCGGAAGCAGGTTTCGAAAGTCCTCCTTCCGGCTTTTTTTAAGAATCCGGAATTTCAGTTCTTAGTTGACGGAAGACGCGAAGATTCGAGGATTTCAGAAGAGCCACGGAGCAATTCCACTGACCACTTTTTCCAAAACTCAAACTCCAACCTTACAAAGCCAGACGACAAGCCCGCAAGAGTGGCTGAATTGGAAATGGCAGATTCAGAATCGGATCAAAACACAAGAAGAACTTTCCCGCAGAATCAAACTTACCGAAAAAGAAAAACTTTCCTTTGACGCGTGTTCCGCGTTTTTTGAATTCTCCGTAACTCCTTATTATCTGGAACTCGCCGACCCGGACGATCCGAAATGTCCGATCCGACTTCAGATCGTTCCTCAGGAAGAAGAATTGATCCGAAACGGATTCGAAAGACAGGATCCGCTCGCCGAAGAATCGAATATGCCGGTCAAAGGAGTCACTCACCGTTATCACGATCGAGCGCTCTGGTATTTGTCCCATGTCTGTGCGGTCTATTGCAGATTCTGCACCCGCAAAAGAAAGGTGAGTAAATCCTTTCACACACCCGGCAAGGAAGAATGGGACCAAGCCCTCGCTTATTTTAGAGCGCATACGGAGATCAAAGAAGTGATTCTTTCAGGAGGAGATCCGCTCAATCTTTCAAACGATCGATTGGATTATCTCTTAGGCGAACTCAAATCGATTTCGCATATCAATCAGGTGAGAATTCACACCCGTTATCCGGTCACGCTTCCGATGCGAATAGATTCTTCGCTTTGCGGAATTCTTAAAAAACACTTTCCTGTTTTTTTAGTCACACACTTCAATCATCCGAAGGAAATCACTCCTCTCGTAAAGGAAAGAATCGCGCTTCTCATCCAAGAAGGGAACGTAATGGTTCTCAACCAAGGCGTTCTTTTAAAAGGCATCAACGATTCTCCTGAAATTCTGAAGGAACTGTTTTACGGTCTGACGGCGATCGGGATCAAACCCTACTACCTGCATCAGTGCGACGAAGTCTGGGGAAGCGGAGGATTTCGAGTCGAAATCGCAAAGGGCGTCGAGATCATGAAACAGATTCGGGGAAGAATTTCCGGACTTTCCGTTCCTCTTTACGTCGTGGATCTCACAGGCGGAGGAGGAAAGGTTCCCCTGCCCGCGGAATATCTGGCGGAGAAGAAAGAAAATTCCTACGTCTTTCGTAATTACCAGGATGACCTCTATGAAATCAGTTACTAATATTCGAAATTCTTTTTGTAATGAAGACCGAAAGTTTGCGGTCTCGAAGGGAATTACTCAAAGGATTCTTCTGAGTTTATGGATGCTCGGTTTTTGTTTTGCGACATGCAAAACTCCGGAGAGCAAAGGGGCATCAACTTCGATCGAAACTCCGCGCTATCTAAGACTCAATTACGACGTCGTCTATGAAACCTCCGAAGCGGTAACTCTCCTCAACTCCGGGAAACTCTTCGCCAGAGGGTTATTCTACGAATTTCAGATCAATTCTTCCCAAAGCAAATACGAACGGGTGCGCGCTTCGTCTTATACGGAAGACAATCAGATCGATTTTAAGCACCTTTTGACTTCGGAAGAAATGAATTCCCTCCAGAATAAACAATATCAATACTTCCCGATGCCGAACGATTCCAGGGCCAGCGTCCTGACGGGAATTCACAACGGGAAATGTTACGTTCGTTGGGAATGGCAAAAGGAATCCTTTGTTTTTGTCTTTGAAACGGACCTAAAAAACGAGACCGGAGATTCTCCAGCGGCGCTCGGAAAAGAATTTCATGAAAATATCCGTAAAGGACTCAGAATTTTTTAGTCTTCTTGACCAATTCTGTACAGGTCCATATTCTATCCCTTACAAGGATCTGACATGTGGCTGAAGCTGGGAGATTCGGAAATTATCAACCTGGATTATATATCCACGATCAAAAAAAATCCCTCTTCGAACGCGATTGAGATCATTTATAACGATCTCAATCATATCAAATCCCTACCGTTTCGGAATCCGGAAGAAAGAGACAGGGCGTATGACGCGATCCTGGAAAATCTTTCGAGAATGAAATTATTTTTTGAGTAGAGAGGGAAGATGGAGTCGATCAAACAAAATCTGCAAACCGTATTTTCCCTAAAACCGTTCGAGATCCTTTATTATGGATCCAGACAAAGGGGAGATTTCCGGGATTCGTCCGATTTTAATTTTTTTCTTTTGGCCGATCCGAGCGATCAGTTAAAGAGCACGTTCTTGCGGGAGATCAACGCGATCTTGAGTCCTCTCGAAGAAATCGCACCCGTACATTTGGTCACGGCGGATACGGATTCTTTTATAGCGAGGCTCCGCGTCTTCGAACCTTCCGCGACTCATATCTGCGAAATGGGAGAACCGTTTTTCGGGAAAGAATACTTCCCTCTTCTTGTGGAAGAATGGAACAAACTCAAATCCAACCCAATCGATTCGGTTGCCACCGGGAAACATCTCCGAAAAAGATATCGTTTTTATAAGAGCATTTCTCCAAGAAGCACCAAAGAAGAGATCATGAGAATGGAGAGATTAGTGGCTCTTTATCTGCAAAATTGGATCTTCAGAGAAATCGAGGATTTGAGTTGGATCGAAGTCGTTCACGCCGATATCCCTTCGAGACTGATTTCGATGGTTCGCGATCTTTACAAAAAGGAAGCAACCGAGAACACTTTAGAAATTTTGAATCTTTATGAGGAAATTCTGAAGTTAAAGACCGAAATCAGGAATCACCAAAATCATTTTTCCGCAGAGAAGTTTCAAACTCTCAAAGATACGATTCGTTTCGAAGAAAAAGAAATCAAAATTCTCAAATTGAATTATTGAGAAGAATTCCGTCGTTGTTACGACGACGTCCGTCCGTGAAACCCGCGCGCCCCACCCTGATCTTGGGTGGAGGGGTGGGTGGTGGAAGACTCGGGTGACTTTTCTCTATCAGAAAAATCTACTTTTTGCAAGTAATAAATTCAACGTAGGAACTCCTACAAAAATCCATTTCCTTGAGCGCCGAATCGCTTCCAATTTGCTGGAAAGTTCTCTTTTCTTTGGGAAGGGCATTTGACTTTCGAATGAAAAGCGGAACTTTATTCTCTTTCAAGATTGGTTTAAAAGAAATTTTTTATAATCCTTGAGAACGGACTTGAAGTCCGTTTCAAGGATTATTCCAAACGACTGCTTGTGATAGCGGATTCTCGGAAAACCTGATAGATTGGATGGTCCGGGTTCCGAAAATCACCGCTCAAAAATGCCGTCAACCTCGGGCTATCGCAGTTTCGGCTAACGTTTCGAAAAAAGATAATGCGACACGATCCATTCTTCTCCGTTGCGGTATTTCCAGAGTTCGGCGCAAGCCATAAAGAAAACCTTCCAGTAGACGAACCATTTGAGCGCTTGATCGGAGCCGTAGGTCGCGGAAAGAATCCTTGTGATCTCGTACTTGTTTCGAAGCATTCCTTCGAGCCATGCTTCCGAAGTTTTCGCGTAGTGATTGCCGTTTACGACCCACTGATTTTGAATTTGAAAATCCTTCTGAAAATACAAAAACAAATCGTGGGAAGGCATTTGTCCGCCGGTGAAAAAATATTTAGACATCCAATCCGTATCGTCCACCACTTCAAAAGCATACGCAAACTTATGATGAGTAAAAATATGAACGAAGAAGAGACCGTTCGGTTTTAGAAACCCGGAAAATTTCTCGAAGAGACGCTCATAATTTTTCATGTGCTCCAGCATTTCGACGGAAACCAAACGATCGAACTTCTTCGCGATCTTAAACTCGTTCATATCGGCGGTGAGAATGGTTAGATTTTTGAGCCCTCTTTTTTTGGCCTCTCCGTCGATAAATTTTTTCTGACTTTTCGAATTGGAAACTCCGGTAATCGAAGATTTTGGAAACCGCTCCGCCATAAAAAGCGACAAAGATCCCCATCCGCATCCGAGATCAAGAACGCTCATCCCGTTTTCTATCTGCGCCCTTTCGCAGGTGATCTCGAGCATTCTTCTTTCCGATTCGTCAAAGGAAGTATCTTTCGTCTCCCAATAACCGGAACTGTATTTCATGTGTTTTCCCATCACGAGCTTGAAGAATTCGGAGGGAACTTCGTAGTGTTGCTCGTTAGCCGCACCCGTGTGAATCGCGATGGGAGATTTTTTTAGGGTATTCACGTATTCCATCAGATGTTTCTGATTGTTTTCAAGAGATCCTTTGTCTTCGTCTCTCAAACGTTGTTTTAATAACTGGCGGATTCGAACTCGAATCAGCCAGTGCGGGAAAAAATCCTTTTCCATTAGATCGTAAATCCATTTCATGAAAGAATATCCTTTTTGTTATATTCTATTTTTAGAATGTTCTAAAACCGCAAGGTCGCTTCGGAAAAGCAACGCGAGAACGTTTGCTCCGCGATCGGCCGTTCACTTTCTTTTCCGACCTAAGATTTCGGGAACCACGGAAAAAACGAGTTCGTTTTCCGGATGTATTCCTTATACAATTCGCCTTTCGACTTTAATTGCCCTACTTCGTTCAGAGGAACCCCGGTTACCTTTGTAAGAAGGATAAACATGACGATCGGAGAAATCAAGCCGATCCAGCCGTATGGAGAACCGAGCGCAAACACCGCAAAGGCAATCCAAATCAGCCATTCGAAAAAATAATTCGGATGTCTCGAATATCTCCACAATCCTACGTCGCAAACTTTTCCCTTGTTCTCCTGATTTTTCTTAAACTCGTTGAGCTGAAAGTCGGCCCAGGCCTCGCCTAACACGGCAACGACGAAAAGCGCCATCGCAAATATTTCGAAACGATTCGTATTCGGATTATCGTTGATATTCGGAAATACGAACGGAAGACTCAAAAGTACCGCGAGAATTCCCTGAAATTGAAAGATGTTCGTAAAAAACTTTCTATCCACTTGGTCTCCATATTCGGCGCGAAAGGCCGTATAACGCGGATCTTCGTGTCCTGAAAAAACTCTTGTGATCAGGATAAAAAGAGAAAGTCTCCATCCCCAGAATGCGACGATCGCAGTGATTTGCGCCGTCCTCAAAGGGAAACCGTCGCCTAACCAATAGTAAACAATCGCCGCCGTGGAAATACAAAGTCCCCAACCCACGTCCACGATCGCGTAATTGTTAGCTCGTTTACCGAACCACCAAAGTACCGTCATCAAAAGAAACACCGCCGCCCAGGCGGATAACATGAGAGTTAAAACTTGCAGGAGCATGAACTTACGACTTCCTAAATTATTTATTTTCTTTCTTCTTCGAATCGAATAGTTTCTCAGCTCTTCTCATAAAGGGTAAAAGTAAGAAGTAGAGAATCAGCGAGACCGCCGGAACCCATAGAAACCATCCGAGGACCGCAAAACCGGCAACGTCGAAAATCCCCTTTGCAATTTCGGAAATATTCTCGACGCTAATATTCTCCGCCCAATGCAGATCCAAAGGAATTCCCAAAATACCGGAGCCGGTTTTCAAAAACGGAAATATCAAAAGTATCTGCAAAGGATAAACCAGATAATTCGCCAGTTGAATCGTGACCGGATTCAATCTTAGAAGAACTCCCAAAAGTCCACAGATCGTCATCGTCGTTCCGATCAACGGAAAAACTCCGAAACCCGCGCCTACGACTATGCTCAAGGTGATCTTTTCGGGAGTAATCCCGGACTTCAATTCCCTCTTGATAATTTCGAAAACGTTCTTAGGCGCGAAGTGTTTTAAAAAATGAAAAATGGATTTTCGGGTTGGATGAGAATTTGTTTCTTTCACGATATTCTCACCATTCCCGTTGAATTCTCCTTTTGAAATCTATTTTTCAAAGCGTGAGATTATTCGGTCTCGTATAAACGACTTGAACCACGCTGATATTTTTCATCGAGAACGCCGCGGCACAGTATGAAAAATAGTATCTCCATTTCCGAATAAACGATTCGCTAAAACCCATATCTCTAATCAAAGCGATATTGGAATCAAATCCCTTCAGCCAAGTCATGAGCGTATGATCGTATTTGATTCCGATATCTTCGAGAGAATAGAGATGAAAGTCGCCGGTCTTATTGATCGCTTGGTTGATTCTCGCGATCGAAGGAAGGAGCGAACCCGGAAAAATATGCTTCTGTATGAAGTCCACGCCTTTACGAAAGGATTCGTATCTCGCATCCGGACTGGTTATGATCTGATGAACCATGATCCCGTCCTTTTTTAAAACACGGTTGCACATCGCGAAAAAATCCTCGAAGTATTCGTGCCCTACTGCCTCCAACATTTCCACCGTCACCAGTTTATCATAGGAGCCTTGGATCTTTCGATAGTCGTCCTTTCTCACTTCGACTCGATCGGACAAACCTTCCGATTGGATCTTCTCGATCGCATAACGATATTGCTCCTCCGAAATCGTATAGGTGGTCACCTTGCAGCCGTAATTCTTCGCCGCATAAGTGGATAGTCCCGCCCAACCCGTGCCGATTTCCAAAAGGTGATCCGTCGATTTCAACCTAAGTTTTTTACAAAGAATTTCTAACTTTGCAAGTTGGGCTTTTTCCAAACTTTCTTCCATTGTTTGAAAGTAAGCGCAGGAATAAGTCATCGTTGGATCTAAAAATTTATTATAGAATTCGTTCCCGAGGTCGTAATGATCCACTATATTCTTCTTACTTCCTTTAATCGAATTTCTACGAAAGAGATGCAGGAGCCGGCTTCCGATGTTCGTCAGACTCAAGTGCGCAAAACGATTCTTACTTCCGCTTACCGAAGGTGAATTTTCCAAATTGTAAATGAACCAGGATATGACGGTCCGGATATCGTCCGTATCCCAATCACCGTCCATATAAGATTCGGAAAAACCAAGATCTCCATTCAGGACCGTTTTCTTAAAAAAGATCGGATTGTGAATGTGCACGATTCCCTTATGAAATTCTGGCGGATCGTCGCTTTGCGGATTTCCAAGATAGGCCTTTTCTCCGTTAGGCAACACCAACCGGATCGAACCTTTTTGCATTGGGGACAAGGCCCTAAAAAAAAGGTTCTTATAAAATCCGAACGAGCCGGATTCGGCCGGAGTGATCGTCATTTCCGAATCTTGAAATTTTATATTGGACTCAGTGGTTCTTTCCAAGATGAACTCCTTTTTGTAAATCTATGTTGTTTTGTTTTTTTATAAAAGGCAGACCTTTCAGATATAATTTCAAAGCCTGCCAGTGAATCAGAACGATTACTTTGACCGTTACGAGCGGATATCGGAAAAACATTTTTAATAAAGATATATCGGAAATCTCTAATTTAGTTCCGGTGTAGGTCGTCACCATGACCGTCCTTCCGTTTTCTATCGCGTCGATGCGGATATTCAATCTTTCCTGCGACGGCCTCAACGTGAATTCAAACTCGGAAGTCAAATCCACGAAGGGAGATACGTAGAAGAATTTTCCTGTTTTTAAACGAAAGGCCCCGTCCTTCCAAGTATCCTTTCCTAAAATAAAAGGTTTTTGTTCTCCAAAAGTATTTCCCACTTCTGCGACGGCGCAAATAGGCTCTTCTCTTTCGTCATAGAAAAAATAAAACGAAACCGGATTAAAAACATAACCTAAAACACGAACGTTCGTGATTAGGACAATCCTTCCGACAGGTTCGGAAACTCCGTTTTGTCTTAGATATTCTAAAATATTTTCCTTCACGGAAGATTTACCGAAGTCGAGGTGATCCTTCGCGGAAAACTGAAAGAGCGCTCTTCGATCCACTCCGAAAAGTCGAAAGTTTTTGTCCAAAGACTGCAATTCGTCAAGATCCAGGCCAAATGTGAATATCCCGTATCGGAAAGTATTCTTCTTCGGGAACCTGCGATCGTGCATAACTTTTGCCTGATAGATGCAAGAATTCAATCCCAGACCTTCCTACCCAATAAAGTTTCGCTCAATTCTCTCGCAGACCAAAGCCCGTCCTCGTGAAATCCGTTCCGAAAATAACTCCCACAGAAAAATACGTTTCCTTCCCGATTGAGTTCCGGCAAACGGCTTTGTGCGTTTAAAGATCCTACGGTGAACAGAGGGTGTTCATATTCAATTTCTTGCATGATCTTTTTCCGATCCACCGTTCCGGGATCGTTGATCGAAACGTAATAATTCTTTTTTTGAGATACGTTCTGCAAGGAATTCATCCAATATACCGTAAAGGCGCGGTCTTGTCCGTTCACCTTTTCAATACGATAGTTCCAAGAAGACCAAGAAAGTTTCGTCTTCGGCATCGATACGTCGTCCGTATGCAAGGTCGCGATATTCTTCTGGTATTTGAATTCTTGCAACAGCTCCTTTTGCAAGCGGGTCGGGCTTTTCAGAAGTTTGAGGGAAATGTCCCCGTGTGTCGCGAGAATCACCTTATCGAATATGCTCGATTTCCCGTTCTTTAACGTGACTCTGACTTTCTCGCCGACGTTTTCGACCGATCGGACTTCGGAATTCAATTGAAAACGATCCAGGATGGGAGCGGTTAAACGTTTGACGTATTCCCTCGAACCCCCGTGAACCGTGTACCATTGATGTTGCGTATTCAAACCCATGAAGCCGTGGTTCAAAAAGAAATTCACCAATCCGTAAGCGGGGAACTGAAGCATAAGATCGTCGGGTGTGGACCAAACGGCGGAACTCATCGGAACGAGATAGAAATCCAAAAGATCGCGATGAAACCCTTCCTTAGTCATATACTCTTCGAGAGTAAATGACTTATATTTAGAATTTCCTAATATTCGCGGCGCTTCGTTGTTGAACCGATTGATATTGTATAAAAGTCTTAAAAACCGAAAGTTAAGAAAATTCTTTCTCTGAGCGAAAAGTCCGTTGATGCCGGAACCGCAAAACTCCAATCCTTCGGGTACGTGTTGAACGCTAAAAGACATCGAAGATTTTTTTGTGGGGACTTTCAACTCTTCAAAGAGCCGTTTGAGATTGGGATACGTAACGTGATTGAACACGATAAAACCCGTATCGATCGGGATATTTTTCCCGTCTTCCTCGACTTCCACGGTATTCGTATGTCCGCCGATATAAGATCCTTTTTCAAAAATCGTAAGATCGAATTCCTTTTGCAGGAAATGAGCGCAACCCATCCCCGCGATTCCGGTTCCTATGATTGCTAAGGATTCTTTCTTCTTTTTAGTTTCGATCTGGGTGGATTTTTTTTTCCCAGAATTTTTCTTTTTAGAAACCGAATCTCCGGTTTTCTTTTTCAAATTCTTTTTCAAGAACTACCCGTCCTTTCTTTGTGTATAATAGACAGGAAGAATACGTTCGGATGTAAAAAAAACTTTCCAAAATTAATTTCAATTTCATTTCACTTGTAATTCATAAAGAAACAAGCATTTCATCTTTTTGGAATGAGATCAAGCGTTCACAAAACTGTAAGCGAGAACGATGTAACGAGCGATACGAAGAGTGAACACAATCGGAATAAAATAAGATAATCTTTGCTTAAAAAATCCGGAAAGAATTGTAATCGGATCTCCAACAACCGGAAGAAACGAAAGCGCTAATACGAAATGACCCCAGGTTTGCATTTTGAGCGCGATATAAGAATAGAGCTTGGACGTTTCGATCTTATTCTCCACTCCGGACCGAAACCAAATTCCCAATCCATAATTGACCGCGCATGCGGAACAATTACCTATCGACGCCCATAAGACGGCTTCCTTGATGGAAAGTCCTGAGACAATGGCGAAAACGAGTGCGGCCTCCGAACTGAATGGGAGGATGGTCGCGGCCGCGAAAGAAACGATAGCGAGACCCGGCCCTCCGTAGAGAGGGATCAGTCTTGTTAGCATTTCCCAAAAGTTTGGTTCTGGCATTCGAGATTCCTATTTCACTCGATAAAACCGATCTTATAGACGCGGTTTTCGTTCCATTCTTTTCAAAAAAATCGGAATCCTATATCCGAAAATGAATCCGATTCTTCTTTCGATGTGGAACCATACATTCCACTATTTGATCTTATACCACTAAAGAACCAAAAGGGATATATATATACGTCATTGAAAATTTAAACAGCGGTTTTCGATATTTCAAAAGTCCGGCCCTATGGTTACAAGTCACGCACTTTAGTTTTCAAAAGCATGCCGAATCCGCACGGAGCTCCTTCGGGAATCTTATTTTATTTCGCTTACCATTTAATACATTATAAATTGTTAATGTATTATTTTTGCGTCTTCTGGGCCCGATACTTTTTAGTAAAATACAAATCCCGCATCTTATTATCATAAGACACCTGTAAGTAGAAATATCCTACATCGTTCGGAACCGTTTTTAAACACTTCCCGGTCCTAGACACATCAAACACAACGAGGAAGACAACATGAGAAAGGAATATTCTGTTTTACTAATAGGACTGGCCTGCGCCATATATCCCGGCATAGCCGTCTTTGGCGAAGGCGAATCGGAAAAAATTTCCGCGCAATACGCACCCTGGTCCTTGAAAATCGGAGGAGGAATCGGACGCGCGGAGGACGTTAAATACAAAGAGAACGAAGGAAAGACCAATAACTATCGACTCTCCGCAGAATACAATCCCCGTTACTTCGGTTTCGAGTTCGGGATTACTCACAAAATATTCTCTCTGAGCGTTCCGTCACATGCAGACCATATCCTTCCGTATCTGACCTACATAAACATCGGCAGAAACGGAAATCTGTCAAATGAAACCATATATAACGCGTTTGTCGCGGCCGGAGATCCGCTCCGAGATAGGAACAATTTTTCGCTAACATTCCTCGATATCGGTCCCACGTTTCACATGAGACCGGGAAAAACATTCGACCCGTATATTTCCATCGGGGCGGGAACGACCGGATTTGATAGGTTTGCATCGTACCGCGGTTTTGCCCGCTTAGGATTTAAGATCAACTTCGATCGTTTTTTCATTTTCTCAGAGGCGGAAGGTTCCGCGATCAACAGATATTACGTTAGAGATTTGAGAGTCAATTACAACGAATATTCCGGTATGGTCGGTGTCGGCTTTCATTTCGGGGGAGACGAAAGTCCGACAAAAAAAGAAGAGCCGATTACGAGTTTGTCCTCGTTCTAAACCGGACGAAACGAAACCGATATAATAATTTCTTTAGATTTAGGAAGAAGAAGTTTGCGATTCTTCTTCCTGAGCTTGAACGACATTCGTGGACAAAGATCAATTCAGTTGAGGATCGGAGATTCTTATCTTTTGAATGAACGCCTTATTACGCATGGGAATTCGATAACTTCTTTGATAAGACCGCGAGTAAGAGCCGGAGCAAGAACCGTAAGCGGCAACCTTACGATCCGATCAGCCTGAAAAAATTTTTCAAAATCGAATTCTCATTTTATACCGATCGAAGTCGACGGAGATACGAAAATTAGGATCGCGAAAAATATGTCTGCATCGACTTGTGAATCTTCTCGGCTTCCAGTCCGGCGCGGCTCGCAAAGTCCAAACCGCTCGAGGCAAAGTGAATTCCGCGAGAAGAATTGATAAGCGAATTGGTTCCGCAGACCGGAAGTAAGTCCTCCAGTTTCGCACCTTGCGCTCCAAAACCCGGAATCAAAAAAATACGATCCGGATTTTGTTTACGAAGAGTTTCAAGTTCCTGGGGATTGGTTGCGCCCACAACAAAACCGAGATTGAGCGGCGAGATCGAATTGGCAACGTAAGCCACTTCTTCATAGAGAGTTCTTCCGGTTTCGGAAAATCTTTTTTTCTGAAATTGAGCCGAGTCCGGATTGGAAGTCAGACAAAGCCAGAAGACAAGATGATCCTGATATTCCAAAAACGGACGAAGAGAATCGAGTCCCATGTAAGGAGAAAGCGTGAGACTGTCTACTTGAAGATCCCCGAAATAGTATCGAGCGTATTGTCTCGCCGTGTTATCCAAATCTCCGCGTTTGATATCGGCGACGATCGGGATCTCGGGATAATTACTTTTGAGATGTCCGATCACTTTTTCGAACTGTCTGATCCCCGAAGATCCGAAAACTTCGAAGAAGGCGATGTTCGGCTTGTATGCTACCGCGTAAGGCGCCGTGGCATCGATGATCTCGCGACAGAAATGAACAAGAGGTTCAGGACTTCGCTTAATCATTTCGGGAAGTTTGCAGTAGTCGGGGTCGAGCCCGACACAAAGAAGAGATTTGAGAGATCGGCTCCGGGTCAGGAATTTACTTTGAAAATTCATCGCCCCTCCCCCGGACAAACGATCTTATTTGCGAACGATATGTTTCTGTGCAAATTGCGGAAGCACAAACGCAGCCTTATGCATTTCGGCGGAATAATACTTCAATCCTTGCGGAACTCTTTTAGGATCCGGAAC
>NZ_NPDU01000035.1 GCF_002811985.1 Leptospira adleri
CTTTCCGAAAAAATAAAATAAGTTTTTGGGACGCACTGTAAGTCGAATTTTTTCTTAAAATCTGCGACGGAAAGTAGGGTATCGGAAAATCATAGACAGGCTTTTTTCCCTCTCGGATTCTGTTATCGAACCATGAATCCATTCGTTTCTCGTTTTCAAAAAATTCTTCAAGTACTGATTTTGATTTTTATCGCGGTGAGTTGTTCCTCAAAAACTCCTTCGGATTCTCGAATCGTAGAATTGCTGTTATCCCCTTCCGATCAAAAGAACCCCGACGTCGTCCTGAAAAAGGTGGGCAATCTCGATGAAGATCAGGATTTAGAATCGTTCGCTCTGGTTCGAAACGGAACCGAGGAAGTTCTCGGCGTTTTCAAAAAGAAAAACGGCGAATGGTCTTTGATAAATAAATTTTCCTTTTCCCTCTTGAACATAGGTCCTCTTCACTACGAAGCTTCGAAATCTTCCTGGCTGCCTGGAGAAGGCGAGAATCCGCAAACGAAGGAAGCCGGTTTTGTAGTTAAGAGAATTCTAATGGAAGAACTTCCCGGAGACGGATTCAACTCTCTCTTTTTAGAAGTGTTGAGCGAAGAGCCTCCGCTCGGACTCTTTTCGGTTCCTTACGGGATCAGAAAAGGTCAAAAAATTTTGGACGGGCTTCTGTCTCTGAAAGATCACGAGTTTCTAATCAAAACAAAACGAATCGACTTTGATTATAATAAAACCGAAAAAAACATAACGATCTTCCCATCGAATCGTAGTTATGCGCAGAATTTTATTTTTAACGGTTGGGAAATGGTTCCGGATATACCGCGAGTCGCCGTTCCGTCGCTTCTTTCCTTGGAAGCTCCCGCAGAATGGAAAAAAGGAATCGCCGGAGAAGCCGTCCTTTGGTTTAAGAATCGAGGTTCTTATGCGGGTACGACTTATCTTTCCCTTTCTTTTCCGGACGGAGGAAAAGTAAGCATTGATACTACAAAAGAAGGCCAGAGATTCTACTCTCCAGGTTCGAGTGTTTTTTCATCTGCGGGCAAATATATCAATTCTTCCGTTCCCCTCGTTGAGATTACGAAAGAAGGATGGGGAAGAAATCATAAATACGGAATTCGTTTTTCCATAATACCGGATAAGGATGGAATTCCGAGCGTTCTTTTTCGATCCTCGACTCGCATGGGAAGAGACGTGGTAAATCTTCCGAACCAATTCGGCTCGGTTCAAAAACAAACCGATCAACAAGGTTTTTCGGCTTATAAGCTGGAGTTGATTCCAAAAAAAGAATGAGCGATCTCGCGGGCAAAAAACTAAAAGCGGCGAAAGCCGAAGTCGTTCGCGCTCAAGTGGAACGCTTCCGAGTCTTCTACGCCAACTACTTTCATCTGGAAGAAACGATTCCTATGGTGGAATATTTCTTCGAAAAAATCTACAACTTGGACGGAAGAGAAGTCTGGCTGCAACTCGCGATGGACACTTACCAAAAAGTGAAAGGTATGATGAAGGAAAGCTCGAGAGAAAACATCGAATATTTGATCGAACTTAATAATCTGACCGAAGAGATGGATACCATTCTCGCGAAACATCTGGTGGATGGAGGTTGGGACGGAAAACGTCTGACAAGAGAAGAATACGATCTTCATTACGGCCAGATGGGGCATTATAAGGAAAGAATCAGACAACTTGAGATCGTTCTTAGAAATTTGAAGGTTTTTTACGAACTCGCACACAAACCGATCGCAGCATATTTGATTCGACCCGCGCGATTTATGGCCGGAATGCTCGGAGTGTCCGCTCTATTTCAAAGCGTGGAAGAGGCGTATAACGCGACGTTGCCCGTTTCCTCCAAGATCTTTAATTCTTTTTACGAAGAAGTGGAAAAGAGGGAAACCGAATACATAGAAACTTTGTTGGGAAATCATCGGAAGGAAGCATGAGCCGTCTTCGAAGACAACTTCTGGAAAGGAGCCGCCGCAAGGAAGAATCGCACGAAAATCGTGAACGTTGGTTGTTGACTTACGCGGATATGATCACGTTACTTTTGGGTTTGTTCATCATCATGTATTCCATTTCGCAAGTCGACCAAGCCAAGCTCAAACAAGTAGCCGACGTGATCCGCGGAGGTTTCGGTTTGGGAGAATCTTTCTTTCAAGGAAGTAACGTTTCCATAGAAGAAGATCCGCTATTGCAGCCTCGAACGCAGCTTTATCGTTTTTGGGAGCGAGTCAGTTATGCGTTGAAAAAATTAAAAGAAAAAGCAAAATTGAATATAGGAATCCAGGAAACCGAAGAGATTAAAATCGTGCTTTTCGGATCATCTCTGGGAGAAGGCCAGTTTCAACCGGACGAGGACATGACTTTCGCTTTTCAAAAAATATCGGAACTATCGAGTGCGATGGACGTCGATATCACGTTAAAGGTTCAGATTCCGTACGGAAACGAAGCCGCGCAAAAAGGATTTAGAAACGTATGGGAATACAATTCATATAGGGCGGAGTTGATAGCGGATTCCTTATCGAAGAATTATAAAATTCCGAAAGATAGAATTTCCATCGAAGCGTCCAGCGCCTACAAAGCGATTGAGAATTCTTCTTCCACGCCGGAAGGAAAGGCTTCGGGAGAAAGGGTTGAAATTTTTATTCGTAAAAAATCGGAACACTGATCATAAAAACTATGAAACAAAAATACAGAAATATTACGCTCGGTTTTCTCGGAATTTATTTCCTTTTGAACCTCTCGTTGTGCAAAAAGAATTCCTTACCGCAGGGAATCGTCGATGAAAAATGGAGAGAAGAATCTTCCGAACTAGTTTCTTCCTATTGTCAAAAACTTGCAAATTGCACAGGAGAATCTCCTCTGAATCTAAAGGATTCGACAAAAAATCTGATTCAAGAAAGACTCAACCCCGCGAACTGCGCCGAAAAATTTCGCAAATCGAACGCCTATCTACTCGCGAACGAAGATCCCGAAAAAATCAAAAAGGCGGTTCGAGGTTGTTTTCAGATCGTCGCAAACGAGACTTGTGAGAAGATTCAAGGCGGAGTTTTGAAACTTTCCGAAGATTGCAACGACCTGCAGCTTATTCAATCTAGACAATAAGTCGCCAAATCTATGTTACGCGGATATAAAAGACTCAATCGATACGATAAAAAACTTCTCAAGATATTGAAGTTGGGCGGTAAACTCGCGAACCTGAGTCAGATCGGCTTTTCAAGAAAAACCGAAGAGGGGTTTCGTTTTCCGATCCACGCGCTTCGATTGGGAACAGAAAAAGGACTGAAGGAACACCCCGTGGGAATCGTCGCTGGCGTTCACGGATTGGAAACCATCGGGATTCTTATCTTACTGGATTTTCTAGAATATATCTTACATCCGGATTCCACGGGTTATCTCCCGGAGTTGAAGAAGGGAAAACTCGGAATTGTGATTTTACCGATCGTCAATCCTGGCGGCGTCGTTTTAAAACAAAGATCGAATCCCGCGGGTGTGGATCTTATGAGAAACTCCGGTATCGACGCCGTGAAAGCCCTTCCTTTTTTCGGCGGTCAAAAAATTTCCAAACGACTTCCTTACTATCGAGGTCAAGGATTGGAACCTGAATCGAGGGCTTTGTTCCGATTGGTTCAAGATTCTTTTTTTGACGTGGAGGATGCGATCATGCCCGTTCTCGATCTTCACTCAGGTTTTGGCACCGTAGATAACGTTTGGTGGCCTTACGCTTATACAAAAAGTCCCTGTCCCGATACTCTTCTGTATCAAAAGATAGGAGAACATCTCAAGAATCACTGCGGACACATTCACTTTCAGTATGGACCTCAGAGCGAAACTTATACGACTCACGGCGATCTCTGGGATAAGTTCTACGATCACTATCATGATTATCATAAAGAAAAATCCCCTTGGAATTCAAAATTTTTGCCGTTAACTCTCGAAGTCGGTACTTGGTCCGATATCAAAGAGGATCCTTCCAAACTTTTTCGAAAAAGAGGAATTTTCAATCCTGCTTCGTTTAACAAAATTGAGACGGTGGGAAGATACAGGGGTTTTTTAAGAGACTTCGTGAAACTCGGCACGACCAAACCGAAAGACTGGGGACTTCAATAGATTTTTGCATTTCCTTTAGAAAGAATTTTTCCGAAAACTTTCCGTCGCAGATTTTAAGAAAAAATTCGACTTACAGTGCGTCCCAAAAACTTATTTTATTTTTTCGGAAAGATCAAGCTGCAAGGTCCTGTCCCAGTATTGGGACAGGACCTTATACGATTTCCGAAAATGGATTTCGTTAGTTTTCCCAGAGTTTACCTTTTTTGAAGCACTTCCAACACCGCAACTTCTGAGGATTTATCAGGTCCAAATTCGGCAAAACCTTCTTTTAGATTGTACTAATTAAGTCGGATCTCTTTCGAGAATTCTAAAATTTTTGCGAGGCCGGACTCGAAAACATCTGTTTCCGTCAACAGGCTCAGAACGATTCTGCCGGCCGCGTCTGTGTTCGGAAATCCGAACATTTCTCCCGCGTGAACGTAGACTTGTTTTTCTTTTAATAAACGAAGTGAGAATTTTTCCTCCGGAAAAAAATCCTTACTTTCTATCATACAATACCAGCCTGCCTTCGGAAGATCGCACTCGATTCTTTCCGATGTGTCGAATTCGAAGATAATCTGCTTTAACACGGCTCGATTTCTCTGAATTCTTTTTAAAATCTGAGTTTGTATCATCGTTCTCCATTGCATCAAATCGGAAAGGACGTTTTGTACGGGAGTATTTACGGAAAGATAAGTGTCCGAAATCAATTCTAAAAGTTCTTTCGTTTTCTTTTTCCAAGGCGCGGGGCCGCTGAGGAGAATCCAGGAAAGTTTCATTCCGGGCAATCCTAAAGTTTTCGACAGACCGTTTACCGTAATTACCGGAATTTCGGAATCGGTCAGAGTAAAATGGGATTCTCCTTCGTAGACGTAGTCCGAAAAAACCTCGTCGATGACCGTTGGAATATTATATTTCTTTAAAATATCTTTCACGGATTCGAAATCGGATCGGCCGAATACGGAGCCGGTTGGGTTGTTCGGACTTACGATTAAGAGAAGTTTGCTTTTGGAGAGAATTTTCGGATCCAGATCGGTCGCTTTTAAGCGCCAGGAATTTTCCTTTTTTGTAATATAAGCAATCGTTTGAAGTCCTTCCATTACGGAAAGAAATTCGAACAAAGGATATCCCGGAGCCGGTATTAAAATCGAATCACCTGCGTCGCAAAAGAGTTTGAATAGATAAGAAAATGCTTCGGAAGAAGATGAAACTAAAAACAGATCGTCGGGATCAATCATAACCCCTTTGGATCGGTAGTAATCGGAAATCGTATTGCGAGCCAGTTCGTTTCCTTGAGGATCTGGAATATAAGTGATGAGATCGTTCGTTTGAAAGCTATGTCTAATCGCTTCGAAAGGATATTGAAATCCGGCTTGCGTGGGATTGGATAAGGTTAAGTCGATATAGGAAATTTTCTTTTTTTTGTATTCGGAAAGAATTCTTGAGAATTCGTTTTCACCGTCTTGGAAAGAGAATCGCGAGCTGAAGCGAAATTCCTCCTTCATGGCGAACCGTTTCTGAATTTTTGAATTAAAAAAAGGACGATCGAAATTACGACGCTGACGAGAATTGAAGTCGTGAGCGGAAAATAAAATCTAAAGTTTTCCTTTTCGATTCGAATGTCTCCGGGGAGTTTTCCTAATTCGTTTAGGAACGGAAACCTGCTTCCATAGAGAAAAAAGATTCCGAGTAATAAAAATAACGCACCGAGGATAAGAAAAGGTTTTCCGAAAGATTCCATTTGCAGTTTCGATCTTATTTTGATTATGGATTCAGTCAAGACGCATTCGAAAAGAGCCAGAAGTTTATCTAAATATGCAAGATTTCTGATATTATTTCCGAATTGGGACGGCTTCTAAAGTTTCCAATCGGATATGAATATTCTTTTCGGGACTCAACAAAGGTATATGAGTTTTTACGAAAACTTCGCCGGATCGTACGATCGCGACTTTATCCGGAGTTAATTCCATGTTGATTTTGAAATACAAATCCTTGACTCCAAATTTCCACTTAGAAGTGGTTCCTTCGATATAATAAGGATGTAACGAGTTTTTATCGTAATAAATTTTTCCTTTGAAATGTCTCGGTGAAAGCTGCAGAGGCGTCACTTCCACTACGTAGCTTTCCCTGTTTTTAAAAAGAATCGGTCCCTGGATTTGGATGGAATAATGGTCTTCGGATTGATCGTCGAATATAGGATAGGTGGGAGACGTTTTTTCCGGCTCATAATCTTTAGGAGGAAGATTCTCTCCGTTCTTAACGTAACTCAGAACTACGATGACGGGTCTTTCATAGTAATATTCGACTCTTCTCGTAGAAATTTTTGAAACTGAAATTTGACTGCCGGTTTTGGAATCCGTTTCCGTGATCGTTAAATCTCTCTTATAGTCTATCCCTTTAAATTTTGCGATTACGCTCTTAGAGCTTTGTTTGATTTTTTCGACTACATGGCTTAGTTCCCGATTCGAAGAAGGGGACGCAGTAAGGCCGTATGATTTTCCTATTAGAATATAAAAAGATAGGATTAGAAGAGTTGTTCCCTTTCGAGTAAGAAAAATTTTCATGATGATCTGCGGATGACGGAGCAAGATGATAAACCTTGGCCTTTCAAATGCAAGAAATTATTCGTTTTCTAATTCTCAATCGAGATCGATTTATAGATCCGGCTAAAAGTCAAAAAAACTTACCGAAAAAGAATGAGAAAAAAATTCTTTATGTCAATTTGCGGATACGTACGAATCTTCAAGGATGAATTTGGCAGTTTGTTTGCTGAAAGCCATGATCGTATAACTTGGATCGACCGAAACTCCCGTCGGAAAGACGCTTGAATCGGAGACGTAAAGATTTTCGAGTCCGTGAACGCGATGTTTCCAATCGACAACGGAACGAGCGGGATCTTGTCCCATTCTGCAACCGCCTGCGGGATGAGGCGCGGCCATCATCATAGAGGCCGGGTTCAGTTCAAGTTGATCCACTTTATCGATTTCTTTTTCGGATTCGATTCTTGTTCTTTGAAGATCCGGAAGGAGAATCCATTTCGCTCCGGCTCGAAAATTGAGCTGAATTTGTTTTCGTATACAGTCCCTAAGAAACGCTTTCGTCGTCTTACCGAAGTTATACGTTACCGTTCTTTTCCCCGAAGAATTTACGGAAATATTTCCCAGTTCCGAAGGAACGTCGTCGATCCAGCCGATCGTCCCGCCTACGTGGGGAAGAATTTTCATTATCTCTCTGTGCTCGGATCCGAATCCCGGAATCAATGCGGCAAGACTTCCCGGTTGAAGCTGATTTGCCATGATCAAAAATCCGCCTTCCAAATACTCCCCGTCCTTAAAACGCGCGAGTCGAAATTCTTCCACGCCGAACGCGGAAGGAATGTTTCTCCATTGTACGATCGGTTCTTCGTAGATCGCATGTACGAAAGGAGAAGGGTTGATTGCGAGGTATTCTCCGAGCGCCGGTAATTTTTTCTTCCATCCGTTTCGAAGTAAGAATGTGGAACTTCCGAAACCTCCGGCCGCAATCGCAAAAACAGGCGCCTGAAATTTTAGCGTGATTCCCGACTCCTTTCCCGAAGGTCGATCCATCATCACTGCTTCTAAAAATTCGACCTTATCGCCTTTCAGTTCCAAGCGAACTGCTTTACAGTCGGCGTAGATATCGGCGCCTAACGCCAACGCTTTTGGAATGTGAGTGACCAGCTGGCTTTGTTTCGCTCCGAACATACAGCCTTGCATACAATGACCGGACTTCTGACAGTTTTTTCTCGCTTGAGGGACTGGATTGCCTTCCCACCCGAGAGACTTACACGCCTTTCGAACGAGCTGATTCATTTTATTATGATATTCTTCTTTAGCGGGATGGACGTTGAGAGTCTCATCCAATTCTTTCCAGTAAGGTGCGAGGTCTTCGGGAGAATGTCCGTGTATTCCGTATTCTTCCTTCCAAAGGTTGAGACGATCGTCCGGAGTTCTGTAACTGTCAGCCCAATAATGAACCGATGCGCCGCCCACGTTTTTTCCATAGACTAAATTGATGGAACCGGATCCGTCCGTAGCCATGTTTCTTTCGGCGGAAACTTTTCCGGCCATATTGAGTTCATGATTGTCGAAAGTTCCGGTGTGGTAATAACCGCCTTCCTCGATGAGAACTACCTTTTTCCCATTTTTGGAAAGTTCGTAGGCAAGAGTTGCGCCGCCGCAGCCTGTTCCCACGATCACGACATCGGCCTTGACCGTTCTTGAATCTCCGAGATTCTTCCATTCGTAAACGCGACCGCTCATGATTCCCCCAAAATTTTTCTATAGTAGATTCTGGATTCGCTTAATTTTTCCGGCGGATCGGAGAAAGGCCCGTCATACGAAATTGCTTTGAAAGAAGATTCGTGTCCGTAGTACATCAAAAAAATCGGCATTTTAAGATTTGCTAATGCAGCTCGAATCAGATCCGAATCGGTAGTTTCTTGGGAAGATAAAAATTCGTTTCTATCTTTTTCATCAAGTCTGGAAAATCGGCTCCAATATCCGCTTACGAGCGGCAGATATTCTAATATAAGAATGAGAGATTTAAAATCATCGGTGATTCCCGGATCTACGAAAAAAAATTCTTCGTCGAGCCGACGAACAACCTCCGCTTTTTCTATATCGGGGAATCCTTTTTCCGATGGTAACAGCGTTTGAGCGTAAGCCTGCAAAAACTCTGCCTCCGATTCGGAGAAGAATAACGTCTTGGGAACACTTCCGGAATACG
Organism: Leptospira adleri; assembly: GCF_002811985.1. Classification (GTDB taxonomy): domain Bacteria; phylum Spirochaetota; class Leptospiria; order Leptospirales; family Leptospiraceae; genus Leptospira; species Leptospira adleri. The sequence continues at coordinate 8,821 of NZ_NPDU01000035.1, forward strand.
ACCTGCGGCAGAGTAGAGTTCCGATAACGATACTGAGTAAACCTCCTAGGCCGAAGCCGAAGAGTTTGCGTCTTGAGATTTTTTCCGAAAGCGCGTTCATCGTTCCGTGATTATTCTTATATTAGAATCGGTGTCAATTCTGAAAACAGGGTTGACGAAACAATCGTTCGATTAACTTTGTAAAGCATGGCTGACAAAAACGACAAAGTCAAACAAAACGCTCCCGGTAAATATTATATAGATAACACCTGCGTTCCTTGCAACGATTGTGTGGAAGAAGCTCCTATGCTTTTAAAATATACGGATGACGAATCCAAGGTTTACTTTCATAGACAACCGGCAAATCCGGAAGAAGAAGTGGCCGCGAAAAAAGCAATGGAGATTTGTCCAGTGGAAGCGCTTGGAGACGACGGAGAATAATTTTTATCCGAGCCGGATTGGTTCCTGTAATCCGGCTGAAACTTCCTCTCTAGCATTGTAAAAGTTCATTTTCTTCTTTCTGTCTCCTTGATACATCCGATTCCTTTTTAGTTCGAACGATCCTTTCACCGTATTCTTTCATTGTAAGCTGCGTGCTTTTTCACGATTTGGAACCCTTTCAAAGGACATGAGTTTACTATGTCTGGAAGCCGATTCCGTTATAAAGGGGTTGAAGAATCGTTTCTTTAAAAACGTAAAACCCTAAAAGAAATCGTCCAATTCTATCTCCTTTATCTTGTTGCAAAAAAGATAAAATTCGAAAATTCACGTTTGGTATTGGATTGTTTTTTGTAGAAGTACGTTTATCGTAAATCAACTTGCAGAAGGCCTATTTTGAGTGAATTGAATATTCAATCCGAAGAATTCTATAAACTATTGGTTCAAAGAAGTCCCGAGCTGATCTGTTATCATAAGCCCGATGGAACTTACGAATACGTAAGTCCGGTCGTGCAATCAATGTTAGGTTATCAACCTGAAGACTTGATAGGAAGAAGTCCGTATGATTTTTTCAATCCATTGGATAAGGAACGTATTTTTAAAAATTCTCACGAACCGTTACAGAACGGTTCTAACTTCGGAAACGTAGAATATCAATTTCTTCGAAAAGACGGAAAGTATGTCTGGTTGCAAACGCTTGCTCAGTCAGTTCAAAATGAAAAAGGAGAAGTAGTCGGTATTCTTACGAGTTCGAGAGAATATTTAGGATTGACTACGATCGTAGACGAGACTGAAAAAAAAAGGGCATTAGAGGAAGTCCGTTTATCGGAGGAAAAATTCTTCAGCGCTTTCTATTACTCCGGTGTCGGAATGGCTTTGGTTTCCTTGGAGGGGAAATGGCTGGAAGTAAACCCTCATCTTTTGGATATTCTCGGTTATACAAGGGAAGAGCTCTTAAAACTTACGTTTCAGGACATCACTCATCCCGACGATCTTGTGGAGGATCTAAGTCTTGTTCAAGAGCTACTCGATGGCAAAAGGGATTCATATAAAATGGAAAAAAGATACTTTCATAAAAACGGAAGTATCATCTGGATTCTTCTTATCGTTTCGATCGTAACGGATCCGAAAAAGAAACCGCTATTTTTTATATCTCAGATTCAGGATATAACGGATCGTAAGAATATGCTTTCTGCTTTGATCGAAAAAAACGAGACTCTACAGGCTCTGAGTAATCGCCTAACGGAAAGAAACGCTCAACTGGAAGAATTTAATCAGATCGTGTCCCATAATCTTCGAGCCCCGATAGGGAATATTTTCACTTTAGTTCAAATGCTCCTAGAAAAAGACGCTATCGACAAAGAGGATCTACTTGAGTCTCTTGAAATCAGCGCGAACGATCTGATATCCACATTGAACGATATCATTGAAGTAATTAAGATTAGAAAAAGTCTAAATATAGACAAACAGACGGTTTCCTTTCAGGAGGCTTTTTTGAAGGTGCAGAATCTGCTTTCCGCACAAATCAAGGAAGTCGACGCTGAAATCAAATGTGATTTCTCGGCGGCACCAGAAATTCTTTACCCTAAAGTATATTTAGAAAGTATTCTTCTCAATTTATTGAGTAATTCTCTGAAATATTGCGATCGGAGTCGAAAATTGGAAATATCTTTCGTCTCATTTGTAGAGGATAATAGAGTCTTTTTAGTGGTTCGAGACAATGGACTCGGGATCGATCTGAGAAAATACGGCCACCAGATTTTCAAAATGAATAAAACGTTTCATCGGGAAAAAGAAGGACAGGGAATCGGTTTATTTATGACTAAGAATCAGATAGAATCTTTGGGCGGGGAAATTACCGTGGATAGTACGCCCGGTCGTGGTACTGCTTTTGTAATAAATTTTAACAAGTACAATGATTTTGAACAAAGATAATATGAATTTCTGGTTAATCGATGATGACACTATTTACATCATGATTGCAAAACGATTTTTAGCAAAAGACGGAAGAACGAAAAAATTAAGAGACTTTCAAGACGGAGAAGTTGCGATCAAACAACTTCAAACCCTCCGCGCAAATTCGGAAGAACTTCCGGACGCTATTCTTTTAGACATCAATATGCCATTCATGGACGGTTGGCAGTTTTTAGACGAGTTTAAGAAAATTCAAGGCGGTCTCGCCAAGAAGATCACGATTTTTATGGTTAGTTCTTCCGTGGACGAGAGGGATATCGTTAAGGCGAATTCCTTTCCGGAAGTAAGAGGTTATCTCTCAAAACCGCTTACCCAAGATCATATTCGAAAACTTTATAACGATTTAGCATAGGCTTTGATCCAAGTCTGCGTTAATTGAAGAGCTTCTTTTGTTTCAACTTTGGGTTGATAACCCAAAATCGATTTTGCCTTTTCAATCGAAACAGGATTTTCTCTTAAAATAAAATTGACTCCTTCCGTCGTCGCAGGCGGTTCTTTCCCTAAAAGTTTATAGAAAATTCCCATTACAAAAATCATAACCTTTAGAAACCATGCAGGCGCTGACAAAGGCCTGGAAAGCCCCGCTGCGTCCGCCACTTGGAAAAAATATTCCTTCCAAGTCAGAGTAGTTCCGTCGGTGATATTAAACGCCTCTCCCCACGCTTCCTTTTCTAAAGCGAGTAACGTGCCTTCCACAAGATTGTCCACGTAAGTAAGATTGATTCTTCCCTTGCCTCCGCTCGGAAGCGAGAGCAATCTTTTTTTCATCAGTTGAATCGGTCTAACTACCCAAGGCCCGGATCCGGGTCCGTAAACGTCGCCTGGACGAATGAATAAGATTCCGAAAGAAGAAGGAACATTTAACGGACGTAAGGCGGATTCCCCTTCGATCTTGGTCATACAATAAGGATTTCCCTCTCCTCGAAACGGTCCTTCTTCGGAAATGTCCGCAGGATAAGAAAAGCCGTAAACCATTATGGAAGAATAATGGATCATTCCTTTGACTCCGGAAGCCTTGGCGATCTTCGCCAATTCCACCGTGGAATCCACATTCACTTTTCTGAATTCTTCTAAGGAACCGCCTTCGCGTACGATTGCCGCCGTGTGAATTACGTAATCCGATCCGGTAACCGCTTCTTTTAAAGCCGAGCGATCACCGGTATTTCCTTGAATAACCGTAAAGCCTTCTTTACGCAGCGCCTCGGCTTTTATCGGATCGAGTTCGATTCCTCTGACTTGAATTCCTCTTTCCTTCGCGATCTCCGCCAAACGCCTTCCGATAAAACCGCCGATCCCGGTGATACAGACGGTTTTTCCTTTGAGATTCATTATTCTCCCTGGCCCAAGGAGAAGGCTCGTTTTCCATTGAAGTAATAAAGGTTTTCCGTTTTTATCGCGTCAAATCCCGCTTCGTCCAATTTTAAAAGTAATTCGCCGATTTGTTTGTGAGAGACGGGATAGTAGGTGGGATTTTCGGGATGTAAAAGAGCTTCCTTGTTGACGAATCTGCAACGCCAATGATCGATCAAAAAGGTTTCAGGTTGTCCGTCCGGATATACTTTTACGCCTCGATTCGTGATGATCTTTAGCTTTAGGTCGCCGGCGATTGATTCCAGTTTTTTTCCGAGTTCGTTCGGATCGGTTCCGGTCCAATCCAGGAAAACGTCGGTTCCAACCAATTCTTTTTTCTGTAAGGCTCTCGTATATTCAGGAATTGTAATTTTCTTAGCTTTGCCGAAAGATACCGGTTTGAATTTTTCAGGGAGATGTCCCAGGTTTCCGATCACCGCTTCCGCGAATTCTTTGGTTCCGACTTTGATTCGGCTGACTCCGGGTTTGAAAATATCGCCTGTATGAATTCCTTCCTCTATCGTCAGCAACCATGCGTTATTTATCTTCGCAGCGATATCCGGTTGTCCGATATGAACCAACATCATCACTGCCGCGTTGATGAGACCGGAAGGATTTGCAAGATTCTTACCTGCGATATCGGGCGCCGATCCGTGAATCGCTTCGAACATGGAAACGATTTCCCCGATGTTCGAAGAACCTGCCATTCCTACCGAGCCTGCGATTTGAGCGACGATATCGGAAATGATGTCTCCGTATAAATTTAGCGTTACTACGACGTCGAAGTTTTGGGGCCTGTCCGCGAGGTTGGCGGCTCCGATATCGATAATTTGAGAATTGGATTCGAGCTCCGGATATTCTTTCGCAACTTCCTTAAAGATGTCATGGAACAATCCGTCCGTTTGTTTCATGATATTATCTTTCACCATTGCGGTTACTTTTTTTCGGCCGTAAGCTCTTGCATATTCGAACGCATAACGTATGATTTTTTCCGAACCGGGACGTGAAATCAATTTGAGACATTGAACGGTATCGTTCGTTTGTTGGTGTTCGATTCCGGTATAAAGATCTTCTTCGTTTTCACGAACGATCACGATATCTAAAACAGGATGTTTGGTTTCGACATAAGGATAAAGCGAAAAGCACGGTCTAACGTTGGCAAAAAGTCCCAAAGTAGTTCGAACCGTAACGTTTAAACTTTTGTAACCGCCTCCCTGAGGAGTCGTGATCGGAGCTTTCAAAAAAACTTTCGTTTGTCGCAAGACGTCCCAGGCTTCCGGTTTGATTCCGGAGGAATGTCCTTCCTTATAAACTTTTTCTCCGATCTGAATTTCGATCGGTTCGATTTTGGCTCCGGCGGCGTTGAGAATCTTGAGGGTCGCCTCCATAATTTCAGGACCGATTCCATCACCGTGCGCGATTGCGATTTTAGTTTTTTCGGACATTCTCTTCTCCTAATACTTCAAATAGAAAGAGAATCGAGAAAGAGGTCAATTCCCTTCCTGCGGCTCGGTATCGAAAGAAAGGAAAATTTGAATCGGAGAATTTTGCAATAGAGAAATGTAAGAGTTATTAAAGCGAAGTCGAGCTATTCAATTTCAAAGTCGGATTCCGAATCCACAAGAAACTCTTCTCTGGAATAGATCAGTTCCATCACGTCGTCCATCCAATCGGGCGTTCCGTGATTGGGATCTCCGAACGGATCGTTCGCTCTGTACTGTTTCATAATTTCGCTGTGCTTCTGAATCTGGTCTCTCGTGCTTGCGTTCATACTAGAATTGTCGGTTTAAAGAACCTTTTCCTGACAGATTTTGGAAAGAATTAATAATTTCTTTCCAAAAGTACAACCGAAAAATCGTTTATTTTTGCAATACTTTTAACCGAAGGGGCGTCGCAATAAAACCGGCGCGTTCTCAGAAAAGAAAGAGCGGAGCCTAACGAATGTCAGGCTCCTAAAAAGTTTTTAGAACAGTTCGTTTCCTTTGAAGAAAAAGGAAATTTCAAGCGCTGCGTTGTCGTCCGAATCGGAGCCGTGTACCGCGTTCGCTTCTTTGCTTTCCGCAAAAAGAGCGCGAATGGTTCCGGCCGCCGCTTCTTTCGGATCGGTTGCGCCGATCACTTCTCTCCAATGAAGAACCGCGTTGTCTCTTTCGAGAGCGGCAGCTACGATCGGACCGGAGGACATGTAAGAGCAAAGGTCGTTATAAAACGGACGGGCCGAGTGAACCTTGTAGAATTGTTTTGCATCTTCCAAGGACAACTTCAGGTATTTTAAACCTAGGATTTTGAATCCTTCTTTTTCAATTCTTGCGAGAATATCTCCGACGTGTTTGTTTTTAACTCCGTCGGGCTTGATCATGATAAACGTTCTGGACATTTTTTTTCCTTATTGAGAGAGTTTTTTAAGTAATGCTTTGCTTACGATTTCCGGAACCTGATTGCTTACGTCCCTTCCGTGTCTCGCTACTTCTTTTACGATCGTTGAGGATATGAAAGAATATTCGTTCGAAGACATGAGAAAAACGGTTTCTACTTCAGGCGCAAGTTTTTTATTCATTAGAGAAATTGCATATTCATAGTCGAAATCGGTCACGGCCCTTAAGCCACGAATGATGCTGGTAGCTCCCACCTTGGCGCAATAATCCACGGTAAGACCTTGAAACGTGTCTATTTCCAGACCTTTCATTCCTTTTGTAACTTCGCTGATAAATCCGAGTCTTTCTTCGATCGAAAACAAAGTCGTTTTGTTGGAGTTCACCGCAATCGCAATGATGACCTTGTCGAACAAGGTCAAGGATCGATGGAGAATATCCAAATGACCGTTTGTCAACGGATCAAAGGAGCCCGGATAGATCGCGACTCGGTTCATTTTTTACGAAGCCTTGCCGTTTCTTGCGCGGGGAGTCCGTAAATATTGATAAAACCTTCCGCGTCTTTTTGATTGTACAATTCTTCCTTTTCGAAAGTCGCCATTTCAGGATTGTAAAGGGAAACGGAGGATTTTCTTCCCACAACGGAGCAGGTTCCTTTGTACATCTTTACTTTCACGGTTCCGGTGACGTATCTCTGTGTTTCCGAAACAAAAGCGCGAACCGCTTTCATCCTGGAAGAAAACCAGTGTCCATTGTAGATGAGTTCCGCCAATTCGATGGATAATTTATCTTTATGATGTTGAGTATCTCTGTCGATCGTGATGGATTCTAGATCTCTATGAGCGATAAATAAAACGGTTCCGCCCGGGGTTTCATAGACCCCTCTCGATTTGATGCCAACGAGTCTGTTTTCAACGATATCCACCCGACCTACTCCGTGTTTGCCCGCGATCGTATTGAGGGTTTCCATCACTTCCAAAGGATTCAATTTTTTACCGTTGACCGCGACACAGTTTCCTTCTTGAAAATCGAGTTCTACATATTCGGGAGAGTCCGGAGCTTTTTCGGGAGAAGTCGTCAAAAGAAACATTTTCTCGTCGGGCTCTTTATAAGGATCTTCTAATATCCCACCTTCATAGGAAATGTGCATCAGATTTCTATCCATGGAATACGGTTTTTCCGCGGTGACTGGAACGGGGATACCTTTCGACTTTGCATATTGAATGAGGTCGGCTCTTCCGCCGAATTCCCAGATTCTCCAGGGAGCGATGATCGTTTTTTCGGGAGCTAAGGATTTAACTCCGAGTTCGAAACGAACCTGATCGTTTCCCTTTCCGGTGGCGCCGTGTGCGAACGCGTCCGCGCCTTCTTTTTCCGCAACTTCCACCATCGCCTTTGCGATGAGAGGTCTTGCCAAGGACGTTCCTAAAAGATAACGCATTTCATAGAGCGCGTTTCCTTGAATGGCCGGGAAAATAAAGTCTCTAGCAAATTCCAGACGAAGGTCTTGGATATAGACCTTGGAAGCTCCGGTTTTAATTCCTTTTTCTTCCAACCCGGAAAGTTCTTCTTTTTGACCTACGTCCGCGGTAAAAGCGATCACTTCGCAGCCGTATGTTTCTTTTAGCCAGGTTAGAATCACGGATGTGTCCAACCCGCCTGAGTAAGCTAGGACGATTTTCTTAACTGGTTTGCTTTGCGCCATTCTGAGAACACTGAAAATCGATCCATGTCTGTGGACAACCGGATTTTATGGGTTCTATCCGAGGATTTCCGAAGATTCTTATGAGAGCGGCTTTTACATTCAAAGTTTTCGAAGAAAGGATTTAAGAATTTCCATCCGCCCAGTCTCGTGCTTTCTGATTTGAGTTTGGTTGATTGGTTTCGATTTCATAACGGATCTGTTCAAAGCCGTGTAATCCTTTTACAAAAAGAATTTCCCGGGTTCGCGACTTTTTATGAGTAATGGATTGATCGTGTTTATCTTTTTTATACTGGTAAATTCTGAAAATGATCGCAAAAGGTTTTCCGTTTTTAAAACGCCATTCGAACATTCTTTCCTGATCCGAAAAAGCAAGGTCTTGTTCTGCCACCGGGATTGCCGCGTCTTTTCCGTTAAAAATCCCGATTCTTACCGATTTCTCTCCGGAATAAATTTCCAGTTTGTAAGATCCGTATCCTTTGCAGATAATCGGAATGTCCTGTCCTTCCATAGCATAAGACGGATCTTCCTTACAATCTTTCGGAATATTCGTATATCTGCTCGTGTAGCTCGGTAGTTCGCCTTCGCCAAAGATGGGATTACAAAAAATGGCGAAGACGATAAAAGTGAGGATGTATTTTTCGAAACTCATAACCTTTCAACAAGCGATTCCAAATTCTTATTCTTTTTTTTACGATCGCAGGTCGTGATCGATTGTATTAATAACACCCTCTTCCAAGAGACGTAATCTCAACTGTCCAATCGGCGTTCGCATTTTGTTTTTGAATCGTAAAATCCGAATCGTTACAGGCGCTTGCGGAACCGTCGGCGGCTTTTCGTTTCATATCTCCTTGGTATCGATACCAAAATCTTTCACCTGAGTTTCCGAATTCTCCGTCGTCGATTTTGAGATCGGAAAAAGTATATTCTCCCGAATATTTATCGTTCAGAGCTTTGAGAATGATTTCTTTCACTTTCGGTTTTGCAGGCGCTGCTTGATCTCCGCCGGCCATCTTCTCGACGTTGCCTACGCCCACTTCCGAAAAATTCCATTGATTGGATTTGCTGAGAACGTAATTTGCGCCGGCCTCGAATTTTGTTTTGGAGTTTCCTTTTTTGGAAACGACGATAAAAGGAATTTTATATTTCGTTTCGACGACCTTTCCTTTTGCGTCGGTCTTTTCTAAGATCACCGGTTCTCCGCCGCTTTCAATGGACTCGATCGTTTCTCCTTTGTATTTTTTTGCCCAATGAGAACGAAGATCCGATTTTGCTTTTTCCTCACTCGGCGGGGCCGGAGTTTCGGAATAAACCGAAGTTGTGAATAAAGCGAAGGTCAGACAAAACGCTAAAAATCTTTTCATAGTTTCTCCCAAGAATGATCTGTTTCGGAAAGTTTTTCCGCAATGAGAAAGAATAGACGAATTATTTTAGATTTCAATCAGGGAATCGAAAGAAATAAAATATTTACAGAGCGTCCCAAAACCTTATTTTATTTTGTCGGAAAGATCAAGCTGCAGCGTTCTGTCCCAGTTTTGGGACAGGTTCTTATCAAAGAAAGAAGGAATTTTTTGCGGGAAGGATTTCGAAGATCGGTTTTCCCGAAACGAAGCGAGAACGGGCTTTAGGTCCGATAAAGGCCGTTTTCATTTAAACGCAATTTTCGAACAACAAAGGATCGACTCGGAAAATTAAAAACGACCGAGCGTATAAAGAAGCAAAACCAATCTCATTCGACAAGGACGGTTTTTTCTTCCGATCTCAGATTCAGGATTCGTTTCGGTTTAAAATCCACCCAGGAATTTTGATAATAGATCAGGAAGAATGTATATTCTCCCGAACGCGGAAGAAGAATCAAATGATTCGGTCTTAAGAAATCCTCTCTTTCTTTCATTGTGGAAAGAATTTCTTTACGATTCCGATTGAGGACGAGCATCGAAGATATTTCAAAAAGAGTTTCGTCGACTGCGTCGTAACCTTCCGGGTCCAAGAGTTTTTTTGAAAGAGAACGTTTTGGTATTTTAGAATTCGGAATCCAAGTCGCCGTTACGGATCGTTCCCAAGATTCTCCGGGGAGTAAGAGGATCTTATTTTTATCGTAATAATTTCGCGTGGGAGGCTGAGCGGGCGGACCGTAGTACGAACGTAATTCCTGCGTCTTTGAATCCTGCATTTCCACTCTGAAATGCGGGCCGCCCCATCCGATCGTCTGCGGAAACGTTGCGATCTTCGGATAGATTTCTACGGCCTCTTCTCCGTGATTTTCAAAACGAATCTTAAATTCTAAATCGATGATTTGAGACGAAGGAAGAATGGAATCGGAAGTTTCCGCTCTTAACATAACGGATTTCATTTTTTACCTATACAATGGATTTTTAATACATTCAAATTCCATTGTATAGGTTGTGAATCGTAAAAATATCGGTAGCGCTGAACCCAGTAGGGTATGGAATCGTTTTTTCATCCTTTGTAATGATAAGAGGAGCTAACGTAGTAAGGTTGAGAGTGGAGTAGGAAGAATAGTGCATAATAGAACACAAATCGTAGTTCGGCGCCGTCGTTTCAATTCCTGCGGGCTTTTCAAATCGAACAAAACCGCCTGAGCCGGATGGAGGGACATTTAACCAGACAACGCTGATAAAGGAATCGCGATCGGGCCTCTGATGTTCATGCAATAATCCTAATGAATGACCCATCTCGTGAACGACGGCGGAGACTCCGCATTCGTTTCCTACATTGATATCCTGTTTTCCTCCGATTTTTCCGATATTAGAATTGCAACCCGACTGATTATCTTGAAAATTTACGTAATCAATTTCGATCGTACGAGGAACAAAACGAATTTCAGTATGAATAGAATAATAATCGATTGCCCGCGTTATGCGCGTTGTTTCTTTGAGTGAGGAATGAAGAGTGTAGGGAACGGTCTTGTTTGCCCACAATCTAGCGAAAGGAGAAGAGATAGCGAAAGTTCTGGGAGTTCTCGTATCAGAGAATAAATCGATTTTATTTTTAAAAACCATATCTCCTCCCACTATAAATTCTCCGGAATTCAATTGAGAATACTCTGCGCTGATAGTTCCCGTTGGAGTTGAAAAAGATCCGAATTTTGAAATTCGATTCGGAGTCGCATCCGCTAAAGGAAACAGCTCTTGATTCAAATTTGTTGGACCCGAGAAAATCGATTCGTTCCCGCGGGTCGGAAGAGAACCGATCGGTTGACAAACCACTTGATTTTTTGAAAAAGCAAAGAGAGTTCCCGCAATCAATTCGATCGTTTCTTTTTCAGTGACATAGGAGGATACGGAATTTGCACAAGAAGCCAGAAGTAGAACGATGAAACGAATCGGAAATAAAATTAATTTATTTTTAAGCCTCATGGAGAAAGATGTATTTTTGAAAAATCGAATTGTCGATAAATTTTTTACTGTATAAGTTCACCAAATATTGATTAACCGATGTTCTGTGTTGGAGTATTATAAAGTGTAATCAATTTTATAAAGTAATCGTGATAAAAGTAAAAATACTATCGATCGTCTGTTTAGAAAAATTTACGAACTCGAATATGTTTCTTAAGTGATTTTCTCGATACGTTAAGCGACTTCGAAAAAAAGATCAAATCGTTCATTAGAATTCTTTCATGCGTCCGGGTTTGGATGACTTCTGACCCATTCCTGAATTTTGCGGAGAATGAGAACCATCGCATACGTATCCAACTTGCAGTATTGAATCAGATTCTTTTCGATTTCCCGTTTTTCGGAATCGGAGAGCGGTTCGGTTTTGACTCTCAAAAATTCGGAGTTCGCCATTTGGCCGGATTTGATTCCAAGATCCTTATACGATTGACCGGTAATCACGGGAAGAATCGTTTTCAAGGACGTACTTCCTTTTTGATCCGGATGGTAGTAATCGTATTCCCAAAACGGTTTCGCTAAATCGACAAAGTCGTCTTGGATCGATTTGAGCCAAGGTTTGTGTTCCGGGAACGCAGCCGCCGATTCTTCCAGACATCTTCTTTCGAACTTATCGTTGAAACAAAGAATAGTTCCTCCGGGCGAAATCCACTGTTCCAGTTTTTCCAAAATTCCCTTTCTCGGATCGACGACGGCATCGTCGATATAATAAAAACTTTCCGGTTCACCGAAAAGATCCTCCCGAACCACGTGAAGCGAAAACAAAAACGGAACGTGTTGGAAAGGATAAGAATTAGGATAAACCGGAATCGGAGGATTGATCGATTCGAAATCGAGAAAGTAAATCGGATATCGGATCTTACTCAAGAATTCCGCGAATACTTTATGATTGGTAAAGGGTTTTCCGGTTTGCGACGCCTGGATCTGCGTTTTTTGACGGTGTGTGAGATTTTCGGTTTCTTGAATGTCTTTTAGGTTTAAGATTCCTTTTTCGTAAAATTTTCCCGATTCTTCCTTTCCTTCACGAAGCGTAAATATATCTCCGGGAATTTTCGGAGTCAGACAAACTTCAGGATACGCGCAATTTCTCGGATGGGAGCACATGCGGCTTAGGTAACGAGCGGGGCGGTTTTTTCTGGATAGAAGATCGTAGAGAGAATCCGCGAGTTCTTTTGTTTCTTTGTCTTTGAGAGAGGTTTCGGCGGTTACATCCTTTCTAACGAAGAATTCTTCCGGTTGAATTTTTCCTTGATAAAAGAATTTGGAATTCACGAAAATCAGAGTACATTTTGAAACGGGGAATCCGGCTTCTTGCGCCGCGAATTTTTGAAATGCAATTTCTTGAATATGTTGTTTTTTGAATGAAGTAGACGCTTTTAAGACTACGATTTCGAAAGTTCCGGCTTGTTCCGGATTCGGAAGGATATATTCCGTTTTCATCGAGAACTTTTCCGTTTCCAAACAGGCGGATCTGACTCCTTGTCCGGAGTTCAAAATTCTCCTTGTTTCGCTTTCGGAATAACGGACGTTTTTGGTATTCGGATAAAGAAGCTGAGAGAGATCTCTAAGAGCGGATTTTTGTCTTGGAGAAATATACTGGTGCTCGTAAGGATCGAAATCGGGGCGAGGTTCGTATGTGTTTAACCAGAGATGATATTCGCAGTAAAGACCGGTGGTAAAATGCGCTTTGGTGAGTTTCGGAATTTCCTCTTCCGGTCTTTTTAGAGATAGAAGGACGGAAACCCATTCCGGAAGAAACTTCCGAAACGGGTAAATCAATTTTAAAATCGAAAATCCCCGGCTGTTCAGGCCAGAAGAACCTTGATATCCTTTGGACTGGAAACCGCGTAGATTTTGTTCTCGGATGTTCCCATATTTGCCTGAGTCAATTTCTGACTCACGACACTCGGTCCAAAGTCGATACCGATAACGTTAGGCGTGTTTACAAATGCCTTTACGGCTTTGTCCCAGTATAAGGTTTTGATCAACATTTCTCTAAAAAGAGGAAGGCCGATTCCTTCGTCCGATTGCATATTTCTTCCGTCGAAGATCGAGAAGACCGGAGTTTTCAGATCGGAACCTTTGAAATCGAAGCCGATTCTTTCCATATCCAGAGGAACCGTTTTGTTTGTATCCTCCATATGCGGAGAATGAAAAGGGGCCGTTGTTTTTAAATAAACGAACTTCACTTTTTTCTCGTCCATTTCCGCTTTGAACTTTTTACGAAGTTCTAAAAGTGATTCCGGGCTTCCGGAGACGATATTGGAATCGGGAGTGTTGAAAAGACTTACGTAAATCGCTTTAGTTCCGCTCAGACCCAGCGCTTCGTTTGTTTGTTTGACTCTGTCTTCTAATTCTTTTTGTAGATAACCGATCACCGCAACCATCGGAGAAGGTTGTTTGTCTCCGATTTCTTCGTTCGCTTTGATAAGAGCTTCGGAAGGATTGTAAGGACCGACTAGCTCCTGCGCTCTGTAACCGATATACAAAACGAACTTTAAGAATTTTGCATATGCGGAATAAAAAACCGCTCCTTCTTTTCCGAGGGCGATCAAAGCGGAAGAGATCACTCCTTGGCTATGACCGGTGACTCCGATCGAATTGGAGATCAATTCCGAAACCGGAAAGCCTTTGTTTACGAACGAGATATAATTTGCGATTTGAGTCAGAAAAATTCCGACGATGGAAACCGGAGCGCTGCAGAGATAGTTTTCATCGGGAGCCGTATCCGGGTTTTTTACCCAGCTTTCGAAATCGTAACCGCCGTAGATGATCTTTTTGTCTAAACTTGGAACTTCTTCCGCGATGGTTTTAAAAGAAATGTCGAAGAATTCTTTGAGAGACGGCTCGGATTCATAAAGTTTGGAGAGTTCTTTCAAGAAGGGAGATCCTTGTCCTCCGAATTGAAGAAAGAGTTTGCCTCCTCCAGTCTTTACTTGAGTCAGAAAGTTTGCGATTGCCATGAACTTTTGTTTTCCTTAGGTGTTTAAGGATGGATCCCGTTTCACGGGTGGTTTCGCAATTCTTTTTTGGTGGGATGAGTTCCTAAGATCCTGAATTGACATAACTCTCATCATTTTTAATGAGAAATCGGAATAATTTAAGAGAATTTAGGACTTTTTAGAGATCGATTCCATTCTTCGCGTCGACGAAGTCGGGATCAAGATTCTTCGATAAAAATAAAATTGGCAGAAATCAAACGAACGTTAGTTTTGCGAATCGGTTGTAAGAATGTGGATCGAGTTGTACGGATACGCGAGCGCCCTCTGCGCAGTTTTGATAGGAGTAATGTTGGGAGTGAATCGAAGCGATTCACTTTCCTTAAGAATCGGATCTTTTCTTTTTGTCGCGATTTCAATTTGGCTCGGACAACTTCACCTTTTTATTTCCGGAACTTTGCTGAGCTTTCCCGATCTCATTTTTTTGCACGTTCCATTCGCCATTTTTTCGGGCCCTTTGTTTTTCCTTTTTATTCAATCCATTTTCGAACAAGAGTTTGAATGGAAGAAATTCCAATGGGCGCATATCGTTTTCGTGATCTTTTTGGATTTTCTTTTTCTTCCGGTCGCATTAATACCTAAGGAAATAAAAATTGAAATCTTTCAAAAAAACCTTTCGGTGGTTTCACCGCATCTCAAATACTATATTCTATTTTTCTTAAATATGAGTTATTTAGTTCCCGGAATCTATATCGCGTTTTCGTTTCGACTTTTATTCAACGGAAGAATTCTGTTTTCCGCCGGAAAGGAAAAAGCTCTTTTTGTGTTCTACATGATTCTTGGAATTTTCGCGGTCTCTATGTTGTTCACTTTTTCGGGATTTAGAATGGAACTTGCGTTTCTAAAAACGATAGGCGCCGTCGGATTTTCGACCGGTGTATTTTTGATTTTTATTCTTCTTTCCCGTTATCCGGATTTTTTGGATCTCGTAAGCAGGGATATCAGGGAAATTCAAAGGAAACAGAATCGGATCAATCCGGAACTTTCCGGGTCGGCTTTGGAAAAGCTGAAATTTCTCTTCGAAGAAAAAAAAATTTATCTAGA
Organism: Leptospira adleri; assembly: GCF_002811985.1. GTDB lineage: Bacteria > Spirochaetota > Leptospiria > Leptospirales > Leptospiraceae > Leptospira > Leptospira adleri. Next base: position 24,092 of record NZ_NPDU01000035.1, read on the forward strand.
AGACGATATTTCACTTCAATCGCTCGGGCGTCAGCTTTCGCTTCGGCCGGATCAACTTTCTCAGGTTGTAAACGATTCTTACGGAATGAATTTCAACCGATTTCTAAATTATCATAGAATTCAGGAAGCGATTCGGATTTTAAAAAAGGATCCGGATGCGAAAATCATTCACGTTGCGATGCGCTGCGGATTTAACAGCAAGAGTTCGTTTAACGAATCCTTTCGGAGAGAAACGGGAACAACGCCGACGGAATATTTCAAAAAAAAGAGTATGGAATCATGAATCCCGTCGACCAACTCTGAAATTAGAGTTATTGTCTTTTGCATGTCCAATGCAAACTTTAAGAATTATAAAAATCTCGCTCAGTTGTTTCGAGATTCGATTCAGACTTACAAAAATGAAAAATCCTTTCTCACTAAAAATTCGAAAGGAGTTTTCGAAGGCCCGACTTACGGAGAACTCTACGAAGACGCTCTTTCTTTGGCTTCTTATCTGATCGAAAAATGCGGTTTGAAAGAACAGGAAAACGTAGCAATTATCGCGGACAATCGGCTCGAATGGATCAAAACGGATCTTGCCGTTTTATTTTCGGGTGCCGCCGACGTTCCGAGAGGCAGCGACGCGACCGTGCAGGATTTGGAATACATTCTTTCGCATGCGGATTGTAGAATCGTATTTATCGAAAATCAAAACGTACTCAAAAAATTGAATTCGATAAAGGATAAACTTCCGAAATTGGAATTTATCATTTTGATCGAAGGAACTCCCGAGATTTTCAAAGAAGGAAAAATTCTTTCCTTCAGAAAGATTTTAGAGGAAGGTTCGCGGCTTTCGAAGCAAAAGGTTTTGTCGAGAATCGACAAAATCGAATCGGACGATCTGCTCACTCTGATCTACACTTCGGGAACGACCGGAAATCCCAAAGGTGTGATGCTGACTCACGCGAATATTCTTTCACAAATCAGAAACATACCTTTGGGTTTGCAAAAGGAGGATAAAATTCTTTCCATACTTCCCGTTTGGCATATCTTCGAAAGAATTTTCGAAATAGGCTCGATCGCCTTCGGTTGTAAAACGTATTACACGAATATCCGTTCTTTAAAGGAGGATTTACAGATCGTGAAGCCGACGTTTATGGCTTCGGCTCCTAGGCTATGGGAAAGTATCTTTCAAGGTATTCAATCCAAGCTGCAAGCTATGGAAGGGTTGAGTAAGTTTTTGCTCCTTACCGCGCTCAGGACAAATCGGATTCGATATAAACACAGCTCCAATCTAAAAAATTTAAAACTGAAGATGATTCCGGAATCCCGGCCGGTTTCCTTTTTTAAAAAACTTTATTCTTTTATAATATTCTCGATCGTAATCTTTCCCGCAAAACTTTTGGACAAAATCGTTTTGAAAAAAGTAAGACAAGCGACGGGTGGAAACTTAAAGGCGAGCGTTTCCGGAGGAGGCGCACTTCCTCAACACGTGGACGAACTTTTTAACGCCATCGGCATTCCCGTTTTGGAAGGTTACGGTTTGACGGAGACAAGTCCGATTCTTGCGATGAGAACTCCTGATGAATTGATCGTTGGCACTGTGGGAAGAATTTTCCCTCAGACCGAAATTCGAATCGTGGACATTACGACCGGAAAGGATATTTATCCGAGTTCGAATCCTTTCGGAAAAAAAGGCGAGCTGATCGTAAAAGGTCCTCAGGTTATGAAAGGTTATTATAAGAATTTGGAAGCGACTGAAAAAGTATTACAAGACGGTTGGTTTAAGACCGGGGACCTGGCGGTTTTTACTGCGAACTCTTGTCTGAAGATCGTGGGAAGAATCAAAGAAACGATCGTACTATCCAACGGAGAAAACTTAGAACCGGTTCCGATCGAAGCGAAATTGCAGGAATCACCTTTGATAGAATCTTGTATGGTCGTCGGACAGGATAAAAAGTTTCCCGGAGTTTTGGTGGTTCCTAATTTTCAAAATCTAAAAGAATACGGAGCCGATCTCGGTGAAGTTTGCAAACATCCCGAAGTAAAAACTTTGATTCGCTCCGAAATTTCAAAGATGATCAGCGATCAAAACGGATTCAAATCCTTCGAGAGAATCGGAGGCTTTAGTCTTCTTGATCGTTCGTGGGAGAAAGGAGAAGAGCTTACGGCTAAACTTTCTCTCAAAAGATTTTTGATTACGGAGAAGTATTCGAAACAAATCGATCAGATCTACGAAAATGGAAAGTAATTATTAAAGGAAACGTTAGTCTTCGCTTTCGTTTCTTTTTTTGCAGGGACAAATCCCTCAAAGTTGGAGGATCGATAAAGCTCGGAGATGCTTCTACGGAGGGGAGGCTCCGAGCTTTTTTAGAAAGAGCTGTTTTTTGTCTCACTTTTTGAAACGATTGAATGCCGCTCTATGCAAATGGAAAGTCAGCGTTTTTGCGGATCGAATTCCAATCCTCGAAATAGATGTTTATAAAATTCTTTTCGACGATAAGCCAAATAAAATCCGGCGCTCGATAAAAATAGACTCATCACAAACGGCGGAAAACCGATGCCGGCTTGTAAAAATAAAAGATAAGAAACTATATTGACTACGATCGGCGCCAAAACCAAAAGTCCGAGCGCGGTCCATCTTCCGGAAAGAACCAGGATTCCTCCCAAAATTTCCATAACACCGAGGATCTGCCAAAGATAACCGGTTTCCAACAAGGAACTTATAAATCGAGCGGCGTGCGGGAGCATCGGAGGAGAAGGAATAAACAGAACGAATTTGTTGATTCCAAACGCAAGGAACACTCCTCCGAGCGCATATCGAAAGAAAAGGTCTAAGATTTTCATAAGAATCTCCATTACTTGTCTAAACAAGTAATTATTACCTAAGACCGGATTTAGAAATATTACAATCCTTTTTTACTTGTTCGAACAAATAAATTAAGAAAAATCGTTTCCGGTCGATATCGTTTAGAGGGATTTTTTGTCTTAGTGATTGGGTCATCCGATCCGGAAGAATCAAGAAAGCGAATCTTTGAAATTTTCGACAGCCGGAAGCTGATCCGAGATTCGTTTGACGGAACGACTCGGCTCGACCTATTCGAATCGAAGTCGCTTCTGCCTTGGAAGAAAATTCTTTCCGTTCGCGGAACTTGTTTTAATCTTAAAACGGTCCAAGAACGTTCTTCGAGAATTCTTTTCAGCAAGAAAGAACGCTTCTACTTCTTAACATAGAAAAGGGTTGACCCGATGCCTAAAGTTTTTTCTATTCTTTCCTTGGGAACGATCGGATTTATTTTCCCGAGATCCCGCAAAACCGCATTCGTAAGATGAAATTTTTCACGGGAAAATTTCATTGATTTAGAACCTGTCCAATGTGAGCAGTTTAAACAAAGATGATCAAAGTCAAAAACCTATCTAAATTCTATGGCAAAAAACTCGCTATAGACCGTCTGAATTTTGAATTGGGAGAAGGGGAGATCGTCGGTCTTCTCGGCCTGAACGGCGCGGGAAAGACGACTACGATCCGTATTCTTACCGGATATCTAATCGCCTCCGACGGAATCTGCGAGATCGACGGAACCAATACGTTTGAAAATCCTCTCGAAGTAAAAAAGAAGATCGGATATCTTCCGGAAACTCCGCCTCTTTATCCGGAATTATCGGTCGAAGATTATCTCAAGTTCGCTGCCAGGATCAAACAAGTCCCGATCGAGTCGATCGATTTCGAAATCGCAAGAGTCTGCGAAAGAACCAACTTAAAAGACGTTCGAAGAAATAACATCGAAACTCTTTCTCTCGGCTTTCGCAAAAGAGTCGGAATCGCACAAGCCCTTCTTGGAAATCCGAGGATCATCATTTTGGACGAACCCGTTTCGGGACTCGATCCAAAACAGATCGTTGAAATCAGAAATTTAATCCATTCTTTGAGGGAAGGACATACGATTCTTCTTTCGAGTCATATTCTTCCGGAAGTTTATAAAACCTGCACGCGGTTTCTGTTTCTTCATAAGGGAAGAATGGTGTATCAAAGGGATCGTAAACAACTTGAAGAGGAAATGGAAAAACTTTCCGGTTTGGAAGTCACTCTTTCCGGAACCGATCCCGAGTCGGGTAAGAAATATCTTTCAACTCTTCCGGGTGTGATCTCGGATAAAACGCAGGCGATCGGAGAGGATTCGAAAGGGAATACGTTTCTTGTTTCCACTTCCACGGAAAAGGAATTTAAAGACAAACTTTTCGCTTCGGCGTCTTCTTCTCCGCGTCTCGAGTACATTCGCAAACAGGAAGTAACGTTAGAACAGATTTTTATGAATCAGGTTTAAGGAAACTATGTTCCAAAATATCAAATGGATTTTTTTTAAAGAAGTGAAAGTGTTCTTCGGAACGTTTATGGCTCCGTTGGTTTTCGGCGGAACCGCTTTCTTGAATTCTCTTTTTGTGCTCATCTTGAATTTTAACGCGGGCACAAACTACGTTGACACAACGGTCATCACGTTTCTATCATTTATGTCCACGATCATCATCGCGATGTTGATCCTGTCGATGGGAAGCATCACGGAAGAAAGAAACAGAGGAACTCTGGAGTTTCTTTTTACGGCTCCGATCACCGATCTCGAAATCGTTGTCGGCAAGTTTACTTTCGGCGCCTTGGTCTGTCTTTTGATTTCGGTTTTCGTAAACGGATTGTTTCCGATCTTTCTATATTCTTTTTGGAAGGCCCCGTTATACATCGTTGTTTCGGGAACGATCGGAGTTTTTCTTTTGGGAATTTTTTCCTTCGCCGTAGGACTTTTCGGAAGCAGTCTCGGAAAAAATCAGATGACCTCTCTTTTGATTTCCATCGTGATCGTTCTGACGCTCTGGGTTTCGGGTTATTTCTCTTATCTTTTCGATTCGGTCACTCGAAAGATCTTATATCACCTTCATATTTTTTCCCATTTTATCGGGTTTTGTAAAGGAGTACTCCCTTTGAACGGAATCGTTTTCTTTGTCAGCGGAACGTTATTCTTTCTTTATCTCACCGTAAAAGTTTTGGAATCTAGGAGGTGGAGAGGATGAACGAATCGGTATTATTCAGAATCCTTCCCTGGATTTCACTCGCTTCGCTTTTTTTATACTTTCCGGTAAGAGACAGCATTCAGACTCCGGGCGCTCGCTGGCTCTGGCTCGGTTTTGTATTCGCGGTCTTAATCCTCGAACCAGGTTTTCGCTTCGTACGGAAAAAGAACATAAAGGAAGAATGGAATTCTTATCTTTCCGCCGGTTTGGGTTTGCTTGCGTTCGGAATCTATCACCTTCGGGTTTTTCTGGAAGACCTCGCTCTGAAATCGAGCGGTTCTCATTCCGGGAACGATCGCTTTCGGGAAATTCTTCTCGTGTTGTTGGTTTTTTCGGCGATCGGATTTTTGATTCTTACCTTGCTGAAAGAATTGGGAAAAGATTCCGCGGGAGCGCAGAGCGTTCTCAAAACTTCCAAACAGGCTTTGGTACGTTATTTCATTTTGAATCTTGCGATCGTCTTTGTCGTTTTGGTGATCATCAATTACGTTTCCGTAATACGAAATCACAACTTCGATTTGAGTTCGAAAGGACAATATTCCTTCAGTCCCACCGCGGTTAAAATTCTGAAAAACGTAAATCGAGAAGTCGAAGTCGTCGCGTTTTATCCGAGACCTCTGGAGAATTCGTCCGCGAGCGATAAGGCGAATTCTTTTTCACTCCGTAGAATCCGTCCGGATCTGGAGATTTATCTCGATCAGCTGCGGTCCTTAAGTCCTCAGTTTAAGGTTCGTTTTATCAACGCGGACGTTGAGTTGGACGACTTGGGAGAATTCGGTCAGGTTTCCAACGGCTTGATTCTTGTAAGAACCAAAAAACCGTTGTCAGACGACGGAAAACAATACGCAGAACAAAGGCTCTCCGTAAAAGAGAAAAACGATCTCGAAGACTTGGAAAGAAAGCTCGTTCAAGCTGTCGTGAACATTACTACCGAAGAGAAAAATATTTATTTCACACAATCCAACGGGGAACGGTTTTCTCCGATCTTCCAAAATCTTCCCAACGAGAAAGTCGGAATTCTCACCAACTCTCTCAGCTTTCTCAATTTTAAAGTGAAAGGTTTGGGAATCGCGGAAGGCTGGCCGGGAAGAATTCCCGAAGACGCGGACGTTCTTGTGATCGCGGGGCCGACCGTCACGTATTCGAAGGACGCGCGTGAAGCCGTATCGGATTTTATCGAAAAACGTAAGGGAAAGGTTCTCATTACGATTGAACCGAAAGGAACCGAGAACTTCGATTGGCTTCTCGAAAAGTCCGGTTACGAATTTATCAAAGGACCTCTTTCTCAGATTCCAAGTCAACCCGGGGTTATCGTTGCAAAATCCTTCCGCAAACATCCGATCGAGGAAACCCTGACTCGTAAAGATATGGGAGCCATGTTTCCGTTCGGCGGATTTTTTCTTCCGAAAGCCGTGTCCAATCCCGGAAGTCAATCTTTGGAACCGTTTCCTCTTATGGAATCGGGCGGAGAATCGATTCTTGATAAAAACAACAACGGCAAAATGGACACCGGAGAAGATAAGAGAAACGTAATACTCGGTTTGATTCTTAGAAGTCCGTCCAAGAAAGAAACGACGCCTAACGCGACTAAGGCGGAAATCGATCCGACGACGAACCTTGTTCCGGGCCTCGCTCCGGAATCGGAAACGCCGACGCCGAACATCGCGAATACCGAATCAAAGGGCGAAGGACGCGCAGTGATTTTTTCCGGTACTTCTTGGATCACGGATCAGTTCATTTCTTACGGAACGAATTACGAACTCGCAACTTCGGCGATTACCTGGATGTATCAGGATCTTTCTTTGTCTTCGATCCAGCCTAAAAAGGAAGAGATAAATACGGTTTCGCTTACCGACACTCAAAAGAGAATCGTCTGGATTTTAGGAATGTTTATCTTTCCGGGTTTGATCGCCTTTCTCTCTTCCGTCGTTTTGATACGTAAAAGAAGAAACGAAGGAGAAGAATCTTGAAAAGAGGAATTCTTTTCGTTCTAGCATTGGTTCTTTTGATCGCGAGTTTCTTCTTTCTGGAGGAAAAAAAAGAAGATCAGACGGAAGTTTCGTTTTGGGATATCGATATCGACGAGATCGAATATCTTCCTCCTAAATCCTCTTGGAACGCCGAAGACGCTATGAGTTTTTATCCATCTTCGATCGTTCTCAAAAAGGAAAGAACGTTAAGCGAAACCGGCGAGTTCATTTCCGTAAAATCGATCGACTTGGAAACCGGCGGATCTCTTGCATTCGAAGGGGGTTACAATGCCGAAAATCTCTTTCGCGAGTTGTCGGTTTTTAAGGTAAAGGGAGTTGAGTCGATCGGCGATGCAAAGGATTCTTCCACTTTGAAAATCAACGAAGGTTCGCCTGAAATTCTTCTTAAATCCTCCGGAAAATTGATCAAAAAGATTTTGATCGGCAAAAAGAAACCTTCCGATTCGGCCCGAATCGTAAAAGAAGGAAACGATATTCTCATCGCCCAAAGTCATACCCTGGATCGATTTTCGCGTTCCATCGGAGAATTCAGACAAAGGCAGCTCGTCAATCTCAAGGATGATTTTATTTCGGAAACGGTCTGGGAAGAGGAAGGCAAAACTCTTCGATTGGACAATCACCCTTACAAAGAAGAAAATATTAAGAAGAATTTTTGGAGAAGACTTTCCGGAAAGATCGTGGCGATCGAACCGCATTTGGGCGACAACTGGAACAATCAGATCATCGGTCAGAGAGTGGATCTTTATCCGGACGATCCGAACGGCGCCGGTTTTGCCGTGGCTAAAAGTCTTACATCAGTGCCTGCGGAATCTTCCCTCAAGTTGCGTCTTTCGAACGGAGACTGGTTGACGATTCGTTATTATCCGAAGACCAATATCAATTCGGTGGATTACAGACCAGCAGTTCGAATTTTAAACGATCGATTTTCCGAACCTCCTTTTTACATCCGCGAAGATAGTTTCTTGCGGATAAAAGAAAATGTGGGGAATTTGGATAAAGCGGAGCAGAAAAAGCCGGCGGCGATTCCGATCCCGACGCAAAAAAATCCGACGTCCGCTTTTCCCAAAAAATGATCGTAGATAAAGAACAAGACTTCTCAGACGTTAGATCCGATATTCTCCGAAGAATTTTCCAATCTCCGGAGAACGCTTATGAAATCTATCAAAAGGCGGAAGGTTTCGGTTACGCCGAAATTCTTAGAACTCATTTTCTCCTTTGGATTTTAGCGCCGGCCGGTAAATTTATTTCCAATCTTGTATTTTCCGTTCTTTCCTTCGTTCGTTTTGACGAGGGAGAATGGACGATTTTCTCCGGAGTTTTATTTTCCTTTTTGATCTATCCGGTCGTTCTGTTTTTGGTCGTGCAGTTCGACGTCTTCCGAGTATTTCAAAAAAAAGCGGACCGAACCAAGGGAGAAGTTCTTCCGCCGGCGAATATTCTTTTGTTGTCGTTTTTGCCGTTCAGCGCTTCTTCCGTCTTCTGGATTTTACCTTCTCCGTTTCAAGCCGTCTTTGTTACGGTCTCCTTTTTTCTTTCCTGTGCATTGTCGGTAAGAAGCATGAAAAAAATTCTAAACTGGAATGATAAGGAAATTATAATATTCTTTTTATCCGGAGTCGCTTATTTGCTGACCGGAGTTTTATTTTTGACCGTAATCTATAATTTAATTAGGACTATTCTCAATTGAAAATTTTTCTGATCGGGATCGGCGGAATTGCGATGGGCAATCTTGCACATATGCTCAAAAAAAGCGGACACGAAGTTTCCGGTTCGGATGCGGGCGTATACCCTCCTATGTCCGACAAGCTGAAAGAATGGGGAATTCCCTACTTCGAAGGTTTTAAGGCCGAGAACATTCAAGGTCAGGATCTGATCATCGTTGGAAACGCTATTTCCCGTGGAAATCCGGAAGTGGAGGAAATGCTCAACTCCGGAGTGGATTATCTTTCCATGCCGGCGGCCATCAGCAGATTTTTTCTGAAAGGAAAAAAGGCGATCGTAGTCGCGGGAACGCACGGAAAAACGACGACTACATTCTTAATTCATCATATTCTCAAAGAGAACGGGGTTTCTCCCGGTTTGTTCGTGGGCGGGATCCGCAAGGACGGTTTTCCCGGATTCGAACTCGGGAACGGTTCTTATTTCGTGATAGAAGGCGACGAATACGATACCGCTTTTTTTGATAAGTCTTCCAAGTTCCTGCACTATCGTCCCACCTATGCGGTGTTAAACGCATTGGATTACGATCACGCCGATATTTTTCCAAATATAGAAGCGATCGAAACGATGTTCAAACGTTTGATCAACTTGGTTCCCGGAAACGGAAAGATCTTCTATTGGAGCGGATCCGGTTCTTTGAAGAAATTGGTGCAACACGTGAAGTTCACGAGGACCGAAGGTTTTGAATGGAATCGAAAAGATTCTTCACTTTCCTGGAAAAAGCACGAACTCTTCTGGGAAGAACGAAAACTGAATCCTGTGATTTTCGGGGATCACAATTATCGAAATCTGGAAGTTGCAATCCGCGTTTGTTCCGAAATTTTGAAAGAAGAAAACCCGAGCGGTTATAAGGAAGGGATCGCAAAGGCGATCGATTCCTTTCCGGGAGTAAAAAGAAGACAGGACATTCTTTTTCAATCTCCGAAAGCGATCGTGATGGAGGACTTTGCACACCATCCGGTCGCCGTACACGAAACGATTCACGCGATCAAAAAACGCTTTCACGGTTATAAGATCATAGCCCTTTTCGAACCGAGAAGCGCGACGTCGCACAGAAACGTTTTTCAGAAAGAATATTCTTATTCTTTTCTGGGAGCGGATCTGACCATTCTTACCGAAATCCATAACTTGAAAAAAGTCTCAAAAGACATCCGTCTAGACGTTAAAAAACTGGTTCAAAAACTTTTGAAAAATTCCAAAACGATTCCGGTTTATGCAAAGGATCCTCAGGAGCTGATTGCAAAACTTCAGAAAATGATTCCCCAATTTACGGGAGAAAAAATTCTTATCTTAGCCATGTCCAACGGCTCTTTCGGCGGAATTTACAACGGACTTGTGGAACTGGCTCGGAATCACAAATGAATTTATCTCAAGAACTCGATTCTATTTACGAAGAGGCGATCCGAAAAATCGGAGCTTCCATTTCCGAAGAAGATTTAGATAAGAATAAAAACGACTTTATCGGTAAAAAAGGAAAGTTGACTGCGGTTTTAAAAAACGTGGCTTCCCTTTCCATCGAGGAAAAAAAGACCGTAGGTCAAAAGGCCAACGAACTTTCTAAAAAACTCGAGGCCTTTGTTTCTGAAACGAAATCGACTCTCAAGAAAAAACTTTTCGAATCTCAAGCCGCTTCCGAATTCTTCGACGCGCTTAGACCTCTTTCAAGTCCGGAGAACGGAAGTTTACATCCGATCACTCAGATCCAATACGAAATCGAGGACATCTTTGCTTCGATGGGTTTTAGCGTGATGGACGGACCTGAGATCGAAACCGATACGAATAATTTCGGCGCTCTTAATTTTACCGAAGATCATCCTGCTCGTGAAATGCAGGATACGTTTTATTTGGAGAATGGAAATCTACTAAGAACACATACTTCCGCGATCCAAGTGAGAACGTTGAGACATCTCAAACCTCCTTTTAGAATCATTGCTCCGGGAAGAGTTTTTCGTTACGAAGAAGTCGACGCTTCTCACGAGCATACGTTTTATCAGATCGAGGGAATGGTCGTTGGGAAAAATATTTCCGCGGCGAATTTGATCGATACGATGCAGGTTTTGTTATCGAGAATTTTCGAAAAGGAAATCAAAACCAGACTTCGTCCCGGTTATTTTCCCTTTGTCGAACCCGGTTTCGAGTTGGACATCAACTGTCTCGTTTGCGAAGGAAAAGGATGTCCCGTTTGTAAACAATCCGGTTGGTTGGAACTTCTTCCTTGCGGTTTGATTCACCCGAACGTTCTTTCGCATGCGGGTTTGGATCCGAAAGAATGGACCGGTTTTGCGTTCGGTCTCGGCTTGGATCGTCTCGTGATGATGCGTTACGGAATTCACGACATTCGTTATTTTCAATCGGGCAATTTAAGATTCTTAAAACAATTCTAATATGATTTCCACGCCGATTCAAACTCGATGGATGGATATGGATCCCTTTGCTCATGTGAGCAATTCGGTTTTCGTTTCTTATTTGGAAATCGGAAGAGTCGATTATTGCCGCCGTCGTTTCGGCGTGAAGGATGTTTTCGAAGTTCCTTTTATTCTCGCAAGAATCGAAATCGATCTCAAAAAATCGATCGAGATAAACCACGTGGTTGAAGTGCAAACTTCCGTGATCCGAATCGGAAACAGTTCTTGGGATTTTCAATCCGTAATTTTAGAATCCAATACGAAGGAAATCTTTGCAGTCGCGAAGACGGTCCAAGTTACCTTTGATCATAAAACGAAGGCTTCGATTCCGATCCCTCCGAAAGTGCGCTCGATTTTGGAAGCGGATCTCAAAGTGTTTCAAAGGCAAAACGTAGAAGGCTGACAGCAATATCGCTCGATCACGAGACCTTTGCGGTGGATTTTGAATGTAGGAACTATTACGTGGTCCTCTCGTAAAACGGAAAATTGTGGGAACTCTTACAAAGAGGGCGCCGTGTTTTTTCACAAAATTTCCGCAACGAGGATGAGACGTAATCTGTGGGAACTATTACGTTTTTCTACATACGATTTATCTGAGAATCAAAGAATGTAGGAACTCATACTTTCTTAAGAGTTTTCGAAAAAGTCCGCTTTCTTTTGGAGCGGCTAACGTCCTTCCGCCCAGGATTCTTTTCTCGGGTCCGCTCCTCCGTAGAGTTTCCCGGTCTTTGGATCTTTCATCGAAATACAAGGCGCCGCAAAATCGTATTCCCAGGCATCGCGTCCGATCACGTCGTAACCCAATTCTTTCAGCGCTTTTCCGTATTTAGAATCGATTTCTTTTTCCAGTTCCAAACGGCCCGGATAATAAGCGTGAGGCGAAAAAGCGTCCGGCCAATTTAGGGAACGAAACCGAGGGGCGTTAACCGCGACTTGAGGGTCCATTCCGAAAACGATCATATTCAAAAAAACTTGTATTGTCGCCTGCGTCTGCATATCGCCGCCCGGTGTTCCAAAACTCATAAAAAATTTTCCGTCCTTAAATACCATGGAAGCATTCGGAGTTATGGTCGGTCGTTTTCCGGGAAGAAGAGCCGAAGGATGATCCGGATCCAAACGAAACTGAGTCATCCGAATTCCCAAAGTGATATCTCCTTCTATCATCGGAGATTGCGGAAAGTCGCTCGGCGTGAGAGAGAGGGAATTTCCCTCCGAATCGATGATGCTGAGGTAAGTGGTATCTCTTCCAATTCTTCCGGTTTTTTCCCAAAAGGAAAGTTCCAGATCCTCCTCGGAAGAACGGGAAGCAAGAGAAGAAGAGTTGTTATCGACGGGTTTTTTGTCATCGGAAAGATCGATTTGAATTTTTGGAATTCCGGTTTGAGAAGAATTCTTCTTTAAATCTATGCCGGCCTTGAAAGAAAGATTTCTTTTTTGAAATTGAAACGGATTTCCGAAAGGAGGAGTTTTACCGAAAGCGTTCGACTGAAGAAGTTTTCTTCTTTCGTTCGCGTATTCCTTACTAAGAAGTCCCTCCGTAGGAACGTTCACAAAGGACGGATCTCCGAAATACTTTTCCCGATCCGACATTGCGAGCTCGATCGCCTGTGCGACCGTGTGAATGTATTGGGGAGAATTGTGGCCCATCGATTTTAAATCGATCCCTTCCAGAATTTGAAGCGCGATCGGAACAACGGCTCCTTGGTTCCAAGTCTGATTGGAAAAGATCGTATAAGATCCGTATTTTCCTTGAAGCGGTTTTTCCCAAGCGCCGGAATATGTCGAGAGATCGGATTTGGTCATCGTTCCGTCGTTCAGATCGTGAGCTTTTACGATCCTATCCGCGATCGGACCTTCGTAAAAATACTTTCGAACCGATTCCAGGGCTTTGTTGCGATCTGAGCCTGATGCGATCGCTTGAGATTCTACGTTGGCAATTTCGCGTAACGTTCTTCCTAAGGCCGGGCGGGAAAACTTTTCCTTGTGATAAAGGGGCTTCCACCATTTTTTATCGAGATAAATTTCAGCATTGTAAGGAAGAAGAATAGAAAACCCCAATCTTTTGAAAATGTTGATATTCAGATTTCGCAGAAGAATCCTGTGAACCGGAAAGCCTTCCTCGGCAATCTTAATGGCCGGGGCGCTGATTTGTCCGAAACTCATCGTTCCGTATTTTTTCAAAAGCGCAACGATTACATCCGGAGAAGCGGGAACCAATTGGGAACTATATTTCAAAGTTGGAATGTATTTGTGTCCTCTGGATTGAAAGTATTCTATCGTGGCTTTGGAAGGGGCCTTCCCGGCTCCGATGTAACTTTCAACGGCCTGTTTTTTTGCGTCGTAGTAGAGAAGAGGTGCGACTCCCGGAAAGGATGCTTCCTCTCCTTGCGTCACGTTTAACACCAATAATGCGGCAATCCCCGCATCAGCAGCGTTTCCTCCTTTTTCCAAAATTTCCAAAGCCACTCGGGTTGCGAGCGGGTGACCGGAGGCAACCATCATCTTCGATCCTTCTGCGAGAGGGCGGTCCTGATGATAGGGATCGTTAAATTCTAAAATTTGATTGGGTCTTGAAAAGGCGAAGTAGAGGACGGAAAGTAAGACGATTACGCTTAAAAAACTTCCAAGAATGTATTTTAAAATTCGGTTCATTTGTTTTTCCTCTTTGAATTTCTGTTGCGAAAATCCATTTCTCCATTTATATAAGAGTTGTCCCAAAACCGGGACAGCTCTTTCAGCTTGATCTTTTTGACAAAGTAAAATAATGTTTTGGAGGTGCGCGCTGTAAGTATTTTTCGGTCAAAGTATAACTTTTCGGAAAAATGAATCCAGAGAAAAAGTGCTCTTGGAAATAAAGACGAATGAACGCCTAAAGCTTAAGAGTTCCTACTTTAAGGACCGAACGCGGGTTTTGTTTAGAATCATTTCCGATAGTCCAGAAGTTTTTTTCTCCGTTTTAGGTTGTTAACAATAAATAAAGATATCCCGTATAAGATTCGCAGACTTCCATTTTTTTGAGGGGAGATTCGGGAAGTTTCCCCGTCGACATGTTTAAGATAATAGTATTCATTCTTTTTTGTTTCAGTTTTTCCTCCATTCTTCCACAATCCTTAGCGTTAAAGAGTTGCTTATCCGGAAATTGCCGAAATGGAAAGGGTGTTTTTCTCGATTCTTTCGGAAACGAATGCAAAGGTACTTTTGTGAACGGAAAATTGGAAGGTTATGCGGAAGTTAAATTCAAAAATCGGGAAACGTTTTCGGGAGTTTATAAAAATTCTTCCATAAGAAGTTTGGGCCAATGGACCGATCCTGAAACCGGAAAAATTTTATACGGGACTTGGATCGAGGACGGGGATTGTGATAAAAAGGGATGTAAAACTTGGGCTAAATTCATCCCGGATTCGGACGTGGAATGTATCTTTCGGGGATTATTTAAGGAAAACCGAAAAGTGGGAAAGGGCAGTTACACTTGTATAAACGGAGAAAGTTTTGACGGAACCTACGCAAACGATTTGGCGAATGGCCGCGGAAAATTAAGATATTCCGCCGGAATTATATTTGAGGGAGAATTCAAAGACGGTCACCCGGTTTTTAAATAGAAATTCAATCATAAACAGGCGATTGTTTTGCGGATTTTATCTTCGTTTTTTTGGAACAAGAATTTACGAACTTTTTAAAAGTTGGAGCTCCTACAATCCAAGACAAAAATAGAACTCCTTTAGGGTTGAACTCTGCGACAAAGGAGCATATCGACGGAATTATTCTTGCAGCTTTTGCCTAACGCTTTGTTATTTTCAAGTCGGATTCGATACCACCCTGATTCTATGAAATGTTTTGAGGAAGTTCCCACAAATGGAAATTCTTTATCTGCAAAAATGAAATCTTCTGATAGAAAAAGCTGTCAGAATCTATCATCGCATCGCGCAAGGTCCCACAAAAAGGCGGCCGAGTCTTTTCCTCCGTTTTAAATCGGAGAAAAAATTCTTCGATTTAAAAATGAGTCATTCGATGGTGTCTAATGTTATTTCGTTTTTTGTTAAGGAATTCGGTCAATTACATTGAATCTCGGAGAATCTACGCTTCCAGGCTGTGTTCTCCGTTCCATGATAGGGCCAAAAACGGTTCATCTCATCGATCGTCAAACGCACCTTTGCGGCAACGATCGGATCGACGGCGCAAATTTCGTTTAAATAAGAAAATTGACGTCCTTGAATAGCGCCACCGACATCCGCTCTGTCCTCCGCAAAATTCGATGTGGCATATTCGCTTACAAAACCGTCAATGGGATTCCAAACTGGAGTTAAAGGGACGTTGGGATTAGTGAAACGACGCGGACTGGAAGAATATTGATAACTTCCGTATTGAAAGGAAGGCGGGTTTAACGATTGCCATTTTGGATCCCAATAATATCTCATCACATCATCCATATTGTGTGTAATTTCATGGTGTATCGTTTTTGATAACCTGGTTGCACTAAATAAGTTAGGATTTGTCATTGAGCGGGATTTTATCCCGTCCGCAACGTCTATAAATATAATATTATCTTCAGGTTTTGATAGCCCCCGGCAGCACCAAACGAATTCGCTGTTAGATTCCGCGTGAACACTATTCTTTCCGCGCGAGCCTTGATAAAATATCCTCTTGGATACCTTGCAATTTCAGCTACTATAAGATCTTTAATAAAGTTTAAATCTTCATCCGAATAGTTGGTATCATAAGCAACGCCGGGCGATGATACCATCGTATGAGTTATGATTTGAACGTCACGGTCGTAGTTTTCAACTCGACCCTGAAACAATAATAGTAAAAGAAGATCCGAAGTATTTTTATCTCCTTTGTCTGTGGAACAAGAGGATAGTAAGGGAAAAGCCAACAAAAGGCTTAAAACTAATTTAATATAGATTCCCATAGATTTTTCTCCGGATTTTTTCAAGACATCCAGGTAAAAATACGGAAAACCTCTTCAAATTAGGTCAAAGAATCCTGAGAAAATTCGCACAAAAGAATTCAGATTATAATGAGAACTTCTAAGAACTTCGCACAACAAAGAAGTTGATTCGAGCATCCGATAACTTCTCAGGGAATCTGTGGTAGTTCCTACATCTCCCGCATGATCGATCTATACGGGGTCAAAAAATTGGCATTAAGAAAATGGAATATTATAAGAATCGAATTAAATTTGTCGACCCTTATATTTCGACCTGTAGGAGAATATTGAGTTAGGGGAGAGCGCGACTCTGTGCAAGAAGCAAGAGAAGATTTCGCAGAGGCACGCCCGCGGCAAAAATTACTCTGAAGCTCAGAAATACGAAAATCGAAGTTGAAACAACTGTAGATTTTCGTATTATCAAGGTTCCTACTGGACTGTTTTCGAGGGAGCATTCAAAAACGGCTATTCGGTTTCAAAGAAGAAATCCGATGAAGAAAGGACGTTGAAGTAAGTGTCGAGCGGGGCGATACAGGATTTATAGGAGTTCCTACAGAATCTTTCGTAAAACAAACTTCGCCCCGCCTTAATCTTGGGTGATGGGGTGACGAGCGATCCGTAGAGAGCAAGGTGCGGAGTTTAGTGGGAAGACCCTGGAAATTTTCCTCTACCACAAAATTAAACTTTCAGCAAGTCCGATTTTTGAATCCCGAAATGTGGGAACTCCTGCAAAAAGAAAGAAGTCCTTAACTAAACCGAAAAAAACCGATTAAAGTTCTTCTTCCGCTGAATAGGTCAGGATTAAAGAAGAAATGAGAGTGAGAAGAAATTGCGAGAAAACCCAAAGCCAAACAATCATACTTGGTAAAACGTTGATAAAGTTTAGAATGGAGATCGCAGGTCCCACATAAGCCGCCAACGAAAAACAAACTGCTACGATCAACCCGCCGACAATTCCGGTCGGTAAGGAATCTTTCGCAAGGCGAATGATAATTCCTAAAAAGAAAACTTGGATCAGATCAGCGACGATCGGCCCTACCCATAAAATCATTCCAACGGATTGGAAAAAGGATTTATAGGCAGGGTCGTAGTAAAAGCGGGAGAACAAAAGACTGCGAAGAGGTACGGAGATCACTTCCCAAAAACCAAAGGCGATAAACAGCCTTAAAAGAAATTGATTCCAATCTTTTGCAGTCTTTAAGCTCATTTTACTTTCCTACGATGAAAACCACGTTAGTCGTTGCGGATCCGCCGATGTTCAGCATCAATCCGTTTTTAGCGCCTTCTACTTGGTAGTTTCCGGCGGTACCGGTGACTTGCTTGTAAAGGTCGAGCATCATTCGAACTCCGGAAGCGCCGACAGGGTGCCCCACTCCGATGAGTCCACCGGACGGATTGATCGGCTTTTTACCGTTGATATCGATGATTCCGTCTTCGATTGCCTCGTGTTCTTTTCCGGGCTGCGTGATTCCGAAAGCGGAAATCGCTGCATATTCGGAAGAAGTGAAACAGTCGTGAGTTTCAAAAACGTCGATGTCTTTTACTCCAAGTTCCGCTCTGTCATACGCGTCTTTTACGGTTTGTCTGGTCCAAGGGAGAATGTATTTGTCTCCTTTAGATTCGGCGACCTTTGCGTCAAAGGTGATCGGAGCAACTCGGTGTCCCCAGCCTTTCAGCCTTGGGATCGTGTTGATCTTCTTGCCTCTTTTTTTAGCGTATTCTTCGGTATAAGATTTATTCGCGAGAACCACCATCGCCGCACCATCGGTTACTTGAGAACAATCGGTGATGCAAAGTCTTCCACCCACGGCCATGTTGTATTCTCCGCCGCGTGCGTTTGCGTGTTCTTTGTTCATGAACCAAGAACGGGTTTGAGCTTTCGGGTTTCTCTTCGCGTTGTCGTAGTTGATTCTAGAGATTTCGGCTAACGCTCCCATGAATCTTTGTTCCGGAAGTTTGTATCTTTCCAGAATAACGTCTGCAAGTTTTCCGAAAAGTTTCGGGAAAGGAAATTGAACTCCCTTCGCTTCTTTTTCGTAATAAGCGGCTGTTCCTAAAAAGTCTCCACCTACGGAAGAACTTACGGTTTTCATGATCTCGATTCCAAGAACGATGGCAACGTCGTAGTCTTTCGCGCGGATCTTTGTGGCTGCGGCGTCGAGTGCGATCGAGCCGGAAGCACAAGCGGCTTCAAAACGTCCGCCGGGAATTCCGTAGAACGCAGGATCGACTTCGGTTAAGAATGCGCCCAAGTGACCTTGAGTCGCGTATTGTTCCGCATCGAAGTTTCCTACGAAAATTCCGATTCTATTTTGTTTATTGAGTTTTTTGAGTTCATCGGGTGTGATTCCCACTGCGGCTAAACCGTCTTGAACAGCTTCGCGCATCAAGGACATGAAGGTTTTTCCTTCTTTGGTCCAGTTCCTTTGAAAATCGGTCTGTTCCCCGCCGAGTATGTAAATTTTCTCGCTCATGGTGATACCTGCCTCCCTAATTATCCTTTGAAAAGTGATCGAGCGTCAAGTTTTTCCTTCAGCTCGTAAAACGGTTTCCCTGGTTTCGCTTTGGCTAATACTTCAGGAACCGGAAGTTTTGCTTTTTCGATCAGTTGAATCGTGTCCTTAGGTCCGCCTAAGAAATCGACAAACGCAGAAGCCGGAGCCCAGTTGAACCCGGTTCCCATCGCGAGATCCGCCATCTCTTTCGTATCTACGACTTCGCCAACGATCGAAAGAGAATAACTAACGTATCTTGCGATGAAATATCTCGCGAGATCAGCTTCGAAACCTTTCGCTTCCTTTACGATATTCATAGCGCCGATATAATCCGCTTCGGAAATTCTTCTGTTCGCCTGGCGAATGAATTCGATATCGAATTTTGGAAGTGGTTCGTAAAGATCCGCGCCTATATTATAGACTAACTTTTCTTTCTTGCCGTCCGGAGTTTTGGACATCTTGTAAAGGCCGCCGCCTGCTTTTCGTCCGAGATCGCCTTTATCGATTAACTTTTGGAAGTAACCCGGCATTTTAAAAGTAGAATGCGCCGCGTCTTTTGTCATTTCATAGAGGTTGTCCACGATCGCTTTGTGAACGTCCAGTCCTACGAAATCCGCGGTGTCCAGAGGAGCCATCGCTCTTCCCGTATAACCGCTCATGATCGCGTCCATAAGAGCGATCCCGCCTTTATCGGAATACTTTTCCGCGATTTGAGCGACTTCGTTGATGAGCTGAAATCCGATTCTGTTTCCGGCAAACGCAGGAGTATCATTTGTGTAAACGACTGCGCGGCCTAAAACCTTATCCAGATATTCGCCGAGTTGTTTGAGAACTTTTTTATCGGATCCTTTATGCGAAACGAGTTCGCAAAGAATCATCTTGTATGGAGGGTTGAAGAAGTGGGTTCCAAAATAATGCTTTTGTCCGTCTTCATCGAATGCCTTTGAAAGTCTTTCGATGGAAAGTCCGGAAGATACTGTGGAAACGATAGTCCCAGGTCTTCTGGAGCTCGCGATTCTTTTGTTGATCGGTTCTTTTACTTCATAACTTTCCGCAACGAGTTCGAAGACCCAGTCGGATTCCGCTACCGCTTTTTCGAGATCCGCATCGTAAGAACCGGGAATGAGTCTTGGTCGAATCGTATCCGTCTTCACTGAACCGATCGCTTTCTCAATACCTTCTTTCGCTTTGCTTATGTCCCTTGCAAGCATGTGGACTTTTGCCTTCCCAAAGGAAGCAACGATTGCTGCTGACCCGGCGCCCATTGTACCGTTAGCGCCTAATACTGTTACTGTTTTTATCTCTCTCATGAAACTATACCAATTCTTGGATTTTCAATGGAATAGAACCTGTTTAAAACAGCTATGTGAGGAGGAAAGGTTTTTTTCAAGCGATAGATTGTAGAATCGCTCTAAAACAGAACGAATGTTCTGTTTAAACTTACTTAAAAAGGCTGAAATTCGTGAACAAATCGATGAATTCTCCTTAAATTTGAATGGGAACCTAATTTCAAAGCAGACCTTCATAAATTTTAAAATTTTCAGAATCAAAACAAACGAAGAATATTTTTTCGAACTTGCCGTCGTTTTTCAGAAAATCGAGCACCGAATGAACCGCTATCTTTGCGGCTCTTTCCTTAGGAAAATTATAAATTCCCGTGCTGATATTGGGAAAAGCGATCGTAAGAATCGAGTATTCTTTTGCTAAGAGAAGACTATTTGTATAAGCGTTTTTTAATAGTTCATCTTCGTTCTTTTTTCCTCCGTACCAAATCGGGCCTACGGTGTGGATCACAAATTTTGCTTGGAGTTTGCCGGCCTTTGTAATTACGGCCTCTCCGGTTTTGCAATTTCCTTGTTTGTTTCGGATCTTATAGCATTCTTCCAATATTTCCGGACCTCCAGCGTTGTGGATCGCTCCGTCCACCCCACCTCCGCCTAACAAAGAATTATTGGCCGCGTTTACGATCGCATCCACCTTTAGTTTGGTAATGTCTCCGTGGATGAGTTGAATTCTATCTTTCATAAAGTTTTCTGATTTGATCTATTATTTTTGATGAGGATTGTATTAGAGTGGATTTTCCACAAAATTTTTGAATCGATAGGGGTTAAAAAAATTCTTATTTATGAATTTTTTCTCCTAAAAATGTTTCTTGAAAACGAACTCGAGAACCGTTTTTGGTATGGGGATTTTGCTTCTAAATTCTGATCATGAAATTCAATCCGTTCTTCAAGACAATCGGATGGAAGTGGTGACCTTGCTCGTTCCGAAACATACGTTGTCTTGTCTTGGCGAAAAAGAAAGGGGAAATCTCCCGAAAAGAATTCCTCTCCTTTTGAAGAGATATGCGAAATATCTTACTGCAATAAATCGTTTAGGAAATAAAGCGGAGAAAACTTTATATCAGCCGAGCCCGGGAAAAAAGCAAATGCAAAGAATCAATGTCCGGGTGAGTAGGGGGAGCT
>NZ_NPDU01000036.1 GCF_002811985.1 Leptospira adleri
GACCGAGCCTTTGTAACATTCCTTTGGAGTAGCCTGCCACTTTTTTGGAGGCCGCGTCCGCTATTCCGGTTTTTTCCAGAAGGGCCTTTGACTTTTTTTGGATCTCGGAGCCTCTGATTCCGGCTAACTTTCCGCTGAAAGTTAGAAATTCTTCTCCTGTCAAAAAGCCCGGAATCGAAACTTTTTCCGGAAGATAACCGATTCTTTTGCGAAGGTTCGGCGAAAAGGGAAGTCCAAATAAATGGAAGTTTCCCGAGGTTTGTTTGGAAAATCCCATAAGGATTCGAACCAAGCTGGTTTTACCGGCGCCGTTCGGACCTAAGAGCCCGAAGACGGATCCCTTAGGTACTCGGAACGAGATTCCTTTGAGAGCGTTTTGTTCTTTGTATTTTTTTTGTATCGAATCGATTTCAATTGCAAATTCGGACATGCACTTTTCCTTGGAATCAGAGCCTTTTCTAACAAACCGGTCCGCGGGGTCCAGAACCTTTAGGTTCTTTGAAAGAATCCCGCCGGATGAAAGGTTAAGAATATAGAACGATTGGACCTTTTTTGCAAACGAAGGTTCCAGCGGGAGAAGGCTCGGTGATTTTAGGGAACTTGTTCCCGGTCCATCCTCTGAAAACATGAAGATAATTATTGCGAGACACGGAGAAGCGGAACCGAATTCTCCAGACGGTACGGACCGATCCAGGCCTCTTACTTCCAAGGGAGTCGCCGACGTTCAAAAGATGGCGCGATTCTTTCAGGTCGGATTTAAGGTAACGAAAATCTATCACAGTCCATACAAACGTACGACCGATACCGCAAAAATTTATACGGACATTCTCCATCCAGAACAAGAAACGGAATCCTTAGAGGATTTGGAAGCGGGTCAAGATATGTCCCGTGTTTGTCCTTTGATCAAAAGTTTTTCCAACTCGGATACGATTTTAATCGTAGGTCATAGTCCGGACGTTTCCATCTTTGCCGAAAAACTTTTAGGAATCGGCGGAGTTGGAAAGAGTTTTCTTTTTTCTCCCGGTTCAGCGTTAGCAGTCAACGTTCCGAGAGAAAAATTTTTAGACGGACAAATCATCTGGTTTCTTTGTCCGGATTTTCTCTGTTAAAGTTCCTCGCTTTTTTCAGTTTACAGAAGAACCTTTTCCAAAATTCTTACAGTATTATTTAAGAATCGGGGTGTAGCGCAGTGGTAGCGCACTTCTCTGGGGGGGAAGGGGTCGCTGGTTCGAATCCAGTCACTCCGAGATTCTTTTCAAAACTTTTTCGATCTCGTTTTCGCAGCCAGCGTTACGATAGAAAGAACGGATCGCACCTTCTCTCGAAGCTCCATCCCCCGTTTGTAAAACCGTGACGACCGAATAACTTTTCGGAAGTTTTCGGATTTGATTCTCCCAAAAACTTTGTCTCTTTTCTAAAAAACCTAAAAACCAAAACGCTCCGCCGAGCGATCCTGTTTTTCCGTAAACTTTCGAATTTTGAGAATCGCATTCGGACCAATAAGCGGATTCTTTCCAGAACTGAAACGTCTTCGGAGAAACACCTCGGGAACGGCCTTCGTCTTTTAAGAATGAAACGAGAAAGTTATGTTGTGATTCCGGAGATTTTTCGATCGCAGGAGAAAGATAAATGTTCTTCCGATTGAGAAACGGATTTTTATAAACGTCGGTAACGAATCCGATTCGTATTAGAAAATCTTGAAGTTCTTCGTAAAGATTCGGATCTTCCTCGAAGAAGGAAAGAAAAAAAGAATTGGAAGAATATAACATCGCCTCCCGCAGATCCAGGGCCCGCGGTGAACGTGGAATGTGTTTTTCAGAACTGATTTTTTGAAAGTTCGGGTAAAGCAGATTCTTTTCGATTAGAAAAAGAGAGATCCAGTATTTGAAGGTGGATGCCGGTGTGAAGTTTTGTTTGAGAAGAATCCTCTCCCCTGTGACGGAGGGAGAGGAATCAATGAAGTGTGAGAATAGTGTAATTTCCTTAGAATGAATCTCTCCGGCGGAAATCAAAGACCAGAGAGTAAGAAATAAAACCTCGCTCCAGCGCAAGAGCCTTATTTCTTAATGAAATGATTCAGAATGTTGTCTCGGATCTCTTCGAACCGAACCAATCCCCATGCAAGATTGACTTTCAATTTTAGGGCGTTGTCGCTCATGTCTTTTTCACCCTGAGCTTTGAGCTGATCGAATCGTTCCTCGATCTTTTCCTTTCCATCGTTTAAATCATCTACTAGTTTGTCGAAAATCTCGCGGGAGGTTTGAACTGCGCCGATCCCTGCGTTGATTATGTCGTTTAATTTGTTTTTTTCCATACGGCAACCTCTCAATTCGTTTTAGAGGATCTCTAAAACTATTTTTGTGCAGTGCATAAAAATAGCAAACATTTTTTTTAAGTTTTTTCCTTGCTTCATCCCAAAGTTTCAGGAAATCCTTTTTAAAAATTTAAAAATACGGAGTTCAAACGGCCAACTTGGTGTAGGAGTTCCTACGGGAAGAGGACGGACTTTCGCTTGCAAAATAATGGTTTTGTGATAGAGGAAAGTCTCCCGAGTTTTCCACCCCCCACCCCGCCACCCAAAATCAGGGTGGGGCTCGCGACTTTTACGGAAATCTGTCGTACCTCCGACAATCCAGCTTGAGATCCAAATCATCTCCGGGGAAAGGTCACCAAAGTTTCGCGAAAATAGGACCGTCAAACAATATGAAACAGCTTTCTTTCCTAAAACAAACCCTTCTCTGTGGGAACTCCCTCAATTTCCGAATCGCTGCGGCGTTTCTTTTTCTTCTCGTCCTTCTCAACTGCGGCGCGGACATCAAATCGGCTGGGCCTTCGGGAAACGCTTGCAGCAGAATCGAAGGACTTCCCGGTCCCGAAGACTTAGCCTTGGACGCCGAAGAGAAGATTCTTTATGTCTCCAGTCACGAGAGGAGAATCTCCGATCAGACCGGAAAGATCTTCTGGATCGACCTCAAAACTTCATCGGTTCCGAAAGAACTCCCAGTGCAATTTCCTCCGGAGTTCCGACCTCACGGGATGAGCATCCTCAAAACAAAGGACCTCTATCGTCTTTACGTGATCTCTCATCCGACCCTTTATAAAAAACATAATATCGAGATATTCGAACGTAAGGGGAAAGAATGGTCCCATGTAGGAACTCTTACCGATCCACTGATCACGAGTCCGAACGATTTACACGTAGTCGCCGAAAACGAAATCTACGTCTCGAACGATCACGGCGCCGGAGGATTCTTCCGGTATCTTTTCTGGGACGATCTCCTCGGATTGAAACGAGCCGACATCGCTTACTACGACGGAAAATCTTGGTCGAACTTGAACAATCCCCTTTCCTATGGAAACGGAATCCTGCACACAAAGGATTCTCAGGGAGAAGAATTTTTATATCGATCGGGTTTTGCGGACCGAAGCGTATATCGTTTTCCGATCCAGAGAACGGACGGAAAGCCGGTTCTCGGTCAGGCCGAAAAGATCTTTCTGGATTCGGGAACGGACAATCTGGAACTCGATTCTAAAGGAAGAATTTTCGTAGTAGGCCACGGTTCCACCTATCGATTCATCAGACACATGTTAAACGAGAACTATCACGCGCCGACTCAGGTTTTTAGAATTTCTCAAGACGGAAGTTTTCAAGAAATTTTCGCCACGCCGGGAGATTTGATTTCCGCGGGAAGCACCGCGATTCCGTTCGACGGAAGACTTTACGTCGCACAGGTATTCAATCCGTTCATTCTTAATTGCGAATATAACAATAATTGAATTTTATTTAAAGTAAATTTTTCGAATCGAGTCCGCGTATACGGTTCCCATTAGATCGTAACCGGCCGGGTTCGGATGAATCGGATCGATCTGCGGATATAAGGGAATCGTTTTTTCGGTTTCTAAAAAGACGGTTTCCATATCCGCGATCAAATAACGGGACGAAAGACTTTTTAAGTAAGGATTGATTTGGAGAATATTGGCTCGGTAACCGGGTTGAATCGTCGGCGGTAAAACTGTCACAAGAATCGCCGCGTTACTCGCCGTTTGAATTGAGTTCAGAAGAATTTCAAAGTTTCCCGGAAATTGATCGATCGGATAACTGGAAACGTCGTTTGTTCCCAATTCTAAAATCAAAAGATCCTGTCGTTCCGTGAGCGCCGTTCCTACGACGTCGTTCCAACCCGGAACGGATCTTCCTGAAACGGAATAATCCGTGACCGTAAATCTTGTTCCTAACTTTTCTCTCAAACCGAAACCGTCCGACCTCTGAGATAAAGAATCACCGATGATTCCGACTTTTAAGAGCGGACCGATCAGCGGTAAAAGCGCCGAAAGCCCTTGTCGATCGGATTCTTTTCCAACGCAGGATACGAAGAAAAAAACGAAACCAAACGCGATCAAAAGAATTTTTTTAGACCGAAAAGAATTCATTTCTTTTTCCGTAAATAGATCTCCGCCTGAGCGCGTACGAGCTTTCGAGTGGTCGAAGGCGAAACGGAAACGTTCTTTTTGTAAAAGGAGGAAGAATTCTCCTTTAGATAAGAATCGATTGTATCGTTTCTTTTCGTTCCTTCGCTGAAAACAAAAGTATCGATGGAATCCAAAGTTCGCGAAAACATTTCCGGAGGAACGGGGAGCTCTCCGGGAATGAATTCCAAAACCTGCATATTCGGATATTTCTCTCTCAGATAAAAATACGGATCTGGAATCGCTTGGATATAGACTTTTTTAGAATACTTGAGTTCGATTGCAATTTCTTCGGAAAACTTTTTTCCAAGATCGAACTCTGGATTCAGAAATCCCACCTTTCGATAAGCGAGAAAAAGAACGATCAAGTTGCAGAACAGAAGTCCCGAACCCGTATAAACTACCCTCTTACGATCGGAATCTTCCAAAAGAATTCCGCCTAACGCGGAAATCGGAATCGTAAGATACATCACATAATAAAATTCCGTGGAAAGAAAAAGGAACGCGAGCGTCCCGAAAATCCATACAAACAGAAATAGAAAACGTTCCTTTTTTTCCTTTAAAAGTCTTCGATTGATTCCGATTCCCGCCAAAAGAAAAATATAGAATAGAATTCTCACTCCCGGATTCTCATATCCTCCGATGAGAATTTTGATCTTTGTGATCATGGAAAAAACCGAAAAGAGTTCCTTCTTTCTTCCGAACTGCAATCCGAATTGAAATAAAAATAGGTCCCATTTTGGAAACAACCATACAAACCATACGAACAACGGAAGCATTCCTCCCAGCCAAAACAAAGGCTGTAACAACGAACCCCTTCTCCAAAGAAGATACAGGGAAGGAATTCCGAAAACGGCTCCGAAAGGATGAGAGAGGAAAGAAAGCCCGAGCAAAACACCGGAGGCGGCTCCTTCGGTCCAACTTACTTTTTCCGGAGATTCTTCCAATGCGCTTCGAACGAGAAAAAAAAGACTGCCTAACGCAAAGAACAGACAGAGGGCTTCCATTCTCGCCATCATTCCTACTCTCAAAAAAAGAAGATCGGATGCGAGGAGAAGACAGGAAAAAAGCGCGGAGAAAGAAGAGAAGCCGATTCTTTTTAAAATTCCATAGAAGATAAGAATGGAAAACGCCGCCGTTATCGAAGTAAAAAGACGCAGTCCTTCCAAACCCTGCGCGATGTATTTCAACCAGAACCCGCCCGAAAAAAAATAGAGCGGGGGCATCCACAAGGTAATCTCTTCCATTCCCGGAATGAGACCTTCCAAAACGTTCGTTCTCAAAGTTCCAAAATTTGCGAAATCCTGAGAAGGAGAATAGAAAAGAACCTCGTCCGGCCAAACCGGCGGAAATTCTAATCGGTCGTTTTGAGGAACCCAAAGAAAAATAAAAACGACGAGAAACAGCAGCGCCAGAGGAACTGCGTTGAGGGGAATCAGTTTGGCAAGAAATTTCCGGGACATAGACCCGAGGGAAATCCGGGAAAATTTCCCGGATTTTAGGTTAGCGAATCGAGAGCCGCGCTTTCTGTTTCGTAGACTTCAAACAGATCCAGCAGTTCGACCACGTCGAATACTTTCTTTACGGGAGGAGTGATACAACAAAGTTTCAACTTCCTTCCTTGCTTTTCCAACTCACGGACCATACCCACAAAGATACGAATTCCGGAAGAGGAGATGTATGAAATATTTTCCAGGTTTATCAAAATATCGCCCTGGCCGGACTGAACATCATCCAGTAATTTTGCTTCGACTTCGTCTGAATGTCCGATATCCAGCCTTCCGTTGAGAGCAACTAGAGTATGCTTACCGATCTTTTTCGTCTTGATTTCCAAAGATGGCTTCCTTTTGGAGAATTAGGACTAAATTAAGCGTTCAGAACGCGTTTACAACTCATTTTTAAGCTCCAACGTCTATAATTTCTTCGATGGAAAATATTTTTACCTGGTCGCTCTTTCCGTTTTTCCCAATCAATTTATAGGTCGCCCTTCGAGTCTTATATCCGAGATAGAAGGAAATGTATGCGATGGAAATGCCGTGTTTATACATTCGAACCGCGATCGTTCTTCGAATGATCGGAAAAGTGATCTCGATTCCGGTTTTGATTTCTATCTTTTGAAGAAGTTTTTGTATCGTTCTTCTATGGAGTTTTCCTTTTCTTCCGGAAAACAGGAAGTCTTCGGAAGATTTTGATCGAAGAGCGCCGTAAAAATCCTTTAATAAACATCCTGGAATTACCAAAGGACGATTTCCGTTCAAACCACGAATTCGTAATATTCGATTCTCGACGTCTACGTCTTTTACAAGAATGGAAATCAATTCTTCCGGTCTTAAACCGAGAGAGAATAAAATTCTTATCCAAGTATAGTGTAACGGATTGCTTCTGCAGGCATCCCTAAGACGTTCCATTTCAGAATCGATTAGAACTTTTCCCGATTCCAAGGCTTTCAAATTTTTCTTTTCTATGGTCATTGCAACAAACCTCCCTTTTAAATTCGGAAACATTTGCCAGAACCGTAAAAAATATGACAAACAAAAAATAAAAATGTGAAATAAATTCTTTTTTCAGAATTCACAAATCATAAAATAAAATTTGAATATTCAAAAAACATTAATTATTCTGATTCGGAATATTTAAAACTTCCGCGCGCAGGATCGAAAATTTTTAGGGAGAATGAAGATTCTAAAAAATGGAAGTCCTTCCGAAATTCCATCTCAAACGGACTTAAAGTCCGTTTTCAAGTTTTTTTACAGGAGCACTTTGTTTGTCGGAAAAAGCAAAAACACGCTTGTCTCGATGAAAGGATCTATTTTTTGAAAAAGACATTCTTGAAAATTCTATTTTATAAACGTTCCAAATCGAACCTTCCGTTGGAACGTTTCTTACCGTTTCAAAAAAATCATTTATAAACAGTTTATGGTTTGTTTTAAATTTACAATCATCTGAAGATCCAATTCTTCATACACACAAGCTGAACTTCTCACTTCAGAATTCCACATATCGAATCAGAACAGCCGATTCCGGCAAGAAAGTCCGCGCGATTTTAATTCACTTCCACTCGATTCAACTCGTCCAGTTCCACTTTCCAAGAACGAACGATCTGAACCATGACATCCAAAACTGCCGGATCAGGCGAATCGTAAGAATCCGCCGCAAAGGAATCGACAGTTTCGAAACCTTGGATCGAATTCATGGAAGTCTTCTCCATCCTTGCCCGAAAAACTTCGAATTCTTCTATCGATTCCGTCGGAGAATTTTTTACGTAATACGGCTTTATGATACTGACTCGAATGCTTTCAATCGGAAGATTCTTTAAAGTTTGTAAGAGTCGAAAAGAAAGAAGTGCGATTTCTAATTTCATTCTTTCCTTGTATTCTTTTTGTCCTAAAAACGTAAGCGCCGAGTTTCCCCCCACCGCTAAAGTAACTTTCACAGCTCCGCTTCCGGAGATATCGCCGGGAGCGATTTCGATTTCTTTCAATCGATCTCCCAAAAGTAAGAACGAAGTCTGCCGGATTTTCTCTTCCACCGGAATCTGTTTATCGGATAATATCTTTTGCACTTGGTCTTTCGGACTCGGCTTGCAGGCGATCATCGAAAATAATACGCTCAAGATTAGAATAGGGTGAAATACCCTATATACAGAATGAATCCCGCGGGAAAGACGATTTCGATTTTCGAGTCCATACTGAATTTTATCATGAGGATACAAATGTTCATTCTTCATGGAAAGACCTCCTTCGTTTCTTTTTGTGAAATTGACTCTTTAATTTTATTGGATCCACTCGATTTTTGCAAGCTTTTAGCCGTTTTTAACCCTTTCCTGTCCGCCAAACACCGATTTCGTTACGATCGATTTGGAATGAATTTGAATCCGTTTTCTATCCTAAGGACCGCTCATTGTAGTGATCTCCCGAGCAAAGCGTTCCACATCTGGAAACAAATTATTTCAAATCAATGGCTTTCGTTCTACGATCCCGCTTCAAAGAATTTTCCTTTTTTTGAATTGTTTTTTAAAAAAAGATCTAACGCGCATTTTTTTCTGTAATTTTAATTAGGTGATTTCGTCTCAAATAAATGTATGAAACCAAAAAAAATCTCGAACGACGATCTTGAGTCCCTGGTAACAGGAGTAAAATCTCAATCCATTGATGCAGTGGGGAATTATCTATATAAAGGATTCAGAATACAAGTAAGTAAGTATAACCTTTCCGGAGCGGAAAGAGTACAGCTCTTGTATCAAAGAAGAAGAAACAACGGCCTTTGTATTGTTTGCGGAACTAAAGTTGGCAAGAAGAATCCCTCTTCCGGCAAACTCTACAGACTCTGTGAACACCATCGGAAGACAATCGATAAGAAAAAGTGATCAACCTTTTCGGTAATTCTGCAGATAATCTTTAATAGGGAAATTCTTCCTTCGGAGATTATCTTGCAGGCCAAAGGTTTTTATGTTTTCATTTTTTTTCTCATTTTCGCTTGGTTTTCTCTCTCCAATTCTCTTCACTCCGAAGCGAGTCCGCTCCAGGAAATCCAAGCGCAAAATCTCCTCAGAATCGCGGAAGAAGCCTACAAAGACCGCAAATTTCACAAATCGATCGAAGAAATTAAAAGTTTCCTGATTCTTTATCCTTCCAGCAAATTCAAATCCAAGGCTTATCAGGTCTTAAAAAATAACTATTCCAGACTGGGCCGCCCGGAAAAAATCCTCGAAATCAGTCTTCACCAATACTCGGAAGAACCGACTTCTTCCCAAGGTTTGAACGCCTTTTTTGAAGCGGGAAAACTCTATCTTGAGATCGGCGAAGAAAGTAAAGCGAGAGAGGTTTTCAAATCCATCTGCACCCAGTCGTTTTCCCGGGAACTCGCCGAAAAAGCCTCTTTGGAGCTCTCCGAATGGGAGATTTTAAGCGGATCCAAGACGGAAATGTCAGAATGTGGAGAAAAGTAGTTCTTTTTTTGGAGATTGGATTCCTAAAATCCGATAATGAAAACAGTTGAACTCTGATTTTCAAAAAAAATACTAACCCAACAGCATGTCCACAGGCATCTTCCAAATCGTAAACTTTCAGAAAGGCTCCTACATTATCGTAGAGGGAAAAAAAGATTCGCCTAGCTTCTTTATAATCCGCGAGGGTAAGGTAAAAATAGGACGTGAGAACCCCGTAGTAGGAGAAGATCCTAATTCCGTTCAAGGTCCGGGAGACTTTTTCGGAGTCGTGGCGGCGATGAGTCAACACGCCCAGATCGAATCTGCGGTCGCACTCACGGACGTCTCCGTCATTGAAGTGAGTTACGATCAATTCGGAACTCTCATTCAGAGAAACACTCCGGTGGCGATGAAAATCATCCGCTACTTCTCAATGAAACTCCGTCAGTTCGACCAGACGATCACTCGTCTTACATTCCGCTCCGCAGTGGAAGAAGATCCGAACGAACTTTATAATATCGGGGAAAACTACTTCAATCAAAAGAATAACCCGCACGCAGCCTATGCGTTTCAGAAATACCTTCAATATCTTCCGAACGGCCCGTTCGCCACTCAAGCAAAGTTAAAACTCCAGACGATGAATCAGCCGATGCAGTCGCCTCCGATCGATCTTACGAAGTTCAATCGGATGTACGCCGACAACGAGATGATTTTCTGCGAGCACGAACCGGGAAGAGAATTGTATATCATTCAAAACGGTAAGGTGAAAATCACCAAGATCGTGGATAAAAACGAAGTGTTACTCGCGGTTCTTCAGAACGGGGACATTTTCGGGGAGATGGCTCTCTTGGATAATAAACCGAGATCAGCTTCCGCGATCGCGTGGGGTCAGGTTCAACTTCTTGCGATCAACAAGGCGAACTTCGAAGGAATGGTGAAGGCTCAGCCTCAATTGGCGACTCGTCTGATCACCCTTCTTTCGGAAAGAATCTGGACCGCTTATAAACAATTGGCGAACTTGATGATCAACGATCCACAAGGAAGAATCGCGGATACTCTTCTTACTTTAGTCGAGAAGAATCGGATTAAGATCACTCCGAAGGTGTCGTATAACTTTGAAATCGGGACCAAGGACTTGATCAAAATGGTCGGTCTATCGTATCCGAAAGACGAAAATTTGGTTTTGGATCTTCTTACTAAGAATAAGTGGATCAAACTGGATCAAGGGAAACTCAGTTGTACGGATCTTGTGGAACTGGAAAAGCTCGTTCATATTTATAGAAAAAAATCTCAGATGGAAAACAAGCTCAAGAAAAGAGCATAACGCGTCTTTCCTGGATCGGAATGGCTCCCTCAAAAAAATCAAAGAAGCCTTCGAGTTCCGGAGTTACTTCCTTCCGGAACGACGAGGACAGAGATTCCCGGCTCAAAAAAGCTACAAACTGGCTCCGAAAAAAAGATTCGATCACAAAAACTCTGATCGACGGGGTCGGGCCTTGCAATTTACAAACGATCGGTTCTCCTTATCAGGTTCTTATTAAATCCGTTTTGGGACAACAACTCTCTACGAAGGTCGCGCTTACTTTTGAAAGAAGATTGATTGCCCTTGCCGAAACGAAAAAGATTCCTCCTCCTGAAAAAATTCTCCAAATCCAAAACGAGGACTTGAGAAAGATCGGAGTTTCTCAGGCGAAAACCGAAACGATCAAAAGAGTCGCAGAGGCTTATCAAAGTCGGGTCATCTCCGATTCTAAACTTCATAAATTAGAAGATTCGAATGTATTAGAACTCCTTTGTTCCTTGAAAGGTGTGGGGCCTTGGACCGCTGAAATGGTTTTGATCTTTGCGCTCGATCGCTGGGATCATTTTTCGATCAACGATTTGATTCTTCGAAAGTCGATGGAAAAACACTACGGAATTTCAAAGGATAATAAAAAGGAAATCCAGGAATTTCTGAAATCCTTTTCTCCTTACCGAACCATTCTTTCCTGGTATCTTTGGGCCGACGTCGACGGCGGTGAAGGCTGGGGTTAGGAATTTCATCCCTCACAAACGCTCCCTTTCGAAAAATCAAATTTTAAATGTAGAATTCTTTTTGTAGGAGTTCCTACAAAAAGGGAATGAGAACTTTTTACTTGCAAAAAATAGAATTTTCTGATAGAGAAAACTCTCCCGAGTTTTCCCGCGAACCCGCCTCCACCACCCAAAATCAGGGTGGGGCGCGCGACTTTCACGGAAGATTGTCGGAACAACGACAGCCTTTCATTTTGACAGAAAATTTGATCCGACAATCGTATCACAGGTTTTGCAAGTCCATTTTAAACTTTTGAAACAACGAACTTTCAATTTTTAGAAATGGAATCTCTTTTTTCTGGAAAGTTTTTCACGAACAAACATTCCTAAAAATTCTAAAATTGCGGAATCAAGAATCGAATCTTCGAACTAACTTCCTCGGACAACGCTTCTTTGTTTTTGGCGCTCCCCGCGATAGCGATTGTATCGAAAATCTCGTGCGCTTTTTTGATCGAAAATCCCTTCGAGAAACCTGCCTAATTTTCAAATAGATTTTCCCAAAACAAAATGTGCGAGCTTCGCAAAAGATACTTTAGAATTTTCTAAAAGACGACGTTTTCCTCCCTCTAAAGTTTCGAAGAAAATTCTTGAGAAGGAAGAAAGATAAAATATTAGAAAATCAGAATGAACGGATTTACCGCGAGAGATTGCAGCGAAAAGGAAACTCACAGTTGTTTCCTATGGAGCGCAACTTTGGTCGCGAGCTTTTTTAAGTCGACTTCGCGAGCGAACCGCCCGCGAATATTATTGTTTTAGAATATTTTTTAGAGCTTGATACCGACCAATTCGCAATCCGCTTTGGTCATGATCTTTACGAGTTCTTCGAATTTGACCTTAGGCTCCCATCCGAGTTTTTTCTTGGCCTTCGCGGGATCTCCGATCAAAATATCAACTTCGGTCGGCCGGAAGAATTTCGGATTCACTTCGACCAAGAGTTGACCGCTCTTCGCGTCGAATCCTTTCTCCGTGTCTCCTTTCCCTTCCCAACGAACCTCCACTCCGGCAAATCCAAATGATTTTTCCACGAATTCTCTCACCGTATGAGTTTCGTTCGTCGCGACTACATAGTCGTCCGGATCCGGCTGCTGCAACATCATCCACATCATCTCTACGTAATCCGGAGCGTATCCCCAATCTCTCTTCGCGTCCATATTTCCGAGATGAATCGGGCCGCCCTTTTTCGCGAGTAGGTTCGCTACGCCGATCGTGATCTTTCTCGTTACAAATCCTTCTCCCCTTCTCGGTGATTCGTGATTGAATAAGATTCCATTGGATGCGTGAATTCCAAACGCTTCTCTATAGTTTACGACCGCCCAATACGCGTATAGTTTTGCAACCGCGTAAGGAGATCTTGGATAGAATGGCGTTGTCTCCGTCTGAGGAATCGCCTGCACTTTTCCGTAGAGCTCCGATGTGGACGCTTGATAAAAACGACTCTTCACTCCGATCTGTTTGATCGCGTCTAAAATTCTCAGAGTTCCTACCGCGTCCGCTTCCGCCGTATATTCCGGAACTTCAAAAGAAACCCCTACGTGGGATTGAGCTGCAAGATTATAAATTTCGTCAGGAGATACTTTTTCCAAGATTCGGTTTAGGTTGCTCGAATCCGTAAGATCTCCGTAGTGCAGGACCAGATTGGAGTTCCCGCGAAGATGCTCTATTCTTCCCCGGTTGAACATGCTGGCTCTTCTCACGATCCCATGCACTTGATATCCCTTTCCGAGGAGAAATTCAGTTAGATAGGATCCGTCCTGTCCGGTGATCCCAGTTATGAGCGCTTTTTTCATCTTCAGACCAGAAAAACCGAAAAACCGGATCTGGCAAGAAAGATTAACCTTCCCTTATCGGGCTTAAATCGAGCTTCAAAGGCGTTCCGTTCTACTTTAGACTTGATTATGTGCCCAATCTCTTCTTCTAAAACGTATGAGAAAAACCAGCGCCAATACGAAAACCCAAGCGACGATCCCGGACCACAATCCTACGGATCCGAGTTTCAAATAAATTCCGAGAAAATACGCGACCGGTAAGAATACGAAGTAAGACGCCAAGGTATATGCCTTAAATACAAAACCTTGTAATCCGGCCCCTCGAAGCGCGGAACCGATCACCATGTGATACGCATCCGCGACTTGGATGATTCCCAAAATGACCAAAGGCCCGTATGCTTCTTGGATCAACTCGGGATCGTTCGTGTAGACCGATAACATATCTTTTCCGAATAAAATAAAAATCAATCCCATCGTTCCCATTCCGCACGCGGAAAAGAATGCGGAGCGAAACGCGCCGTGATACGCGAGCTTAGCCTTCCCGGCTCCTATCGACTGTCCCAAGATCGTAGTCGCTGCGACCCCGAACGCGTAACCCGGTAAAAAGGATAAACTCAAAGTGCTGAACAACATATTCGTCACCGCTACGGCGGCCGTTCCTACGATCGTAGCAAACTCGATGAAGATAATAAAAGAAATATTATTTAGTAATTCGGCTAACGCAGGAGCCGTGCTCGCCTTTAAGATTTCTTCCAAGTGAGAAAAGCTGAATTTCCAAGAAATTCCCTTGAAATACTTTCCGAGATCTTTTTTGTAAAAATAATAAGGAAACGCCAATAAACCCGCACCGCCGGCAAGAGAAGAAGCGATCGCCGCCCCTTTGACCCCCATCGCCTCGAACCCGAAATGCCCGTATATCAAAATCCAATTCAAGAATATATTCGCAAAACATGTTATGATCATGGAAGCGAGACCGGCGGTAGTAATTCCGAGTCCATCCGTAAAAGCGCGGGTCGTAAAAAGCAAAAAGAAAAAGATCGTTCCTAAAAAACGAAAGTAAAGATAATCTCTGGAAAGTCCTTTGACGATCTCGTCTTTATTGAGAAGTTCCATCAACCATCCGCTCGCCGCG
The DNA here is from genome assembly GCF_002811985.1 of Leptospira adleri. Lineage (GTDB taxonomy): Bacteria > Spirochaetota > Leptospiria > Leptospirales > Leptospiraceae > Leptospira > Leptospira adleri. The sequence continues at coordinate 14,366 of NZ_NPDU01000036.1, forward strand.
GATCCTCCGATCGAAAGAAGTCCTCCGAAAAACAAAGCGACGTATAACGTCGTCAATCCGACCTTTCCGATTTCGGAATCGTTCTTTTCTCCGAATCTCCTGGAAACGATGACCTGAATTCCCATCGAAAATCCCATTAAGAAAGCGAGCACGGTAAAGTGCGCGATTCCGCCGATCCCGATAGCAGCGATCGAATTCTTACCGAGCCTGCCCACCATCATCGTGTCGGTCACCCAAACGACGGTTTGACTGAGCATTCCGAATACGACCGGAATCGCCAACTTTAGAATCATCGTATTCAAAAGGCTCGGTCTTATGTTTCTATAAAAAGTATGCAGTAAATGGCGCAGAGTTTTCAAGGTTCCTCCAAGATTCCAACGATGTGGTATAAAACTACTTCTTTTCAGAAAAAATTTCTTTCATGTTCTTCATACTTTTTTCAAGTACGTATTAAGGACAAATAGGAACGGATCTAAAATAGTTTCCCGAAATTGAAAACCTCAAGCAAAAGGAAACTCGAATCGAAAAAGGAAAACTATGAAACAATACGCGGATCTTCACAATCATCTCTACGGTTCGATCACGTCCGAATTCTTATATGAAATGGGAAAATCGAATCCTTCTCCCCGTTGGGAAATTTTTACGCATTCGTATCAACTGTGTTACGGTAAGAACATTTCCATAGAAACTTTTTTCGAGGATTATAAGAATCCCGATTCCTTCCGCAAACTCTATCAGTTCAATCATCACGGACCTTTTCCCGAATTCCAGGCCAAATTCAATCTGATCATCGCCCTATCCAAGTTCGATCCGGAAGAAATCACGTTAGTCGCATCGCGCGTCATGGAAGACCAATTCTCCCAGGGCGTAACCTTCGGAGAATATAGAATCATGTATTCTCCTAGGGACACGGAGGAAGGGATCTACAAAAAGACGGTCGCCGCCTGCGAAGGTTTGGCGAAAGGAGAACAAAAAACCGGCGGCCTTGCAAAAGGAAAATTAGTCGTATCCTTGCACAGAGACGGCGACGTCTTTCAGGAATATTCTCAGCTCAAACGTCTTATGGAAAAGAATTCCCTCATCAGGGAATACTTGGTCGGATTAGATTTTTGTTATATTGAAGAAGGCTTTCCTCCCAAGGACAAACGCAAATTTTTAGAGGAAGTCAATAAAGACAACGCCGCCGAAAAAGAAACGGCGCTTTCCATCCTCTATCACGTGGGAGAAAGTTTTCAGGACAAGTCGATTCTTTCCGCTTCCCGTTGGGTTTTAGAATCCGCTGAATGGGGCGCGCACCGCCTCGGACACGCCATCGCTCTCGGTCTCGATCCTTTCAGTCTTAAAGGTAAGGTTCTCGAATCCAAATCGGAACGTCTCGATCAACTTCAATTCTATTATGAAAACAAAGAGAAACTGGATTCTTATTTTGAAACTCCATCCAGGGAAAGAATCGGAAACGAAATCGATTCCCTCAAACACAAGGAGACGATCGAACTCGAAATGAGTCCTTCCTTTCTTCGGGAATGTTTCGGCTTTCAGAATTTCTGCATCGATCGAATCAAAAAGACAAACGCAGTCGTCGAATCCTGCCCGAGTTCGAACGAATACATCGGCATGGTCCTCGATCCGAAAACTCATCCGATTCTTAGATTTGCAAAGAATGATATGAAATTTACGATCTCTACGGACGACCCGGGAATTTTCGGTACGACGATCGAAGAAGAATATGCAAAGGCGGAAAAAATCGGTTTGAGCGCGGAGACCTTAGAATCGGTGAGACTGAATTCTTTTCTTTATACTTCCGAGATTCTAAGCGGCAGGAAATCCGTCGCTTAAATCGACCCTAAAAATTCTTGCCTCGACTTGAGCGCGGCAGATTGTAGAGGAAAGGCCATGCCCAGATTCCAGGAAATCCGTAAGATTACGGCCATTCTTCTGATTCTCTCCGTCGTTAACCTGACCGGTTTGTATTCCCAAAGTCAGAGCGACTTTGCGGATCCGTACGACTTCAATCTTCGAAATTATAAGGATTCTACCAACCGCGACGGTTATCAGGAATATACGATTCCTCCTGCGATTAAAAAACCCGTTCTTGTTTCCCCGAAAAACGCACAGGTTCCGTTCGAACCTCCGTTCTCCACGACCGGCACCAACAGCTTGCGAAGAACCACAAACCCAAATGTGGAACGAGGACAAGAGAATCTCATCAACCCTCTTACCGGCGAGATCAACGTGGAAGCGATTCTTCAAAGACAAGCGCAACAATCCGATAGAAAAAAAAGACAAAACCAAGTCTTCGAAGAGGAAAAATATACCGAGACTACTTCCAGAAGATTTTCGATCATCTTCTTCATGACTCTTCCGATCACACTCGGCATCGGTTACGCGATCGCGTCCTCGGCTAAATTTCACGGAGTTCATAAGTTTCAAAAAACTTTCGGAGGTTCGATCTTTATCTTCACTTTCGGAACGAGTCTCGCGCTCGCAAACGCTTGGAAAGATATGAAAGAATTGGAAGCGGATCGAAAAGAAAACGAACCCGCGTCTCCTCCGGTCGAACCCACTTCTCCGGATTCTCTCGGTTTTGGAAATTCGGTTCCCATTCCCATTTCCGGATCTTCCGCTTCGGTCGCGCCCGGAAAAGAATATAAAATCGATATCACTCTGTTTAACGTTAGTTTCTGATGAAACCTCTTCGGGAAACTTTCGAAGTTTTCTTAAAGTTCCGTCTTAAAGCCGCGATTTTTTATCACGAATCTGTCCAACCTATATTAAGAATTTATTATTCAATCTGCGGGATCGTTTCTCTCGCACTTCTGATTCTCATCTACGGTTTTTATTATCCTCACGAATGGACTCATTGGATCCGGCTTCTCGTCAACGGCCTCGTCGTGTCTCTCGTTATCTACGAGGCGTTTTCCTTTCTTTTTGTGATTGGAAGTTTTACGGGTTATCTCGTTGCGCACAAAACCGAAGTGATCGTAATTTTTCTTCTTGCATTTCAAGAATTGATCAGCAAAGAAATTTACGTTCTTCTTACCTTCAATTCCTTGAGCGGGGAAGACGCGAGCTTGACCTTTCTTTCCCTGAGTCAGATCTTTCTGTTGTTCAGCAATTTCTCCCGTTTGATCCGCAAAACGGATCTTCTCAACTACAGACAAATCAGTCCGTCTCTCGTGATTACTGGAAGTTTCGTAATCCTGATCGCGCTCGGTACTTCGGCGCTTTCTCTTCCAAGGGCTCAGACGACCACGATCCCCACCGTCGACGTTTTTTTCACGGTAGTAAGCGCGGTGTGCGTAACGGGACTCAGCACGATTAACGTCGCGAGTCAACTCACCGGAAGCGGACAAACGATTCTTATGGTTCTGATTCAGATCGGCGGACTCGGTCTTATGACGCTCACCGTTTTTTTTGCGATCTTCTTGGCGGGTCAGGTCAGCGTTACCAACAAACTTCTCATCAAAGATCTTTTCAGTCAGGAAACGGTGGGAAGAGTTTCCTTTATCTTAAAACAAGTCGCGATTCAGACGTTTCTTATCGAAGGGATCGGCGCCGTTTTGATTTTCATTTGGTATCCGGACGCGTCGCAAACCGCTTTGAAAGATAGAATCTTCAATTCCCTTTTCCACGCAGTGAGTTCGTTTTGCAACGCGGGGTTCTCCGTTTTTCCTCAAGGTTTCGAAACGGATTGGATGCTCGGTCAAAAAAAATTCTTATCCGTCGTCATGACCTTAATCGTGTTAGGCGGACTCGGATTTCCGACGGTAAATCACCTGATCCACTGGGCATTCAACTCCGGCAAGCAGCCGAAAAGAATGGAACTCGGAGCGAAACTCATCCTTACCGTATCCGCGGCTTTGATTCTTCTGGGTTGGTTTTCTTATTACGTTTTGGAATACAAAATCACGCTTCAAGGTTTGGACGAAACCGACAAACTTTTCCATTCCTTATTTTATTCGATCAGCACTCGAACCGCAGGATTTAATACATTAAGTATTTCTAAAATGGGAGCGCCGATGGTTTTCGTTTCCCTATTTCTTATGTGGGTGGGCGCCTCTCCCAATTCCACCGGAGGCGGAATCAAAACGACCACTCTTGCGGTTTCTGGTCTTCATCTTTTCAATCATATACGAGGAAAAGAAGAAGTGGAAATTTTCGGAAGAAGAATTTCGACCGGTTCCGTTTCGAGGGCCTCCGCCGGAATTTTGGTTTCCTTATTCCTCATCTTTTTCGGAATTTTTATCTTAACATATACGGAAAAATTCGAATTCTTAGATTTGTGTTACGAAGTCGTCTCCGCATTCGGAACCGCGGGACTTTCCAGAGGAATCACTCCGAGTCTGACGTCGCCCGGCAAACTTACGATTTGCCTGATGATGTTCGCGGGAAGAGTCGGGATGCTGACCATTCTTATCGCATTCGTTCCGAAACGTAAAACATCCGGTCTGATATATCCGGAAGAATCGATCATCGTCGGATAGGAAATAACATGGCCTTGAAAAGAAAAAACAGAACCAACAAAAAAAGAATCGCCGTCATCGGCTTGGGAGAATTCGGAAAGTCGCTCGTCATCTATCTCAACGAAAACGGCCACGAAGTGACAGCGATTGATAAGGAGATCAAGACGATCGAAGAGATCAAGGATCACTGCGCCCTCGCGGTATGCGTGGATACAAGCAACAGACAATCGTTGGAAGAATTAGACCTGGAAGACATGGACGATATCGTCGTAGCCTTGGCGGAAAATTTCGAATCTCTGATCACCACCGCTTACTATCTCAAAGAAATGAAATTAGAATCTCTGCATATACGTTATCATTCGGAGATCAATCGAAAGATTTTGCAGATGATCGGAATCGAAAACCTTTTCAATCCGGAGGAAAGAGCCGCCGCTTCGATGGCGGAACAACTCAGTTATCAAGGCGTAAAAAAAGCGACTTTGTTAAGCGAAGAATACAGCCTTTTCGAAGTGGAAATCTCCCCTCACCTCTTCGGAAAAAAACTGAAGGACTTGGGTCTGAGAGAAAAATTTCAGCTCAATCTAGTGGCGATCCGAAAGTCCGATTCCGACCAAACCGATCTCAAAGAAGGAACGATCTTTCTCCCGGAATCCGGAACAGTCTTTCAGGAGAAAGAGATTTTGATTCTATTCGGAACTTCCGATAGCATCAAAAAATTCACGACCGCCTATCCCATCGGATAAGGAATCTCTTTCGAAACCTCGTCTATCTTTTTAAGAACGTCTTCCGGCAAGATTACGTTTTGCGCTTTGAGAATCTCGTCCAATTGTTCCACCGTGTTCGCGCCGACGATCGTGGAAGCCACGTAGTCGTGTTGTTTGGACCACGCAACCGCAAGAACCGTCAAGGACATTCCCGCAGACTCGGCGACCTTTAACAGCTTCTCCGTCGAAGCCAAGGTTCCGTCGTTGAGGAAACGACTCGCCATCTTTCTCTGTCTCTCGCCCGAATTGATATAACGACTGAATCGTGCGTTCTGCGGCGGATTCGGAGAATTGTATTTTCCCGAGAGAACTCCGCCCGCGATCGGAGAATACGGAAGCAGACTCACGCCTTCTCTGCGGCAAATGTCGGATAACGCGTCTTCGAATCTTCGATTGAGAATACTGAAATTGTTTTGAATGGATTCATAACGTGCAAAGCCGAACCTTTCCGAAACGGAAAGACTTTTCATCATTCCCCACGCGGTCTCGTTGCTGTTCCCGATATAACGAACCTTTCCTTCCTGAATGAGCTCGGTTAAAACTTCGAGAGTTTCTTCGTATCCGAAGTCGTGATCCGGCCAGTGAGTCTGATAAAGATCCACAAAATCGGTTCCAAGACGTTTGAGACTTCCTTCGACCGCAACTCTAATATTCCGTCGATCCAGGGCCGTTTTCCCTTCTCTTACGGGAGGAACGAACCAACCGTGTCCGGGACCGCAGACCTTTGTCGCAATCAGAATCGAATCCCTCGATTTTGTTTTGAGCCATTTTCCGAAAACTTTCTCGGTCTCGTGCACATAACTCGCGTCAGGCGGAACCGGATAAATCTCCGCCGTATCGTAAAAATCGATTCCCGCTTCGTAAGCCCGGTCCAGAATCCGAAACGCTTCCTTTTCGTCGCAACTCGAACCGAAGGTCATGGTTCCCATGCAGATTTCGGAAACCACCATCCCCGATTTACCCAGTCTTCTTTTTTTCAAGTATTCTCCCCCGTTTACAAAACCAAGAATCCGCTTTTTAAAAGCCGGAGCAACTCTAATCGAATTCCATAGTAAAGATTCGATTCTTTCCATGTTTGACCTTTCAGAATTTTGGAATGTCTTATTAAAAAAGAATGTCGCCCTCAAAAAGTCCCGGAATGAAACATAAATTCAGAGGATTGTTTTTTTTTGCTATTCTCGATTTATATGTGGTGTAGAATCTCTTCACCTTCGATTTGAAATTCGTCCGGTGAGGTAGAGCGTTTGGATAAAGAATCCCTATACGACCATGAGAAGTATGAAAGTCTCATGCCTTCTTATCTGTATCTCAGAAACGAGGCGGACGCCACGGATCAAGAAGCGATTTTCTTAAACCCGAAGGAAATCGAACTCCTTTATCAAATCAGAAACCATACGACTCTGGAAGGTTTTTTTTCGGGGAAAATTTTGAAGGTCTGGAAGGACGAAGGATCCAAACCGATCTACGTGAACACCCTCAAAAAACTTTCGGACATGAACCTGATCTTCGCGTTTCCGGAATTCAAATTTCTTCCCGAGACGAGTCAGCTTACGATCTGCGTCTGTTTGATTTCGGAAAAACAATTCAAACCTTCCAATCGGGAAAACCTAAAAGAAATCTATTTGAATAGTCTCAGCAAATCCTCATTCGCGATTCAAAACTATATCTTAGGTTGCGAACCGTTTCAGATCAGCGAGCTGATTTCCATTTTCGAATATCTGATTTCGGGAACGGCTTCCACATTTGTCAGAGATTCTTTCGATATCAAAAAATGGATCCATTCTTTTACTTTCAGCGAACTCCTGAAAGAGGAAACGATCAAAGATTCCATACAGATCATCTTCGAGACGATTCACGAGAACGAACATATCGCCGTAACAAAAACAACGGGGCTTTTTCACGTCGCCGACGAACTTTCCGGAAAGGCTTTCGATATTCTCAAAAGTTATTATCTAAATCAATTTTCAAAACGTCTCAAGGAAAAATACCAGACCGCTTGGAATCTGATCACGGAACATAGAAAAGAAATTGTAATCGACGTAAACTATTCCGGTTCGATTTCCAGTCTTGAGGAAAAATTCGTCTCCGAAGAATTGAAAATCATCGGCGAAAGTATAGGAAATCTCATTCCGGAAACGTTTAAGGATTTTCTAATTCTTGCGAATTACATCTCCCACAAACACGATCATCTAAAAAATTTAAGAGCGTCCGCGGAAGAATTAAAATCGATCAAAATGTTAAAGACGATGATGTCGATGAAAAGCGACGCACTTTCCCAGTTTGTTATGATCAACTTGGACGACGATAAGGAATTCTCCTACTCGATCGTTGATAATTTAAAAAGAGATCCGGACTGTATTTCCTGCGATTGGTATGAGAAGGGAAAAAAGATTTCCTGTATTTGTCAGAAAAAAGAGGACACGATTCTGAACCTCATACAAGCGATGACGGAAAAGTATTCCTTTAAAAAAGAACTTCTTCGAACGTTCTTATTCCTTTTGAAAAAGGAAAAAAGCGAACTTGCTGCCGCGTATAGAAAAAACGATTTTAAAGAAGCGGTCTTGAAACTGAAATACGTCTGTTATAAGGAAAACCTTTCTTGGTTTTCGAAAATTCTGAGTTTTTTGGGCGCCTTCGGTTTTCTGGAATCCGCCTTGGAACACGAAGAATCTCTGATTCAATTCGAACAACTTACGCGTGAAATCGCATACAAGGAAAACAGAAAAAAATTATTGGATAAGATTCGCGCGGAATGGCTCATCGAAGCGGAGACGGATCCTTCCGTAACGGAGGTCGACGAAACTTCTTCCAAATCCGACTCCGATCGATCGGCGATTGCCGGGACCGCGCGAAAGGGAAAATAAATTATTTTTTAATTTCGAAAGTTCTAAAGTTACCTTTCGCTTCTTCCCAGGCGATGACCGCTTCCTTCACTTCGGATCCTTTCGGTCCTCTTTGAATCGCTTTGTAAAGATCTTCGATAAAAATCTTATCGCCTTCCACCACGGTTTCGACTTCGCCTCCAGGAAGATTCTGAGTGAACCCGCTGAGTCTGCATTCTTGAGCTCGCTGAAGAATATAATAACGAAACCCGACTCCTTGTACTTTTCCTCGAATGAGAATTTTTGCCCTTACATTATTCTTAGATGCCATTCGACTCCTCCGCCTTGCTCTCCAAATTCACCATCCATCCGGAAAAGTCTTTCAGAAAACTCCAAAGAATTTCCTTTTGTGCGGAATCCGCGTTCCAACCGTCGAGCGCTTTACGATAACAAGAAAGCCAAACCCTTCTCGCTTTCTCGTCGATCGGAAACGGAAGATGACGCGCTCTCATTCTGGGCGGACCGTAATTTTGAGAATAAAGGGGAGGACCGCCGGTCACTTGAATGAGAAAGTCCGCAGACTTGATTTTGCTTTCTTCGACATTTTCGGGAAACATAAAAGCGATTGGGCTCTGCGGAATCTGATCGTAAAAATCGGAGACGAGTTTTCTAAGAGATGTTTCTCCCACCGCGTCAAATACGAGTTGAAGCCCCGGAACCGGCCCCGGAGGCCCTCCGGGCGGAACGTAAAAAGTTCTTTCTTCCATCATGATTGTGTTTTTGTATTCTCCAAATAATTTCCGATCCGAGGACCGAAGTCCTTTACAATTTTATAATATACATCCTTTTTAAACGGAACGACGGTTTCCAAAGTGCTTTCAATGGGAATAAAACGAACCGATTCGAATTCTCTTTCATGAATATCCAGATCGCAATCCGCGGCTTCTCCGTCCCAGAAGATCAAATACCATTTTTGAAGTTGACCTCTGTATTTCTGAAGATGACGATTGAGAGGAAGATTATCCGGAAAATCGTAAGGGATCCAATCCGGATATTCGGAAACTACCTTTCCCGAATCGATCCCGACTTCTTCGTACAATTCACGAAGGGCCGCGGTCCTAGGATCTTCGTCCTCGTCGATTCCTCCCTGGGGAAATTGCCAAGAACCGAGAAAATTGAGCCTTTCCCCGACCAGAACCTCTCCACGAGAATTGAAGACGACCATCCCTACGTTCTTTCTATACGGTTTTTCCATACGAATAAGGTCCGTTCCTCCCATATAGAAGACAAGAAGTTTTAAGGAATCATAAGACTAAGTTTATAAGTTATTGTTCCAAGAAGAATCTTCGCTTGCGCCGACTCGGAGATTATTAGACGGAAAACAAGAAGAACGACGACTTAAGTCCTATCCGAATTCTTCTTACTTTACGTTTTGTGAATATCTCATCCATCCGATCGGCGTGAACGACGGGTTCGTTTAATGTTTGATCTTCCGATTGGAGGAGCGGACGGTTTGTATAGGATTCTTTGCAAACTGCAACACACAGATACGAAAGTCGAAGAAACAAAAACATACGGATCGTTCGGTTATAAAAAGCGAAGCCGTCGGATTCTAAGATAGATTCCTTTACGACCAATCGGATGATATGTAAGAATAGAATCGGTTCCAAGGGCTTCTTTCGAATCAAAAGGTTTGATGAATCATAAGGTGAGTTTTGAAAAGGGCTCCAAGAATTCAGTTGCAAATTTTATACTCTCTTGGGAATGATACTCATAAGCCATCCTTTTCTTTTTAGGAGTTTGAGTCTCGAAAATGCAATTACGTAAGAAGTCTTCACGTTCCCGTATCTTTAAGGAAAAGGATTTTGAAATTAAGTCGTCTTCGATTCCCGGAATCGGAATGGGTTTGTTCCCGAAAGAGAACGTAAACAAAGGCGATACCATCGGTTACTACACGGGAAGAATTCTAACGGATCGAACCGCCAATTCTTCCAAATACTGTGAATCGAAATATCTGCTCTGGATCTGTAAAGACCACTGGATTTACGGAGAAGGTAAGGAAAGCAATTATACGCGCTTTATGAATCATAGCACGAAGCCTAACGTTAAGTTAGTCGTATCGGTTCGTTGGAAAACGGCTCGTTTCGAAGCGATTCGAAAAGTGAAAGCCGGCGAGGAATTATTCTTCGATTATGGTGATGAATACTGGATCAATACGGACATCGATCCGGTGGAAAGAAACTGAATTCTACGCTTTCGCTGCCGCGTGTTTAAAGAAGAACGCAAAGCCGTTTAAGAGTTGAAAGATCGATGGAAGTGTTTTCAAAGTGATCCCGATATCTCCGTGAGAGATCAAAGGAGTCAGAACCAGCTTCGATCTGTTTGAAGGAAGATCCCTTTCCAATAATCTTTCCAAGATCAAAGAAGATTCGGAAGCCGGGACCACGTTATCCTCCACACCGTGAATGAGGGAAACGTGAGCTCTCAAATCTTCCAGTTTGTTGTAAACCTGAAGGTCTTGTAGAAAGGAGCGAAACGGTCCTGCGTTTTGAACGATACGATTCCAAATTTCCGATCGATAGTTGCGATCCTCTTTGAGTTTTCTAAAAATTTCGCGGTTTTCCGGTCGAATACTTTCCAATACTTTCGGAAGTTCGGGAGTTTCACGAAGAAAACTTCCGTCCAAAATGCTCGCGTGAAGCGCCTTTTTCACTTCTTCATTCTCACCGATTCCAAAATGAACGAAATTCCAGAGAAGAATCATTCTTCCGTATTCGTCCGATCCATCCGCGGACATAAGATAGTCGAGAGTGGTCTGAACGTTTCCATAAGCGCCGATCGTGCAGATGGATTTTACCCTTTCTTCGATCGCCGGTGTAGCCGCCGCAATCAATCCCATACTCGCGGAAAAAGAAGGAGCGAACAAGGAGATACGACCGTCCGGACAATATTCTCGATTGGATGAAAGGTTGAGAATCAAGCCCTTTATCTTTTCGATGCTTTCCAAACGAATCTTAAACTCGCTGATCTCCTGCATCTGAGGAGAAAAAACCAAAAACCCGCAGGACGCCATTCCGCGACAAACCGCTTTGAAACGAGGATCCTGATTTCCAAGATAAGCCATTCCGTTGATCGCCAGAATCGCTCCCTTGTAGGACTTTCTTTTTTCAGGAAAGAATTTAAGAATCCCTACGGTTTCGTTCTTAAGAGTGAGTTTGAATTCTTCTTCGAGAATTCCTTTTGTGGAATTGTTTTTCGTGTTGAGCGCAAATCGAAGAGCGGAAAAAAAATGATTCATAATAACTGTTTGGTCCTAATTTGAAAATTTGACAGATCTTTGTTGGATCTCAATTACGGAGAAGTTACAATTCAACTTTGAGGGGAGAATCGGGTCTTTCCGTAATTCTTACAATACTTGTTGGATGAATTTTTGTGTCCATTTGATGCAAAATCGTAATTTTTTTTCTGAAAAATAAGATCTTCGAAAACGGAAGAGAACCGTTTTGAGTATGAGGAAATCCGTATTTCAAAGCGAGTCAAAAATCATTTCTACGTTCGGAAAATTTCATTCCGAAGTGGAGACCTTTCTTATTCCGGAAGATTATCTCAAGAAATTGACGAAGGAGGAAAGAAAAGCTCTTCCTCAAAAGATAAGATTTCTGATTGGGCTTTATTCGAATCATATTTCTTCCATGAGGAGATTGAATTCGAAAGCCGGTAAAAGAAAATATCAAAGAAAGGTCGGCAAACTTAAGAGAGTCAATGTAAGAATGCAAACCGGGGATTGGCTCCTCTTGGGAACATTGGCGGAAGCGCACGGCGTCTCACGTTGTTTTCTTGTGAATTTTCTTTTGAACCTCGAGTCCTCGAAAACCGGTGTCTCGCCGAGGAAGTTTTCGGTGGGACAACCCACCCCCAGGGTCTACAGCTTTATCTGGCAATTAGAGCCGACCGCAAGGAGGATATCGCGTATTTTACGGCTCGAGAGGCCCGGCCTCGCAGCGCCGCCTACCTAAAGCGCGGGCCCAATACATCAAAAAATTCTAATATGCTTTTTTCAGAAGTCTTCGCATATCCTTTGCGAAATTCGTAAAAAGACCGTCAGCGCCCAGTTTCAAAAAACGTTTGATCTCACCGATTTCATTCACCGTATAAACGACGCACAAAAAATTCTTTACTTGGATCCGTTTCAGATTCTCTTCACTTGCATCCTCTTTGGAAGGATGAATGCTCCAAGCCTTGATCTTCTCCGCAAAAACGATAGCTTCTTCAACGCTCCCACTTTCGTCGCCGACCAAAACTCCGAGTTTGATCTTAGGATTTAGATTTCGGATTCTCTCCAGACATTCCCAAGAAAAAGAAGAGATCACGATTCTCTCTTCGATTTTATTCTTAAGAATCAGATCCAAAACTTTTTTTTCGATGGAATCCTCTCTCATCGGAAAATCCATCCCGGTCGACTTGATCTCAATGTTTAAATCCGTCTTAGATTTCCGAATCAAACGTAAGACGTCGCTTAAGAACGGAATTCTTTCCTTCTTAAATTTTTTAGAGAACCAAGAACCGGCGTCCAGTTCGTTTAATATTTCCGATTCGAAATTTCGAACGTTGCCGACGAGTTTCGTAGTTCGATCCAGATCGTCGTCGTGGATGACGACAACTTCTCTATCTTCCGAAAGGGTCACATCCAATTCGATCAGATCCGCCTTGGAATCGATCGCCTTTTGAAAAGCGATCATCGTATTCTCCGGAAAAGAACCGCTCAAACCTCTATGAGCAAAAACAAGAGGTCTCTTTAAATCCCTTCGATCTTTGATTTTTTCGATCATGGAAAAATGTTCTCGGTATTAAAAAGCGATTCCGACCGCAAGATCGAAACCGGCGTCGTAAACTTTACCGGCGTGATCGCGTTTCAATTCTTCTTTTCTAATCCAATAGTCTTCGATCGTCGCGGGACGATTTCCGTATTCTAAAGTATTTAGGGAAACATTCTTATGATAACGGCCGAAGGTTCTCACGACGACTTCGAAACCGAAGAAGAATCCGGACTCGAACTGATGCCGAACGCCGATTCCAGTACCGGCATAGTATCGAGGACCGTAATCGAAGTTAACCCTTTCGTTTCGATACGAACGCGGGCCGGTCGTATCGACGAATTGATCGTGTCTCGTGTTTCTTAAAAATTCTCCGCCGACTTGTATGGGAATATAAACGGAAGAATCGGCCAAAAAGTAATTGAGGAAGATTCCGCCGCCCGCGCTTTTAGATTCGCGATCCGATTGCCTTGCGACTCCGTAACCTAAGAAGTAAGAATAACCGGAATCAAAATCACCGTTCACGTTATTCGAGCTTTGATAGTATTGAATTCCGATCGTAACTTTTTCCCAAGCGTTCCAACCCAAAACTCCGGAACCGTAACTCGGAAAATAAATTCCGCCTAAGAAGAATTTCTTCTTCATTCTAATTTCCTTTTGAGAAAGAGAATTGTCTTTCGGTTTTCCGGTAATTTGAGAATCGTCGCTCTTCGAATCCGAACCTTGATTTTCGGAAGAATGTCCCGGAACAGGAACGATGTTTTGCGAAAATAGATTCTTTTGAACAAATAAGAATACGCACAGGAAGATAACGGGAAGAATCATTCGATATTGTTTGCTCATAGGTGAGAAAGTGTATCGAAACGGAAATGATTGTCAAGAAAGGAAAGAAAGAAGAAAGGGTTCAGGCGGGTTTCATCCCGCCCGAGAGGGAAATGAGAACTCGATTCTTATTTAGAAGCGGGAGCTTTTCCGGAAGTAGTGTTTTTAATCGCTTCAGCCACTTCGTTAATTTTAGCTTTTACGGCTTCAATTTGGCCTTCAGGGATTTTGTTTTTGATCTCTTCGGTGATTTTGTTGTAGTTTTCGATGATCTTAGATCTGGTTTCTTCGTAGTTTTTTCCGGCTACGGAAGATACTTCTTTGATGTCGTTGATAACTTTATCAACGGTTTCGCGGATTTTGACGGTAGCTTCGGAATTGTCGGAAGCTCCTTTCGTAACAAGCTCCAAATAGGTTTTTTCGAGATCAGCTTTCGCTTTACCCAGACCTTCTTGACCAGCTTTGATAAGTCCAAGACCCGCGTTCAGAACATCTAGAATTTGCTTTTCCATTCGATTTTTCTCCTTGAGATCGATTCTTTTGTGCATCGCACAATCCTTTTGTATTGCGGCGCACAATTTCCGTCAATCGAAAAAAGAAAAAATTCCATCAATTTAAGAATTTTTCGAACCTTCCTGCAAAATCCATAAATGCCGGTGTACCGGCGCAACCTGCTACAAATTTCCTTCGAGAGAATTTGGAGCGAATTATATCCTGGGTTTCGGCTCTTCACGGTTTGATTTGACTATCTTCAAAAAGATTCTACGTTTTGGATTTCTATGAAATTAATTTCCGTCCTTCTTTGCCTACTGCTCGCTGAATGCGGCCCCGCGTTTCTTCCCGAACCGACAAACGAAAAAGTCACTCGGAAAGACTTGGTCGGTTCTTGGGAATACTTTGCGGATTATCAGAAAACAAGAATCGTTTTGGACTTAAAGGCAAACGGAACTTTTATTCAAACGATCGAACGCCCTTCGGATCCAAAACCTCAAATTCAAAGAGGAAGATGGGATCTCAAAGATTCTGAATTAAGGATCAAACTTTTAAAAATAAATCCCGAGAACCGTTCCGGCCCTTGGATTTTGGATTGGGCACATTGGTGGATCGTAGAAAGCACAAAAGGTGGATCCAACTTCGCAATCTCCGGAGCGGCGGACGACAGTGATCCGGATAATTGTTTCGAATTCGATCGAATCCAATCGATCAAATGACGGAAAGAAATAGTTAGACGTGAAATTTATTTTGGAAATAAATTTCCTAAGTGAATTTGCTTTTTAAAAAAACGCAAACGTCCCCGGTTTTATAAAGAATGAAACGACTACGCTTTATCCGGAGAAACGACTACTCCATAGAGTGTTGCTTCAACCTCAACCTTCCTCTCATTCAAGGCCCATTGAACACGTTATGACTTTGAAAACCGGGCAACAAGATTCTTAAAATCATAACGTTTCGAAAAATATCTAAGACGTTTATCCCGCTCGGCATCCGAGCAATAGGATCGATTTTAAATCACTGAATCAAAGACGGAATAAAACGTTTTGCGTCCTGCCCGAAAAACAAAGAAGTCGAATTCGGCTGAATCAGCGAAAAAACGCTGAACAGATTCGTATTGAAGTTGTTCACTCCTACGACGGCGTAGTAGCCCGAGTTTCGATCGATCCAAGGATAAAATCCATTCGCACCAAAGCTATGATATACGATATCCTGTTCGCAAGTCGAGGCGACATCCGGAGTGGAACAAAATCTCCAATTCCCAAGACCGTAGTGCCAACGATAACCGAACGCCGCAAATTGAGAATATTCGATCGTCGTCTGAGATTGATACTGATCGCTAAAAAGTTCTCGTATCAACGCAATTCTCGAACCTCCGGTTAAAATCGAAACGGGAGCGCCGGACACAGGAGTGTAAATTCCATCATTGATCAACATATTTAGAATTTTAGAATAATCGAATGCGTTGAGAAAAAGACCGTATGCGCCAGCCAAACTTCCGTCTCCGGATTTATTCGCGATGTCGGCGTACCACTTTCCGTTGTCGGGATCGGTTGTAGAGAAGTTCATCTTCCCCGCGGCTGCGAACTCGGTATCGAAGATCTGTTGCCAGGTTTGACCGGCCGCAATTTCAGCCATTCTTTGTGCGACCGCCATGTGAAAAGAATTGTAATAGAACACGTCACCCGGCGCCTTCAAGGTTTGAGTAGAATCCCGTATGCTCGTGACGCAGTTGTTTTTATCCGTCACGCTCGCCCCCGCGGGAAGAGTAAAGATACAACTTTTACTTTCCGCGCTCGGAGAAGCCGGATTGAGACCGGAAGTAAACGCAAGAAGTTGTCTTAGTTTGATCTGGCCTTTTACTCCCGTCCATCCGAGTCTTGTTCCGGTGGTTTCATCCAAACTCATAAGACCTTGATCCACAAGTCTCAAAATCAAGGAAGCGGTGACTAACTTGGACGCGGAGAAGATCGGTCCCGTTTTTGCGGAAGTCAAATCCCCCGTCTCTTTCAGATAAACCCGGGTTCCATTCTTCTTAAAAACCTGAAAAGAAGCTCCGGTCTTGGAAAGAGAAGCCATATTGGAAAAGCATTCATCCAAAGAAATACAACCGATCAATGCTCTTGCCGTTACAAAATCCTGTGTCTTATCGTCTTCTTTCGGATGACAATTCGTAATAAGAATTGCGATTGCAAATAACGTAATCTTCCCCGGAATTCTAAGCTCCATAGTCCCGCCTCTTTATTTTTTAAAAAAAGAGAATCGATTTCGGATAAGAATCAAGAAAAACTCAGTTAGACCTTTAAAAAAGAACTCGTTAAACATTTGTTCATCATTGATAAGCGACAAAGAGTCAGATACCGAAAGAACCGATACGAACAATGATATTTTTTGAATATACTTTACTGAGATAGAAGCGGATCCATTTCAGAGAAAATCAAGGATTCGAAAGTTGAACGATCGTTTTCGAAATGAGTTTAGAATGCAGATTACACGCGTCTTCCAGTCCTTGATACAAAAGAAGACTTTTCTTTGCGATTCCAAGTCTTTCGTTTTTCTTTTCCTCCAAGGTGAGTCCGCCTTCATAACCTTCCGTAATCATTAGAACCGTTCTTTGTATGCTCATCCCCAAAATTTCGGTAAGTCCTTTTCTCGAGGAAACGTCCTCGTCGATTTGATCCATCTCTTTTAGGCTTTTGAGAATCTGATCCTTAAAACGATCTTCGGATTTGATCTGCGTGTAAAGACGATCCGAAAGGACTCTTCCCCTTCTAACCTTTTCGGAAAAGGTTTTGAGCTGCGCGGATAGATTTGTGAGTTCGGAAAGAATCTCCTTTTGAAGCCGGGTTTGAACCTTTCCTGCCGCGTTTGTTTGAGCTCCGTCCCGCCCGCAAATCTTTGCAATTCGATCGCGTATCAAGTTCACAGCGGCTAAGTCACATTCATTTTTTTGAATGTATTCCGCAAAACCCGAATTGGGAATTCCCTCCAGAACAACTCCGTCCTTTCCGAGGTTGAACCAGGGATTTTTTTTCGGATGTTCTTCGAACCATTTTTTAAAAATGAGAAGTTTTTCGTTGGTTCGAATCGTTCCGTCTTTTAGCGAAGAGGCGCGTTTGACCGGAAGCGCAGTCATCTGCTTATGATTGTGGTATTCTCTTCTTAACTTCCTGCTTTCGATATGATTGAGTCTTTCTTCCAAAACCGCGCCCTTACAATGAGCGAGTTTATTTGGAAAAGAAAGATCCTGTCCAAGCAAAAGAATATTTCTTGCTTCCATCTTTTCCGCAAGGCTGACCGCGTTTGTGGAAACGGATCCTCCGAAATCGACGACTCCGATCTCCTCTTCCGGTTTGGAAGATAGAATTTTGATCAACGGAAAGGGAGAAGAGGTAAAAAAACCGTTCTTAAATTCTCCCGGTAAACGGAGAGAATGATACGAAGAAGTCGGATCGAAAACGATCTTAGCGTTGCCGGAATATCCTTCCAGATATTTGGAATTGAGGGCTTGCGGATCTACGGAAAAGACCAAGTCTGGATCGATCCCGGCGTTCCAAAGAACCATCAAGGCAGTATCCACGGCAATGATCACATAACGTTCTCTGTAACTACGAAGTTCCTCCAAAGAAAGTCGAAGGGACGGCCCGGCCCCGCATACGAGAACGTCGACCTTTCCTTCGCAGATCCCGAACAAGGTTTTGATCGGCCGCATTCGAGAAAGGGCCGGAAGATTGGCGATGAAGTTTCGCGTCCAGATTCTTTCAAAACGAGTGAGAGTGGAAATGTTCACGTCTTTCTTGTGAAAAAAACCTTCCGCGATAAATCTCAATTCTTCGTAAGATTCTCTTTTCCATTGATTGCTTCCGCGATGAGCGATAAAGCTGATCGGATATCCGGAGATTCCTCGGAAGGCCGCGTAAAGATCCTGTTCGAGAATCGGAGAAAGTAAAATCCGAAGAGCGCCGGACATTAGAAATTTCGAATAATCGAAAAACGAAAGCGCATAACGTAAAACGGAGGCCTCTGCTTCCATCCATACGGAGGTCACGTTCTTCAGTTTCAGACTTTCCTGAACGGAATAACCGATTCCCGCACCGAAAAAAAGAAACACTCTTTCTTCGTCTTCCTTTTTCAAACCTTCCAGCAAACGTTTGGATTCGGTTAGAGGATCCATCGCGCTGTGAAGAGAAACTCCATCCGCGACCAAAACGGGAAGTCCCGTTTTGGAGATTTTGATCTCAAGTTGCCGTTCCGATTGCAGAATTCTTTCCTCGATTCCCGGAGAAATCGTAGACAAAACTTTCAGATTTTTCTGAAGAATAGAATCGTCCGCGAAAGAATTCATTTGCGTAAAAAAGAATATTCCATTTATTTAAAATACAAATTCAGTCTGCCGTCTCCGATCTTTTCGCCGGCGCCCGGTTCCTGTTGATAACAGAATCCGCTTCCGTGGAACTTGACCGGAACGCCCAAAGGCCTCAAAATTTCCAGGGCTTCTCGTTTGCTCTTTCCTACGAGATCGGGAATCGCGCCGGGCTCGACGACCTTCGAATTCTTTCTTTGAAAACGTTTGAGAGAAACGTTCAGCGTCTTCTCACCTTGTTCGATGATCGGAATTATATTTTCGACGACTTCTTTGAAAACAGGCGCGGCAAGACCTCCTCCCGAATGGGTTCCTCCTTTCGGTTCGTCGAAAAGAATCAGACCCACCACCTTAGGACGTTCTGCGGGAAAAAATCCGAGAAACGAAGCGGACCAAAGCCCTTCCACATAACCTTTTCCGGATACCGCCTTTTGTCCCGTTCCCGTTTTACCGGCGATTGAGTATTCTTGTATGTAGGCGTTCTTACCGGTTCCGGATTGAACGACTCGAGTCATCGCTCTTAAAATTCTTTCCGTTGTGTATTCCCTGATTCCGATCGGCGTTTCTTGTGTTTTGAATTCGTGAAGAATTTCTCCGTAAGAATCGCTGAAGTGAGAAACGACTCTCGGCGTTAACATTCTTCCTCCGTTGACTACCGAAGCGGCAGACGCGACCAATTGAATCGGAGTTACGGAAACTCCTTGTCCGATCGCCATGAACATCGTCGTCGCGGGAGTCCATTTTTTCAAGGGGGGAAAGTAGCCGACCGATTCGTTCGGTAAGAATCCTGTCTTTTCGCCGAACTGAAACTTCTTCATATAATCGTAGAGAAGAGGTTCCGGAATTCTCTGCGAGGCTTTGATGATTCCCACGTTGCAGGAGTATTGGAGAATCTCCTCCAAGTTCAGATGTCCGTGTGCGTCCGTACACTTGATTCTTGTTTTGCCGAGTTCTATGTAACCGGGACAGTGAAACTTCTCGTCGGGACGTATTAGATTTTCATTGAATAGTATGGAAGCGAGAAAAATTTTCATCGTGGAACCGGGTTCGTAGACGTGACGGATCGCCCAGTTGGTATGAGAATCTTCTCCGGATTCGTTGTACTGATTCGGATCGAACGCGGGAAAAGAAGCGGAAGCCAAAATTCTTCCCGTATTGATTTCCATAAGAATTCCGATCGCCTTTTTGGATCCGGTCTCCTCGAACCTTTTACCGAGCGCTTTTTCGAGTTTGTATTGGATAAGTCCGTCGATCGTAAGATGTAAGTTACTTCCTCGAGAAGAATCCGATTCCGTAGGAGTCATCAGATCTTGGTTGTATTGAACTTCCAATCCGGAAAGCGCACGATCGTCGTCCATTCCAGTGAAACCCACCAAACTCGAAGCGAGATTGCCGTGCGGATAAACCCGTTTGTATTCTTTCTCCCTTCTTACGCCGGGAAGGGAAAGATCCATGATTTTGTTTCCGAGCGCTTCGTCGATCTCCCTCTTGAGAAGAAAGTAACGGCTCTTTTCTCGAATCATCGCCTCGATTTTTTCCGGAGGCATTTCGAGATAAGGCGCGAGTTGAACCGCGGTAAAATTCGGATCGTAGATGTTTGCGGGATAAATTCCGATCGTCGCGGAATCCACGGTCATAGCGAGTTCGATTCCACGGCGATCGTAGATCGCGCCTCGCATCACTCGATCTCCGGTTTTAAGAACCACTTCTCGTTCGTTCAAAAAAGTAAGAAATACAACCCTCCCGATAAGAATCAGGAAAAGGAGACAGATAAAAGAAAATACGATCGTGAGCCTGGTATTGCGGGAATTCATTCTCTTTTAGTAAGATCGACGGATGAGCCAATTTGGGAAAGTGTTGTTTTTGAAGGGATTCAATTCTATAGAATTCTAAAATATTGTTTGATATATGGGATTTTTTTCTGCTTTAGCGAATAAGAGGGCTTGACTTTGGGGTGTAGGAACTCCTATGTTTTCAGAAATGGCACGGTGGATTGGGGTTTTTTCGGTGGAACTTTTTGGTCGGAATTTCGTCCGAATCTTCTCTTCGAAAGAACACCGGGCGCTTCACAAAACTCCAAATTCTTCGAAAAACAAGAAAAACGATCCTCAATTCTAAAAGGAAGGAAACGAAGATGCGAACCTTTCTGATTCCCGGAATCTCCAATTCCGGCCCCGAACACTGGCAAACTCAATGGGAAAACCTCCACGGATTTATAAGAATTCAACAAGAGAACTGGGAAAATCCGCGCTACTCCGTTTGGGAAGAAAGTTTGGTCCGACAAATCGAAAAAACCGAAGGATCGGAGAATTCGATTCTCATTGGACATAGTCTCGGGTGTCTTTTGATCGCAAAATCGCTCGATCGGATTTCTGACCGGATTCGAGGCGTTTTTCTGGTCGCACCGCCCGACCCAAAATCCCCCGTTTTTCCCAAAGGGCTGGAAGAATTCGCGGAGTTCCCGCAAAAATCCCTGGGAACCAAGGGCCTCCTCCTTTTCAGTGAGAACGATCCATACGCAAGTGTTCCCTTTTCGGAAAAATTAGGCAGACTCTGGAACCTCGAAACAATCTGCGTGGGAGAACTCGGACATATCAACAGCCAATCGGATCTCGGATCTTGGGAAAATGGATTTCAAATCTTCTCCGATTGGATTCAGTCGCTTACTTAGTTCAAATTTCAGTCGAAGTTCCGACCAACCCCTTTTCAGGAATCGAAAAAAGGATCAAATTCCCTTTTCCCCACCTCAGAATCTTTCCAAAAACCTCAGATTCCCCGCACTCTTCCAAGCAGATTGCTAAAAATTCTCCGATTTTTTCGGTCGAAAGCCACTGAAAGACTTTCTTCCTTGACATTTTTCTCCCGAATTCGGAAACTTAATGTATAGATTAGCACTCTAACATTCAGAGTGCTAAATAAGAAGCATGGAACTCTCAGATCGTCACAGAAGAATTTTGAAGGCCCTTGTAGATGAGTTTATCTTGGAGAACCGACCCGTCGGATCGAAAACCCTCTTTGATAAGCACGATATCGGACTTTCTCCGGCGTCGATTCGCGCAGTTCTAAAAGACTTAGAGGATTTCGGTTATTTGGCTTCTCGACATACATCCGGGGGAAGAATTCCCACGGAAAGAGGATATCGATTCTACGTCGATTCTCTCGTAACCATGTATGAGCTGACTCTCAAAGAAAAACAGAGAATTCAGGAAGAATATCTGAAGATGCAGTTCAAGTTGGATCAGATCTTGAAAGCGACCGCCTCGGTTCTTTCTTCCTTGTCCAACGCCGCCGGAATCGTAATCGGTCCGGCGAAGAATTTAGATACACTGAAACATTTGGAACTCATCCACGTTCACGGAGACGAAATTCTGATGATACTCGTAATGAGATCGGGAACCGTTCTTCACAGAAATTTTTTCGTGGATCAGAATTATTCGCAGGAAGCCCTCTATCAGATTTCGAAATATCTGAACGACAACTTGCGAGGATATGATATATTCGAAATTCAGAATACTGTGGTTCCTAAGCTGATGATCCGCAGAGACGGGCCGGAGGATTTTACAAGAATCGCTCCCTTGATTTCGTATGCGATGACTCCGGATAATTCCGAGGTAACGTTGTATATCGACGGATTTAAGAATCTGTATTCGAATTTCAGAGACGAGGAAGAACAACTCTCGCAAGTACTTTCTCTTCTGGACGACCAAGGATTTTTACGAGGATTCTTTTCGGGACATATCGATCAAGACGGAGTTTATACGATCATCGGAAAAGACGGAGATCAGTTTATGTCCGGAGTTTCGATCATAACTTCCAACTATAAGATGGGAGAAAAAAAGATCGGGGCCCTTGGGATCATCGGACCGCAGAGGATGGATTACAACAAAGCCCTACCGCTTGTAGATTTTACTTCCAAGCTGGTATCGGAGATGGTGACGCGCATTAGTAAATGAGAGGAGAAGATTCATGGCCGAAAACGAGAGCGTTGAAAAAGAATCTTCCAAAGAAGAAAAGGCCAACGAGAAAAATTCTCAAAGAGTAACATTAGAGGAAACGAAAGTAGAGAACATGAATCCCGAAGAATCAACACAATCAACGGCAGAAACCGAAACGGTAGAACCGGAAATAACGCTTCAAATCGAATTGGAAACCGCTAAAAAGGAAGTCGAATCTCTAAAGGATTCCTGGGCAAGAGAAAGAGCGGAGTTTCAGAATTTCAAAAGACGTTCCGCGCAGGAATTCGGATCGATCCGAAAAGAAGCGGTCAAATCACTTGTCACCGGATTCTTAAATCCGATCGACAATTTGGAACGTGTGGCGACGACCCAAACGGCTTCGGAAGAATTAAAACCTTTCGTAGACGGAGTCGCAATGGTTTTAAAGGAATTCTATTCCATATTAGAAAAATCGAATGTAATTCGTTTCGATCCAAAAGGAGAATCCTTCGATCCGATGACGATGGAAGCCCTTTCTTCGGAAGAAGGAGATCAATACTCGGAAGAAACCGTGATTGAAGTTTATCAACCCGGTTACTTCTACAAAGAAAACGAAGAGAAGTTTGCGCTTCGACCTGCAAGGGTTCGGATCGGAAAACCGAAGGCATAATTAGAATCTCAGGGAAGTATAAAGGAGCACAACAATGTCCAAAGAAAAAATCATAGGAATCGACTTAGGAACAACAAACTCGGTCGTTTCCGTCATGGAAGGTGGAGATCCAGTCGTCATTCAAAACTCTGAAGGAGCGAGAACGACTCCTTCAATCGTAGCATTTACGGCAAAGGGAGAAACTCTGGTCGGCCAGTTCGCCAAAAACCAGGCGATCACCAATGCCGCGAATACGGTGCGTTCTGCGAAACGTTTTATCGGACGCAGACTGAGCGAGTGCGAATCCGAAATGAAACACGTTTCCTACAAAGTGGTTCGTTCCGGAAACGAAGGCGTTAAGTTTGAAACTTCCGCGGGAGAATTCACTCCTCAGGAAATTTCGGCGCGAGTTCTTATGAAGATGAAACAAACCGCGGAAGACTATCTCGGTCACAAAGTCACCAAAGCCGTGGTTACGGTGCCTGCGTATTTCAATGACGAACAACGTCAAGCGACCAAGGACGCGGGAAGAATCGCGGGACTCGACGTGGAAAGAATCATCAACGAACCGACCGCTGCAGCCCTCGCTTACGGATTCGATAAGAAGAATGTGAATTCCAAGATCGCCGTTTACGACCTCGGCGGGGGAACGTTCGATATTTCGATCCTTGAACTCGCCGACGGAGTCTTCGAAGTGAAATCGACCAACGGGGATACTCACCTCGGCGGTGACGACTTCGACATGGCGATTATGGAGTGGATGATTTCCGAGTTTAAGAATCAAACCGGTATCGACATCTCCGCGGATAAGAATACCGTACAAAGACTGAAAGAAGCCGCTGAAAAAGCGAAGATCGAACTTTCCGGAACGATGTCCACACAGATCAATCTTCCGTTCATCACTGCGGATGCGTCCGGTCCAAAACACTTGGACATGACTCTTTCCAGAGCGAAGTTCGATCAACTTACAAAGTCTCTTGTGGATCGTACAAGAATTCCTTGCGAGAACGCTCTTCGCGACGCGGGACTCAAGGCTTCCGAAATCGACGAAGTGATCTTAGTCGGAGGTTCAATTCGTATTCCTGCGGTTCAAGAACTGGTAAAACAGATCTTCGGTAAAGAGCCGAATAAATCCGTGAACCCGGACGAGGTAGTAGCAGTTGGTGCCGCGATCCAAGGAGGAGTGTTAGCGGGAGAAGTTTCCGACGTTCTTCTTCTCGACGTAACTCCTTTATCTCTTGGAATCGAAACCCTCGGCGGAGTGATGACCAAGTTGATCGAAAGAAACACAACGATTCCCACAAAGAAATCGCAAGTGTTCTCGACCGCAGCGGACAATCAATCTGCGGTTTCCATTCACGTTCTCCAAGGAGAAAGAGAAATGGCTTCCGCGAACAGAACTCTGGGTCGTTTTGATTTGATCGGAATTCCGCCCGCACCGAGAGGAGTTCCTCAAATCGAAGTCACTTTCGATATCGACGCGAACGGAATCGTTCACGTATCTGCGAAAGATCTTGGAACGAGCAAGGAGCAAAAGATTCGTATCGAATCCTCTTCCGGTTTGTCCGAAGACGAAATTCAAAAGATGGTCAAAGACGCCGAAGCACACGCGGCGGCGGACAAGGCTCAGAGAGAAGTCATCGAAGCGAAGAACGAGTTAGACACTCTTGCTTATTCTTTGGAAAAAACCGTGAACGAAGCGGGAGATAAAATCGCCGAGAACGAGAAACAACTCGCGACCGACGAAATCAAACGCGCTCGTGAAGCGATCGAAAGCAATGACAAAGCAAGAATCGAATCCGCGAAAGCGTCGATTTCCAAAATTGCTTCGGAGATCGCTACGAAGATTTATTCTCAAGGAGCTCCGGGCGGAGAACAACCGGGCGCTTCTGCAGGCCCCGGACAAGGCGCAGGAGACAATTCCGCGAACAACGGGGAAAAGGTCGTCGACGCAGATTATACTGTAGTGGATGATGAGAAAAAGTAAAAACTTTGAGTAATCGTGCCCGCGTTCGCCGCAAGGCGAACGCGGGCATTCTCGAAGACATCGAAGGTGTTGAATTCGCAATCAAACTTACCCAATCAGAATCGACGCTTTACTTGGAATTAAACAATGAGTGAAAGAAGTTACTATGATATTCTTGGAGTTTCCAAGACGGCTAACGACGAAGAGATCAAATCCGCGTATCGAAAGTTAGCAATCAAATATCACCCCGATAAAAACAAAGGTGATAAGGAATCCGAAGAAAAGTTTAAAGAAGCTACCGAAGCCTATGAAGTTCTTCGCGACGCCAAAAAACGTCAAGCCTATGACCAATTTGGAAAGGCCGGCGTCGGTGCAGGCGGCGCTGGATACGGACAAGGTGCTTATACCGATTTCTCCGATATCTTTGGAGACTTCGGGGATATCTTCGGTGATTTTTTCGGAGGCGGACAAGGTGGTGGACGTTTCGGTGGAAGCGGAAGACGATCCGGCCCGCAGAGAGGATCCGATTTACGTTACAATCTAGAAGTTTCTTTGGAAGACGCGGCCTTAGGAAGAGAATACAAAATTGAAATTCCAAGATTAGAATCCTGTCCTGATTGCAACGGATCCGGCGCAGCGAAGGGAAGTTCTCCGACCACTTGCGCCGATTGCGGCGGATCCGGTCAAATCCGAAGAACGCAAGGATTCTTCTCCGTAGCTACTACTTGTCCCACTTGCAGAGGAAAAGGAACTACGATTTCAAATCCATGCAAGTCTTGTAATGGACAAGGTCTTCAGGAAAAAAGAAGAACGATCAATATCAAAATTCCTCCTGGAATCGAAACCGGATCCAGATTAAAAGTTTCCGGAGAAGGCGAAGCTGGACCGAACGGCGGACCACACGGCGACTTGTATGTTGTAACTCATATCAAAAAACACGAGTTATTCGAACGTCAAGGCAACGACCTCATTCTTACGCGTAAGATTACTTTGGCCCAAGCCATCTTGGGAGCGGAAATCGAAGTCCCAACGATCGACGGCAAAAAAGCCAAGATGAAAATTCCTGAAGGAACCGAATCAGGACAAGTCTTTCGATTGAAAGGACACGGAATGCCTTATCTCGGCGCTTACGGAAAAGGCGATCAACACGTTATCGTAAGAATCGAAATTCCTAAAAAGATAACAAGACGCCAAAGAGAATTGATCGAAGAATTCGCGCGAGAATCCGGAGAGAACATCCCCGGTTCAAAGGGAAAAATTTTCACAAAATAAACGAAAGACGCGCCAGAAGAATTTGTTCCCAAGAAAACTTCAGGTCGTTCTTCAATCATCGAAAGAAGAATCGGGAAGCTCCGAACAACGCATAAACAAGCGTAAGAAAAAGGAAATAAAATGACAGAAAGAGTAAAACTCGGTGTGATCGGAACCGGACACATGGGTCAGTATCATGTGAACGTAGCAAGAACTTTAGGAGACGCGGCCCTCGTAGGAATCTACGACGCGGACTTGGAAAGAGCCAAGCAGATGGCCGAAAAACACAAAACTTCCGCGTTCGCTTCTTTCGAAGATTTAATTTCAAAAGTTGACGCAGTCGTTATCGCAGTTCCGACCTTTCTTCATCACGATATCGCAAAAAAAGCGTTGGAAGCCGGCAAACACGTGTTAGTTGAGAAGCCGATCGCCGAAACGACGGAACAGGCAAAGGAACTCGTAAAGATCGCGACCGACAAAAATTTAGTTCTATTGGTCGGCCACGTGGAAAGATTTAACGGCGCCGTATTAGAATTAGGTAAAATAGTAAAAGAACCGTTATTGATCGAATCCAGAAGATTGGCGCCGTTCAATCCCAGAATCAAGGACGTCGGCGTCGTTCTTGATATGATGATTCACGACATAGATATCGTCCTGAATCTGGTAAATTCTCCGGTGAAAAAATTATCCGCTTCTGGAACAAAGGTTCAGTCGAATCACGAAGATATTGCGAACGTATTATTGGAATTTGAAAACGGATGTCTCGCGAGCATCACCGCGTCTCGTGCCACTCAGGCAAAAATAAGAACGTTGAACATCACTCAGAAAGACGTTTATATTATGCTGGATTTTACGGATCAAGAAATCGAACTCCACAGACAAGCGACTTCCGATATTCTTCTTTTATCCGAAGAAATCAAATATCGTCAGGAATCGATCGTTGAAAAAATCTTCGTCCACAAGGACAATCCTTTAAAACAGGAACACGAACATTTCATACGTTGTATCAGAAAGGAAACCGATCCGATCGTAAATAGGAATTCCGACGTTGCAACTTTGGAGATCGCGTATAAAATTCTCTCGGAAATTCATGGAACGTCTAAAAAATAAGATCGGTCTAATATTGGATAAAACGAATGGAAGAAACATATAACGGAAAGATTCTAATCTCCAATTCCTCGATCGTGATGGATTACTTTAATCAAACGGTAATTCTCATGATCGAGCACGACAGCCAAGGAGCCTTCGGTTTGGTTTTGAATAAAAAACAAGAGGCGGCGATCGGCGATGTGATTCAAGGAATTCCGGATCAAGTCAGCCGAAGTCTCCCGATTTATTCGGGCGGTCCAGTAGATCCGACTTTCATTTCCGTTCTTCACGAAAATCAAAATCTTTCACAACCGGGGATCGAAGTGATTCCGGGCTTGTATCTTGCACGGAGCTTTGATACTCTTTTGGAGCTCATCGAATCCCCTTCTAAATTTCACGTATATCAAGGTTACTCCGGCTGGGGTTCTGGACAACTGGAAACGGAGATGAATCGGAAGTCTTGGGTTGTCCACGAAGCGACAAAAGATTTTGTTTTAAATCAGGACCCGGAAACCACTTGGCAAGAGGCGTTGAGAAGTAAGGGCGGAATCTATCGCTATTTCGTCGAGCATACAAAAGATCCGATGCTGAACTAGGATTAGATTTTTTTAGCCTTTACAGAGATCAAAGAATCTTTACGATCAGATTTCGATAGGGGAATTTAATGAAAAATTTTCGGAACTCAGTTTATATCGCCTTAGTTTTTGTTTCTTTATTTTTTTTGAGAGATCTTGCAGCCGACGGTTGCTACATTTGCACTTCCGGTTCCACCGATATTTGTAGAGACTATTGTCGATATACCGGTTCCGATACGTTTGATAACAGAAAAAAATGCCAGGACAAAGGATGCAAAGTCGGCGGAACCGCTTCCTGCCCATCCGCTTCCAACTATAAAGTTTGTTCCGCAAAAGCCTGGATTCCTGCCACGGAATTCTTCGCCTCCAACCTAAGATAATCTAAGGATTCTTTCTTTTTTGGAAGAATCCAAATTTGCTCTTCAATCGGTTCGTGATTTTTTTAACCAAGGAAAACTGTAGTCGAAGTAAGTTTGAAGAGGATTTGGTTCGAATTCGAGAAGACGAACGACTCTGTTGTCGGTGATTTCTAATTGCCAGATATATCTGTAAACCTGGTGAAATGTAGGAACTCCTCCGTTTAAAACTTCCACAATAGAATCTCCGACTCCCGCCTGATCCAAGGTTAACAAAAAATTAAAAAGGTAACAACGAGAAACACCGTGAGCATGTGCCAAGGCGCCTAACAAAGCCCAGTATCCGGTCCCCATTCTCACGTTTACTTTTTTCAACTTTCCTTGGTCTTTCTGATAAAGGGTTGTGATCGCTTTCTCATTGAGACGACTCTGAGCGCACATAAATTTACCGTATCTCCTTAGAAGATAAGGAATCTTTTTACCCAAAAGTTTTCTCTCATCTTCTGAAAGGTTTTCAAAATAGATTTCCGGCACCAAAAGAGTGACGACTTTATCCTGGCTTTCGGCAAGAGCCGATTCAATACGATCTTCGGAATTGAGAAAAATTTGTTCCATACACAGAACGGTTCCAGGCTGAAACGGAACGTTCGATTCTTGATGAAAAAAAATAATCTACATGAAAAAATTTCACAGAAAAATCCCACAAAATTAATAGCATGTGCCCCTTCGTCCGAAAAGGCACAAATAGACAAAGTCGCAACGTAAGTAAAATTCTTATATGGCTTTCATGAAACTAACGGGAGGCTTTTTCCATTCTCCCCTGAGGTTTAAATAATATACCGACGTCGTTGCCGAAATAGTAAAAACATAGGCAATCAAGTATTCAAGAATCGGATGCGACGGCTGAATTTCCAAAACCTTCTGACTGATCAACTCGTTTGCCCCCCAGGCCAAAAGCAATGCCAAGAGAAAAGAAAAGGTTCCCAGAAGAATTCCTTCCCATAAGAATGCCTTCTTCAAAAAACCCGAGGTTCCGCCGATGATTCTTAACAAAGTAGTCTCTTCGATTCTTTCCTTTCGGCTCGAATTCAACGCGGTCAATATCAGCAACAAGGAAGCTCCCAAAATCAACCAAGTCATCAGACGTATCGTAAAAGATATCTTTTCTAAAATTCCTAAAAATGCGCGCACCGCTTTGTCCGTATCTATGATCGTGAGATTCGGATATTTAGAAACCAAGTTCTTCTGAAGATCGTATCGTTTTTCCTCCGATTCGATCCGAAGCGAACTCAAATAATAGCCGGGAGCTTTTTCCAAAATTCCTTTCGAAAATAATACCACAAAGTTAGGACGCATATCTGCCCAATTCACGGTTCGAAAATTGCGAATCACACCGGAAACCTCGACTCCGCCGATCAAAAAGGTGAGACTATCTCCTAAATTGACCTTTAGATAAGTGGAGAATTCTTTCTCTATGGAAATCTGATCTTCTTCACCTTTTCTCCAAAAATCACCGTCGACGATCTTTTCGGTCGGATACGGATCGTTTCGATAAGAAAGAAAGTATTCTCTCGTCCTTGCGGTCGATCTCCAATCTCTTTTCAATGCTGAAGATTCGGTCTCGTCTTTTTTCACGGTCTCGCCGTTGATCTTCGATAATCTCGCGCCGATGACCGGGGCTACGATCACCTTTTCTCCTCCGAATTCCTTCACAACTTCTTCGAAGTGTTCTTTTTGTTCGGGACGAATATCCATCACAAAAAGATTCGGCCTTCGTTCCTTGTCCTTCGCTCCGCTATATTCTAATAGGCTTTCGCTCACAATTAGGGATAAAAGAAGAATAAACAAAGAACTGGTAAGCCCAATCACCGAAAGGGAAAGTGTAGTTCCGGGACGATCGAATTTGCCGATGATAAATCTGGAAAAGGGGGTAAGTTCGCTTCTTTCTTTGATCTTAGAAACCAATATTCTAATTCCTGAATATGCTGCAAAAACGATCAAAGGAAGAATCAAAAGAATCGAACAAAGAATCAATCCCTTCCAAGGACTTTCCGTCTCCCACCAAGCCAAAAGGAAAAACAATAAAAACAGGATCGTATAACCTAAAATCTGAGTGATTCTAAATTTAGGAATCCGATCGGCTTCTTCTTGAAACTCTTCCTTTAGCGCCAGAATGGGTTTGAGAGTTCTGATTTCCACAAGAGACTCGA
Source organism: Leptospira adleri (assembly GCF_002811985.1). Taxonomy (GTDB): domain Bacteria; phylum Spirochaetota; class Leptospiria; order Leptospirales; family Leptospiraceae; genus Leptospira; species Leptospira adleri. The sequence continues at coordinate 44,937 of NZ_NPDU01000036.1, forward strand.
TGGAAGAAAAGAACGGAATTAA
>NZ_NPDU01000037.1:0-20000 GCF_002811985.1 Leptospira adleri
CCCATCTTTTCGAAGGTTGCGACTTAAACGCTCCCATTCAGATGATTCTTACCCTTCCCGGTCGGACCCCGCTGAAACTTTCGGGCAAGGTCAAACGCAAAGTCGCTGCTCCGGAAGCCTCTCTTTTCGGCGTTGAATTCGGCTCTCTGGATCCAAAGGCGAAATACTTGATCGAGTCTTATATTCAATCCCGTGTTCAGATGGCTTCTTGATTTTCAAGCGCCAAACTTTAAATATAACCTGCGTTTTAGAAAAGGAAATTATATTCGATTCTTCTTTAGTTGCCTCGATTTAGAATCTTGTTCTTCTTCGATTCTCGATCATTTCCCTTTTCAAAAATCGGCTTTTTAGATCCGCAATAGGATTCACACCTTTTCTTTCATCGAATATCCCGGAAAATTAAAAACGTTTCTAAGAATTTTGTTTGAAATTGTTTCGAAAGATGAAAGATAAGATCTTCCGGAAATCTTCTTTTTCTTATCTTTTCATAAGAATTCTTTAAATATGCGTAAAAATCAAATCTGCATTTTTCCTTCCTCCGAGTCACCGGAATTTATTTCCTCTGTAATCTGTCCGTAACGAGAACGAATATGATGGGGGATAATCTAAAACCGAAGGATACTTCTATGGGAACAGGTTTCGTAGATAACAAAATCAAAACAGAAAGAAAATTGGAAGTTCGCATCGCCGAAAACCAATTGGAGATTGAGAGAACTTTAGCGCTTCGTTATGAAGTTTTTAATCTCGAGTTAGGAGAAGGGCTTCCGCAATCCGCGGCCACACGCAAAGACAGAGACGAATACGATCTCTTCTGCGATCACCTGATCGTTGTGGATAAGAATCGCGACGATAAGATCGTCGGTACCTATCGAATTCTTCGCAGAAGCGTCGCGAAGAAGAATATCGGTTTTTATTCGGATAACGAATTTGATATCACCAAAATTTATGAGTTGGACGCGGAAACTGCTGAAATCGGAAGAAGTTGTGTTCATCCGGATTATAGAGACGGCTCCGTTATTTCTATGCTTTGGGCGGGCTTAGGAATGTATATGAAGAAGAACGATGTGCGTTATCTTTTCGGATGCGGATCGATTCATCAAACGGACGCTCAATCGGCGAACGAAGCATACGCTTATTTGAAAGAAAAGAACGCGCTTGCGGGAAAGGAATTCGACGTGAAACCTCTTCCCGGTTTTGAAATTCCAGGTTTCGACCCGAACTATGTTGTCGAAGATATGAAGACGGTTCAAAAAACGATTCCTGCTTTGATCAAAGGATACGTCCGAGTGGGTTCTCTTATCTGCGGAATTCCTTCTTGGGATAAGGTTTTTAAGACTATCGATTTCTTTATTCTCTTCGACGTTCGCGATATCGAATCCAAATACGGAAAACGTTTTCTCGATTAAAATTCCCTTCTCAGACTGCCCCGGAACCCCCTTGACGGGAGTTCCGGCGTTTTATTAGTATCTTTTTAGGCGTTTGCCTGAAGATATCTTTCCGATGAAACAAAATGAAATAGATTTTCAGCATCCGAGTACGCGGGATCAAATTCGATTTTATTCCTTGGTGGTGATTGCCGGAATCTTAATGGTCACGGCTTATAGGCTTGGATCTCCGTCTTATTATTTAGGTTGGTTCGCTTTTTTTATCAGTGCATTTTCCGTCGCCGGAAACGACGCGGTGCAAACGGTTGGGACTTTCATTGAAAGTAAAAGAACCGTTCATTGGGTTCCGAAGCTCGCAGTTTTGGGCGGAACCGTCGCCATCATATTCTTAGGCGCTTGGGTTTTCAATGATTCTCAAGTGCACTTCGGTCGACTGGAAAGTTTTCCCGAAGTTAGAGAATTCAATCTGATTCAACTCCTTGCACCTCTTATCTTAGTCGTCATCACTCGATTAAAATCTCCAATATCGACTACGTTCTTGATCTTGGGTCTTTTCGGCGGAAGCAATATCGAAAAGATGCTGACCAAATCCTTTTTCGGTTACGGGATTGCGTTCGGAGTTGCGATTCTTGTCTGGGGAATTCTCGTGAAGTTGGATCCGAGAGAATACAAAGAAGATCATGTTCCCGATCCGAGAAGTGAAAAACGCTGGGCCTTGTTTCAGTGGCTTTCCACGATTTATCTTTGGATCGCTTGGCTTCGTCAAGACGCGGCCAATATCGTCATCTATCTTCCGAGACAACTTTCAATTTTGGAATTTGCCCTCGCTATTTCGATGCTCATCGTCGCTCTTGGAATCATCCTATATACGAATGGAGGAACGATTCAAGAGATCGTTACGGAAAAATCCGATATTCAATGGTCCAAGGCCGCGACGATCGTGGATCTTGTTTACGGTACGATCCTAATTGTATTTCACGAATGGAGTAAAATGCCGATGTCTACTACCTGGGTGTTTTTAGGAATGCTTGCAGGTCGTGAAATCATTCTGAACTTTATGACCTTTCGAGATTTACCGTATTTGGAAACGTTTCGAAAAGTGGGGAAGGACGTTCTGCTCGCTTCGATGGGAATTGCGGTGAGTGTTTTTATTTTTATCTTAGCTTCTCAGATTTATCCGGAAACCGCTTCCGGTTTTATGAAATAGAATTTTCCGACCTGACGACAATTTTTTTAATTTAGAATATTCTAAAATTAGAATGTATTTTGGTTTTAGTTTTTGGGTTTTTTAAACACCCTAATTTTTGCCGCGATCGGGACTTTAAAGCTCGAATTTTCGTATTTCTCGAACATTCATTTCCGTTCTACGGGGTGGAAAAGACTCTTCTTTTACCGCAGTCGGAAAGGATTTTTTTAAAACGATTTGTAGGCGCAAGGAGTTCTTTTTACGACAAAGCAATTCATAGGCTGATTTCAAGTTTTGCGGGAAGATTTTTTTGATACGGAATCCTCTTAGGAAATAAGGTCGGAACTCCGGAAATAAGATCTCACAGTTTCCGTGTGGATCTCAAAATTCGCATTTGAAAACGTGAAATCTGAAATCGGATGTCCGGCTTGAAACTCCGCACAGGTCGGAACTCCGGAGAAAAAAAGGTTTTAGAGGATTTCCGCTGAAAAGGACCTAGATTACGCCCTAGCATCTCTGAAAAGGTCGGAACTCCGTTAAACCTTTCCACAAAAAGGCCCGCAAATTCTATTCTCAGTTAAAAAGGTTGTAACGAAGAATACAATAGATCGCGCGAAAACCGTCTTTCCAACCGATCTTTTTACCTTCCGCGTAAGTTCTTCCATAATAAGAAATTCCGACTTCAAAAATTCGAACGTCCGGAATCTTTGCGACCTTTGCCGTGATCTCGGGTTCAAAACCGAAACGATTTTCTTTGATATCGATCGCCTGAATGATTTCTCTTCGGAACGCCTTATAACAGGTTTCCATATCGGTGAGATTGATATTCGTAAACATATTGGAAAGGGTGGTAAGGACCATATTTCCCAGACGATGCCAATAGTATACGACCCTGTGAGGTCTTCCGCCTAAGAATCTGCTTCCAAAAACTACGTCCGCCTTACCCTTGTAAATCGGATCGATCACTTCGGGAATTTCAAAAGGATCGTATTCCAGATCCGCGTCTTGTACGATCACGATATCTCCGGTTGCCGCCTTGAAACCGGTGCGAAGCGCCGCGCCTTTTCCTTGATTGACTTCGTGAAAGACGATCTGATCCGCCAACTTCTTAAAAGGAGCGGTTTGTAAAAGGTCTCTGGTTCCGTCTTTGGAGCAATCGTCGACGAGAATGATTTCCTTATTTTTAATCGGAACTTTTTTGACAGTTTCCAGAATATTGCGAATCGTATTTTTTTCGTTATAACAAGGAATGACGATGGAAACTTTCATATTTACCCCAGACCGGTGATCTCAGCCATCCGGAAATCCCGGATGATCGTTTCAGCTCTTACAATTATTTTTTCAAGAGCGATCCCGAAAACCAAATTCTGATAGGATTCAACGGCTTTGGGAAATTCTTTCTCGTCGATTTTGACCGAGAGGGTTTCCGAAACCCGATTTTTTTCCATACATTCTTTAACGGAAGTGATGATTCCTTTGAGGGCGAGGCAAACTTCTTTCAGAATATTTTGTCCGTCCTTTTCCATCGCGCTCTGATTTCCGTTCGCATCCAAGAGCGCTTTTACGTGTTCGTTGATACGATTGGAAGGCAAACCTCTTCGGCTGATCCCCATTCTTTCTATGATCGTGATCGCGTCTTTGAAAAGGGAAAACTCGGGAGTACCTTTGAAAATGTAAATCAGGGCCGGAAGTTCTGAATCGGCGAAGGAAAGAATCGCGCCGTAAAAATATCGGATCTCCGGTTTTGCGAGCGGATGAAAATCGATTCTCTGATATTTCTTAAGTCTGGCTTCTTGTTCTTCCAAGATCTTATTGATCGTGTCCCCTTTGGCGGCCTGTTTTTTGTCTTCCAATTCCTTGTGTTTTGCTTTTAGGGTTTCTAAGAATTGAATTTCTTCCTTTAAAAATTGGGTCAGATTCCCTTTTTGCTGGAGAATCATCATCAATCTGGACTCGAAAGCCTTCAGATCGAAGGCTTTCGGATTCTTTTTGGAATTTTCGGAATATTCCGCTCTGAGTTTTTCGAGAACGGCTTTGATTTCGGCGCTTTGTAAAGGTTCCATAGGAGATTGCTCCTATTCAGTATCGACCCATCTCTCCAAGGAAATAAGCAAAGAAGAGATATCTTCGGAACAATAGAGAAGCGCGGTTCTCGAATCCCGGAACATCTGCTGCTGATTGTAGGCGAGTTGTTTGATATGATTGTCGTTCTTCGTATTCAAAACGTTCAGGGTATTGAGGACCATTTTTTTCAACTTCTGAATCAGGCCCAACATCATCTCCTGCATCTCCCAGAGAGTCACCAGTTTCAGTTTTTCGCTGTCCAGGGTTTTGGATTGTAGAAGTTGTTTTCTTGAAGATTCATACTTTGCGGTGTAGTAGTTGACGGATCTCGGATAAGTCGTCAGCTCTTTGTGGTAGTTAAGAATTTTGTCCAGCTTTTGAAAGAATTCTATATCGAACTCGCGATTTAGATTTCCGATGATATTCTTGTTTTCGGAAGGATCTCCCGTGATCTCGAAAATTTTAGAATTTTGAAGATTGTTCAGAACGGAATGAATTCTCTCTTTGATCTTTGTGAGATCCGAAATTCTTTTTTCAATGATATTGGTTTCTCCCGGAGAAGAGGAGCCGAATTCGATCTTAAAGGAAGAATCTTTTGATTCTCTGTAAGAAGACGAAGACGCGGATGGCGTCGAATGTTCCATGATATTCAGATCCATTCTTCCCAAATCCAGAGTTGTGTTGTCCTTTGCTTTGGATTGATCCCAAGCGGGTTCTTGAAAAATACTTTGTTGAACGGCCGCTTCGTTGATCGGAGATTCGTTCGGCTTCGGAATTTTGACCGAAGGTTGTTGCGTTTTTGCAATGATTTCTTGAAGAGTGATCTTTCCCAAACCCGGAGACAACGGTTTCGAACTTTGTTTTACCTGAACCGGAGAAGAAGGTTTGTGATTGTGGATCTGAGTCGTTCCCTTTGCGTGAGATTCCAGAGTAATTCTTACGAACTCGGCTCTTCTCGTGTTACGATTGAATCTAAGAGCGAATCGATTTCCCTGTTTATCAATAAATTTTTGATTCAGTTGGTCGACGGAAAGAGCGTTCGGGTCGACGGAAGAGATAGAATCGACTACGATATATTCCGACCTTTTGATCATACGAATCCGTCCTCGGAAATTCTTAAATTCTTCCCTTGACGAGATTTCTCCGGTAAGGATCGATCGGAAACCGGAATCGGTTGTAAGTAAAATTCCAAATACGCGTTTTGAAGAAGCTCTTCCATTACCATATAGATCGAACGGGATCTATTTAGACAATACTCAAAGATTTGTAAATAAGAAGTTTCTCGAATTATAAAAGAGGCGGAAACTTTCTGTCTATTCATCGTCAAAAAACACCTCCCGGATTCTTCAAAATCTTGCAGGAATTGGATTCCCAGTTCTGCGAGCTCTGATAGATCGATGTTCTCTTTTTGAAGACGGGAAAAAAAGTCAGGATCCAAAGAGATCGAAAGAAAAATCTTTCCAAAGCGGTTTTGTTCCATTTTTGCACCTCTTTTTAACCGGTTCCCAGGGGTTTCCGAACGGATTTGAAAAGGGGTTAAGAGTACGGAATTTTGCAGGAATTCATTTGACAGAGGGGAGGGTACAGAAAACCTGGAATCACTTATTCGATAGGAAGTATTAAGCCTTGGCTAATATTAAGTCTTCAGAAAAGGACATTAGGAGAACAAAACGTAGAAATGCGGCCAATTCTCAGAACCGGTCCAGGCTCAGAACTCAGGCAAAAAAAGTTCTGAAAGCCATCAAAGATAAAGACCAGAACGCGGCTACCGCTCTATTCGTAGAGTACACCTCTCTTCTGGACAAAGCTGCAAAAACAAACCTGATTCACTTCAAAAACGCAGACAGAAAAAAAAGCAGAATGGCAAAACGCCTGAACGCGGTTTCTGCTACAGCTTAAAAAACGGAATTATAGAGGGCGATTAGCTCAGCTGGTAGAGCGCCTGCCTTACAAGCAGGATGTCGGCAGTTCGATCCTGTCATCGCCCAAATAGTTTTCTTCCGGAAAACACCCCAACTTCTATGAATACCAAATCCCCCGTATTCAATCATCCAGATCTGATGGTTTCTGTTTCCGGGATTCGCGGAATCATTCCCACCGGTCTTTCCCCCGAAGTCATTTTTGACGCTCTTCGCGCCTTTGGAACTTGGATCGAAGGTTCGAAAATCGTAATCGGAAGGGATTCTCGTCCATCCGGTCCTTTTATCGAAAATATCGCCCTTGGTTTGATGCAGGCCATGGGAAAGGACGTCCTACAACTCGGAATCGTCCCGACGCCGACGGTCAAGGCCGTGGTCAATCTTTCCAAAGCCGGGGGCGGAATCATGATCAGCGCCTCCCACAATCCTATTATCTGGAATGCTTTTAAGTTTGTCGGTCCGGGCGGTTTTTTTACAGGCGCGGCGGATTTGGAGCAGATTTTGGATACGGTTCGCAATCATTCTTACAGACCGATTCAATACAAACCGTCCTCTAAGATCGTTTCCGGAAAAGAATGGTGTGAAAAGCATATCGAATCCGTTCTCAAGCGGGTGAATGTAAACGCAATTCGAAAGAAAAAATACAAGGTTCTCGTAGATGCAGTGAACGGCGCCGGTAGTTTTCTGGTTCCCGAACTTTTAGAAAGGCTCGGTTGTAAACCGATTCTGATCCATTGTAGTCCGGATGGGACGTTTCCAAGGCCGCCGGAGCCTACGCCGGAAGCGCTCAAACAAACTTCCCGAAAAATGAAATCATCCGGGGCCGATATCGGTTTTGCTTTGGATCCGGATGCGGATCGTCTGGTTGTCCTGACGCCGAAAAAAGGCGCGATCTCAGAAGAATACACTCTTCCTTTGAGTTTTCTTTCCCTTACCCTCGGCAAATTTCCAAAAAAGGCAAACATGGTCGTGAATCTTTCCACGAGTTTTATCAACGAATTTGTAGCGGGCAGTTACGGCGTTCCCGTAACTCGTTCCAAAGTGGGAGAGGCTAACGTAGTTTCCGATATGCTTCGCAATAAATCCGTGTTTGGCGGAGAAGGCAACGGCGGAGTGATCGATCCGGAAATCGCTTCCTTTGGAAGAGATTCTCTTTCCGGAATCGCGCATATCCTGAATGTGATGGCGGCGACCGGGAAGAAGGTTGATTCTCTCTTGGAAGAAATGCCCGGAATTTATATGCAGAAAACCAGCTTTAAGATCGCAGGAAAAAATCTCCAAGACATCTATTCCAAGTTCAGAGGAGAATTCTCCTCTTACTCCGAAGAGACTTTGGACGGTCTGCGTCTTGCTTCGGAGGATTCTTGGATTCATATCCGACCTTCCAATACCGAGCCGATTATCCGAGTGATAGGCGAAGCTCGAACCAAAAAAGACCTCAATTCTCTGCTGGACCGTGCGGGAAGACTTATGGAGAATGCCTGATATGTGTGGAATTGTCGGTTATGCCGGTAGTAAGAATGCGGAATCAGTACTTGTCGTCGGTCTGATCTGTTTAGAATACAGAGGATACGACTCGGCCGGGATTGCGGTCTTGGATCAGGGGGACATCCTAGTCAGAAAAGCGAAAGGAAAGATTAAGGATCTCGAGGCTCATCTCAGAGAGTTTCCTGCGCCTGGAACCGTAGGAATCGGTCACACTCGTTGGGCGACTCATGGGGAACCGAATCAAATCAACGCGCATCCTCATACGGACACAAATTCTACAATCGCGGTTGTGCATAACGGAATCATCGAAAATTATTTAGAGCTCAAAAACGAACTCAAAAAGAAAGGTCACGTTTTTCAAAGTTTAACCGATACGGAAGTTCTTCCTCATTTATTGGAGGAAGGCAAAAAAAGCGGCAAATCCAATAAGGACGCATTTTTAGATCTATTTAGTAAAATTCACGGGAAATGGGCGATTTCAACCGTTTTTGAAACGGAGCCGGATCGTGTTTATTTCGGACAGGACGGGGCGCCTCTTCTCATCGGCAAAGGTAAGGATGAATTCTTCTTGGCTTCCGATATTTCCCCGCTTACCCGAAACTGCGAGGAAGTTTACTACGTAAATTCCGGAGAATGGGGTTACTTCAATCAAAAGGAATTTAAACTTTTCGATTTTTCGGGAAAGGAGCTCACTCCCGTTTTCAAGAAACAGGAACTTCGTTGGGAAGATCTGGATAAGGGCGGATATCCCCACTACATGATCAAAGAGATCCACGAACAGGCCGGAATCTTTCGTAAGATCATTCAAGAACGTATATTAGATAACGGTGAAATTGTTTTTCCGGAAATCAAACTCAACAAAGACGTTCTCTCCAGAGTCAATCGTATCATCATTCAAGCGGCCGGAACCAGTTATTACGCGGGGATGATCGGCAAACACTATCTCGAAAATTTCGCAAAGATTCAAACCGACACGGAAGCGTCTTCCGAATTTCGTTACAGAAATCCGGTCGTAGAAGGGGATACTCTTATCATGGGAATTTCGCAGTCGGGTGAAACCGCCGACACGTTAGCTTCCATTCACGAGGCGAAAGCGAAGTTCATCAAAGTGATTTCTCTTGTGAACAACGTGAATTCCACGATTGCGAGAGAATCGGATTCTTACATCAGAACGGACGCAGGCCCTGAGATCGGAGTCGCGAGCACGAAGGCTTTCACGGCTCAGGTTTTGAATCTTCTTCTATTCTCCATTTATATGGCGAATTTGAAATGGCTGATCAGCGACGAAGAAAAGAAAACTCTCATCGAAGAAATTCGTCTTCTTCCCGCGAAGATCGATCGAATTCTCGCGCAGGTGAACAAGATCGAAGAGATGTCTTCCCATTTTACGAACGCGAAGGACTTTATCTTTTTAGGCAGAACTTACAATCATCCGATCGCGATGGAAGGCGCTTTGAAGCTGAAGGAAATTTCTTATATCCACGCATCAGGTTATGCTGGCGGAGAATTCAAACATGGACCGATCGCGTTGATCACGAACGAGGTTCCCGTGGTTTGTATCGCGCCAAAATCGGAAATTTATACGAAGATGGTTTCCAATATTCAGGAAATCAAAGCAAGAAAAGGAATCATCATTTCGATCGTAACGGAAGGCGACGTGGAAGCGAAGGCGCTTTCGGATTATTGTTTTGAGATTCCGGAATGTTCCGAAATCTTAAGCCCGATTCTAAACGTAATTCCTCTTCAATTACTCGCATACTATTCCGCGATTTCAAGAGGTTGTCCGCCGGATCAACCGAGAAACTTAGCCAAGTCCGTAACCGTCGAGTAAGAGTATGCCGAAGATCCAGAGAATTCTCATCGATGAAAGAGAGGTTCCCGCGGGTTTACGATCCCTTACTCGAATTCGATCCTTCTCGGAGATTCGAAACGGAATTCTGAATACGATTCAGAGAACGAAGGAACTCTATTCGGATGCAAAAATCTTTTACATTCATTCCAACGCGGCTTTTCAACAGGCATTTTTGGAAAGAAATTCTAAACTACTTCCTTATGACGGAAAGGACGTGGATTTGGTTTTATCTCCTGAATCCTGCCTTCCATGGAATCTGATCGACGGAACCGCGAAGAACATAGAATCCGATCTTGAACTCAGCAAAGAGATTCAAAAATGGATCCGAAAGTTGAAGGTCAAATCCAATCACTTTCACGTAGTCGGAAAATCGAAACATCTCCACGTTCATCCTTCTGCGACGATTTATCCGGGGGTCGTTTTTGATACGACTTCGGGACCGATCGTAGTGGATAAGGACGCAAAGATCACTTCATTCTCGTTTATCGAAGGTCCGGTTTATATCGGACCCAATTCTCAAATTGATAACGCGAGAATCACCGGAGCGACCAGCATCGGCGCGACTTGTAGAATCGGCGGCGAAGTGGGAACTTCTCTCATCGGCGATTTTACGAATAAACATCACGAAGGATTCTTAGGACATTCCGTTTTAGGAAGTTGGGTAAACGTCGGCGCGCTCGCGACCACTTCCGATTTGAAGAACAACTATGGGGTTGTTAAAATTCGGGAAGAGAACGACGAATGTATCACCGGTTCGATCAAATTCGGATCCGTGATCGCCGACTATTCGAAGATCGCGATCGGAGTGATGTTGAATACCGGAACCGTCGTGGATTTCGGATCTAACGTCGTCGCGTCTCGAGTGAGCGGATATGTTTCTCCGTTTACTTGGGCGGAATCGGGACAACCTTATATTCTCGATTTATTTCTGAGAGACGCTCGGAAGATTATGGCGAGAAGAAATCGGGAACTCACGTTATCCGAAACGGAACTCATCCGAATCTTATACGAATCAAAAGTAAAAAAATAAAAATCCGGAGGGTTCTCTATGGAAATTATAGAATCCAAAATACGTACGTCCTCATCGGAGTATAAAGAGAATTTTGAAGATCTAAAACAAAAGGTAGAATCGATTCGCGGTCTTATTCGTAAAATCGAGTTAGGCGGCGGCGAAAAGGCCATTCAAAGGCACAAAGGAAGAGGCAAGTTCACCGCGAGAGAGCGGATCACCGCGCTCATCGATCCTGGAACCACGTTCTTGGAATTCTCTCCTCTTGCCGCCGAAGGCGTATATCCGGATAACGTTCCTTCCGCGGGAATTCTTACCGGAATAGGAAGAATCTGCGGCGTGGATTGTGTGATCGTTGCGAACGACGCGACCGTAAAAGGAGGAACGTATTATCCTCTCACGGTCAAAAAGCATATCCGAGCGCAAGAGATCGCTCTGCAGAATTCTTTACCTTGTATTTATCTCGTAGATTCCGGCGGAGCCTTTCTTCCGATGCAAGACGAGGTCTTTCCGGACAAGGAACATTTCGGAAAAATCTTCTACAACCAGGCCAATCTTTCCGCGCAGAAAATTCCTCAGGTCTCCGTCGTGATGGGAAGTTGTACCGCCGGAGGCGCTTATATTCCGGCGATGTCCGACGAATCGGTGATCGTAAAAGGAAACGGAACGATCTTTCTCGGCGGACCTCCGCTCGTAAAAGCAGCGACGGGAGAAATCGTTACTCCGGAAGAATTGGGCGGCGCCCTCGTTCATAGCACGATCTCCGGCGTTACGGATCATTATGCGGAAGACGACGCGCACGCGATCGAGATCACGAGGAACATCGTTTCGACGTTGCATCTCGCAGGAAATTCTTCTCAAAAAGGCGGAATCAGCTGGGAAGAACCTTTGTATCCAGCCGAAGAAATTTACGGAATCATCCAAAAGGATATTCGTAAATCTTATGACGTAAGAGAAATCATCGCGAGGGTAGTCGACGGATCCCGTTTTCAAGAATTCAAGAAGTATTATGGAACGACGCTCGTGACCGGCTTCGCAAAGATTTATGGAAAGATGGTGGGAATCATCGCAAACAACGGAGTTCTATTCAGCGAAAGCGCTCTGAAAGCATCTCATTTTATAGAACTTTGTAACCAAAGGGGAATTCCTCTTTTGTTTCTTCAAAACATAACCGGGTTTATGGTAGGAAAGAAATACGAGAACTCGGGAATCGCAAAAGATGGAGCGAAGATGGTGAACGCGGTTTCCACGTCGATTGTTCCCAAGTATTCGGTCGTGATCGGCGGATCTTACGGAGCTGGGAATTACGGTATGTGCGGCCGTGCATTCAATCCTAGATTCTTGTGGATGTGGCCGAATTCTAGAATCTCCGTGATGGGCGGAGAACAAGCCGCTAACGTGCTTCTTACTGTTAAGATGGAACAGCTCGAAAAGGAAGGAAAGAAAATGACCGAAGCGGAGCAGTTTTCATTTCGAAAACCGATTCTGGACGATTATGAAAGTCGTTCTTCTTGTATTTATTCTTCCGCTAGACTTTGGGATGACGGAGTGATCGATCCTGCTAAAACGAGGGAAATTTTAGGAATCGCACTTTATGCGGATCATTCAATGAAAACGGAACATCCGAAGTATGGAATTTTCAGAATGTAGAAAAAATTGCTTTCAAATTATATCTCCGGAAATATCTTTTTAATTAATCTATTCCGGAATCATCATGTACTTTAGAAAATTTCTTTTCTTACTTTCTTTCTGTTTTCTCCCGTTGAGTTTAATGGGAGAATCGCTCATTCTCAAGGATGGGACTATCATCAAAGGTCGAGTTACTTCTCAGAACGCGCAGACCGTTGTGATTCAAACCGAAGACGGAAAAAAACAGGAATTCTCTAAGATTCGAATTCTTAAGATCGTATATAAGGACGTCACTCAAGCGGAAGCCTTGAAGATCCAAAAAGAAGAAGAAGCAAAGCTCGCAGAAAAAGAGCAAAAGAAGAAAGATCAAGAAGATAAAAAGAAGGCTGAAGAAGAGCTTTCTAAAAAGAATAAAGAAGAAGCCGAAAAACAAAGTAAGCTGGAAAAAGAAGCAAAGCTCGCAGATGCGAATCAAAAAGAGAGAGAACGTCTTGCTCGCATCCAACAAAGAGGTTTAGGGCCTTGGAGCGTTGCGTGGAGATCAGCGGTTCTTCCGGGTTGGGGGCAGTGGACGGACGAAAGAAAGACTTCTGCGATCGTTTATTCTTCGCTTTTTATAAGTTCGCTTTACTTAGTGTATCGTGAAAATCAGATCTACAAAAATTCAGTGAAGGATTTGAATCATATCAACAATCCTTACGAAACTCTCATTCCTCCTCCCACATTTTCTGATCCAGCAGCTCTTTACATTTACAGTAAACCTTTTGAGGACCAGAGAGAGAAGGTAAATCAAAACTATCACAAGGTTCAACTCTCCATTGCCTTTAGCGTTTTGGTTTACGCGGCCAATATCTTTGACGCTTATTTTTTTCATCCCCGTTTTGGAAAATCGGTTAGCAATCATTTGATTCTGGACTACAATCCGATGGCAAGATTGGATTCTACTTATACGGCGAATTCAAATTCTTCCACCATAGAAACTCTCTGGAAACTCGGATACCGATTCAATTTAGAATAGAAGCAGTTTTTAGATTTTCTCAGCATCTTTTTGAGAGAAAAAGCAAAATCGATAAAAATGCCTAATAAATAAGCAAATTGGGGTACTTTTTCGATTTCCGGATGCTTTTCGGTTGAGGGAAGTTCCGGAGTTCCGACCTTTTCCTTCTTCAACGCTGGAAACTGCGAGAACGACGACTTTTAGACCATTTCACCCGCTTTTTAGAATTCTTAATTTATTATCTTCCTGGTACCAATCTTGCATTAATGTATGCAAATTGATTTGGGATGAGAATGATTATGAATTGGACCAAGAGACTACTCTTATTGCTCACTCTGCTTCTTCCATTTGTCCTTTTCGGACAAGAAGCAACTGCTCCCGCGGCTGCAACCCCCGTAGCGGATAAAGGAGACACTGCTTGGATGCTCGTCGCATCTGCGTTTGTGTTTTTTATGATCCCAGGACTCGCGCTTTTCTACGGCGGTCTTGTAAGATCTAAAAACGTACTCTCTACTATGATGCACAGCTTTGTGGCCATCCTGGTATTGACCATTCAATGGACCGTTTTCGGATATAGTTTTGCGTTTTCCGGAACGAATCCGTATTTTGGTAACTTTGACCTTGCCTTCCTCAATGGAATCGATGAGAATTCTTTAGAATTGACGATTCCAAAATACGTTCACTTTCTCTTTCAAGGAATGTTCGCTCTGATCACTCCGGCTCTGATTTCCGGAGCGATCGCTGAAAGAGTAAAATTCGGTGGATACGTCGCTTTTATCGTCCTCTGGTCCACTCTTGTTTATGATCCGGTCGCGCACTGGGTTTGGGCCGCCGACGGTTGGCTCTTTAAAATGAGCGCTTTGGATTTCGCGGGAGGAACGGTGGTCCACTTGATTTCCGGTATCGCGGGTCTCGCTGCAGCGATCGTTCTCGGAAAGAGAAAGGGAGAAGGGCCTGCACTGATCGCTCCAAATAATCTTACGTACACATTGATCGGGGCCGGTCTTCTTTGGTTCGGTTGGTTCGGGTTCAATGCCGGTTCCGGTTTAGCCGTAAACGGAGTTGCCGCAAGAGCTTTCTTAGTCACTTTGATTGCACCTGCAGCGGCCGGAGTCGCTTGGTTGGTAATCGAATACGCTCACACGAAAAAAGCTACGGCCCTCGGAGCGGCTTCCGGTATCGTTGCGGGTCTTGTTGTGATCACTCCTGCGTCCGGCTTTGTCGGAGTTCAGGGAGCTCTTATCATGGGATTTCTTGTGAGTCCGGTGTGTTACGGAGCGATTCTTCTGAAAGGTAAACTCGGTTACGACGATAGCTTGGACGCTTTCGGTATTCACGGTGTGGGTGGTGCGTTAGGCGCGATTCTCACTGGGGTTTTTGCTCTTTCTCTCGGCGCAGGCGTTGCGAGCAGAGGCGACCAAATTGTGGTTCAAGTAATCAGCGTTGTAGCCACTGCCGCATACTCTTTTATCGTTTCCGTTATCCTTGTGTTCTTAATCGATAAGACGATCGGATTCCGCATCGCCGAAGATAAGGAAGTTTCCGGTCTGGATTTAGAAATCCACGGTGAAAAAGGTTACGAGATTTAATTTAAGTTACTGAAGAATTTTAATAAGGAGATTATATGAAATTAATCGTTGCTATCATTCAGCCACATAAACTTGAAGAGGTTAAGGCGGAATTGACTAAGAATGAGATCTATAGACTTACCGTGAGCGACGTTCAAGGTTACGGTCAGCAAAAAGGGAAAACGGAAGTTTTCCGCGGGCATGAATATCAAGTGAACCTTCTCAGAAAAGTTCGTTTGGAAATCGCCGTAAACGACGAGTTCGTTAAACCGACCGTGGATGCGATTCTAAAAGCGGCAAAAACCGGAGACGGAAAAATCGGAGACGGTAAGATTTTTATCACGCCGCTCGAAGACGTGATTCGAATCAGAACAGGAGAAAGGGGAAGTTCGGCGATCTAATTTCTTCTTTCGAATTAAAAATGGAGCCGGGGATTTAGAAACCCGGCTTTGTTTTTATATATTCTAAAATGTAGGAACTCCTGCGAATTTGCGATTTTCGGGGGAAGTTTCGAAATTCGACTTGAGAATCCGCTTTCATCGTTGCGAGAACTGAGGATTTCTTTTTAAATTCAAATTATTTCTTCATTCTTTAATTCTAAAATGACAAGAATTTTAGAATCAGTTTCTAATCCTTGCCCGAAGCGGCTTGTGGCCCATGCTCTCTTCTTTGTCATTTTTTGATCCGAAGCAGACCGGAACCGAAAGGATTTGTCTTAGAAAAACGATCCAATTTATTTCGTAAGAATTACGAACCTTTCCTTTCCGGAAAGGTCTTTTTCTACCCTTCCTTTTGCCCAACCCTTACCGATCGCTTCCGAGACAAGGGCGCTTGCCAATGAAGGAAGAGTTTCCATATAAAATTTTCCGTTCGGGTTCAAGTAAGAATGTGCTTTTTCGATTAGATCGGTTAGGAAATCCTTCGGATTTTCCAGAAAGAGTGCAAGATGCGGTTCGTAGTCAAGGACGTCTTTCATCATGGTTTCCTTATCCGAACTCGGGATATAAGGAGGATTGGTTGCTATCAAATCGAATTTGAGATCCCGAGGGATGGAAGAAAATAAATCACTTTCAAAAAATTGAATAGATTCTTTGTCCTCTCCCAAAAGCTGATTTGAATTCTTCTCGGCGACGCTTAGAGCGTCTTTTGAGATATCGCTCAGAAAAATATTCCAATCATTTCGTGCAACTTTGAGGCTAATTCCGATACAACCGCTTCCCGTACAAAGATCAAGGACGTTGATTTCTTTTGCGTCGTCTTTAAAATCGAGAAGAATCTTTTCCACGAGTTCTTCGGTTTCCGGTCTCGGAATCAATACGTTTTCGTTTACGAAAAAAACGGAATTGTAAAACGCTTTTTGACCGGTGATATATGAGGTCGGTTTATTTTTGGATCTTTCGACGATTCTTTCTCTGTAAGCGTCCTTTTCGGATTCATTTAACAATCTTTCGAAGTTCACATATAATTTCACCCTTTGAAGGTTCAAGAGGTCGGCAAGAAGAATTTCCGCGTCCAATCTTGCGGTGGAAATTTCTTTCTTTTTTAAAAACTCTTCCGATTTTTTTAGGAGGGAAAGAATGGAATCCGGGTGTTGCATCGTTAACGTAGGGTCCTTAACCACAAATTGGCTGGAATTTCAAGATATATCCGTCGGAAGTACGACAATCCTCCGTAAAAGTCGCGCGCCCCACCCTGATCTTGGGTGGAGGGGTGGGAGGTGGGAAAAACGGGCGACTTTGCTTTATCATAAAATTATAATTTTGCAAGAAAAAAGTCCCCTTTGCTTTTTTGTCGGAACTCCGACAGACATTCCGATCCGGATTTTTCTGATTCTAAATGTAGCGTAGTAACTTGCAAATGAGGATGGGGCGCTTTCGAGTATGCCGGCCGGCGGAATGACTCGATGTGAGATTCTTTGCGATTCCGTCGTCTGGGACGTTTGAGATACTTTACTCTATTATAAAATTCTAATTTTCTAAGCACAAAGGTCTTCACTTTTTTTTCGGAATTCCCACAAAACCTTTCTTAAGATCCTACCTCCGATCGATATCCGTCTCGACTTTGATTCGGCAGGGATATTTCAGAGGATGGGGGTGGTGCCCCCGAGAGGATTCGAACCTCCGACCAAAAGTTTAGGAAACTTCTGCTCTGTCCACCTGAGCTACGGGAGCGTTTAAGAATTCGGTTTCCGTTTTTGTGAGACTATTCTCTGGAAGTCGGCGATATTGTGTATAACAATTTTGTCTTCGTAGAGTTCGATTTTCCCGCTCTTGGAAAGAGTGTTGAGAACCTTTTGCACTTCTCCCACGGGTTGTGCGCACCATTCCGCAACGTCGTGTTGTGAAACGTTAAGAACGATTTCCTTAAAATCGCTGTGCGCGTGCATTTTTTCATAAAGCATCAAGAAGACGTCGGCGACCTTTCCTTGAATATCATCCATGAGAAGAATCAAGAGCCTTCTTTTAGCATCGTTGATTCTCACCGAAAATATGGTAAGAATTTTGAGAGCCAGCATCGGATTTTTAGTCATCAAAAGTTCGAAGTTTGCGCGATTGAAATTTAGAACTTTCACTTCCGAGATTGCGATCGCTGTCGCGGAACGCGGTTGTTCTTCCAGAATCGCCATCTCTCCGAAAATATCCCCTTGTTCAAGGATATCCAGGGTTTTGATCAGATAATCGTCTTTCTTCGTAGGGTTCGGAACCGTTTTGACGATCTTTACCTTTCCGGATTGTATGAGATAAAAGTCGTTACCGGGTTCATTTTCACAAAAGATAATCTGATTCGGATCAAAGGTCTGACCGAATTTGGAAAACATGGATTCGAGCATCATATCCATATCAGGTGCTCATCTCCTTTGCTTTCAGCCTGGATTTCTGAGAAATGCTGTCTTTTTCAGGAGGAAGCAACGCTACTTTTCCGTAGAGCATTCTGGCTCTTTGACGATCCCCTTGCAGTTCGGAAATTTCCGCCAAATGAAAGAGAGATTCTTTGATCGATTCTCCCGAAGGGTACTTTTTGATATAGGTCGAAAAGGAAGAATTTGCGTTGTCCAGATCGTTCGTCTTCATCAGACAGATCCCGAGCTGAAAGAGGGAATTCTCCACCAACTTCTTCTCCGAATCGAATTTGAAATCCGTTCGATTGAGAAGATCTTTATAGATGATCATCGCGTCGTTGTGTTTTCCCACGTTGACCAGAGTGTGAGCCCGGTTATAGAGCGAGGTGATCGAGTTGTCCACCCCTTGTGTGATCGTAGATTTTTCCACGGCCGGTTTCATGATGTTTTGAAGAGTTTCCTGCGAGACCCTACTTCCGCCCTCGTAAACGAGCGGAGGCATGTTGAGAGGGAAAGGGCTTCCTCTTCTCGCGAGTTCTAAAAGTTCGGTCGCACGGCCGGAATACGTGGTCCCCGGATAGTGTTGTAGATATTTTTCGAACGCGTAGACTGCGTGAGGAAGATTATTATTTTTATAAAATACTTCGGCTACGTTCATCAATTCAAAAGCGGGGTTTCTGGTGTCGGATTGTCCCAGAATCTCTTTCAGTTTTTTATGAACCTGTCTGAGCTGGCTGGAAAAAACTTTCATCATCTTTAAAATGAGATGAGTTTTTTCTGCCACAAATTGTTCAAACTCATTGGGTTTGAAGACGAGAATGGTGGCGCTTCCTATGACTTGAGCGGTTTCTTCTCTAGGATATTTTCCCAGCGCGGATTTTACTCCGAAGAATTCTCCGATTCGGACGTCTTCTTTGACTTCTTGTCCGGTGTCTAAGGCCGGAAATGTCAGAATGACGCGCCCATTTCTTAGGACGTAAATATCCTCCGCTTTATCCTTTTCAAAATAAATGATGGATCCGCCTTTATAATTTCTGATGATCGGACCGGCCAAATGATTACCTACTCAAAGTTATCAAATTCTTTCTGTGCGGGGAAAAATGCCAAATCCTTTTTATAACCAAGGGAGACGGCAAGCGATTCCAGGAGTTTTCCCGGAGAACCTGTTAAATACTTATCGGCGTTTTGGATTCGAATTCTTTCAACGTTCGCGCCGGATTCTTCAAAAAAAGATTCTAAACTGATATCTCCGTAAACCGGAACTCCGTTTCTTAGGACGAGACGAATGCTATTTAGGTCGGATTCGCAGAGGTTCGAATACGGATCGTCTGAATTTCGAGAGACGATCACCAAATCCGCTTTTTTCCCGACTTCAATGCTTCCGATTTCCTTTTCCACTCGGAAGGCTTTGGCCGGGTTGGTCGTCACCATTTCAAAAAGAATTTTCGGTGAAAGATCTTCTCCGTATTCGCTCTGATAAAATTTTCTCGCTGTCCGAATTTCTTCCAAAAGATTCAAGGATCCGCATAGACTGGAATCGGTTCCTAAAGAGACGTTCACCTTGTGTTTGAGAAGATCCCGAATGTCGGTCGTTCTTTCGTAAAGAAATAAATTCGCTTCGGGGCACCAGACAAGATGTGCCTTTTTTTCAGCGATGAGCGCGATATCGGATTCGGACAAAACGACTCCGTGCACAAGGACCGTATGGTCGCTCAAACATCCCATTTTACTCAGAGCCTTCAACGAATCTCTCGATTCCGAATCGAATCCTTCCGCGATCCGTGTGATGTAAGGAATATCGTCCTTTAGAGCTTTTGCATATTCTTCTTTGGGTCCTTCTCCCCAATTCAAAGAATACGTGCAGATGCTGTGAGAAAGCGAGTATCGATTGAGAATTCTTACTGGAGCGTTTTCGACAAAAGGATCCTGTACGAAGTGGGGAATATGATCCTGAACGGAAGTGACTCCGGAGATTAGATTCTTATAAGAACCGAGAAGATAGAGTTGTTCCGGATCCAATTGTTGTCTTTCTGAAAATACGATGGAGGACTTGAGATCGTTGTC
>NZ_NPDU01000037.1:22500-42681 GCF_002811985.1 Leptospira adleri
CTTCGTGTTTCTTTTGAGCGAGTTCTTTCAGATCGTCCGGAATCTCTCTTTCTTGGATGTCCATCCCGTCTTTACCTTCGAAATAGAAGGCTTTCATTTTGACAAGATCCACGATCCCTTTCAGGTCGTTTTCAAGACCGATTGGAATTTGAACCGGAACGGCGTTGTGTTTTAGTTTTTCTTTGAGCTGATCGATCACTCGGAAAGGGTTTGCGCCCGTTCTGTCGAGTTTGTTGATAAAAGCGACGCGAGGAACGTTGTAACGTCTCATCTGACGGTCAACTGTGATCGACTGAGATTGAACTCCGGCAACTCCGCAAAGAACGAGAATGGCGGAATCCAATACCCGAAGAGAACGCTCCACTTCCACGGTGAAGTCGACGTGACCCGGAGTGTCGATGATGTTGATCGTATGATCTTTCCACTGGCAATAAGTCGCCGCGGACTGAATGGTGATCCCTCTTTCTCTTTCGAGGTCCATGCTGTCCATCTTCGCACCGACTCCGTCCTTTCCACGAACTTCGTGGATGGCGTGAATCTTATTCGTATAGAATAGGATTCTTTCGGTAAGGGTCGTTTTTCCGGAATCGATATGGGCAGAAATCCCAATGTTTCTGGTCTTAAGGAGTTTTTCGCTCGGTTTGAATTCGGCTACAGCAGTGCTCATGGCCATTCCTCTTATAAAAGATTGCAAATACGTTCGGTGAAATCACCGGTGGGGAGCTTTGCAAAAAGTCCCTCAATTTACCAAATTCTAAAAAAGAGCGGATTTGTAAATCTAAATCACCGAATCAGTCGCTTCGGGACGGTTTTTCATTTGCCGGTTCCTAATTCGAAAAAAATATGATCTTTTGCATCCCAGCGTCAATTTCAGCTTTTTTGAAATCGAAAAAGGATTTCGAAGATTCCGAGCTTGATAGCCGAAGCGTTCGATTTTAGGTCGGGCTTCCGGTTTGATTCTTCACGGGTTTGGAGAATCGAAATCCGCATTTGATGCAAATCAATTCTTATGCACCCACTGAAACTTTTTAAAAGAAATGTAAATAGAATCGCGAAAGCATTTCTTTTGTTGTCGGTGGCGAGAACTCTTTGTCTCGGTTTTGCGATGGCGATTCTTGCGGGTTCGTTCGCGATTTACGTAACCGAGTCGGGTCGTCTTACTTATACGAATTCTCTTTATATCGCGACTTCTTCCATCTGCGTCACCGGACTTTCTCCGGTCCTTCTTTCGGAGCTCCAAAGACCCACTCAGTTGATTATGATGTTTTTGATCCAAATCGGCGGATTGGGGATCATCACGTTTACGGTTTTGATCGGCGTTTTGGTGGTCAGGGGACTTTCGCGGAGCACACGTTTGGCTTCCTTTGTCTACGAGGCCACGGACGCTCATCTCGCAAAAAAAATGCGGGAGAAGAATCGCGGAAGCAATCATTCCGGCGTCGTCGCTCCGGGAAAGAAGAAGTCCGAAGCCGAGGCTTCGTACGTCAGAAGAATGCTCATTTCACTTTTTAACATTTCTCTTTCGATCGAAGCGGTCGGTGCGATTCTTCTTTATTTAAATATGCCCGAAACGGATCGACTTCCTGGAACTCCGAACCGATTTTTTTTGAGTTTGTTCACTTCCGTTTCCGCTTTCAATAACGCAGGCTTTTCCATCGTCGACGATTTGAGCTTTCTCGCGAAGGACCCGATTTCGCTTTTGATCATTCAATTTTTGATCGTAATGGGTGGAATCGGATTTCCGGTGATTATCTTTATCGAAAAATCTATCTTAGAAATCATTCAGAAGTTCATGAGCAAAATCGAAACCGTTACGGAAACGTTTATGATGCGCAGAACGATGCTTTTAGGCGAGGATCCACCCGCATGGTTTATTTTTGTGATCGCAACCTCCGTGCGTCTCGAAGAAAGATTGGAAGTTTATCGTAAGGAATTGTTCGGGGACGCGAATCGTATGCAGATGAGCATCATCGTTTTGGGATCCTTGCTATTGATTCATATCGGCGGGCTTTCGATTCTTCTGATAGAATACAACAATCTGGAAACGATCGGGAAGATGGGTTTTACGGAGAAGCTGTTTAATTCTTTTTTCTTGTCCGTTTCCTCGAGAACCGCCGGGTTTAATACTTTCGATATCACGGAAATCAGAAGCGCGACTTACGTTCTTCTTTGTTCTCTGATGTTCATTGGGGGCGGCCCTCAGGGAGCCGCCGGGGGAATCAAGATCACGACCTTCTTTATATTAATCTTATATTTGAAAAACGTAATCAGTCCTCAGGCGAGGGTTCAGGCTTGGGGAGAGGACGTTTCTAAAAATTCGGTCGCGATTTCCACCCGGATCTATTTTCTTGCCACGATTTCACTCGTAATCTTTATGTTTCTGATCACGCTTGCCAACGGAAACAAACACGGAATCGAAACCATCTTTTTCGAAGTCATGTCCGCTTTCGGAACCGTCGGTTTGAGCTTGGGAATGACGCCTTATACAAACGATATCGAAAAATATCTCTACATCGCTCTGATGTTTATGGGCCGAGTGGGAACCTTTACTCTTCTCATCGCGTTTACCGGTCACTCGGGTCTCGGAGATTTGGGAAGCAAAGACGACGGCTTGAAAATTCAGGTCGGTTGAAAATTCTTACCTTTTTCTTTCTTAAAGTTTAAACTCCGCGTCCGCTCCTGTTTTCCCCGGAATGATTCCTCTTTCGATCCAAGTTCGGAAAAATCGCATACACTCTCGCGGTTTTCGAAAGTTTGCCTTTCCTCCCGTTTACCAAAAAAAGAACCGACGGCGCTGTCGTTTTCCGCGGTCCTTGGGAAAAAGAGGAGAGGAAGGCGAGAAAAAAAGTTGACTCAAAAATGAAATTGTATATAAATCTATATGAAGTTGGTATTTGTATATATGGCGCTTAGTATCAAAGATCCGGAAACCGATTCATTAGCTAGGAAATTGGCTGCCCTTACGGGAGAAACTCTGACAGAAGCGATTACAAATTCACTTCGGGAAAGGTTAGATCGAATGGAACACAATCTCAATGTTCATTTTTCTTTGGATGAGATATACGATATCTCTCGTCGTTTTCGAGAACGGATTCAACAGCCGATTTCTTCTTTGGATCATGCGGACGAGCTCTATAACCAAGAAGGATTGCCGGATTGATCGTCGATACTTCCGCCTTGCTCGCGATTCTTCTGCAAGAAGAAGAACAGGAGAAGTTCGTTCTTTCGATCGTTTCCAATCCGAATTCTCGAATGTCCGTTGCGAATTATTTGGAAGCCGCAGTGAGAACGGATCGTCTCAAGGATCCGGTTCTTTCCCGTCTGTTGGACGATGCTCTTGCTAAATTGAAAATCAATTTAGAACCGGTGACGATCGAGCAGATTCGATTGGCGCGAGAAGCATACAAGGATTTCGGAAAAGGGAGCGGACATCCTGCGGGTTTAAACTTTGGAGATTGTTTTGCTTACGCACTTGCGAAGAATCAAAACGCTCCTCTTTTATTCAAAGGTGAAGATTTTCTTCATACGGATGTGGAACGAGCGAAGACCTATTGAAATTCTGGTTGCAGTTCGATTTAAAAAGAAGAACGTCTGGCCGTGGATTATCGAATTCGAATTCAAAACCGACACTATCAGTTTTCGGATCTGAAAGGTGTTCTTGCAAAGGCAACTCCGCTCCGTTCGGGTGATATTTTAGCGGGAATCGCCGCGACAAGTTATGAAGAACGAGTTGCGGCTCAGATGGTTCTTGCCGACCTTCCTTTGTCCTTGTTTTTAGAAGAACTATTGATTCCTTATGAGGATGACGAGATCACTCGTTTGATCGTAGACGATCACGACCGAATCGCTTTTGCGCCGATTTCGTCTCTGAGCGTTGGAGAATTCCGAGAATTCTTATTGAATGAGAAAACAGATTCCGAGGTCCTTGGAAAACTCGCTCCCGGAATCACCCCGGAAATGGCGGCGGCCGTTTCTAAAATCTGTTCCATTCAAGATCTGATTGGCATCGCGAAAAAATGCAGGGTGGTTACAAAGTTTAGAAATACGATCGGTCTTCCGGGAAGACTTTCCGTTCGATTGCAACCCAATCATCCCACGGACGATCTCAAAGGAATTTCCGCCGGAATTTTGGACGGTCTTCTTCTCGGAAGCGGCGACGCAGTGATCGGAATCAATCCTGCGACGGACAATCTTCCTTCCGTACATTCTCTCTTGAATCTTTTGGACGCTCTGATTCAGAAGTATGAAATTCCGACCCAGAGTTGTGTTCTCAGTCATATCACGACGACTCTTGAATTGATTCGACGCGGCGCTCCCGTGGATCTTGTTTTTCAATCCATCGGCGGTAGTCAAAAACTCAACGAAAGTTTCGGAGTTGATTTGAAGCTGATCGAAGAAGCGAGAGACGCGGCCCTTTCCTTAAAGCGGGGAACGATCGGAGAAAACGTTCTGTATTTTGAAACCGGTCAAGGCTCGGGACTTTCCGCCGACGCTCACTTTGATGTGGATCAGCAAACCTTGGAAACACGAGCTTACGCCGTAGCCAGAAAATTCTCTCCTCTTCTTGTGAACACGGTCGTAGGTTTTATCGGACCCGAATATCTTTACAACGGTAAACAAATTCTCAGAGCGGGAATGGAAGATCATTTCTGCGGAAAACTTCTCGGTCTTCCTATGGGAGTCGACGTTTGTTATACGAATCACGCGGAAGCGGACGGAGACGATATGGACACGTTACTCACTCTTCTTGGGGTAGCGGGTTGCAATTATATCATGGGCGTTCCCGGTGCGGACGACGTGATGCTTTCCTATCAGAGCACTTCCTTTCACGACGCGTTGTATCTCAGACAAGCGCTTGGTCTGAAACCCGCGCCCGAATTCGAGGAATGGCTTTTACAAAAGGGAATTCTGGATCGGAATTTGATTCCTCTGGATCAGAAATTACAAACGGGACTTTTATCCGATTTGGAAACGTTGGCCGGTTAAAGAATGGATTGGCAAGACTGGAAACAATGGACTACGGCAAGAATCGGCTTAGGCCGCTCCGGAGTCGCACTTCCGACGAAAGAAATTTTACAATTCCGTTTGGATCACGCCAAAGCGAGGGACGCGGTTTGGGCCGAGGTGGATTTTAGCGCGCTCTTAGAATTTCTTTCAGACAGGGGACTTGCTTCCGTCGCGATCAAGTCCAAAGCGACTTCAAGAGAAGAATACTTGGCAAGACCGGATTTAGGAAAAAAAATTTCTTCGCAAGGTATTCAAATCTTGGAGGAACTTCGCGAAAAGGATTCGAAATTTTCGGAAGAATTCGATCTCAGTCTTGTGATTTCGGACGGTCTTTCCGCGAGTGCAATCCGCGATTCTCTTATTCCTTTTTTGGAGAATTTTCTACCGTCTTTGGAACATTCTAAGATCAAGATGAGCCCCGTGACCATTGTTAAGAACGGAAGGGTCGCGATCGGCGACGAGATCGGCGCATTTTGGAAATCAAAGGTTGTGATCGTTTTGATCGGTGAAAGGCCAGGATTATCCACGGAAAATAGCTTGGGTCTTTATTTGACCTTTCATCCTTCCAGCGGTCTTACGGACGAAAAAAGGAACTGCATTTCCAATATCCGTTCCGGAGGAATGTCTTTTTCAGACGCTTCTAGAAAGGCTTTGTATCTTCTCAACCTTTCGCTTCAGAAACAACTCTCCGGAGTGTATCTCAAAGACGAAGAAACTCGCTCTCTTTCCGAGAATCGTAAAATCGAATAGAAATCAGAAAATTACGATTGATATGTTTCCCCTTCATTCCTGGATTTTCCTTGATGAATTGAGGGTTTCTAAGGAATGTAACCGAGTATGCTCTTACAGTATTTGAAATTGCTCCGGATTCATCAGTGGATCAAAAACGTAATCATTTTTGCGGGCATCATATTTGCAAAAAAATTAACCGATCCGGATTCTCTTCAGCGAGTCGTCTCCGCATTCTTTTTATTTTCGCTCGTCGCTAGTTGTCAGTATGTGATCAACGATTATTTGGATCGGAAGGAAGACGCGCTTCATCCGGAAAAAAAACACAGACCTCTTGCCTCCGGAAAATTAGATCCTTCGTTTGCGCTGTTTATTACCGCAATCATTCTTCCTTTATCCTTGGTTCTTGCTTATCTTTTACATCCGCTTTTTTTCGGGTTGGTCGCGTTTTATCTCGTCTTTAACGTATTGTACAGCAAGTTTCTAAAACACATGGTGATCTTGGACGTTATGAGCATCAGTATCGGATTTGTGATTCGTGCGATCGCGGGCTCCGTGATCATTCATGTTTCTTTTTCTTCCTGGCTTTTGCTCTGCACGTTTATGCTGGCTCTTTTCTGGGGTTTTTCCAAAAGAAGGGGGGAGCTCATCATCTTGGAAGGCAACGCAAAAGGTCACAGAAAAATTTTGGACGAATATTCCACGAGCTTTTTGGACATGATGTTAGGAATCGTTGCAACGATGACTCTGATGAGTTACGTTCTTTATGTGACAAGTCCCACTACGATCGCAAATCTCGGAACGGATCAGATGATCTATACGATCCCGATCGTCGTCTATGCGATCTTTCGATCTCTTTATATTATTTATATTAAGAATATGGGACACAACCCTACTAAGGCGATTCTTTCCGATTGGGGAGTTTTGATCGCCGGTGTGATCTGGGTCGCTCTGGTAATCGCGATCATGTATTCCGGTTTTGGAAAAGGGGTTCGTTTCGATCTTTAATTTTTTTGCAGTTCTTCCTTCTCTTGTCGGGTCTAAGATTTTAGAAACGATCCGATTTTATTTTGAAACGGACTTAAAATCCAGTCCGTTTCAAAAAGTATTTACCGGAGAATCATCTATTGTCGTAAATACGGCGAATCGTCGCAAAGAAGTTCTAAATTTTTTAGGAGTTCCTACGTCCGTTTTTTTCTCATCCATTTCCGAAATTCAAGATTGGGGTGGGTGAGAATTTCAAATCCAAAATCAGGAATTTTTCTTTGTAACGATTCCGGAGGAAAATCGAAATTGAAGTTATGAAAGAAATTCTAAAGAAAACGGCGAACATCGCTCTCTGGTTGACACTTTTTCTTACGATCACGATTGGAATTTCAGTCTTTAAGGCTTCCGATTTGAAACCGTCCGTTTCTTTGAACGGAATGACTCAGACGAACGGAGAAAGATTCGATTCGCAGAATCGAGTTTCGGTCGTTTATTTTTGGGCAACTTGGTGCGGAGTCTGTTCGACAAATCTTCCCTTGGTTCAATGGTATTCGGATCTTTTGGAAAAGAGCGATCGATTCTCCTTTGTTTCCGTAGAAGAGGGAGACGACGCTTTGAAACTTTCCAAATACATCGAAGAGCGGGACGTAAGATTCAAAGTGGTTTCCGGAAATTCTAAATTCTTAAATGAATGGAAAGTGAATGCGTTTCCCGCTTTTTTTATTTTGGATCGGAACGGAGTGATTCGATTTGCCGATACCGGTATCATGAACCCTCTCAGTTTGTTTTTAAGAATTTGGATTTCATCTTTCTTCTTTTGATTCTTCTTTCTAAATTATCATTTCATATTCCATTCTTTGAATCTATTTCTTAAAGCATTTTTAAGAACGAAAAAAGCCCTTTGATTTTCCGGAAACGGTGCGAAAAAAAGCCGATGTTTTTGGAAATATTTTTCCGAAAATCATTGTAATATTTCGGATATTGATTGTAAAAAGATTCTTTTTTCATCCATTTCTATAGAATAACATTCTCCCTAAGGAATAAAACTTTCGATGCGATTCGACTTTTCCTTCCGATTTCCTTTTCTTTCGATCCTTGTTGTTCTATTTTTTATTATGGGGTGTAAGGAAAAAACTCCCGAAAACGCCTGCGATCCTTCTTCGGAGGCTTATTTGGAAGCGGCGATTCTGAGCTCCGCTTCCGGAAATTTATTTCCAGTCTGTGCTCCTGCTCCTCAGTCTTTGAGTTATCCGAAAGCCGTTTTTGCAAACGGAAGTCCGATCAGCTTGGTTCCGAGCGTCGCCGGAAGCGGACTGAGTTTTTCGGTTTCACCTTCGCTTCCCGCGGGAGTTTCATTGGATTCCTTTAGCGGTTTGATATCCGGTTCTTACATCGGCTATTCCGGTGTGGATTCGATCTACCGTATCAAGGCTTCGAATTCTTCCGGAAGTATCGGTTATTCTTTAGAATTGATTCTTTACGGATCCGCACCTTTGAAAACGGGGCAAACGGTTTGTACCGATGCCGGCGGGACCGTGATCTCCTGCTCTGGAACAAAACAGGATGGGGAATTGCAGAATGGAACCAGCCCGAGTTTTTCCGGCCCGAATCTGATTTCAGGAACCGATTATACGACGACGGATAACTTGACCGGTTTGATTTGGAAAAGTTGTAACGAAGGATTATCCGGATCTGCCTGCGGAAGCGGCGGCTTGAGTTCTTTGAGTAGGATTGCAGCCGACACGGCTTGTACGAATCTCAATGCAGGAGCCGGTTATGCAAACCGAACGGATTGGAGACTTCCAAGTGCAAAAGAATTGGAAACGATCTTGAACTACGACGGATCCAGTCCGGCTTCTTACGCGACCTTTTTTCCTGCAACGAGCCCTTCGGGTCATTGGAGTTCCTCCGCTTTTGTTCCGCTGATCGGAACGGATAGTTGGTACGTTTCCTTTACCGATGGTGTTGTGCGTGAAACAACAAACGGAAATACGAATCCTCTTCGTTGTGTTTCCGGTTCAACGACCCCCGCTCCTCTTTTTAAGGACAACGGGGACGCGACGATCACCGACGTAAATACAGGTTTGATCTGGGCTCAGTGCAGCGCGGGCTTGTCCGGAATCGGATGCGCGACCGGAATCGTGTCCTCCCCGAATTGGACGAACGCGCTTCTCACTTGCAACTCGTTGAGCTTGGCTGGCCGAGTCTGGCGTTTGCCTTCTGTAAACGAATTGAGAAGTCTGACAAATTTGAGTCTTCAAAATCCGATTCTTAATTCTACTTATTTTCCGGGAACGTTCAACGGGAATTATTGGACCTCTACAACTTATACAAATCCGGTGAACGCGTGGAGCATCGATTTTGGGCAGGGTTTTGTGGATAGTATCGCAAAAGGTGCGACCGCTGCAGTCCGTTGTGTGACCACCGGACCTTGAGTTTTATCCGTTGCAGTCCGCTCAGATTCGAATCTCTTTCAACCGATATGTAATGTATGGAGCCTTTTAAACCAAAACCTCTTCTGAATAAGTCGGAACTCCGGCAGATTAAAAAATCCAGGACGAGAGTTGAGGGAAAAAAAGTAATCACGGACGACGTTAAGAAACTAAAGTCGCTCAGTGTAACTCCGGATCTTCCGAAAAAAGAACTCATCGAATATTACAAAGAGCCGATCTGGATCGAATATTATATTCCCAGAGAATCAAGATTCGCTTATGAAGTGAAATATCTTTTCGTGAAGCTGATCGATCCGGTCCCTAGGCCCGAACCCTCGGATAGAATTTTAAGAGAAGCGATTTCAAAGGGAGAATTTATCGATATCATAGAAGTTCTCTTTCAATATCCGGAAAAAGAGGACCTCATCCGAAACAGTTACTTGAATACGTTTCCGTTTTTGGAATCCATCTCCGCGAATTACAAACAATATCTGAAAACCGGGGACGCTTACGATCTGAGAATTCCGCTCTTTCACACGGAGGCGTTGATGAAACGGGAACCCACTGTCGCGACTTTGGAATTCTTGGGACCTTTTACGATTTTCAATCTTAATTGGCTGATCCGAAAGTTGAACGAAGCGGGAGAAGAATTTTCACTCGAAGACGAAACCATTTCCGTTTTGATCAAAAGAAGAAACGAATACTGGGAGCGGAATTCACTCGAAGTCGACGAGGACTTCGAACTTTTCGCCGCTCTTTTTTACGAACAAGCCTTTCCGCACAGAGGATCCGAATTCGACGACGCGCTTCTCTTAAGAGAAACCGGAGATCCGAACGTCTAACTCAATTTATTTTGTCTTCCAGTAAGTTTATCTTTGAGCATCAAAAACGGTTCTTCGATTAACAAAAAGAAAAACCAAGAGATAAGAAACGTAACAAGAATTAAGTACAAACTCGTGAGTAAAAACATCCACACGGTCGGAGTGGCTTGCAGCAAGGGCAGAATTTTCTTTGCCGCCACCGGAATCGCGAATATATGCCAAAGATACGCGGTATAACCCAAACGTGCAAACGGTCTGAAAACTCCCAGGCTGAAAAACCGCTTTAAAAATCCGGGATAAAAAGAGAAATACATAAGAATTCCGAACCCGAAAGAAAGCATAACGGGCCGAACGACAAGAGCCCAAGAAGTTCCGGGATCGATTTGATGCGCGTAGATTACGATTGCGATTCCTAAAATCAAAAGTGAAAGAATTCGGCCCTTATATTTCTCCGCCCTCTCCGCGTTCAGAGGAAAGTGGTGAAAAATCTCATAGACGACCATCCCAGCAAGAATCGAATCAAACCTCGCGTGAAAATGATATGCGGCGTCCATATTCGCGGGAAAAGCTAGTTTCATTCTCACGAGAAACGCGGTCAAAAATCCCAATAAATAGAAAATGAATCTGACTCGGATGTTCACCCGGAAAAGAAACACCGAGCAAAGAAACGGAAGAACGAGGTAGAAATGTTCCTCGATGGAAAGAGACCAGCCCCCGTTGTAAAGATAATGGGGTAAAAAATCGGAAAGATAGAATATATCCACCCAGACGTATTCCATTCTAATCTTAGTTTCGGCGATTAAGGAAAGAATCTGAGCGTTATCGATTTGTACGGATTCCAGCTTCGCCAACTGCTGAGATTTGCTGTAATAAAGGATCGCGAGCGCGAAGTAAAACGCCGGAAAAATGCGCAGAGATCTTTTGATAAAAAACTTTTTGATTTCGAGTTTTCCGTTTTTTTCGTGTTCGCGAAACAATCCGCCGTAGATCAAAAAGCCGCTGAGTAAAAAGAAAAAGTCGACTCCAGAAGAGAGTGAGCCGAGAAAAAGGCGCAACGGATTCGGATCTCCCGGAAGGATAGGTTTTGCCGTGACCCAGGCATGAAACACAACTACAAAAAGAATTGAGATCGCTCTGATTCCGTTTAGATTTTCGTATTCGTTGTCCTTCTTATGAAAAATGGAAAAACAATATTCTTTTATATTCATTTTATTTAAAATACTCATATTTTTTTTTTCGCGATCCGGTTTGTGATTTGTTCCTATGGATAATGAATAAAATTAAAGAAAAAGCCGGACTTTTCCCCTCAACTTTTGAAAGGGAACCAATCCGTAATTTCTGGAATCGGTCGAATTTTCACGATTGTCCCCTAATACTAAAAAATAACCCGGTGGAATTCTTCCTGCGTCTCCGATCGGAACGTTTCCTTTTACGGCCGTCATCGGAATCATCGAAAGAGAAGGCGCAATGGTTTTGAATCCCGGTTTTAGAAATGTTTCTTGGAGAGGCCCGTCGTTGATGAGAATTCTATCGTTTTCAAAACGGAAATAATCGCCGGGTAAACCGACGACTCTTTTTAAGCTCAATTCTTCTTCCAATCCGTCTAAAACCAAAACGTCGAACCTGTTAACCTGGCCTTCCAGGAAAGAAAATTCCCATCTTCCGATTCGGGCTGGAAAACCCCATTTCGTAACCAGGATCAAATCCCCTTCCTTATAAGAAGGAGCCATGGAATAACCGGAGATAAAATAAATTTGAAATAAGAAGATCCGCATCAAAAGGATCGTAAGGAGGGAAAGAAATATCGGAGAAATCTTCCAGAGAATTTTTAAAATCTTTCCCTCAATTGCGAACCTTTTCATAGGAGACTGGAACAGAATCTATTGCGAGATCCTTTAGGAAAAGTCAAAAATGAAACACGATCATCGGATCGAAAAGAATTGTGAATCTTAATCCCGCTTTCGAAGATGTCCGCTCCAGATTTCATAGCCGCCGGTTTTGGAAACTTGAAAGTCGGATAAAGATTCTTTTAATTTCGGGATAAGAATCTTTTGATCCCACTGAATCGGTCGAACGATTTCCATTCCCATCGAACTCTTTTCCATCTTCTCTCTGGTTTTGGAATCCACAACTCCTAGATCGTATTGTACGAAAGCAATTTTAGAATTCGGCCAGACTTTAGACGAACGGCTTAGGATTTTTAAGATCTGATCCGCGTTATCCGCCTTGAACACGATCTTATCCAAATAACGCGTACCTATCGAATAAAATGAAAGGTAATCGGTATAAACCCAGATGTCCGCGTCGACGTTGGATATGATGGACGAGAATTTCTTGACGTGAATGCTTCTTCCTCTTTGAATTCCCAACCCGATCAGCCCTAAAAGAAACGAATACGCAAAACAGAAAATAAAAATTCTCTTTAGATTCTTCTTTCCCTTGCGAACCGCAAGGAACCAATATTTGCGGATCAGAATCGTATAAGGCAAAATGATCGAAGCGAAGAATCTCGGGCCCCAATTGTTAAATCCGTCGTTCGGGGCGGTTAAAAGAACCAAAATCAAAAACAACAAAGAGGATCCGAGCAACGTTCGATTCGCACGGGATAGTTCTTGAAAATGAAACGTCAAAATCGAAAATAAAATCAAGGCCGAAGGCAGATAGCCGAAATAGCCGACTTTGAGAGGGCCGAAAAAAAGAAGATTGATCATCCAGTCGATTCTCTGCGACCACGAGACGGAGAATCCCTGAAGGTTTGCCAAGTATCTTGTTCCCAAAATATTTCCGTAGTCGATCCAATTCCAAAGAAAAAATATAGAGACCGTCGCGATAAATCCGAACAATGTATTCAGAAAAAATAATATATTTTTTACTTTGCGTTTCTTGAGATAAACAGTCAAGAGAGCGATCGCGTAAAACGACAGAAGTGAACCCGCGTATATAAGGCCTTCCAACCGAAACCAGACGTAAAATCCCAAAAATATTCCGGCAAAGAAATGTTTTTTAAAGTCGGGTTCTCCTTTAAAAAGAAGGATCAGCGTAATCAGAGATAACAAAATGATCAGCGTGTTTTCGGAAAAATCAAAAGAAAGAGTCCATGCAAACGTGCAGAAAAAAGAAACAAACAAAAAGAAAAAATCAAACTTCCAATACTTTCTCAAGAGGAGAAGCGTAATGAACGATAGAATCACGGAAAAATACGGTAGATTCTTAATTCCGCATAACCAATAGAAAGGACTTACGACTGCCGCAAAGGAAAGAGGGAAGGCGCTGATCAATCGGTCCCGATTCACTAAATGAAGATTTTTCGGAAGATAATAAAATTCCAGATCGGGATCGATCGTTTTCCCAGGATAATATAATTCTTCGGATTGGAATCCGTTCCGGAATAAAGAATCGATTTGGACCGCTTTGTCGTGACTGTCTTGAAAGAGAGAATATTCAGGAAGCGTTAAGCGCAAGGAAGCGAACATTCCGAAACACAGTAAAGACCAGAATAAAAATTTTTTGGATCTGATAAAGGCAAGGATCGGTTTCATTTAATTTTTTACCATCACCCGGAGAACGAACCCGTGTTTGCAAGTTCTGCGAGAAGTTTTCGTTGTCATCGGAGCGATCCGGACCACTCATCTAAGTTGATCGTATGGATCGAACGAGCAACAATAAAATCTTACGAAGAGCTAAAAGTGAAAACCTTAGAAGATACAAAAAATTCTTATCCTCGCTGAGCATCGATCGGCTCTCGGGGATTTGAACTCTGCAAATTGATTTACAGGCGTATCGTTTTTTTTTTATATGAAATATCTCATAAAACAGGGATTTCAAAGTTATGAAAGCGGCCTTCTTATCTCTTTTTGAAAAACGGATTTGGGAAAAGGACTCATTGAACGGTCTTCGCGCCATTTCGATGATGGCCATTTTTATTTTTCACTTATCCGATCCGATCCGTCATCAGCTTCCGCAGGATACGGCCGTTCTCAATACGTTCATCAGCAATCTTACTTCCTCGGTGGATCTATTTTTTATTTTGAGCGGATTTCTGATCTACGGAGTTCTTTACAGAACTTGGGAAAAGACGGGAACTCTTAGTTTTAAGGACTTTTATATAAACCGAAGTCTGAGAATTTTCCCCGCATATTATTTCTTCGTCTTTATCGCCCTCTTTGTCAATAAATTGCAGGTTAAGATGATGGCTGCGTCTACGGATCCGAAAATCCAAGCTCTTCTGCCTTCTTATTCCGCTTCCGTGGATCGATGGATTTACGACGCGCTCTATGTTTCGAATTACGTAACCTCTTCTCATTTTCACACTTGGTCGCTTTCTTTGGAAGAACAGTTCTATTTAGTCTTCCCTTTGATCTGCTATTTCATCCTTTTTAAATTGGCGAAAAAAACTAGAATCGCGTTTCTTGTCTCATTGTACGGTTCCGCCGCTGTGATTCGGTATTTCGTTTATCAAGCGCACGCCGGAGACCAGCCTTACGGAGTTTTCGATCTGTTATTTCATCGCCCTGCACATACACGATTCGATTCCATCGTTGCAGGAATTCTCTGTTTTGAACTTTATAAAAATTGGAACCTTGTTCCGAAAGAACATGCAAAAATACGAGAATGGTATTTTCTGATTCCCGGGCTTTTGTTTTTGGCGATCGCGAGTTTTGTCCCCTATCGATTCTCGGTATATTATACCGTCTTTCGGTTTAATTTTTCCAATTTGGGATACGCGTTGGTAATGATCGCGAGTATTCATAATCTATCATATATCGGAAAATTTTTAAGTTTAAGAATTTTCGCTCCGCTCGCAAGAATGAGTTACGGAACATATTTGTGGCATATCGTCGCAATCTTTATCGCAAGCACTCAATTGAAAGTAAATGTGGATAGTATTTCTTGGCTTCAATTCTGCAAGGCTTTAGGGATCGGATTTTCCTACGCTCTTCTATTCGCGTTCGTATCCTATATGCTGATAGAATATCCTTTTTTGAGTTTGAAAAATCGACTGAAAAAGGATTAAGATCGCGTCCTAAAACCTTATTTTATTTTGTCGAAAAGATCAAGCTGCAAGGTTCTGTCCCAGTTTTGGGACAAGCTCTAAATATTTTTCCGGATGTTCGAGGCTTTTTTAAAAGCCTCGAAACTAGGTCGGGCTATCGTTTGTTTTCTCTGAAGAATGTCGTGGCAACGATTCCTTTGTATAAAACGGGTTCTTCTTTTTTATTAAAAATTTCCAGGAGCCGTTCTTTCAGATCGATTTTTTTCGAAGGAAAAAAGTCTAAAGAATTTTTTCCTTCGAAGGCTTTCATTTCTTTTTCACTCATTTCAAAAAGAACCAAAGATGAAATAGAACTTTCATTGTTTATATTCTTAAGAATAGAATCAACATTCGTTTTTGCGTTTAGACAAAGTATTTTTCTGGACAGATGTTCCAAACCGGCTTGGCCGCAAAGGATTGGATCGGTAAAAACCCAGAGCGGGGCTTCGTTTCTCGCATAAAATTGTCTAAAATTCCGTTCCTGATTTGCGGCCTGCTGAAAAATTTTCAAAGTCAATCCCGAGATCAAAAAAGAAAGCACTATCAAAACAACGGAAAGATATTTCCAAATTTTAGAATGGGGTATAATCCATCCGTCCCAAAGAACAAGAAGGGGAAGCAAAACCGACATCAGATATCTTCCGGTGATCGTAATTCCGTCGTTAGGCGCCGAAGCGCCGATTAGAACCGCGTAAGACCCGCAGAGAAGAATCAGGAAATTTTCTTTTTCAGTACGTTCTTTTTTGAAGAAGAGATAATAGACGATCGGCAAGAGTAAAAACGAAGAGCAGAAGAATAACCCGAATTTTGGAATTCCATCCGCATAATTTACAAACGTCATCGAAAAGAAATTCTGAATTCGATCTAAGATCGTAATTTCGTTTTTGCCGAAATTAAAAATAAATCTCGCTCCGAGAATATGTCCGTAGTCGAAGTAATTCCATACAAGAAAAAAGATCGCAGGAGATAGGCTTAAGAAGATTAGGAAAAAATTAAATTCTTTGCTCAATTCTTTAAGTTTGGATTTGGACGTCAGGATTTCAGCGATCAGAAGACTGACGAGGAACGGAGACGATTCTAAGCGTAACCAGATAGAAAGGGAGATCGCAAAAACGGAAAGATAGATCCATTTGGCGTTTCGAGATTCTCTGAAATTCATCCACCACACAAAGCCGAAAGTGTTCAGCAGAAAATAGAGCGTATATTCGTTAAAGTCCAGACTCAGTGCGGAAAGAATCGTGGCTCCGTAACCGAGAATCACGGTTTTTTGAGCGATCAATTTTTTACTGGCAAGGATGTAAAAAGAAAGAACCAAAGAAAGCGATAATAGGAACGGAAATAAATTCCAACCGATGCCGGTTTTTTTGATAAGCGAAGTCAAAACTGAAAACGCTAACGGAAAGGCTCCGATAAATTTTCCTTGGATATCTCCTACAAAATGATAGGACAGAAAAAAATTTCGATGTTCCTGATCTATGAGCCTGGCGGGATATCGTAGTTCTTCCGATTTGAAATCGTTTTGGATCAAAGATTCCGTCTGCATCGCTTTGAGAAGAGAATCGGCGATGTAAAAATCTCCCGTCCCGATCCAAACGTGAAGAAGCGGAACTACCAACAAAAGAAGACAGATTGCCCACTGACTTTTAAATTTCTCTAATAACATTTTGATCGAACCCGAGTTCGGTTTATTTCCGAAAAAGAATTTCAAGAACTCAAATAAGAAAGTTTCCGGACTGTAAATGACTGACAAGCGGATTTTTGATTTAAAGGGTTTCTTTTTCAGATTGGAAACGATGGAAAACATTTCGAAACTTTTTCCGATTCGAAATTAAGCGAGGAAGAAGGAAAGTTTTAGCAATTTGCAATCATTTAAGATTTGATTCTTTGTCTGTTTAGTTAAGGCGAAGATAAAAACGAATTCGGATTCGTGCGCGTATTTTAAGAAATTTTTAAGAGACGTTTCGTTTTATCGATAAGACGGAGCGAAAAAACCGATCTTCACGCGTTTAAGCTAACGGTTTTCTTTTGCATTAAGCTCGATTGAATCAAAAGACTGCGAGGAATATTATTCTTTTTTTATATAGGTTCCGTAGATGATTTCAATGCTTCCTAAGGTTTGTTTTTTTACGATTCGAATCGACTGAATTTTGGAGATTTCATCCGGATCAAACTGATTGAGGTAGGATAGCATTCCGTTTTTTGTGTCTTTTTCGTATTTTAGATCCTTCATTCCTTCGGTGTATTCTTTGGCATACGCGAAATATTCAAACGGAATCGATTTCTCTTTTTGCAAAGAAGAATATTTTTCAAGTAACTCGACTAACTCCTGTACGTTGATCGCTTCATAGACTCTTCCTTGAAAATAGAGGCCTTCGCTCGCCATTCCTCCAAGCAAACCGTTCTGAAAGACTAAAAGATTTTCTTTGGGTTCCTTCAAAATGAATTCTTGAACGGCCTTTGTGTTCTTTGCAAAACCTTTCGTGGTTTTATAATAGATCCAAGTCGGTAAGATGGAAATCGCAAAAAGAACGTAGAACGGAATTCTCCAGAGATAACTTTTCCTTTGTAAAAACTCCAGCGCCTTGGACGCGAG
Organism: Leptospira adleri; assembly: GCF_002811985.1. GTDB lineage: Bacteria > Spirochaetota > Leptospiria > Leptospirales > Leptospiraceae > Leptospira > Leptospira adleri. Next base: position 40,102 of record NZ_NPDU01000037.1, read on the forward strand.
CAGGAAGAGTCCGGGAAGACCCGGAGTCAGATAACGCGAACCGAATTCCGCCCCCCCGTCGTTCGGCGCGGTGATCGCCGCGACGGTGATTCCGAGAATGGAAGAGGTGATCAAGGTCTTTTCGTTGTCTTTCGATTCTTTCCAGTTTTTGAAAAATGAGAACGAAAAAAGAACGATTCCGAACAATAGGAAGGGCGAATAGCCGAAAAGTCCTAACTTTAGATTTCCATAAAATAAGAGATTTATAAAATTCTTAAATAGATTGGCGCCGCCGGACGAATCGTAGTTTGCGTTGAATCGAGGTCCCAGGATCGAATGGAAATAGGAAAAATTAAACCCGCAGTAACCGAGAAAAAATATAAAAAGAAGAATCGAAATTGCGACGACACCGGTTCGGTCCTTGATCTTTCGGCAAAGACGGAATTGAAGGAACATTTCCGTAACCCAGTAGATTCCCAAAAAGATAAGATATTCCAAACGAAACCAATAGCAGAGCGAAAGAAAGAACGCGCTAACGATCATTAGGAAAGGCGATGGATTCTTCTTTGATTTTTGATAAAGAAGCATTCCGGAAACGAATAAGAAAAGTCCGACTCCTACGTCCATGAAGAGATAACCGTTCATCACTGAGGGAGTCAAAATCGAAAAAAGAAAAATCTGCCACGACGGGATTTTGAATTCTCGTCCGATGAGAAATAAAGATAAGCCGATCAATAGCGCCGATAAAAAGTAGATTGCGTAAGCGCCTCCGAAAGGATAGGCGATCGCATAAAGGATTCCTAAAGAGATGGGAAAGGCGATGATCTTGTGGCCGTTTACGATCGACATCTTCAATAAACTGAATTTGAGTTCCGGGTCGAAATCGAAGCCGGGATAAAAAACATCCAAGGAACGAAAGCCGCTTAAGAAGATGGATTTTCCAAGTATGAATTTTTCATAGTGATCCGCGGAAAGAAGATATTTGGGTGGAACGGTTAGATAAAGAAAATACGAAAAAAGAAATGCGGCTAAGATGGAACCGTATTTGTTTTGAAGAAAGCGAGCGGAGAATTCTTTGAGTTTTGGCGTCATTGAGTTTTAAAAAAATCAAAATTAGAAAAACGAATTTTAACCCGTTCGACACAAAAGAAAAAATCGAAAAGAAAGTTTCTTTCCCATCGAAGTCAGCGTATCGAAATCGTTTTCGAGGTCAATCTGCTTTCCTTTTCTAAAACGATCCTTTCGAGATTCGATACGAGATTCGTCTTTCTTATTGGAAAAAGAATTTTTTAGAGGATGAGGAATCGTAAAAGTAATATTTTTTCATTGATCCATTCTTGGAATCGTGCAAAACTTGAAGTTATGCAACAGGAAACTCCTTCCGATACGAATTTACTTGGTCAATTTCTTTCACAGTCTCCGGTCAAGGCTCTGATCGATCGTTATAAATCGGAAAAGGGCAAGGTCCGGAGCTTTATGGAAAAACTTCCGCTCTACGCGAGCGGATTGAAGGGAACCGAATTTCAAAACGCGGATTCTCTTTTGCGGAAAGAACTTGCCTCAAAAATTTCTCATCTGAAAGAGCCTTTGAGAAGATTGGAGGAGGCCTTTGTTTCCGCGAGAAAAATGGATCTGATCGGAAGCAGTGAAATCGCGGTGGTTCTCGTCGACAAACTTACAAATGCGATTCAGTCGGCGGGATACGGACTTACCGGTCTCGGTTCCGGACTCAAAGCCACGCAGGAAGAATTGGAAAAACTCGCAGAGTTCGATTTTTCCCTTTTTAAAGAAGTGGAAGGAATCGAAACCAAAATTCAATCCTTGAAATTGACGGCGGAATCGTCCGTTGAGGAAGTTCGTAATTTGATAAGCGAAATCCGAATCGCTCTAGACGGATTGGAAAATGCGTTTCGTTCCCGTAAGGATTTGTTTACGAAACTCTGATCGAATTCCAAAGGTCATATTGGATTGAAAGAATCCTGAAAAATCCCGCGTCTACAAACGCGAATCGAAATCTTAAATAATTAAAAGGAATAAATCATGGCATTGATCGATGTAATCAAATACGAAGGACAACCCGGAGAGATCGTTTGGAAGTTTCCGAGAAACGATATCAGTCATTTCGGTCAACTTGTAGTAAACGAAAGTCAGGAAGCGGTTTTCTTTAAGGAAGGAAAGGCTCTGGACGTTTTTGGACCCGGGACCCACACTCTCAAGACGGGAAATATTCCGCTTTTGGAAAAGATCGTCAATCTTCCGTTCGGCGGTCAGACTCCTTTTACCGCGGAGATCGTCTACGTAAACAAGTCCGTGATCAACATGACATGGGGAACTCCGGCGCCGATCCAAATCGAAGATCCGAAATATCATATTACTCTCGGATTAAGAGCATTCGGAAATTATAATATTAAAGTCATCGATTCCAAATCGTTCGTGAACACAGTCGTGGGAACTCAGCAAAGGTTCAATCACGACGGAGTCGACAAACTTCTAAAGCCGATGGTCGTAACCAGACTCAGCGATTTTATTTCCGAAGTCGTGTTAAAGACCGGAGTTCCGATCACTCAGATCTCCCAACATCTCGAAGAGGCTTCCGCGGCG
>NZ_NPDU01000038.1 GCF_002811985.1 Leptospira adleri
TCCGGATGCTTCGCGCGTTCTTCTTTCCACCTCTTTACGCAACTCGTTGAGGTTAATATTGAGGTTGTTCAGGATTTTGATAGCGACCGAATCCTCTTCCTTGAGGAGACCGAGAAGGATGTGCTCCGGCCCGATATAATCGCTACCAAGACGCTTCGCCTCATCCTGAGCAATCTCGTTGATGACTCTTTTGGCTCTTTTAGTAAATTCCAGCATAACAGCGCCTTTGTGTTTTATTTGTAATGATTAGACTGAATTCGCATCCAATTTCCCACCCGAGAGTGAGGTTCTGCTTTTAATTTCAATATCGGAACGTTTTCAAAAAAGGAACGGAAGTTAGAGTAAAATTCCGGGCTAAAACCCCGGTTCCACCTGTAAGGCTAAATAATAAACTAAATTTAAAAAGGAATTTTTTTGAGAATAAGCAAAATTTTTCAGATAAAAAACGGCGAATTCTGAAGAATTTTCAAGGTAAAACTCTAAAAAGCCCGGGACTTTAAAAGTAGGAACTCCTTCTTTTTTCCAGAGTTTTGTGGAGAATTTCAGACTGATTTTCGTCCCCAAACCCGCATTCGTGGGACAAGAAGTGACATAACCCAGTTCTTCGTCGTAGTCGAAAAATTTTTGATTCTCCATTTTTTCCAAGGGAGAATTTTCCATTCTTCGGAACATTTCCCCCACTGAAGACGAAAGAATTTCCCAGCGAATGTGATCCTCGTCTCCGGAAAACAGATTTCCTTCTCCCCAAGGGATCTTAGTCGGGAGATCTTTCGATTGAAGAAACGCTGGATCGACTTCCATTCTTTCCAATAAGAATTTTTTTAAGATTTGGGTCGGAACTCCGGAGATCACAGGGTAAATTCTGCCTGAAAGATTACGGCTGATTCTAAAACGAAAGGTAAATGGAGGCGCGATTTGATCCAACTCTTGAATTTTTTCCGATTCGGAAAACGATTCAAAACGCGCAAATTTCTCGGACTCGGCGCCTTTGAGATATCGAGAAGAAAAATCGATTTTCTCGTCTCGAAGATGGGCGCGGTATTCCTTTCGGAAGAGTTTTAGACAATGAATACAACCGATCTTTCCCAGTTCGTTCCAGGCGGATCGATCGGTTCCGCAATACAAACAGGTCTCGGAGGACATTCTTGATCTGCTCCCGTGATTCTCCAAAAACGTTCGCCATTCTTTGCGTTTTCGGACGGCCTTTTATTTCGGAAAGAGTTTCGCTTTTAAATAACGTTTCCGGTTTTAAAGGATTCTTCGTTTAACATTAGAACCCGAATCGATTCGGCCGAAAAAAAAATCCTACTTTATACGACCGAATCGAAGTTTCAAATTCCGTTTCAGTTCCGGTCGTCTTTCAAGCGATATCATCTCGCGAATGTGAAGGAAAGATGAATTTTAAGGCGTATCCATTACCGGAACAAAAGATACAAAATTCTTCCTTACAATCAAGCGATAGGCTGCAATTTTCCGCCGGCCATCTGATTTCTCCGATGCGCCAACGCGGCGAGTTCCATATCGTGCGTAACGATCACCATAGAAAAACGAAACTCCTTCTGGAGTTCCAAGATCAAAGCCATTAGATTTCGAGAATTCTCACGATCCAAATTTCCCGTCGGTTCGTCCGCAAGAACGAGTTTTTTACCGGCGACTAACGCTCTAGCTACGCCGACTCTCGCGCTCTCGCCCCCCGATAATTGAGATGGAAAGTTATCGTGACGGTCTTTTAATCCGACCCGGTCCAGCATCTCTATCGAAAGTTGTCTCGCCTTTCCGGGTTGAACTCCGTTGATCAAAAGGGGAATGCTCACGTTTTCCAAAGCGGTAAAGTCAGGAAGAAGAAGGTGATGTTGAAAAATAAAAGAAACCTTCTCCGCTCTAAACTTCTCCTTTCCAATTTCGGAAATTTGATCCAAAGAAACTCCGCAAACACTCACTTCACCGGAATCGTAAGTATCCATTGATCCGAGAATGTTGAGAAGGGTCGACTTCCCGATTCCGGATTTTCCTTCCACGGATACGATCTCGCCTTCCTCTACTTCGAGATCCAGATGATCTAGAATCTTAAATTCCTTATCTAGGATATGATAATTTTTTACTAAATTTCTAACTTGTATCAGACTCACGTTAGTCGTTCCTTATTGTGTCCACGGGATTGAGTCCGGCGGCCCATCTTGCCGGGAAATAGCCTGCGATTCCCGAAAGAATCGTGGCGGCGGTCGTCACCATGAAGATAAATGAAATGTCTATGTCGACCGGGATATGATCGAAGTAATAGACGTCTTTAGGAACCAATTCTACGTTCGTCCATTCGGAATGATAAAAATAAAATCCGACCATGTTGATCAGTTCGGAAAGCGCATTTACGATGGTCTCCAAGTTGCTCGCGATAAAAATTCCCGAAACGCCGCCTACGATCGAAGCCAAAATTCCCACCACCATTGCGTTTAACGTAAAGATAAGTAGAATGCCGGAAGAAGGCAATCCGAGAGCTTTTAGAACGCCGATCGATTTTCTTTTCGCTCTTACCAAACTGTAAACGCTCGCTACCATTCCCAACGCCGCGAGAATGATAAATAAGAAAACGATAATGGAGATGATCGTCTTTTCCAACTTCAATGCGGTAAAAAAATTCTCCTGCTCTTCCGCGATCGTTCTTACGCCGAAAGAAGCGGAATAACCGATCTCGTTTTCAAATTCGGGATCCCTGAATTCCTTTAGAATTTCCCTTTTACAATTTTGAAGATCGTCCAGAGACTTAACTTTGATCGCGATCTGGTTTACGGAATCCTTTAAACTGAAAAATCTTTGTGCGACCGGAAGAGAAAGAAAAACGTAATGCGTATCGTAGTTATAATATCCCGTCTTAAAAAAACCGACGGTGCGAAAAGTTTTGATCGAAACGTCGACACCCTTACCTAAAGAGAATCTTCCACCCGGAACCGCCATCGTAAGATTGGCGCCGAGATCGAAGTTATAAAGTCCCGCCATCTCTTTCCCGATCAAGACTTGATTTTCCGAATTATAATTCATGATCTCTTCGCGATTGTGATGAACGATCCGAGGAAAGTTCGGAAGACGATTTCCGATTAAATCCTGTATGTTTTCGACCGGTAACGCGCGCACCATGATGGGAATAAAAGAATTGCTGTTTTGAATCAGACCGTGGCTGGTGATACTTCCACCGATAGAAACGATTCTATCTTTTAAGTAAGGATTCTTACTAAGCCAAGCCACTACCTTTTCATAATTCTTGATATCACCAGAATCAAAATTATTTTCGATAGTGATATGAGGTCCGCCTTGCCAAAGAGATTCTTTTACCTGCCTTTGAAATCCGTTGAATATAGATAAGACGACGATCAACAGAGAAACTCCGACCGCCATCACGATAAACGATAGTCTAGACTTTAAAGATAGGAGACCTGCTACCCGGGACCCCCGTATATAGCGGGAGGTTACCAGAAATATCAAAGAACCCCGGAACAAATTTGACTTCATCAAAAAACTCTTAAATTTAGAAGGCCAAAACCTTCCTTAGTTTGACAATTCTCTGAATCCGAACCAGAATGTCAAAAATAAAGAAGAAAGTTTCCAAAACGGAGCCTTCTTAAGTTAAAAATACATGAGCTCCAATCAGGTCTATTCGTTTCAATTCATCTCTCGTGACAGCGCTTCTTCCATCCACATTCTTTTTACGGGCGTCATCGATATTCAGAACGCAAAGATCGATAAACTAGAAGTTGTGGCCGTAGGCCAATCGGATAACATCGCTTCGGTACAACTCTCCGTTTCCACGCACAAAGACGTCGTTAACCTTTGTCAAAAGTTGAAGTACGAAGGAAAACAACTTAAGAATCTTACGAACAAATTAAACGAACTGTTTCAAACCAATGGAAAGTCGGACGACTTCATGGAGCAGCTCATCCATTACTTCAAAGGAAAAGATAACGAAAAGATTTCCTATCTCCTCAATCAGATCATCAACCAGGCCGCGGGAAATTCCAAACCCGAGATCCAAATTTTTTACATGATCGTCGATCGCGCAAGACTCGAAGATGAGAATCAAAGTTCATCGGGTGCGGATTCTTCCGTTGAGAATTCGGAATCTACGAATGAAGATCTGCCTTCACTGGATTCTTCTCCTTCCATAGAATTCGGAAAGCCGACGGAAACGGTCGAACAATACATTCCTTCGGGCGCAAGAGTGATTCCAATGAAATTCGTTCTTTCTCCGGTTTCGGGAGTTCAGATCAATACTTTAAAACCCGGCGATAAAGTTATGATTCAGCTTTTAAAAGCGGACACTTCTTCCCAGGTCATCATCGAATCAATGAAATTGGAAACTCCGGAAGGCCAGATTCGTCCCGTTCCCGGAACGATCATAACTTCAAAAAATAACGGAGTTGAAAACGAAACGGTCGTTCAAATAGGAGCCGATATATTCGGAAAAATCTACGAAGAAGAAAACTCAATCAAAGTAAAACCTTATACCGGAGAAAGAACGATTTCGGCCGGAAAACAACCTTCCAAAACAACGTCTCAAAGTTCCCAGACATCCGAAGATTCGGGATTGTTGATCACAATCCTCGTCGCTCTCGGCGTCTTAGGAATTGCTATGACCGCAATTTTTGTATTCCTTCTTTAATTAAATTATGAAAACACTACTCGCTAAAATACTTCCCTTTATCATTTTATTTTTCTGTCTGATTAATATTTCCTTCGAACCCGTCTTCTACGATCCGAGAGATATGGATTCTATGGAAGCACTCCTGGAAGGATCCGGAAGAGAACTCGCTCCTCAGTGGGGAATCGAAAGAGGACTGATTTCAAAGATCAGGCTAACTTCAAAAGTAATGGAAGAATTGAACGAGAAGTCGATTCCCGCAGACGCACAGTTAGACGCCACCGTCGACAGATTGAACAGAATTCTTCTCGGGCAGAAGATCATGTTATTTATTTACGGATTTCTAATATTCCTTTCCGTAACTTCGTTTTTGAGTCTTTACTATCGGGCCTGGTTTTATACTTTTTTAAATAGAAGTCTTTATTTGATTTCGATTCTCCCGGTATTGATGGCTCTTCAACACCCGATGAGAAGTATTTCCCAAACGCCGGTATTAGGGACGATCGCTTCCTTGACCTTGTTCGCATTAACGGGCTTTCTCGTTTACATGTGTTTTGCGATTTCGAAAGTTTACGGAAAAAAAATCGCCGATCGTTTCGGCGTTTTAGAAACGGCTCAAAACGGAGAAGAAGGAGAATTTCAATCCAGCACAAGTTCTAAAATTTCCTGGATTCCGATTCTTTTTCATTTTGTGATCATCATGGTTGCCGGAATCGTTTTGGGAAATCTCGTTTATATTCCGATTTTTCTTCTTCAAAAACACTATTCGTTTGAATTCGGAATTCTTCTTTTGATTCTTATCTTTTTTCTCATGCTTTTCTACATTCGCAATTATTTTAGAATGGGGAAAAGCGACGAACTCTCTTCGGCCGGAAACGTGACCCTTTCCATCAGTTATCTTCAGTTCAGGATCATTCGAAATACAATTTTTATCGGCTTTTCGATCATCGGAATCATTCTTTTTGTGGTATTGCTGTTTTCGGTCCTCTCAATGAATACTTGGATCCTGGATTTCACTTCCGGAAAGTCGATTTAACCGAAATTTTCAAAAATAATTAAGAATTTTAGAATATTCTAAATTTTTAAATTCGCATTCGATCCCAAAAATTCGAGCGGATTTTTTCCGCTCTTGTTATATCTTCCCAAAAGCAGGATCCTTTTAACGAACCGGCTTAGCCGTTTCGCGCAGATCCGTAGTCCGGCTGCAAACTTCGCTTCTATTCAAAATTACATTCTAAACCCTTCGAATTTCAAAAAGGTTTCTCTCGTCATTTTATCACTTGCGGACTTTAAGTCCGTCTTCAAGCGTTTTACGGATTTGATTCGTTGTAGGAACTGCAACGATCGTCAGCCATCGAAATCCACAAATCAATTTGCTGCAAAAGGTCTTACGTCAGCACTCTTTTGTTTCACACAAAAGTCGGAATGCTAAAAAAGTTCAGAAGAAATTCCGCATCCCTGATTCTCTCTGAACCTTAGGCTTTGTCCCAAAATCTTAAATGTGGGAACTCATACTTTCTTTAAATGGTCGAGAATGATTTGAAATCCTTTCAAAAGTCCGATGAGACGTAATTTGTAGGAACTCACACAAAATTAGAATTTTATAAAATGGATTCCCTTTTCGTCCCTATACGTTTTGAAATAAGTTCCTTAGAATACAATTCTCGTCCAAAGGTATAAATTTCGGACGATTTTCCTTTGATTTAAAGAATTGGATTGCTCCTTCCGTAAAGGATTCACTCCAGAAATCAATCTCGAATCTTGTTTTTCGTAAGAACGTTTACGATTGTCGGAAATACAAATTCATCAGAAGAATACTGAAAAGATGGATAAGTGAACAAAGAAGATAAAATTTCAGACTTAGACGTTCCCGGTACGCCTGAAAAAGTCCGATATGCACCACTGAAAACGTGGAAATCAGAATCCAAAGATTCGAAATCGTAAGAGAGAAGTAAACGCTTAGATAAACAACGAGAAGAAATAAAATTACAAAAGTAAACTTCACAAATTTACTTTTTGTTAGAAGCTAACGTCTCACAGACGGTCTGAGATCCTTTTTGCATCTCGCAGTTTTTTGCGCCGTCCGGAAGATAAGTCGTTCTAGAAATAAAGCCGCCGTTCTCGTCGAAAACTTCGATCGCTTCCGTTTTATGATTCGGATAATAGTAGAACCAAGTTCTGATCTTTTGTCCGTTCTTATAATAACCTGTGTATTCCAATTCCCCGTCCGGAAAGAACTTTTGCCAAAGGTTGTTTTTATATCCGTCGGAGTAAGTTCCCCTTAATTCCACCTGACCGTTGACGTAAAATCTTTCGTATAAACCTTCTTCGTTTCCCTCGGCGCCGCTCATAATAACTTCGGGTTTACGCTCTCCCTTTCCGAAGTTCTGTCGAATGTAGAGATTTCCATTGTCGAAATTCCAAATCCATTCTCCGCGTCGCACCGCATTCTCAAAACGACCGGTGGACAACAATCGATCGTCGTATTTGGAATAGAATTTACAGATTCCGTTGTCGAATCCCATTTCATTGATCTGACAATCTTGATAGATTTTACCGTTGTCGTAGTAGATTCTTCTTCTTCCCGGCTCCGTAAAAACGTAAGCGTTGAATTGTTTTTCAAATTTTGCTCCGGCGGGAATGTTTGCCGGAATCGGTTCTTTCGCGCAATTTTCGAAAAGAAAAAACAAGGATAAAAGCTGAAGCGTCCTCAGAACGGAGGAAGACATTGCGTTTAGAGCAGATTTGGATTCTAAGTTCATTCAGTTTATATTATATAGAATCGTCAGAAAAACTCAATCGATCGTAAACTTTTTGTTCACGAGGAGTTCACCGTCTTCGTCTCGAATCTCCACTTCGTAAGATCCCTGTTGATCGAAGAAAGTATCGTCGTAATAAGTCTGAAACTTCTCGAAACTCTTTCGGAAGTCTTTCTCTTGAACCGAAAATTCTTCTTTGCCTCCGTCGGTCTTGTAGATGGAAAGACGAACTCGTTTCGGCGTGGACCAACCCTTCTTGTAGTAGATAAAAAAGTCCTGCCCATGAGAGAAATGATATTCTTTTTGGGAGCTCATTCCCGAAACTTTTTCCGGAGTCATCTTGTCGATGTCCATATAGATCTCGTGTTTTGCGGGCCAGAAAAACCAAATCGCAAGCGCGAGCAAAATCACTCCCGCAATCTTTAAAAAACGTGAGGATCCTTCTCTTTCAGCGGATTCGGGTCTGGTATAATCTTCCAATCTCATGACACTGCTTATCCTGTGGAGGTGGTTCTTTTTGGGCAAATGTTTTTCCTCTCTTGCCTCGGAAGAGGATGAATTCTGAATCGGAGGATTTTCGGTTTTCAAAGATTCTTTTTCAAAAACCTTCTCCTCGGAAAGAATTTCGGAAGAAGGTTCCGGAACGTTCGGCGAAGAATCTACCGATAACGATTCTTCCGAAACAACGGAATCCGTTTGAAGCGACGGAGTTTCGGGAGAATTTTCGCCTCCCAGAGTTTTTCGAACGTGAGCGCCGGCGGCTTGTTTTAAAAGATCTTTTTTAGCCAAAGGCGAGAACCTCTTCCACCAATCCTTGATAACACTTGGAAGCCTTGCCCTTCGGCTGATATTCAAAGAGAGTCTGCTTGAGCATGTGCGCTTCTTCCACGCTCACCGAAGGAGGAATTCTGGATGAGAATAATTTCAAGTAAGGTTCGATCATCGGTTCCAAGGTTTGAGAAAGAGTCGTCCTGGGATTGAACATCGTTAGAACCGCTCCCAAAACTTTCAGAGAAGGGTTGAATCGTTTCACCGTATTCTTATGAGCTTCTAAAATCGCCTCGATTCCATCCAAGGAGAATTTGGAAACCTGAAGAGGAACCACGAGCCCGGTCGACGCGACGAACGCGTTTAAGGTGATCATCGAAAGACTCGGAGGACAATCGATGATGACATAATCAAAACTATCTTTGATCGTTTCTAAAGAATCCCGAAGCTGGAAGAATCCGTCGATCTTTCCGGAAAGCATCACGTCCACTTCTGCGAGCGACGGATGAGAAGGACCGAGTTTCAATCTTTCCATTCTTGTAGAAATCAAAACTTCCGAAGGATTCCCGCCGTCTCGGAAAATTCTATATAAACTTTTTTCTCTACCGTCGTCAGGTGAAGAAGAAGACGTTCTTTCCTCGGGAAAAACCGAGGTCGCGTTCCCCTGAGCATCCAAATCCAAAAGAAGAACACGTTCTCCCTTCAGAGCGAGACCGAAGGCAAGATGAACCGCCGTAGTCGTCTTCCCTACTCCGCCTTTCTGGTTTGCTATACAGAGGATCTGTTTCATAAAAAATCCGTTGCCCGTAGATTCCGCTTTCCCGAGACTACATTTAGAGATCGTCTTCCGAGGATTAGGGATAGAATCCCCGATCGGTTTGGGATGACAATCCGGAAAAGGAGATACAGTTGGCAGAATTTGAAACAGTCATCGGACTGGAAGTGCACGCGCAACTCAATACGGAATCGAAGATATTCTCAACCAGCGCAACCAAGTTCGGCGCTCCTCCGAACTCTCAGACAAATCCGGTCTGTTTGGGACTTCCGGGCGCTCTTCCGGTTCTAAACGAATCGGCTTTGGAAAAAGCGATCATGGCCGGACTCGCGTTCGGCTGCGATATCACCCTTTTCACGAAATTCGATCGCAAGAATTATTTTTATCCGGACCTTCCGAAAGGTTATCAGATCTCGCAGTTTGACAAACCGATCTGCACCGGCGGCGGCGTCACTTTCACGATCAAAGGAGAAGAATCCTCGCGTTATGTGCGCTTAACAAGAATTCACATGGAAGAGGACGCGGGAAAATTGATTCACTCAGCGGATCCGAACGTTCCACAATCTTATGTCGATTTAAACAGAGCCGGAACTCCTTTGATCGAAATCGTATCGGAGCCTGACATGCGCTCTTCGGACGAGGCATACTATTATCTAAATTCTTTAAAGTCCGTTCTGAAATACATTCGAGTTTCGGATTGTAATATGGAAGAAGGTTCTCTTCGTTGCGACGCGAACGTTTCGATTCGTCCGAAAGGATCCGATAAATTCGGAACCAGAGTGGAGATCAAGAACCTCAATTCTTTTAAGGCAGTCAAAGCGGCGATCGACTACGAAGTTGAGTGGCAAAAAGAAATGGCTCTGGAAGGAAAAACCTTTCAACAGCAGACGAAACTCTGGGATTCCGTCGCGAACAAAACGGTAACGATGAGAACGAAAGAAATGAGTCACGACTATCGTTACTTCCCGGATCCGGATCTTCCGGTAATCATTCTCCAAAAAGAAACGGTCGAACACGTTCGTACAAAACTTCCCGAACTTCCGAACGAAAGAAAGAATCGTTTTGTGGAAAAACTCGGACTTCCCAAATACGACGCGGAAGTTCTCACCGCAGAAAGGGAAATCGCGGATTATTTCGAAGGCGCGCTCCAAGTTTCCGGAGACGCGAAAAGAACTTCGAACTGGGTTAAGGACGAAATTCTCGGAATCGTAAATAAAGAAAGCATTACAATATCAGAATTTTCTGTTTCTGCAGAAAGAATCGGCGGGCTAGTAAAGTTGATCGCCGACGGTAAAATTTCGGGAAAAATCGGAAAAACGGTCTTTGAAGAAATGCTAAATTCTCCCAAGGACGCGGAAACGATCGTGACCGAGAAAAATCTTCTCGTAGTTCGAGACGACAAAGAAATCGAAAGAATCGTAGACGAAGCGATCGCGAACAATCAGGACGCGGTTGCAAAATACAAAAGCGGCAAAGACCGCGCGTTAGGCGCCATTGTCGGCTACGTAATGAAGATCTCCAAAGGAAAGGCGGATCCGGAATTGGTCAACCAACTCCTTTTGGACAAACTGGGACCATTGCCTCCGAAGGTTTGAGATTCTTGATTCCAAATCGCGATTCCTTGCCTTTTCGATTCTATTTGGACGGAACTCCGATCCGATTTCAGGTAGAATCGAAAGAATCCTGTTTTGGAAACAAATTCTTTCTCTTGAACGTTTCTCCATAGAAGAATCACTTCGAAAAAAATGACCCCACTTTATGAAACGAAGAGAATCGATTTCAAGACTCATTTGACCGCGTGATTTTCCCTTAAAATCCGCGCTTCCATTTTCTAGGAAGACTTCGAAATTTCTTCTCGGCAAAAAGTATCGGAAATCGGTCTAAGTTATAAATTTCCGACGATTAGACTCTTGACGTCGCGTTCGCCGAAATTCTATTATGTCCCTTACAATGCAGGACTTCGCCCACCTTCATCTGCACACAAACTACTCCATGCTGGACGGAGCGATCCGTATCAAAGAGCTCATGCAACACGTCAAGGAACTCGGCATGACATCGGTGGCGATGACCGATCACGGGAACATGTTCGGGGCTGTGGAATTTTATAACGAAGCTCTGAAACAAGGCGTAAAGCCGATCATTGGAAGCGAATTCTACGTTTCTCCCAACCGCAAACAGGAAACCGAAATGGTGAAAATCGCGGATGGAAACGCTTACCATCTGATTCTTCTCGCAAAGAATGAAGAAGGTTACAAAAATCTAATACGTCTTTCCAGCAAATCCTACACAGAAGGTTTTTATAAAAAAGCGAGAATCGACTACGATCTTCTGGATCGACACAGCGATGGCCTTGTTTGTTTGACCGCTTGTCTCGCGGGCGAAGTGAATCGAAAAATTCTCGAGGGAAAGATCGACGAGTCGTTTCAACTCGCCGGTAAACTTCATGAAATCTTTCGCAAAGAGGATTTTTATTTGGAGATTCAGAATCACGGAATCCCCGAACAGATGGTCGTCGCAAAACAAATCTATGAATTCGGTAAAAAGACCGGAATTCCTCTGGTAGTGACCAACGATTCTCACTTTCTTAAAAAGACGGACCAGGAAGCTCAGGACATTCTTCTTAGAATCGGGATGCAAAAAAGAATCACCGATCCGATGGAGTTCGGATTCAACGGCGAATTCTACGTTAAGAGCCCGGACGAAATGGCGAGAATTTTTCCCGAAATCCCGGCGGCGTTTCATAATACATTAGAGATTAGTAATAAAGTTGATTTGAAACTGAAATTCGGAAATTATCTTCTTCCGGAATTCGAAGTTCCCGAAGGCTTTGACGCGGATTCTTATCTTGAAAAATTGATCTGGGAAGGAATCGAAAGAAAATATCCGAGCTTAACTCCTGAAATCAAAGACCGGGTCGTCTTCGAACTCAACACGATCAAGAACATGAAGTTCGCAGGTTACTTTTTGATCGTTCAGGATTATATCAACTACGCAAAAAGAAACGGAATTCCGGTCGGCCCCGGAAGAGGTTCGGCCGCAGGTTCCATCGTCGCATTCGCGCTCGGAATCACGAACGTGGAACCTCTGCAGCACAATCTTCTCTTCGAAAGATTCTTAAATCCGGACCGTAAGGACATGCCCGATATCGATACCGACTTCTGCGTGGAACGAAGAGAAGAAGTCATCAATTATATCCGAAGACGTTACGGAGAAGAGAGAGTCGGACAGATCATCACGTTCAACTCGCTTGCCGCGAAAGCCGCGCTCAAAGACGTAGCGAGAGTTTTAAATCTTCCTTTCGGAGAAGCCAACGATATGACGAAGGCTTTCCCGAACAAACTGGGAATGTCCATCGCGGAAGCGCTCAACACTTCATCGGAACTCAAAAACTTTTCCGAAAAGGACGATATCAATCATAAGATTTTCGCGATCGCTCAAAGGCTAGAAGGGAACTACCGTCAGCCGGGAAGACACGCGGCCGGAGTCGTGATATCCCCTTATCCTCTTGAAGAAGTGGTTCCTCTTTCCACGGTCGCGGAAAAAGAAAGACCCGGATTTAGATCCATCGTTACTCAATACGATAAGAACAACTTGGAAAGCATCGGATTGATCAAGATGGATATCTTGGGTCTAAAGAACTTAACGACGTTGGATCACGCGATCAAACTCATCGAACAGAGAAGAGGAAAACGAATCGACCTCGATGAAATTTCATACGAAGATCAGAACACATACGCTTTACTTCGAAAGGCGAACACTCTCGGAATCTTCCAGTTAGAATCCACGGGTATCACAGATCTTGTAGCAAAAAGTCAGGTGAGCAACTTCGACGAAATCGTCGCCTTGATCGCCTTGTATCGTCCCGGTCCGATGGGTGAAGGGATGTTGGACGAATACTTAGATCGCAAGTCCGGTAAAAAACAAGTCACATATCCTCATCCTTCCTGCGAACCGATTCTGAAAGAAACTTTCGGCGTTCCCGTTTATCAGGAACAAGTGATGAGTATTTCCCGAGTCGTAGGAGGATTTTCGGTCGGAGATTCCGACATGCTCCGAAAGGCGATGGCGAAGAAAAAAGCGGATCTCATGGAAAAGCTCAAATTCCAATTTGTGGAAGGAGCCGTAAAACAAGGGATTCAAGAAAAGATCGCGAAGGATCTTTTCGAACAGTTGGAAAGATTCGGCGGTTACGGATTCAACAAATCACACTCCGTTGCTTATGCTATGATCACGTATCAGACCGCTTACTTGAAAGCGAACTATACGATCGAATATCTAACCGCACTTCTCGCTTCGGATCACGGAAAGACAACCGATATAGTAAAATACATCAACAACGCAAGGGAGATGGGAGTTCGAATTCTCAACCCCGACGTTTCCGAATCCCAGACTTCGTTCAGCGTTATAGACGACAAAACGATTCGTTTTGGACTTTCGGCTATGAAAGGAGTCGGAGAATCCGCAGGCGATAGCATCATCCAGGCGAGGGCCAAAGCCGGCGGGTTCAAATCGATTCAAGACTTTGCCCTCAACATAGACACGAGATTGATCAACAAGAAAGTATTCGAAGCGCTGATTCAGGCCGGCGCTTTGGATTCCTTCGGTTATACAAGAAAATGTCTTTTTGAATCCGTGGATTCGATTCTTACCTTTGCCCAAAAGGAACAGGAAAGAGCAAACGAAGGACAGTTTTCTCTTTTCGGCGGAAACGAGGGATCCTTCACGCTCAATCTTCCGAAGGACGCGCTCGAATGGGAGATCGATGAAAAACTAAAAAGAGAAAAGGCGGTTGCAGGTCTTTATCTCTCAGGTCATCCGTTGGATAAGTATGAAAAACAACTCCAAAGTTTGCGGACGATTCCGATCGAAAAGTTCGACGATCTCAAATCGGGAACCAAAGTTGAAGTCGCAGGAGTCATCTCTTCTAAGAACGTAAAACTCAGCAAACGAAACGAAGAATTTGCCAATTTCAAACTGGAAGATCGAACCGGTGAAATAGAATGTGTCGCTTTTGCAAAAACTTATCAGAAATATAAGGATTTTATAAAGGAAGATCAGGCTATCTTTATCAAAGGAGATCTCGACAAGATCGAAGTGGGAGACGCGGAACTTCGAGGTCAGATCAAAGTAAACAGTATTGAAATTTTAGACGATGCGACGATCGAAGAACGTTTGGAAAAATCCCTGCATCTTCGTCTGGAAGAACGACATACCGAGGATCCCGAATTGATCCCTAAACTCTATTCCCTTCTCGCTTGTTACAAAGGAGAATCTCCGGTCTTCTTTCATATAGTCGAAAACTCCGAAGAAAAAAGAGTCATCCGCGCTCACGATACATATTCGATACAACCGGTTCAGGAACTCTTTTTGAGACTCGCAGACCTTTTGGGGGATCGATCCGTTTTCTATTCGGTTGGGGAGCAGCTCAAAGCGATCAACAAAAGTAAAATCGCGGGTAACGTAGGATAAGAATTTCAACTTTTTGAGAGATAAGATTTCTCATCCTGAATTCAATGGACTTGAACTCTATTCTTATATTTTTAAAAAAAGAATCGTCGTGGCCGTGAACGGAAAGTTCCTTTGTGCCAACTCTATCGGTTTCCCCTTCCTTATTCCATTAAACAATGCTTAGGTGACCTTCCCCTCGAATTCCTTTAGTTTAGAATCTAAAGCCGGCTCACGTAAAAAGTAAAACTTCTCTCGTTTACGTTGCCCCTGAAATCCCAGGCAACAACCTTGATCGTATTTTCACCCGATTTCAAATTGAGATTTCCGACCAAATACTGATCCTTATGATAGAGATTCGCAAACGCAAAACCGTCCGGGTTCTTCCACTCCGATCCCGAATATTGTAAGGAACCGAAATCCGCAGAACGAAGAGATTCTCCATTTAGAAAGAATTGAACCTTCGTAATTCCTCTTCTCTGTGATTTTTTTTCGCCCGCGTCGACGATCGAAACCGTGAAGGGAAATTCTTTGGAAAGATTGATATTGTCCCCGTCGTTGATATTCGTAAATTTTCCATTTACGTGAACGAGAAGACTTGAAATTTCAGGAACGGAACCGTCCGGAATCGGAGAGAGAAATTTCAGAGGATCCAGGATTTCCAATCCGTATTTCCGAAGTACAACAAAGTGGAGGTGCGCTCCGCTTGAGTGACCGGAATTCCCCGTAACCCCGATCTTTTCCCCGGCTTTGATCAAATCAGGTTTTAGTAATTTAGAAATTCTTCCATCCTTTAGATGATAATAGGCGGTAAAGTTGCCCGCCCCGTGATCCAACCAAACGGAATTCCCGGTTCCGAGTTCGTCCTCGAAAGGATGATCTTCCGCATAACGACTGTAGAGGACTTTTCCGTCCGCCATCGCAAGAACAGATTCGTTCAGAGAAGAAATATCCATTCCATTGTGAAAATGGTCGCCTCGAGATTCTCCAAACGTTGATGTAATTTTGTTTTCCAGTTGATCCGTTTTGACCGGTACAAGATAATTTATTACTTTATTATTTTCCGCTTCCATGCTCAGATGGAACGCGGTCCAGATTACGATAAAGAGAAATCTTTTCATTCGGACTTAAACCTAGTGCAAGTAACTCATACAAAATGAATTTGTCAAAAGATAAAACCCTAGATCTCGTCACCCGTTGTGGGGAAGGGGATGAAGAGGCGCTCAAGCAGTTTTTCGAAATCTACTCGGAAGATATTTACAATTTTCCGATGAAGATTTTCCACCTGAGCGAGGATGACGCGGGCGACTTTTTCATCTATGCTTTTGAAAGACTCAAGACCGGTTCCCGATTCGGAAGTTTCCGAGGAAAATCCAGTTTTAGAACCTGGTTCTATTCCGTTTTGCGGAACATGCTCATTGATTGGCAAAGAACCAAACGAGAACTCAAGGTTACCAATCTAGGAAAAATCAGCAAAGAAGGGAAAGAATACGCGACGATCGAAGACGAGCCGGACACTCGCCCCACTATGCAGGAAGAAGCCTTTGAACTCTCCGATCGATTCAACCAAGCATTGGAAGAAATCGGAGTCGATAAAAGGGTAATTTTTAAACTTTCTTATATCTATTACCTCAACCTCAATGAGGACGAAGTTCAATATCTCATCGATAAAACCGGGCTGACCGCACAAGCTCTCAAAGACAAAATTCTCAATCTTAGATCGGAACTTTCCAATCGGGAGGAAGAAAATATTCGAATGGAGGACAAAATTACGTCTCTTTATCTGAATATTCTCGATCTCAAGGAAAAACAGCAGAATACCGCAAAGATTGCTCCGATTCTCCCTATGGAAGTCGATAAAACCTCTCACGCTTTGAAAAAGAAATACGAACAGCGTAAAAAACTTCTGGATAAGAAGAAAAAGGGACATTTTCTTGCGAGAACTCCGTACAGAGAGGTTGCCGATCTCATCGGGATTTCGGAAGGAAACGTAAGCGTCACTCTCTTACGTTTAATTGAAAAAATTCAGAAAAAGCTAGATTTTAGTGATTTGGATTTTTAAAAAATTCCGTCTTTTTAAGTTATTGGAGAACCAACATGGATTCGGGATCTAAAAAGAATCAAAACGACGAGCTTTTGCTCTCTCTCTTAAACGGAGAGACGAGCCATGCGGATAAGGACGTAAATCTGCAAAACCAGCTCATACAAATGGAAGAATCGATCCAAGCGGGAATCAATTCCGCTACAGTATCGTATTTAAACCAAGCCGCTCAACAAGGAAAATATTCCGAGTTTCAGGAAGCCTTGGATCTGCAAAAAGCGGATTTAGGCGGATATCTTACGAAAGACGTGCCTGATTACTTAAAGCGTTATGTCACTCTGGAATTGGCGAGAAAGTCCCCTTCCAAAGAGTCGATCGTAGTAAAACTGGGGAAGTCCGGCGCCCGTATCTTTGAAAGTCTTGTAGAATCTCTGCAAATCAATACGAGAGTAGACTATGCGCCTTCTATGCGATCTGCGGTAACCAAAGATCCTTCAGAATTCGTAGTTTTTGAAGAAAAGGTTCTCGATAACTCTAAATTCACTTATCAACTGGTTCAGGAAACTCCGGAAACCGCGTTCTTAAGTGTAAAGATAGAATCTCCGGATGCTGATTCTTTCCAAAGAGTGAACCTTTACAAAGATACGAGATTTATTCTTTCCAATCAGTTCAACAGCGAAGGAATTGCAAATTTCTCCGGACTGAGAGAAGGAAAATATACCGTTGAATTTCAAGGGAAAGACCATTCCAAATCTTTGGATTTGTTCATCCTTCTCGAAGCCTAAAATTTTAAAAAGAATATCCCGAATACAAACCTCCACTGCGAAGAATACGAAAATTCGCGGTGAAGGTTTTTCGCTTTTTATTTCGTATTAACAAAAGAATTTCTGGAAAAATCGATCGAATGCTATAATCTGATCCTGGATTCACATTTATGTTAAACTTGATCATAGACAGAGTTGGAACCGTAAACGTATTTAATATTTTAGATACGTCCGGAAGCGGATCCGAATCCCATCTTCAGTCTACGATCGACGAAGATCTCATCTTAGAGTATATTAAAGAAATTGAAAACTTAGTAAGAGTCTCCAATGCGGTAAATTCGAAGGGGATGATTCAGAAAACTCTTGAAACCGAAATTCTTCACGAATTGAAGATTTTAGGAGAGACTTTTTACGATCAATTCTTCCCCGCCCCGATCCAGGAAAAACTCCGTCTTACCACCGAAAAATATCTTCACTTGAATATAGATCCCAAACTCGGAGTGATTCCGTGGGAACTGCTGCACGACGGGACTTGCTTTTTATCCGATAAATTCTTTATCGGAAAAACGGTAAGGGGAGAATCGAGCCAAAGTTCTTATAAAGAAAAAGAAAAACTGAGAATGCTCATCATAGCCGACCCTACCGAAGATTTGGAATGGGCGCAAAAAGAAGGGGAGCAGCTTTTCAAAGTATTGAGCGAAAAAGTTTCCCCTTCCCGACTTGAGATCGAATTTATCGGCGGAAAACAAGTCACGAAGTTGAAACTTCTTTCTTTAATCAAAGGAAAGAACATCATTCACTACTCCGGTCATCTATTTTTCTCGGACGATCCTTTGGAAAACGGATGGCTTATCTCCGAAGGAAAAATTTTAAAAGCGAGAGAGATCAAGAACTCGGGATTTAACACCGATTTGGTGTTTAGCAATTCTTGTCAGTCGAATTCGAACGCGTCCAGAACTCTGAACTCCGATTTGATGAACAACTTCGCCGGAGCCTTTCTTATGTCCGGAATCAAAAGTTTTATCGGAACAAATTGGGAGATCATAGACAACCAGAATACGATCGATTTTACGATTCAATTCTATTCTTATTTATTCAGCGACAGGAGCATCGGAGAATCTTTATTTTTAGCGAAAGAATACGCTCGAAGAATTTTTGATACGAACGATCTGACGTGGACCAATTATTCTCTCCATGGAATTCCGAATCAACAGGTGATGACCGATCCTACTAAGGGAAAACCGATTCAGAAGATCATCAATCCGTCTCTCATTGCAAAATTCTATCCCTCCAATATTGCGGCCTCATATTACGGCTTTACTCAAAAACAGAAAGAGGAAACGGAATCTTCTTTCGAATTGATACAATCCCTGATTTATTCGTTTGAAGAATTTTCGAAAATAGTGGGTGGAATTATTTTCAGCGATCACCAACATCATTCTTTGGGAAAGTATATTCCGAACAATCCGGACGACGCGGTTGAAATTAAAAAATGGTGGGATCTGATATATCAGTGTTTGAGCGATTTTAGGAAATTAGAAATCAGTCCGTTGATCAGCAACGTTCAGGAAGTTCTGCAAATCAATAAAGACACGATCCAGAAAATGATTCAATGGATCGAGCTTTATAAACGCGGTCAAATTCTAAAAGACTCGGCGGACGGATATCTTATTTCTTTCCAATACTATTATGAGAATTTGCTAATGGAGTTGGAAGAACTGGAAAAGACCAGCATCTTTCTTGTTTCTACGAATTCCAATAACCATCTTTTCTTTCGAGGAATCAAACCGGAAACTTCTCTCGTCGTCGCGCCCGTCGTAAAACAGGATTATATCGGGGAACAGATCGAAAAATTCCGCGGAAAGGTGATCGTATTCAACGAAAACAGAATGACCATCATTCCGATGCTTTGCAGTGTTATTGAAAATCCGGAAACAAAGGAATTAGAACTGAGTTTTCCCGGATTCAAATCCGAAAAAAATTCCATCCAGAATCGTTAATCCTTGAGTCTTTGCCAACCCGACAGAGGTAGTTTTTCCTGCGGCTCTTGCTGCGGGATATTCAATTTGGATCTAAGTCCGGATGAAATAAGAAATCTTATTTCGGAAAGAACGAACGAATTTAAGACTTCGGTTGATTTTCAAAAATCGTGGACGATGGCCGAATACCGCAAAACAAGGGAAAAAAAAGAAGAAAACATAAAACGCAAGGACGAACACACTTATAATTGTCCGTTTCTCGGCGCTTTCGATAAGAGGATCGGTTGTATGATTCATCCGATTTTTAGCGGAGACCCTCTCAGTCAAAATTATTCCTTTTACGGAACCTCCATCTGTCAGGGTTACGAATGTAGAAACATGGAACGTAAAACCGCTAAACTTTGGGAAACCCTTCTCGAAGAAATGGAGTTGGATTCTTTTACTTACTCCGCGATCGCTTCCGATTATAAGACCATCGACTTAATCGAAGATACTTTTTTGGGTTTGGGATTTTCTAAAGAGGAACTCTTCGATAAAAAAAGGGGTTTCCTAAAAAAACTCATTCAAAGAAAAATCGACCAAAACGTTTCGATGATGAATACTTCCTTTGAAATTCCGATGGAGGAAGAAAAAGAGCCGCCAATGGAACGGTTGATCCAAAGGCTGAATCTGAAAACCGATCCGGAATTGCTCGCAGAAATGGAAGTAAAGAAGTCCGAAAATAGAACTTAAGAAATTTATCATATAGATGCGTAAAAGGCGATTATTTCGAAAAATTCCATTCTAACATCTTAAAAACCTTATGTTTCTTTTTGAAACGGCGGTTTACAACGAAAGATCAGGTCCAATTCTTTCTTAAGTAAAAGTTTTAAAGAATTTTGTAGAAAAGAGCGGGGAATTATTGAAACCGAATCGGAGATCGGAAGAAGAACTAAAATCCTTCCTGCATCTTAAAAATACAGGAAGGAAAACGATTAGTTTTTAGGGGTAGTAGAGTCCGCTTTAGACTTTGAAGCGCCATTCAAAGTAGCTTTCGCAGATGAAACGCCTTGTCCAACTTTGGATTTGACTTCCTCTACCTTAGAGTTGACTTGACCTGCAACGCCTTCAACGGAGTGAAGAGCATCTTCGATGTATTTTCTGAGATTGTTAGCAACCTCGGATTGGTCTTGAGCTCCTTTCGATGCAAGTTCTTTGAATTCTTTTTCAACTTTTAGGAGAATGCTGTCAGCTTGCTCGCGGAGAGATTTTGCCGCTCCAATCGCAAAGTTAAGCGCTTCCTTTATTTCTTTTTCCATAATTTTTTCCTCTGTTTTCTTCACTGAGAATAGACCAATTTTATGCAGCGCACAATAACCTGTCAAGTGGGTTTTCCGGCAAGGATTCACTTCGAGTTTTCAGATTGATTTCGATACAAATATCGCCCTTGAGCCAAAAATACAAAGGCAATCTCGTACTTGTTTTAGAGAAGAACTCGTTTCTTAGTATAAGAGACATAAGTAGAAAATATTGGAAAGGGTTGAATGACTTCTTGCGCAGAATTGAGGTCGATTGAAAGTCGTTTTGGTTTTCGTCGGAATTCCGACAAACTTTCGAATGGATTATTTGTTGAGGAAAAATGCTTTTTGTGATAAAGAGAATTTTCCGATTTCTCCCCGCGAGCCCACCTCCTCCACCCAACAAGGGTGGGGCCGAAAAAATTTTAGGGATGGCGTCGTTTCTCCTACAGAACTGAAGAGGATTAAAAGATTCGTTCTTTGAAAATCGAAAAAAGAATTTCTTCGGCTTCATTTGTTCTTTTCGACCAACCACCGAGGGATTAAAACGCAGGATCGATTTTTTAAATCGGCTCAGCTCTTGAAGAAAAAAGATGGGGAAGAAGAATTCATAGAGGAGACCGGACGATCTCCTCTATTCAGAAATTCTAATTTAGATTTTTGGTCCGAA
Source organism: Leptospira adleri (assembly GCF_002811985.1). Lineage (GTDB taxonomy): Bacteria > Spirochaetota > Leptospiria > Leptospirales > Leptospiraceae > Leptospira > Leptospira adleri. The sequence continues at coordinate 21,109 of NZ_NPDU01000038.1, forward strand.
AGCGGTAAAATCGAAATCTTTAGAACCTTCAGCATATTGTTTGAAGTTCTTTATGAACATTTCACCCAATTTCTTAGCAGTTTCGTCGTAAGCGCCTTTATCCGTCCAAGCCTCTCTCGGATCCAAGATCGCACTGTCCACACCGCTGATGGTTTTCGGATATTGAACTTGGAAAACCGGATGAGTCACGAACTCGGACTTCTCGATATTTCCATTGAGAATTTCATCGATGATCTTACGAGTAGAAGGAAGATTCATACGTTTTCCAACACCGTAAGAACCACCCACTAAACCGGTGTTCATCAGATACGCTCTTACATTGTGTTTTTTCATTTTTTCACCCAATAACTTCGCATAAGAAGTCGGATGAAGAGTCATAAACGCAGCGCCGAAGCAAGCCGAGAAAGTCGCAGTAGGTTCTTTGATTCCTCTTTCAGTTCCGGCTACTTTTGCGGTATATCCGGAAAGGAAGTGATACATCGCTTGTTCGATGCTCAACTTAGAAACGGGAGGAAGAACTCCGAAAGCATCATACGTTAAGAAGATGATTGTCTTAGGATGATCGCCTTTGGAAGGAGTTTGGATATTGTTGATGTGAAAAATCGGATAAGAAACGCGAGTGTTTTCAGTTTTAGCTGCGGAAGAATAATCTACGACTTTCGTTGAAGGATCGTAAACTACGTTCTCCAGAAGAGCGTCTTTACGAATCGCTTCGTAAATGTCCGGCTCGGTTTTTGGATCCAAATTGATCACTTTCGCATAACAACCGCCTTCGATGTTGAAGATTCCGTTGTTATCCCAACCGTGTTCGTCGTCCCCGATCAACTTGCGATTCGGATCCGTAGAAAGGGTAGTCTTACCGGTTCCGGAAAGGCCGAAAAACAGAGCCGTATCCCCATCCTTGCCTACGTTCGCAGAACAATGCATACTAAGAATGCCCTGTAATGGAAGTTTGTAATTCATTACGGAAAAAATTCCTTTCTTCATTTCTCCGCCGTATTCGGTCCCGCCGATGATGCAGAGTTTTTTGGCAAGATGGAAGATCACGAAAACTTCGGAATTCATTCCATGTTTTTTGAAATCTTCATTCTTAACGCCGCAAGCGTTGATAATAGTAAATTCAGGATCCAAGCCGACCAATTCTTCCTTAGAAGGACGAAGAAACATGTTCGTGCAAAAGTGATGCTGCCACGCTTTTTCGGAAACGACGCGCAAGCTCATTCTTGTTTCGGGGTTTGCTCCGGCAAAACCGTCGAAAACGTAGAGTTTTTTATGGCTCAGATAATTGACGCATTTTTTATAAAGTTCGTCGAAAATGGATTCGGAAACCTTAAAGTTGATATGACTCCACCAGATGTTTCCGTTAGAGGAAGGTTCATCCACGAAATACTTGTCTTTTGGGGATCTACCGGTAAAAATTCCGGTGTCTACCATCATGGTTCCGTTGCTGGAAACTACGGTTTCTCCGTTCTTTTTCTCATGCTCATAAATTTCGTCATAGGAAAGGTTATGGAAAATTTCAGAAGGTTCGAGTCCGAGTTCCTTCAAGCCTTTTACCTGAGTCTGGGCCTGCATTTGATTGCTCCTTGGGAATTCTATTTCAATTATTTTACTATAAAGTGGAAAGTCAACCGATTCAAGAGGAATGCGGTTGGCGATTTCCTTTCTCTCCAGCCCCATTCGGGTTGGCTTTTGTGAAAATCATCTTTCCTGCCGCGGTTTGGATAATGGAAGTTACTGTCACTTTGACCTCTTTCCCCACCAGATGACCGCCGTTTTCGATGACGACCATGGTTCCGTCTTCGAGATAACCGATTCCTTGATTCTCATCCTTTCCCTCTTTGATCACTTGAATTCCAAGTTCTTCACCCGGTAAAACGACCGGTTTGAGGGCATTCGCGAGAGTATTCAAGTTGAGAACTTTCACGCCTTGAAGCTCGGCGACTTTGTTCAAGTTGAAATCGTTCGTGACGATCTTCCCGCCGGTATCACGAGCCAATTTGATCAGCTTTGCATCCACTTCTCGAGTATCGGAATAGTCCTTATAGGTGATTTTTACTTCGATCGATCCTTTACGTTGAAGTTTGTTCAACATCTCGAGACCTCTTCTTCCTCTTGCCCTTTTGATCGGATCCGAAGAATCGCTGATCAATTGGATTTCTCTCAAAACGAAGTTAGGAAGAATCAAGGGACCATCCAAGAAATGCGTATCAGCAATATCTAAAATTCTCCCGTCGATTACGACTGACGTATCGAGAATTTTGTCTCGAACTTCTTCTTTTTCGATCCCAACTCCGAATCCTGCGCCGGCCCCGCCGCCGCCTCCGAAAATTCCAAGACCCGGCTCTTTCGCAAAAGCGACGCCGGCAAGAATTCCGAAAAGCGCGAATAGAAAGTAAAGTGCGACGTTCAATTCTTCAAAGTGAACCACCTCACCTACAAACCATGCAATTGCAAGTCCGAGCAAAGCTCCCAATCCTGCGCAAAAAAGTACGTCAGCCTTGAGTTTAGGAAAAAGGTTGGATTCTCCATAAAGAAGAATTAAAGAAATTACCAGAACAACTCCGGCGATAGGACCGGATAAGTAAATGTCAGCGGATTGCTTGTGAGTAACTGCAAATGTAATTCCGGAGAGGAATAGAGAAGTGAGTACTTTATAGAGATGAATCATAACTCAAATCCTTAATTGTATTTGAGTTTTGGCGGAATTTATTCTTCTTCGTCTGACTTTTTTTCACCGGGAGAAAGCGTGCTCGCTAGCACGTCGGAAACTAAATTTCCGGCTTCTTCCTGGGTAACACCTTTGCTTAAAGCAACTTCCATTTTCACAAGATTATAGGCGCTTTCGTAAAGTTTTCTCTCCATGATGGAGAGTTCTTTTCCATTTGCTCTACGAAATAGGTTTCTGCAGACTTCTCCGACCTCATAAATCGATCCGGATTTGATCTTGTTGAGGTTATTTTGGTAGCGGATCTTCCAGTCTTCTTCTGTATCGACTTCGTCCTTTTTCAGGAGCGCGATGACTTTCTTGATCTCTTTTTTATCGATGATAGGGCGGATTCGAACCTGTTCTGCTTTGTCAACAGGTATCATAACCTTCATCTTACTACCCTGGATTTCGAGAACGTAGCAATCCTTCTTTTTTCCAAGGATGTTCTTCTTGGAGATTTCCAATATCTCTCCAACTCCATGGATGGGATAGACTACGTAGTCGCCTACCTTGTGTTCGATTTCGGAATTTTTCTTTTTGGCAGCCAAGTAAGTATGATAACTTCCGTTAAAACTCTGCCTAAGAAAATAGCACAAAATTGGCGAAAGTCAACAAAATTATCCCAAAAGGCGACTAAAGTTTGAGTGAACGAACTTTTGCGGAGTGAAACGCTGGGTCATTGAGAGGTTGTATTTTTTCCAAAGCCTCTTTCGCTTCTTCCTCGGAATAGAAATATCCCAAGTAAAGTTCGCCCTTGGAAGAACGGAAAATTCTTCCTTTGAATTCGTTACGAGCCATCAAAAGCCGCTTCCCAAGTTCCACCGCTTTTAAGGAATCTGAGGTTCCTATGAAGATCAAATAGTTCGTTTCTCCGGTTTTTGGCGGATAGAGAATTTTAGAATCGTTCGAGGACGCAGATTCTTCCTTTTTGCTCTGAGACAGAATTTCCGGATTTTTGAGAGAATCCGTCGTATCCGGTTCGGAAGAAGAAAACAGCGATTTGATTCCGCCGGACTCGTTCTTTTTTTCCTGAGAAGAAACATTTCTAAAAGTCTGCAGCTCGTTCTGCGCAAAGGTTTCCTCTTTTTGATCCAGCTTGAGTCCGACCACAAGTCCGGCCGTGAAAAGTGAAATCGAACCCAACAATAAGATGAAAACGGAACGAGTTGAGGAAAATATCTGAATCGGGGAGCCGGACTTTTTACTGTGTTGAACCATCTGAATCGTTCTGTCGAAATCAGCCGGTTCCCGAACCGGCGTTCGGATCGAGGATTGTTTGAGTCTTCTGGAATAGTCGATATTTTGCATTGGAATCCTGGATTCTATCTTTAAAATCGGATTAAATGCCCAAATTCCGTCGAAAAAAAATGAAAATCGCCGAGAAGATTCGATATCACTTCGGTTTGCGGATCGCGTAATACCAGAAAAGCCAGAGAAAAAGCACTCCTAATAAGAGATAAAAACCGGGAACTCCCCAAATTCCGAACGCATCATACAAAAGTTCAAGAGGACCCAGGTAAAGGGTTTCCGTTTTTCCGGATTCCCAATCCGTGATCCCGCGATGCCAATAATATGCGTAAGGAAACAAAAAGAAATTAGGCAATAAATAGAAAACGGGGTAACGACTGACAAAAACGACCCAGCGAGGAGAACCCGGAAGCGGCAGTACCGTATCATTTATCCAACGAATTCGAAACGAACATTTCTTTTCATCGGACAAACGAGCCCCTTCCTCACCTATTAAGTTTGAATCTTCCGGTCGTAAAGATTGAATTTCCTGCTCGGAACGAAGAACGACGCTTGGAGCGCTAAGGGCCAAAAGCCAGAAGAACCAAAGAAAGCCGCAACCGGCGCCGATCAAAAAACAGGAGAAGAGCAGAGAGCCCAAACGATCGGAAATAAATTGCAAAAAAGAAATCGGTTCGTTCCAGGGAAATGGAATGGAAGATAAAACAAAGGATCGATCGATATAAACGTAGGCGCTTACGAAAACAACGACCGCAATAAAAAGAAAGGAAATCGGATAACGGAAGCAAAAAAGAACCCAATCGGGAAACGTTTTCGGGAAATAACTAGTATCGATCTTCCAACGAATTTTCATAATAAAATTAGAATATACTAAATATCGTATTTACTTACGATCAAATCCGCTTATTCCTTCGTTAAAAAGAAATGTGCGGATTTGATCTACCGATTTACTTTACCGAACCTTTCAACGATTCGATAAGTTTGTCGTAGTTCGCAGTCAATCCTTGACACATTTGTGCGTTCTTTTCGATCAGTCCGGCGCTTTCCGCCAAAACGGTAAACAATTTCTTGCGACGATTTTCATCGTGGCTGTCGTTCGGCAGTCCGGGTTTTCCTAAACTCTTCCACTTTTCGCACTTTTCCCCTAAATCGGAACAAATACGCGCTTCCAAATTCGAACAAGGTTTACATCCTACGAAAAACAAAGCGAGAATCGTTCCTAAAATCCAGATTTTTTTCATCTAAACTACTCCTTTAAAAAACGGTTACGGATCCGATGTCGATTTTAACTTGTGTCGACGAAGATCGGAGCCGCCGCGAAAAAACGATCCGCTGTATTTTCGGCCGCGTTAGTCGCACTCAGTCAACAATTTCGAAGGATTTATTTTGCTTCAAAGAGAAAGAAAGATCGAAAAGCCGTCGTTTCAAATAGAAAGCTCGAGATGCTAATCGTTAGTTTCAAAGATTTGTCTATACGAAAACGAATTACAAAAACGAAACTGTGAATTGCCGATTTCCACTTCTCTAAAATAAAAAACCCCGGCAAAACCGGGGTTTTTCGATTCCGGGATTTCTCCCTATTTCAGATTCTAAGATCGGACTTTAACCCACCAAATAAAGAAGCGGAAAGAGATAGATCCAGATTAAGTCGACTACGTGCCAAAAAAGCCCGACGCCTTCCAGAGGAGTGTAATAAGAAGAATTTAATTCTCCTTTGATTACCTTGATCATAACCCAAATGATGAGTCCCGCTCCGATCAAAACGTGTGATCCGTGAATCCCGGTCATTACAAAGTAGAAACCGAAAAACATCGCTAGATTCTTGATATCGGGCGTCTCGGTGTTGGTGAAAAATTTCCCCGGAAGAAGTCCGTGGTGAATCTTCGAAGTATATTCAAAATACTTTACAACCATAAACGTCAGAGCACAGAGAACCGTAATGATCAACGCGATCACCGCTTCTTTCTTCTTGTCCACTTGAACGTAGTGAATCCCAAGAGCCATCGTAAACGAACTAAACAAAAGAACCACGGTGTTGAACGCGCCCATCGGAACGGACAAGTGATGACTTCCTGCGTGAAAAACTTCAGGATACAAAGAATGATAAATGGTATAACCCACAAAGAGGGCGCCAAACATTAGAATTTCCGTAACAAGGAATAACCAAATTCCTTGTTTAGAAGCTTCATACTGATGCTCAGCACTATCAAAGTGATGAGCATGGTGGAATTCCGCGTGCTTAGCGGTACTCATAAGGTCCTCCTGAGATGACTGGAGTTTTTTCAAAGTTTTCGTGAGTAGGAGGAGAAGAAATGGTCCACTCGAGAGTTTTTCCACCCCAAGGATTGTCCCCCGCTTTTTCTCCTGCGATTAAACCGTGAATCACGGCTGCAAGTCCTACCAAGAATCCTGCCGCGATCAACCAAGATCCGACTGTGGAAATTTGGTTCAAGCTGGTGAATTCAGGTAAGTAGTCGTAGTATCTTCTCGGCATTCCCATGGATCCAAGGATGAACTGTGGAAAGAAGGTTACGTTAAATCCTGTAAAAATGAAGATCCAGGAAATTCTTCCTAAAAGATCGGAAGTCATTTTACCGGTAACTTTTGGAAACCAATAAAGTAATCCGCCCATCACCGCCATGAGAGTTCCACCCACCATTACGTAATGGAAGTGAGCTACTACGAAATAGGTGTCATGGAAGTGAACGTCCATACCGGTGGAAGCAAGGAAAACCCCTGTCAAACCGCCGATCGTAAAGAGAAACATAAATCCGATCGCAAACAACATAGGAGCGTCCAAACGAACGGATCCTTTGTACATCGTCGAAATCCAGTTGAAGAGCTTGATCGCCGTAGGAACTCCCACGAGCATCGTGATGAAGGAGAATAAAACCCCCGCAAACTCGGACTGACCGGATACGAACATGTGGTGTCCCCAAACCAAGAAAGAAACCGCGGCAATCGCAAGAGAAGAATACGCAATCGCAGTGTATCCAAAGATGATCTTTCTGGAGAAAGTGGCAACCAGTTCGGAAATCACTCCCATGGCCGGAAGAATCATGATATAAACCGCCGGGTGAGAATAGAACCAGAAGAAATGCTGAAAGAGAACCGGATCTCCTCCAAGAGTCGGATCAAAAATCCCCACGCCCAGAGTTCTTTCCGCAACGAGCAGAAGAAGGGTGATCGCAAGAACCGGGGTCGCCAAAACCTGGATGATGGAAGTCGCATAAAGCGCCCAAACCATCAGAGGGATTCGGTTCATCGTCATTCCCGGTGCTCTCAGCTTATGAGTTGTAACGATAAAGTTCAAACCGGTCAAAATGGAAGAAAATCCCATAATGAACGCGCCCATTACCAGCATAATCACACCGTTGGAAACGGAATTTGAGATGGAATAAGGCGTGTAGAACGTCCAACCGGTATCCACTTTTTGTGTAAAAAGGGAAAAAGCAGCGGTCGCCGCACCGAACATAAAGATATACCAGCTCGCGAGGTTCAACCTTGGAAACGCAACGTCCTTCGCGCCCACTTGGATCGGAAGAATGAAGTTTCCAAAAATTGCAGGAATCCCCGGAACGATGACCATGAATACCATAATGGCGCCGTGATAGGTCATCATTCTATTGTAGATATCCGGAGTTACGAAACCGAGAGTTTGTCCCGGAGTAAAAAGTTCGATACGAACCAGAAGAGCGAAAATTCCTCCCAAAAGGAAGAATGACATAATCGCAAAGAAATACATGATCCCGATCCGCTTGTGATCGATTGTCGTGAGCCAGGACCAGATTCCCTTTTCGTGGTTGAGGTAGTTGTCAGTATGACTTGCAGTTGCTGTAGACATATTCCTCTCCTATTTAAGGGTTTTAATATACTCGATCAGAGCGTTGATTTCGTCGTCGGAAAGCTGTCCTTGGTAAGAAGGCATCGCAGGCGGATAGCCTTTTACAACTTGAGCTGTCGGTTGAAGAATCGATTTACGAAGGTAATTCTCATCCGCATTTACTCCTGGACCGGCTTCGAATTCTCTCGCGCTTCCAAAAAGACCTTTGTAAGAAGGACCGACCAGACGTGAACCGTCGATCGAGTGACATCCGGCACAAGCCTTTTCAGCGTAGAGTTTTTTTCCGAGTTCGGCAGGAGGAACCTTAGAAAGGTCCACATTACCGGCAGCGGCATACCACTTATCGTAGGTTTCGGAATCCACGACACGAATCGCAGAAAGCATGTTCGAGTGGGAAGTTCCGCAGAACTCGGTACAATAAACTACGAAGTCACCCTTTTCGGTAGGAGTAAACGTAAAGGTCGTATAACGTCCTGGAATCGCATCCATTTTGTTCCGGAAGGCAGGAACATAAAAAGAATGGAGAACATCCTGGGAAGTCATAACAAGACGAATCGTTTTTCCAACGGGAACGTAGATTCCGTTCGGTTGAAAGAGAGTGTTTAATTTTTCAGTGGCATTCGGAGAAACGACTGTAACTCCGTTCGGATATTTGAAAGTCCACTGCCACTGTCTTGCAGTAACGTGAATTTCGATATCACCTTTATCGTGTACTTTTCTTAGGTCCGCAAAGATCACCCAACCCCACCAGAAAATCACGATCATGATTACTAAGGGGATGAAGGACCAAAGAAATTCTGCCAATGTATTATGCGTAATATAGGCAGTCTTATCAGTGTCGGTCTTTCTCCTGTATTTAAAAATAAACCATGTCATTCCCCCGATGAGAATGACAAAGGAGATCAGACTGGACACGAGTAGAAAGAGATAGAGATTATCTACATTCTTTGCTACTTCGGAAGCCTGAACCGGCATGAAACTTGTTGCCGTAATGAGGTTCAACCAGGTCATTTTTTTGAAGTTACTCCTTCCTAATGAGTTCGGAATTTCTGTTATGCCTGATCCAGAATGGGATCAAGAACGCCGCCAGAATGAGAAGAGTGAAGAAACCACCCAACTTCATAATATTATAAGCGTACAAAGTATATGTATTTTTTCCTGGGTCAAATTGAAAGCAAAAAAGGGCGAATTGATCCGTGAAATCCCCTATTTTACCGTCGGAGGCTTCCAAAAGAGAAAGTCTCAAAGTTCTTTCATCAAAAGTGACTCCGTGAAGATAACGAGAAATTTTTCCGGAAGGTGTGATGACATAAGCGACGGAAGAATGAATCCATTGTTCATTATCCGGATTCCATTTATAAGAAAACCCGACGGAATCCGCAAGAGCCGTAATCTCTTTTTGATTTCCTGTGAGAAAATGCCAACCGCTTCCGTTGCCTCGCGCATATTCTTTTAAGTAAGAATTCTTCTTCGCCCCCGCTAACTCGGGATTTTCTTTCGGATCAAAAGATACAGCAACGTATTCGAATTCGTTTCCTACTTGCCAGGAAAGTTTTTTGAGAGTGTCCGTGATTCCATTGAGATGAAAATTACAAAGCGTCGGACATTTGTAGTAAACAAGGGAAAGAAGAACGGGTTTGTCTTTTTTGAAAAAGGAACTCAGTAAGACAGGTTTGCCGGTTTCGTCGCGAAACGTTAAGGAAAGATCAAGTTGGTTTCCCAGCTTCTCCGTAACTCCGACTCCTTCCAGCTCTTTCGGTTTTTCGTTTTTATCGAACCGAGCGGAAGGATCGTAAGAATAAAGAGAAGCCGTTGAAAGGAAAAGTAAAATCCCCATTATCGAGGAAGTTTTCAAAACCAAGGTAAAGCTCCTTGGGAATTTTTCCCAGAGATTATTTAGCCTGTGAAGTTCCAGGAAGATTGAGAGAGTGTTCTTTCACTCCCGGGTGAAAAAAAGAAATGTAAGTAAAGAATACTAAATTTCCTACGAGAACGATTACGAAAGTCCAGAATCCTGGTTTATTATATCCTTCTTTTTGTGACATGGGAAAGGGGCTCCTGTATTTGATTCTCATTCTCTTAAAAGAAGAAAATCGGAAGATTCTAGGACAAGATCGGATGAATCTGTTTTTTTGGAAGTAATATTTAAATTTTACTTTCACATTGCCCTTAAGAACCATTTTTCGAGTATGGTAAATTCAGAACCTCTTTCGAGGTCTTAAGGAAAGAATGAACTCTAACTTGGACCTTTCTTCTAAATTTCGCCTATTTTATAAAATCTCTTTGTTCTTGAGCATTCTTATTTTTTTAAATTTGCTCTATGGACCTTTAGTAAGAGCGACTGGATCGGGCCTTGCTTGTCCGGATTGGCCTTTTTGTTTTGGAAAAATTTTTCCGACTTTCGACTTTCAGATTTTTATGGAAGTTTCTCACCGTTATTACTCCGGATTTTTGGGCTTGATTCTTCTTGGCCTTACGATCTGGACTTTTGCCGATAAAATTTTAAGAAAAGAATTCGGAATTTATTTGGGCCTCGCGGTTCTTCTTCTCATCTCGCAGATCAACTTAGGAAGATTGACGGTGACTTTGAAATTGGATCCGACTTCAGTGAACCTGCATCTTCTCAATGCGATCGCGTTCTTTTTAGTTATACTGACGGTTTCCGTCGACTCAAGAAGCAAATCGCAAAATCAAAAACAATCCTTTATCAATACGAATTCTTTATTCAGAAAAGATAATATTCTTCTTTTTCTTCTTTTGGCCGGAATCGTCGTTCAGATCATCCTCGGAGGACGCGTTAGTTCCCATTACGCCGGTTTAGCTTGTCCGGATTTTCCGACTTGCTGGGGACAATGGATTCCCGACCATCCGTTGGAAATCGTCAAAATCCAAGTGTTTCACAGATTCGGAGCTTATTCCGTCGCACTTCTTCTCGCAATCTCTCTCGGGTTCGCAATTTGGAAAAACTTTCCCACTACAAGCAAACGATTTCTGCAGATATCGATGTATTTGCTCGTGGCGCAAATCATTTTAGGAATTTTGAATGTATTTTACGGACTTCCGAAGCTGATCACCGCGCTTCACACAGGTTTCGCGGTTCTACTTCTCACTTTTTCATATCTTTCACTGATCTCCAGAGCGATCGTTTTAACCCAGGAGACGGAACGGAGGCCTGAAAGATAATTTCAGGATATTAAAATCATGGCAAGCTCTACTTTCCTATCCGATTGGAATCAAATGATCAAACCGAGGGTTACAACTCTCGTTTTGGCAACGATCATTCCCGGCTTGTATCTTGCAGGAAACCAATCTCCTTCGGGATTCTTAATCGCTGTTACTTTATTCGGTACCTTTCTCATGTCCTCGGCTTCGTTTATTTTCAATCAAATCATCGAGAAGGACAGGGACGCAAAGATGAAACGGACTTCCAACCGTCCGATCCCGGCGGGAAGAATTGGAACGCTGCAAGCAACGTTAGTCGGCTTTGCCATGATGGGTGTTTCCTTCTATCTTCTTACCGCTTATGTAAATCTTCTCACGGCTCTATGCGCGTTTGCAGCGCTGGTTTCCTACGTGTTTTTATACACGATTCTTCTCAAACCTAGAACTCCGCAGAATATCGTAATCGGCGGAGTCGCGGGTTGTGTAGGACCTTTGATCGGTTACGCCGCGGTCGGCAATTCGCTTCCGATCCAGGCGTGGATTCTTTTTTCGATGATCTTTCTGTGGACTCCGGCGCATTTCTGGGCGCTCGCAATTTTTTTAAAGGAAGATTATTCGGACGCCGACTTTCCGATGCTGCCCGTAGTAAAAGGAATCGATCAGACCGCGCGTTCCATTTTCTTTTATACGATTCTTTATTCTGCGTCTTGTATCGGTTTTTATTTTTTTGAACCTTCGATGGGACTTCTCTATTTGATTTCCTCGATTCTTGTTTGTATTTGGATGGGAATCCTTTCCTTTCAGCTGATGAAAAATCCGGAAAGACAGGCCGCGAGAAAATTCTTTTTCTTTTCTATCTTTCATTTATTTTTGATCAACGCTATGATCGTAATCGATCATAGCCTTTAATTCAAATAAGAACCCGCTCGAAAATCCGAGACTGTGGGAACTCATACGCTCTTTGAACTATTAGAAAGCATTCGAAATTTTAGGGAAAATCCTATGAGACGTAATTTGTGGGAACTCACACAGACTAAAATTTATAGGACAAAACTTTGTCGTTTTGCAAGATTTGGGATTAGGTTTTGAGGTCTTTCGATTTAGAAAATCAAATCGAATTCCTATATCATTAGAATATTCAGTTTTACTAATTTTATATTTTTAAGAATTAAACTCGAGAATACTTTTGGAACCCGATTCCGTCAGAATTCTAAACTTTCCCCGAATTTGTTTTGTAAGAATTTGGATTAGCGTAAACCCGGCCGTGTTCGGTTTTAGCCATACTTTCGAATCTCGAATACCGGAGCCGTTGTCTGCAACCTCTAAAAAGTAAGTGCCGGCTTCTTTTTTGAACGAAATTTCAATCGATCCTTTTTCGGAAGGAAAAGCGTGCTTTAACGAATTGGAAAGAAGTTCGCTGAAAATGATCGCGCATGGAATTGCGGTTTCGATTCTAATAAAAATTTGGGAAGTTCCGTTCTCGATCTGAATCGTTTGTTTTCCGAGTTTGCTCAATAGGTTTATCGTGATCTTTTCGATCACTTCGGCAAAATCTATCTCGAAATAATTGTCGGACTTATAAAGATAATTATGAACTTCAGAAATCGCTAATATTCTATCCTGAAAATCGGAAAGTATGATTTGCAGGTTTCCTTTGTCCGAGCCGCTGTGAATTTCCAACAATCCGGAAATTACCTGCAAATTATTTCGGACTCGATGATGAATCTCCTGAATGAGTTCGTTTTTTTCCTGAACCGAACCGTGAAGCGTCTTTACCGCCAAAATGGAAATAACCGCGAACATCAGAAACAACCCGATCCTGTCCGCGCTATGAACGATATCCTGTCCCTTCTTGAGATAAAATTCGTCGATCAGAATCAAGAGCAGACAGTACAAAGAAACAAAAATCGTCTTTTTGATATCGGAAAAATATAAGAAAATCATAATAAATATGTTCAACACCTGACTTTTGCCAACGGAATCGAGATTTATTTCAGGAGGAGGAAAAAACCATCCGAAAGTTATGGAACAAACACTGGCAATCAAAATGATACGAACGGCGAGTTCGAACTTTTTTCGCAACAGAAAGAGCAATGATAACATCGATGCTGCCGTCATCATCAAAAAACCGAGCCGCAAAAATTGCCCTTTCGCAAACCAGAGAAAAAAATAGGATGATATGCTTAATAGAATAAAAGAAACGTTAAAGATAAAAAAATGAAACGCTCTGTTCCTTGTGAGATAATCTCTGTCCTTGTAGATTCCGTTGACCCATGCAGAAATTTTCATATTCTTATTCCAAACGGTAAAATCCGATAAACGAAGCCTATTCATTCTACAATAAATAAGCGAAGGCAATAGTAAAATATCTCTTTCGATGTAAAAAAGAAATTTCCTTCGAGAGACCGATTATAACTTCAATCCGGTCCTTACTTCTGAATAAAGGGCATTCGATTTCTTTTATCGGATTTCGTTTTAAAAACACAAACTTAGCTATAGAACGTTTGGGTTAAAAACAACGGAATTTCTTTTTGTTTTAACAAGAACCAGCGCTCGTCGAGTTCTTAAAACTTGAAAAGCGGATTTTATCATTGGACCGAATCAAAGATAAAATCAAACCCTTCGATTATCGGAATCCGATCTATTTCGAACGATAGGAAGAAGGTGAACATCCGAATTTTTCCTGAAACAGTTTGTGAAACGCTGATTTGGAATTAAATCCGGAAGAATACGCGATCGACAACACGGAACGATCCGATTCTTCTCTTAACAATCTTGCGGCTTCCTCCAAACGAAACCGAGTAACGTATTCTCGAAACGTTAGACCTAATCGTGTATTTAGAATTTCGGAAAGCTGATGCGTATGAATTTCCAAAAGTTTTGCAAGTTTCACCAAAGTGAGAGTTTCGTCCAAAAAAATTCTTTTGATTCTCATCATATCATCCAGACGAAGCAAAATGATTTCCACGTCCAAACCGGTAACTCTGCTCTCTTTGTAACGCGCTTCCCTTGATTCTTTTTGAAAATCCGAAACCGCGGACGTATGCGTCGCGCTCATAAGAAAAATCGCGGATATCAGGATCGTCAATGCATCCGCAGCAATCAAAAACAACGGCATATAAAATATCTGAGCGATTACAAAGAAAAAAAGGATCGCAAGAGTGGAGGCAAAAAGAATCAGGAACGGCGAGAATGCTTCGTGAAGCGCTTTGACGGTTTGATTCCTCCATTTCCAAACCTTTGAGAACAAAACAGCAGGATATATAAAATTGGATACTGTTCCCAAGATTAAAAGTAAAACCACGATCCGGTGAAAAGGATCTTCCGGATTTTTATTTTCCAAAAAAAATCTTTTGGCTTCCTCGCCTCGAATATAAAACGGAAGCATAACAATCAGAGATAAAAGCGCAGGCAAAAAATGAAAGAGACGAATCTTCTTCTGACTTGCGCCGCTCAACTCCTCGAAGTAAACATAGGTAAGAGGTCCGATTAAAAAAAGGATCGGCACGTTCCATTCCGCGAACCAAAAAACTTCCTTCAATTGTTCAGAGAGTTCCAAATACAGATGTATTTGAACCGCGCCAACGGAAATAAAAAGAAGCGTAGCAGAATTCTGATTTAATAAACGAAGCAGCGAATCGGAGTGTTCGTCTTTTTTTTCGGATCGGTCCGATCGTTTCGGATTCTTAGAATTAAATTCTTTTTTATTATTTATAAAACTTGCGAGAGCGAGCAAAAACGCAAGCCCGGAGCCGAAAGCCACGAGGATAAGCATAGAATGAGTGAAGCGATTCCTCGCTCTCTGTCGATATTTTTTTCCGACTTTAAGAATTTTGGTCCATCCGTATCCGGACGGACGACCCGCTTGAAATGTTATGACAAAATCATAACTATGAAACAAAACGATACAAACATTCCAACGTTCAAGAGATCGAATTCGAAAAAAATTCTATTGTCGATTGCGGCTTTAATGATCGTAAAGGGCGGCTTTTTTATCGGCTGCTTAAATCCTTCGGAAAGGAGCTCCGGATCAAATTCAGAATCGCTCATAGAGGAAAGAATCGAAAAATTCCAACCCAGACTCGATCGAAAACGTCCCGTCATCGCAGTCATAGGCGAAAACGAATATACGGAACTTTCGGACTTCGTTGTGCCTTACGGAGTTTTATCGAGAGCGAAGATCGCCGAGGTATTCGCGCTTGGAACCAGTCCGGGTTCGATGCGGATGTTTCCGGCCTTGCAGATTGAAATCAAAACGACACTTTCCGACTTCGATCGATCTTTTCCGGAAGGCGCCGATTTTGTTATCGTGCCCGCAGTACATCATTCTGAAAATAATATTCTGATTCGATGGATTCAATCACAAGCCTCGAAAGGAGCAACGATCGTTGGAATTTGCGACGGCGCCTGGCTTCTTGCAAACGCAGGGATTCTCAAAGGAAAACGTGCGACCGGACATTGGTATTCGCTTAACAATTTGGAAAAAAAATTCTCCGATACGAAATGGATTCGAAATCGTCATTACGTCGTGGATAAAAAAGTCGTTACTACGACGGGAGTAACCGCTTCGATTCCGATTTCCATCGCGTTAGTCGAATCGATCGGAGGAAAAGAAAAAGCTCGGCAGATCGCGAAAGAATTCGGAGTAAACGATTGGGGAACTTCTCACCAAACTTCGAATTTCAAATTGGAGAAGGAACACTATTGGACTGCGGCGAAGAATTTTCTTTCTTTCTGGTCCCGTGAAAACGTAGGAATAAAAGTTTCTTCCGGAATCGACGAAGTAACGCTCGCTTTGGTCGCAGATTCTTACGCCCGCACATACAAGACTAACGTCTTTTCCTTTTCAAACACGACGCGACCCGTTGAGACAAAAGGCGGTCTTTTGTTGATTCCTGAAAAAAACTCCGATGAAATCTCGATCGACCGAAAAATTTCCATTTTAGAAAATCAATCTTCGCTTGCCTCTCTGGACGAGGCGCTTAGGCAGATAGAAACTCTTTACGGAAAATTAACTTCTTCTTTTGTCGCGCTTCAAATCGAGTACGAAGTTAGATAATCGTAGATAATAAAAGGATACGAATCATAGTTGGATTATCCGATTCCAGCTATGATTCTATATCTAACAAAAAAATAATTTAAGAATGGAGAACAAATCACATTCCACATTTAGAATATGATTCCACCTCCGCCGTGTCCGCCGCCGCCGTGACCTCCCCCGCTTCCGCCGCCGCTATGACCGCCTCCACCGCTGCTTCCACCACCATGCCCACCGCCGCCACTACTTCTTCCACTACTGCCTCCCCCGGTCCTCGTACTTGGAGATCTGGTCGAAGTTCCCGAGGAAGACCGGGAAGAACAATTATTTTTACAAGCACTGCAAAGCTCGTAACAGATTAGAGAAACCGCGACGGACTGAGACGGAGTCTGCCCGTTTAAGGCGACGAGCAAACAAGTTGAAAGCTGTTGATCGCATCCGTTTTCGCAATGCGACGTATCTACGCTGCAATTTTCAAAAAAAAGAAAAAGGATTAAAGGTCCGAGGAGCCGAATTTGTTTCATTGTCTCCTACCGGCCCCCGCCTGCAAAAGAATTTCCTGAACTCTTTTAGAATCTTCTAATGTAGATTCCGTCCAAGCGTTGTGCCCTTGAACGCTCGTTGCGTGGACGTCGGCCCCCGAACGAATCAAAAGTTTCACGATCTCCGGATAACGGTTCGTAGACGCCATCATCAAAGCGGTATGACCGTCCCTTGTCCTTGCGTTTACATCCGCGCCGTTTCGAATCAAATATTCGGCGATCAGATATTCACCCTCACGAGCGGCGACCATCAGAGGCGTAAAATTTCTGAAAAAAGGATCTCTTTGATTGATGCCCTGTCCGCTTCGAATGGAATTTTCCAAACCTTGGAGATCTCCTTTATAAACGTAATCCGTCGGACTCAAAATATAAGCCCCGTTTCTATCTTGAGGGACGATACAACCCGCAAGCCAAATGAAAACCAACGCGATGCCTATGAACGCATATCGTTTCCCGGAAAATATTTTTTTTTCGATATATAGAATCGCGAACCGAAACCCTTCCATAACTTTTTTCCTCGAATGTATTCAAAGAATAATCGTTTTTCGATTTCAAGCAATAGGTAGGGACAGCAACTGCGGCAATTACCTATGAAACATTCGCACTTTAGTGGTTTTTACCTAAGAAAAGATAAAGCCCCTTATCCGGCTTGACTCGTAAATCAAAGGAATTCTTACTTTCCAATGCGTCCCGAATTCGTTCTGAAATTTTTGAATGATCTTAAATTCTGTTGAAACAAATCGAATCGAAGATCCGAAACGAAAACGTTCGAAGTGATTTTTTAGAAGGTAAAAATGAGACTCTGGTTTCCTCAAGAAAAGCGGTTTTACTTTTTTTCAATTTATGTTTTTCTAATTCTACTCTGGATTCTCGAAGAAATATTAGTTTTCGCCTTTGATATCAACTGGATAGAAAGATCCCAGGCGTTTTTCACGACAATGGAAATTGCGGTCGGCATTCTTTCCATCATCGGAGTTTTTTTTCTCTTTCAAGAAATCAGGCACACTCAATCGGAGATAGAATCCGCGAAAGTCGCTATCGAAGGTCTCAAAACTAAAAACCAACTTCTCATTCATACAAATCAGTCCTTTTGGGAATCCTTGCAAAAACAATTGGAAGAATGGGATCTTTCCGATAAGGAAAAAGAAATCGCTGTGTTGCTTTTGAGAGGAATGTCCAATCATCAGATCGCTGCAATTCGCGGAAAAAGTTTAAAAACGATCGAGAACCAGACGTTTTCGATTTATCAAAAATCGGGAACTACCGGAAAACTCGAATTCATCGCCTATTTTATTTCCCCGCTTCTTCCCGAAGAAGAGTGAAAGTCAGACATTCGGACGCTCGATTCGATTTGGATAAGAATCAGGAACGTCCCTTTCTCGGCGGCTTCGCTTCAATACGGAAATCAAAAACAAGAACTTCTCCGGGAAGATTTGAACGAACATTCGATTCTAAATAAACTTGCGGCTTGTAATCCGAATCTCATAGGCACCATTCCTCTCGAGATAGATCACGACGATAGCGGTGTGAACCTCGTCTGTGAATAGTCCGACAAGGAAGAATTTATCTCTCTTAACGAAAACCCACTTTTCAAGTTTCGAGAATTTGTAATAAAAGGAAAAATATTCCAGAGACACAATTTCTTGCTTTGACGATTTGAAACGGAAAGATTCAGATACGAGATTTTTGCTCAAAAGATTCCGGTTCTTCAACAAATGGGATATGTGCATTTTTTGATAGAAAGCAAAATTCTATCGATCGCGGGGAAACGATTTAAGGAAAGAATTCAATCCTTAAAAAGGGTTGGAAAACAGAAGAAGCGTTTTGCAAACTCTTAGGAATTTAGGAAGACTCGCATCAATTTCTGTTCGGATTAATTTTTTTTCCTCTGAAACGTTGGGAAAATTCCTTTTAGAGTCCGAGTTCCTTTTTAAAAAGGATATATAACCATACAAGCGTTAGCTAGCCCAATGGAGAGAATCACTTGTAAATTGTTATCCAATTCAGGCTTGACATTCCGTATTTTTTAACGATCTTTGAGATCCGTCCTTTCTTAAATATTTTCAAAGGTTGCGAGAATATGTTTAGAACTCTTAAAAAAATTCTTTTTCTCTTATCCGTCTTTGCTTGTTTCTCTCTCGGAGCTCAAAAAAGCAACACGATCAACTTTGATTCCGAACTCTACGCGCAAATCGTTCGCCAGAGTGGATATCAATACAGCGCGATTCTAAAATCCAGAAAGGTTTTAAAAGATCATAATAACTGGAAGAAGCCGATCGACGCGGCGTTTCGTAAACTTGCGGATTCTTCCGGAAACCCTTCGTTTCCAATCGTGTATAATGTAATTCAGGACAATTCTTTCAACGCCTTTGCCATGGCGGGCGGTCAGTTTTGCATCAATTCCGGGACTCTCGACATCCTCGATCAGGTCATTACGAATTCGGAATCGGACGCAAAAGACAAAATGAACTTTTATAGAGAAAGATATATCGCCGGAGTTCTTTCTCATGAATTATCACATTATTATAATAAACACACGTTTAACTCGGTAAAAAAATTCTATCAACTCAAAGAGAATCCGACGGGAGAAGCCGTCCTGGACAATCTAAAATTCTCCCAAGAACAGGAAGTCGACGCGGATCAGACCGGATTTCAACTTCTAAATAAGGCTGGTTATGGCGGAGAATATATGATTCGCACCTTGGAGTTGATGAGCGACATCGACAACCAATATAAGGAATACATTGTAAGTAAAAAGTTGGACAAGGTAAGTCCGGAATCGATGACTTCCCTTTATTTTACAAGTCACCCTTCCCCTAACGATCGCCTTTCCCGTTTCGGCGGAGACAAACAAGAACTTTATTCGATGCTCGCGACTCTCGAGAAAACATTCGACGACATTCAGTTTGGAAAGAATCTGGATCAGGCCAAAACGAACTTAGAGAAAGCGCTCTCTAAATTTCCGGGCAACACTCATTTAGAAAAATCTTATGCAGTTTGTCTCCACAAAATTTGGATGGCGAGCGCGAGCAACGACGATCTGAAATTAAAACCGGTAATCGACATGCCCTCTTTTCGGGATTCTATGGTTTTCCCGGGAGGCCTTCGCAAAAGAGCCGTTATGCGAACGATTCCCGGAAATCAAGCGGCGTATGAAAAAGCAAAAGAAGCCTATCAAAGAGTGATCTTAAAAACAGACGATCCGTATTTT
>NZ_NPDU01000039.1:0-12286 GCF_002811985.1 Leptospira adleri
TCATACCTTGAGGCTTTGCAGAGTTTATCCGCTTCCTCATCTAAGAGAGCGTTCAGCGTTTCTTCCACTGAGCCTCTTACGAGTTCGCTCAAGTCTTTCTTGAGCTGGGTCTCATCCACCTGGATTACTTTCAGGTGCGCTTTTTCTTCTTCTGCCCTCATTGGGGGGTTCTCCTTTTTTTGAATTTGATCGCTACAAACTCAATCGGCAAGGAGAGCCTTCTCATTCATTCTTAAATCTGCGAAAATTTTAGGACGTTATCGTTTTTTTAAGAAGGAAAACGGAATC
The DNA here is from genome assembly GCF_002811985.1 of Leptospira adleri. GTDB lineage: Bacteria > Spirochaetota > Leptospiria > Leptospirales > Leptospiraceae > Leptospira > Leptospira adleri. The sequence continues at coordinate 289 of NZ_NPDU01000039.1, forward strand.
ACACCTTCCGAATATAGGATATCTAAAATCCGCAAATAGTCCGAAACGTTCCGCGATTCGTCCTCTTGTATTTTCGATTCTCCTGAGTCATACTCGAAGCAAGGAAAGAGAAATTCTTTCCAAGGAGATAAAATGGAAAACTTAGAACAATCGCTTGCTATGCTCGTGCTGCGTCTTGCATTGGGATTTAACATTTTGATTCACGGACTTGTAAGAATCGCGTCCTTCCGCGCTTTCAGAGATTTTCTGATCAAAGACTTTGAAAACACGGCGCTTCCGACTTGGTCGGTTGCAACTTTCGGAACCGTTCTTCCCTTTTTGGAAACGATCATCGGATTCTTTTTAGTTCTCGGTCTATTTTCGAAATGGGCTTTATTTGCAGGCGGACTTCTTATGATCGTGTTGATATCCGGAAAGTGTATTCAATCCGATTGGCATACGGTCGGCGTTCAGATGATTTATGTGTTATTCTATTTTTTTCTTCTTAAAGATTTAGGATCCGATCGGTTCAATTTAGATTCTTGGTTTAGCGGAATCGGCAAGTGATCCGAAATCAAAGTAGAACACCCTTAAAAACGTTCTTTGTTTCGCCTTCTACTCTTCTTGGAAAAGAGGGCGGGTTTAACGTTGGACCGAAAGTTTTTCGAAAATTCTTCAAACGAAAGCGAAGCCAAGGATTTTTAGATTTCAGTTCCGATGAAAATTAATAATCTTTGAATTCTTGTGCGAGTATAAGTTCGATCCAAGGGATCAAAGAGTTTTCGACTGATTGAAAGTGGGAAAAAGTGGTGCGCCCAGAAGGAGTCGAACCTCCGACCTTCTGATCCGTAGTCAGACGCTCTATCCAGCTGAGCTATGGGCGCATATCGGTTAATGGATATAAGATTCCAATCGAGAAAGGTGTTCTTCAGGAATCCTGAGTGCAATCTTTTTTCCGCTTGTGTAATTGTATAGCAGTAATCCGGAGATTCCTAGATAAATCAAAATTCCCGAGAGGTGAACCAGATGTCCGATCCATGGGCCGACTATTGGAATCCAAGATACGGGAACGCTGATCAAAAGGAAAAATAGGAAGTAGAGAAAATTGATAAAAGAAAGTCCGGAATATTTTCTGACGGTTTGGTTTTCCCAGTAGAAAGTAAATCCGATCAGCCAAGTTCCGAAAAAAGGCAAAGAGACTAAATATACGAGAAATCTTTCGGATCTCAGAAATCGATTTGTGGTTTCCGGAAGATTACGGAGAACCGGTTCGTATTTTTTTAAATAATCTTTGAATTTCATTCTCTAACTCCGGGAAAAAAGGCAAAACGTATTTTTCTTCCTGATAGGCTTTGAAAGCTCCGAGCGCGGCGTAGCCTAAAAATGCAATCCAGGAAATATAACTGATAAAATCGGTGACGATCGGGTTCACTCGGATCAAAGACAAAAACCAGCTGATGACGGGAAATTCTCTTAAGAACCAAACGATGGAATAAACTGCGATGAACGCGATGTTCAGCTTCATCGCTTGAACAAGATGAAAGGAGGCGAAATTCTGCGCTTTTCGAAAAACCCAAACAAACAACCAACCGAAAAACGGAACGTAGGCGATCGCACCTATAAGTCCTGGGAATTCTTCGCTTTTTAGAATTCTCAGAGTTTCCTGAATAAATTCCTGGGTTTTGAACCGCTCAGAGGACATAGGGGCGAGAATTCCGGTTAATGGGTAGAATGAAAACAAAAATACCGGAGACGCAGGGATTCGAACCCTGGGTACAGTTACCCGTACGACAGTTTAGCAAACTGCTCCTTTCGGCCACTCAGGCACGTCTCCAAAGGATGTCGCGGAGAAGGTAGGATTCGAACCCACGGTGGGATTACCACGACGGTTTTCAAGACCGCTGCTTTAGACCACTCAGCCACTTCTCCCGACGAGAATTACTTTACCGTGAGAAAACCCCCCTGTGTCAAGGTGAATTGTTCTTTGCGCACTTGGTTCTTTGTTTTTCCTGGAGGCAGGTGTTAGAGGGCGATGAAAACCGAATCTGAGGGACATAAAAGTAGTCCCAAAAAAATATCACTCGAACCTAGGGCTTGGGTGAATCTCGGTTATTCGATTGCCAATTCGAAAGAAGGAACCTTCTTTTTAAAAAATGCGATTCCAGGTGAAACTGTCCTCGCAACTCTTCTCAAAAAATCCGGTTCTCTTACGTGGGGAGTCGGGTCCGAAATTCTTACCAAGTCTTCCGAAAGAATTATCTCGGATTGTTCCGTTTTTCCAAAGTGTGGCGGTTGTTCTTATCGCCATATTTCCTATGAAAAAGAATTGGAGGTAAAAAAGTTTCTTTTAAAGGAAACTTTGGAACGTTCCTTTTCCAAAAATCATATTCAAATTCCTGAAATTGAAATTTTAAGCGGAGATCCGACCGGTTATAGAAATACCGCGCAGATTCCGTTGGGCTTTTCCGGTTCTAAAAGAGTTGCGGGTTTTTATGAAGAATTTTCCCATTCGATCGTTCCTCTTCCGGAGGACGGTTGCAAGAATCTTCCGAAAGAAATGAATCTTGCCGTCTCAGAGTTCCTAAAGAAAGAAAAAAGCGGTTCCACGCGGAGTTCAAAAGCGAAAACCCTTTCCTTTCGTCTGGATGAAAAAAATATCGTATCTTACAGAAACGAATCCGTGGTTTTTCGGGAAACGATTCGGACTTCAAATCCGAAAGATATTATTTGGGAAATTCCTCCGAACGGTTTTTCTCAAATCAATCGTTTCCTCATTCCGAGATGGCTGGAAAAGATATATGAGCTTGTTCCGGAAGATTCGGATTCTATATTAGAATTATATTGTGGATCAGGATTGATATCCGTCGCTCTTCACGATAAAACTAAAAACTGGATCGGATACGAACTTTCCAAAGATTCAGTAAAACAAGCAAAGAAGAACCTTGCGAAAAACGGCCTTTCTCCCCGCGATTTCAGAGCCTTGGACTTGGAAGCGGAACCGATTCCCGAGGAAGATTTAAATTCTTCTTTTTGGATAGCCAATCCTCCGCGCGCCGGATTGTCAAAGAAAGTGGTTCAGGCGTTTCGCAATCAGGAACCGAAAGCGTTTTTATATTCCAGCTGCAATCATACAACTCTGGCAAGAGATTTAGCAGATCTTTGTCGAGATTCTTATCTGATTACGAAAATTATTCTCGTGGATTTTTTTCCGAGAACCAAACACTTCGAAGTCATTGTGAAAATCGAAAAAAGATAAGATCCTTCCTTTTTAACAAATTAGAAAATCGGATTCGAAAATTTATTGATAAAGCTAAGTATAAGTTAAAGTATCTCTTTGAATTTATAAAACAAAAGATCTTTAGGAGATATTATGCTGATGAATCCGATTTTACGCCGCGTTTTGGCGATTGCGATCGCCCTTACTTTCGGTTTTTTTGTTTCACCGCCCATTTCTGCCGATAGCGCTTGTCAGGGACTTTCTTCTTCCTCTTGTAAATCAAACGATGATTGTACTTGGGTAAGCGGTTACACAAGACAGGACGGAGTTTCCGTCGATGCTTATTGCAGGGCGAAACCGGGAAAAGGAAGCGATGACGGTGATCGTAAGCCGATTAAAAAAAACAAAGATAAGGATGAAGACGAGGATTCTTCCGTAAAAGAAAAAAAATCAAAGAAGAAAAAAGATAAGGAAGAGGACGGAGACGACGAGGATAAAAAGTCCAAACGTAAAAAGAAAAAAGATAAGGATGAAGACGAGTCCGATAAATCCGACGATTCTAAAAAATCCAAAAAGAAAAAGAAAGATAAAGAAGACGACGGTGACGATGTAAAGAAAGAGAAAAAGTCCAAGAAAAAAGACAAGGACGATGACGATAAGGAAGAAAAGAAATCAAAGAAAAAGAAAAAAGATAAGGACTGATTATTCGATCATTCCGTTTATCGAATGTCAAAGGCCGGAGTTAATTCTCCGGCTTTTTTATTGAAACCATTGTTTTGGGGTTTTTCCGGTTCTTTTCTTAAACTCGCGGATGAAATGAGCCTGATCATAGTAACCGGAAGAGTAAGCAAGTTCGGTTAAGTTTTTGCTCCGGTTTTTGGCGGATAAGGATTTTCTAAAACGAATGAGATCGGAATATTCTTTTGGCGACACGCCGATATAAGTTCTAAAATCTCTTTCCATTCTACTCTGACTGATTCCCGATTCCCTGCACAACGAAGAGATAGAAATTTTTCCTTCGGAGTTCTTCATTTTTGAGAGTACGTTTTCGATATACGGATTGGATTCTTTCCGTTTTTTCAGGTTTATATAAAAACGATTCCATGCCCAGCCGGAATGAAAATTCTTTTCTCTTTCTTCGATACAATCATCTTTAAAATCGGAAATCGACTGTCGTGAAAATAAATCTTCCAAACAAACGCTTTGTCCCGTAATTTCTTTCAAAGGCGCTTTGAGAAAAGTCGCTAACTCTTGCGGAGGAATTTGTATCAAAAAAGAATCAACGCCTTCTTCGGAAAAAAAAGTTCTCGAGTTCGTAAGGACGCCCGTTATCCCGGCGGAATTTAATCTCAACTTCCTTTGATTTTGAACCAAGTAAATACTTCCCCGAGTTTGGATACCGATAACGCAATTTTCACCGGGTATGACATCATATTCGGAGGAAAGGGTCTTGCGATTCCAATAAAATAGAATGGAACTATCTTTTTGATTCATGCGCGTAACGAATTATTTTTGAATTATTCTGTTTGAATTTCAAGTCCAATTTGATTTTGCGCTTAGAATAGATCCCGTCATCGATTCAAAGCCGATTCTTTCTCTTGGCGGCAGAGTTGGGGCAATGTATTTTATCCAAAGTCTTAAATCGAAAGCGCTTAATGAACCGATGATTTGTTTTTGTTGTTCTTCCAATTCGGAATCCGAAAAGGATTCCCATATTTTCTTCTGAGTGATCTTTTCTTCATGTTCCATGTGATTTGAATAAGAAAGCTGAAAGGATATTAGATTTTCGTAAAATTCGGAAAGTTTAAAAGATACCGCTTCGGGTTGTTCTAATAATCCGGAGATTACGGCGGCGATTTTCCTGAGTTCTTCGATTTTCGCTTCCAATTTTTCGTGCTCTTCCTTATCTTCCGCGGCAAAGGAAGGATCGATCAAAGCCAATTGTCTTAGTGAAACGGATTCTTCATCCTCCGCGTGAACTTTTAAAATTCTGAAAATTTCCTCGGAGATGGAAATAATATTCCTTATTTCGTTCGGGTCGTATGGATTGGTTTTTCCGGTTTCTAATAACCAAATGGAGAATGCGTTACGGATTCCCCTGTGCGGTAGGTCGTAAACTTTTCTTCTAGATTGATTTTGCACGATCGCCTCCTAAATCTATTGAGGAGGTTAACATTTTTAAAACGATAAGAATTGTATAAATTCGTCAAAACCGAAATTTTCAAATACGAATCGAATAACCTATGTTGAAAAAGTAAATCCCTCTTACGATATGCTGGCTCTGATAGTGTTGAATCAGTTCCCTTGAAACGTATTCGTTCGGAGAATTGTTTCTAATGAAGTCCACGGTCGCCTGGTTAAAATAACCGTGAACTTTCGAAGGATCCGTTGTTTTTCCATCGGTCGCGTTTGTATCCGGATATACTCCCGAACTCGGAGTAGAAAGCTGATTGTCTACGAGGGATGGAGTCGCTCTATACATCCAATTCAAAGCGATAAAAAAATCGCTGTAGTTGAGTTGAACCCTCGGACTTACGTCGCTGACCCCTTTTTTACGATCAGTATTGTCGTTTACGTCCTGATAGCCGGTAACGAGGCTCGGAGTGACCTGAATCAATTTCCCTTTGAAATACTCATGGCTCAGAGTGAGACGCACGTTATGTGTTCCTTGAAATGCTCCGTTGGTTTCGGATAACATTTTACTATTAACGGTCAATTGTGGATTCAGATAATCTAAAAACGGAGGTTTCCAGCCGAATACGAGATAACCTCTCATCAGAAACGTAGGATCGTCCACGTTGATAAATAAGAATCCCACTGAAAACGCGCCGAGCTTCGTTAAATGTTCGTAAGATGCGGTTGTGAATAAATAATCGTTGAGACCGTTTTTTTCCTTTCGCAATTTTGTTTCGTTCGGATCGAAACTTAGTTGGCCGGTTTGAATAAACTGATTGATGAGTTGTGTTTGGTCTTTGCCTCCCGAAGAGTTTTGAAAAAAACCGTCCGAATCCGTATTGGACCGATCGACTAACGGATTCATTACGGTGAAGCCGATTCTAAGCTGTGGAGGAAGTCCTAATAGATTTACGGAAGAAGTGAGATAGTAGGCTTCATAGTAGTCCGTATATTTCATATTGTTTCTCCGAGCCTGTCTTTCACCAAATAAGCTGGCTCCTTGAAAGGCCCCATCGTTGGAGAGAAATTGAGTCAATTGAACGGAATGCTCCGGAAGAGGGGATTTTTCTTCCGTTGGTTTGGGAGAAGGGAGGCTTTCATCGGAAGAAATTTCAGGGACACCTTCCGGCGGATCGGGAGAAATTTCTTTTATTCTTTCTTTTCGAATTCTAAGAATGATTCCGTCTTCGTCTTCAAATTGAATTTCCGTATTCGATTCTTGAATTACTTTTACTTTTTTGAAAATCTTTCCTCCGGTCGTTTCGATTTGAACCGAATGAATCGAAAGAAGCGGAAGCAACCAAATCAGGACAAAGAAAAGAAAACGAAAAATAGAAGATGTCATTCCTTCATAAAAAAATGACGCATCATTTTCCCAAATTAAAATAAGAAATCATTTGAGCTGAATTTCTCTTAATCTTTCTAAAATTTTTATAGAATACTGAAAAAATTACGAACCACTTTTGAGGTTTTGAGTCCACCATTCTTCTTGTCGATACTCTTCTGATTTTATATCAAACTAAATATCTCACTTTTTAAATCGACTTCCGCCCTGAATATTTTATATCGAACGTTATGGTAAATTCGAAAAAAAAATTCAGCGTTAGTCATTATTCAATAATTCAAGTTGACTGACTGTTCGTTACAACCTTAGGATTGTTTTGGGCAAAAAACCCGGGCCGGCAGAAGAACGAGGGATGGGGTCCTTAAAGGACAGTCGTTCTCCAGGGCCATAAATGAAAATGGAGAATAGTGAAAGATGAAAAAAGCTAATTGGATTGCGACTCTTCTGTTTGTGCTCGGATTCGGCGTAGGATCTTTATCCGCGCAGACTCAGGCTCAACTTTTTGCGAAGCCTGGGGTAATTGGAGACTCTTTGAGTCATGGTTTCTTCGGAGCGACAGTAGAGAAAAAGACTCAGGATTGGGCTTATCCGGTTCTGGTCAGCAAACAAGCCGGATCTTCGGTTTCGTATAACGTTCTTAAAGGACCTTATATTAACTTGGAAGACGTTCTGAAAGGGGATTGTGGTGTTTTCTGTATCGCAGGTTCCATCATCGGAGGAAACGGTTCGACTGTGAGCCTTCCTACTCATGCGGGAATTACTGGAGCTGAATACACTTCCGTTTTAAGAACTTCCGGAAAATGCGAAGACGTCACCGCAACTAAGTGGGATAAACAATGGTATTGGGCTACGTGGTACTGGTACACTTACCGTTGGGTACAAGTTCAAGATTGTAAAGAACCTGATAAGTTTCACCAATTTGGTCTTCGGGATTCCGGAACCCAGATGGAAATTATGGAAAAAGTCAGACCTTCTTTCCTTTTTGGAACTGTAGCAGCGAACCACGTTCTTTGTACTGCGCTTTCCACGACGACTGCTTGTTTGGACGAGGCTCGTTATAAAAGAGATATTCGCGAAGTAATGAGAAGACTGGCTGCGATTGGAAGTTTGAAGGGAGGTGTTCTCTTTACAATTCCAAACGTAACTGCAATTGCTTTCTTGGAACCTTACAAGGATCCACAAGGAAGAGCAAATTACACCGGTCTGAAAGCATTCTTTAGAAACTCTGTGTCCGATCCAAATCAAGTGTTAGATGCGAGTGAAGTTGCGACCATCACCAGCTTTTTGACGATGTTGAACAACGAAGTCAAAGCACAAGGCGCGGCGATGGGATTTGCGGTTGCTGATCTGAAAGTTGTCTTTGACGACATCAAAGAGAACGGACGTATTGTACAAAGCCCTTCCGGTTGGAGTCCTGGTTACGCTCGCGCAAGCTGGCCGTTACCGAACCAACCAGGAGTTTTTGGTTTAGACGGAGTACACCCGAACATGTTCGGACATTCGGTGTTTGCTAACGAACTGATCAAAGTCATCAACGCACGTTATGGCTTAAATCTGGCTCAAGTAAGCGAATACACCGCTTGGTACTACGATACTCTAAACAGAAATCCGATCGACTTGAAGAAGTTCCTGACCGACACAATCTTCGGACAGTTTATTTCTTGGGTAATCGGAATTTTCGTTTAATAGAATTTCCTCCTCGATTCTTGAGGAAGAAGACAGTAAATTTGGAACGTCGCCTTTCTAAGGCGGCGTTTTTTATTTAAAGCGAGCGGTATGGAAGTAGGAAAGAAATTTATTTTCGCAATGGTTGTATTTGCATTCATTCTAATATTGTTTATCGTTTTTTGGCCCGACGATAAAAAGAAGGATTCTCTTTCCATGACGGAAGAAAGCGAGGCCGTATTAAAAACAAAATATTATTCCGAAATGGATCCTTATTTTCCGGAAGCGCCCCATCCTTTCAACGAAGATCCGGAATTGGAAGGTCAGGCGAAAAGACTTTGGCCGGAAGCGTTTCGACCTAAAAAAACTCCCGAGGAAAAGGAACAGATTCGAAAGGAATGGTCCGATTTTGTGGCTCGATATCCTAAGAATATTTATATTCCATCCGAGTTTAAACCGGCTTTGTCCGAAGCCGAAGAAAAAGAAGCGAGAGATAGGTTGGACAGTATCGGAAGCGTTGAAACGAAGAACGCGATTTCGAGATCGCTCGGAAAATACGCGGAACCCGGAAACGAGCCGAAAGCGCCTTCGGAAGCGAGCGTAAATCCAAAAGAACAACTCGCTTACGTAAACTATAAAATCGAAGAATTGGAATCGAGAATTCAATTGATTGAATATACCATTCAACAAGGAAAGCTGGATCAATCTCAGGTTGGAACCGCCAACAGGGATCTCGCAGTCTGGAAAAAAGAACTATCCGATCTAAAACAGGTTCAAAGTTTAATTCCTCGTTCTTAAGTTCTTTATTCATTTCTTCAAATCGGTCTTTTTATGTTAAAGGAGAAAACATGCAGTTATTTCTAATTGTTCTTACTTTTATTCTGAGCTGTGGAGGTCCGCCGAGACCGGATCTGTTACCGGTGGCCGATGAAAGAAAAGAAGTTCCATTGGAACAAATATTAAGCGAACTCAAATCGCAAAATCCGCAATTGAGAGCGCAGGCTATTTTAGAACTTTCTAATAGGAACCATAAGGCTTCCCTGAATCAAATTCGGGAACTCCTCAAAAACGATTCCAATCCCGCGGTAAAAGGAACGGCTGCGATCGCTTTGGGAACTTGGAAGGACAATTCTTCGCTTTCGGAAGTGATCAAGCTATTCAAACCGGAATCGGGGGTCACTCCTGATATCGTTATGGAAGCAGTTTCAAGAATGGAGAATCCGTCATCGGCTTCCTCGGTGCTTCCTTTTCTGCAATCGGAAGATTCTACACTTCGTTTGATAGCGGTCGATACTCTTGTTCGAATCAACGCGCGATCCTCGGGAGAAACGATTCTAAGTCTGGCGAAAAAAAATAGGAATCCGGAGTTCTCGAAAACGTATGCGATGGCGTTGGGAAAATTGAAAGTTACCGCAGCGGAATCCTATCTTATTGAACTCGCGAAAAACACGGAACCATCACCCACGTTGGCCGCCGCCTATCTAGCGTTAGGCAGAATCTCTAGCAAGAATTCAATCCCGATTCTCGTGAAGGGTTTGGCGGACGACTTCGATAAAGGGAGTGAAAACTGTATGCTGGCTTTGATCGAGGTCAAGGACTCTTCCGCGGTTAAGTCGGTCGTTCCAGTCTTAAAGAATAAAAACCGCGAGATCCGTTTTCGAGCAGTCAACGTTCTTTCGGAAATTCCATCTTCGGAAACCGGACCTTTGACGTTGAAAATTCTCGAAGAGAACGAACCGGATTCTTCCGCACCCGCGTCTTTGGTTTTAGGAAGAATTCATTTTAATTCCGCGAGAACCTTGATCGAAAAAAGATTGTTGGATTCTAAACTTCCGGATCGGGAGGTGATCGGACAGTCTCTCGGATACATGGGCGATAAAAAAAGTGTTCCGGTTTTATTAAGCGTATTAAAAGAATCTAATGGAGATGGCCGTTACGGCGCTGCGTGGTCTTTGGGAGTTTTGCAAGCGACTGAAGCGCTCGAGGATTTGATTTCGGCTTCCAATTCCACGGATCCGAAACTTTCGGCTTTGGCTGTTGAATCCTTGGGATTACTCCGTTCTCCTAAGGCTCTTCCTACTCTGACAAGATTGGTTGAAAGTAAACCGAACTCAGCGTCGATCGTAATTCCTGCAATAGCTTCGATTCCTGGAGAAGAATCTCGCGGAATCTTGGAAAACTTCGCTAAAAAAGAAAACGTCGCACTCCAGCAAGTTGCGATCTCCGAATTGGGAAAAAGAAAAGATAAGGCAAGTATTCCCGTTTTGATGCAGATCTTAGAAGAGAACCAGGCGTCGAGTTCGAAACTTTTAATGGCTTCGTTATCTTCAATCACAGGAAAGAACTTTTACTCTCGGAACGAATGGCTGAACTGGTATAAACTCAACGCAAAGTAACCAGGTCTATGTTTCATAATAAAATGATCCCGATGTTCTTATCGGGATTGATCGCTCTTAGCTCATTCTGCAAAGCCCCTCCTCCGCGGGATCCTTGGGACGTGCCTCCTTTGAACGAGAAGGAAAGATTCTTCCTTGCTCCATTGATAACGGACGAATTCGATTCCAAGGATCTAGGAGGAAGACATTATCCCGCTTCCAACGAATTGAGAATCGATCTTTTTAAACCGTATATAGAAAATTTGGAAGGCGGTTATCTCGGAGCGGGAACGGATCAGAACTTTACTTTTATCGTTTGGGCAAAAAGCAAATACGCGTGGCTTATGGATTTCGATTATACGATCTGTATCATAAATCGAATCCATCTTTTGTTTTTTAAGTTGGCGCCGGATCCGGAATCATACAGAGAACTTTGGTCCAGGAAGAATAAAAATTCTTCGTTTGAATTGTTAAAGAAAGAATTCGGAAACGATCCCGAATGGAATCTCGTTCGTGAAGCATGGGAAGTCGCGCATCGAGGAAAATCGGATATACCGCAAAGATGGAATGAACTGGACAGGACTTCTCAAAAATTCGGGCTTAGGACATTTATTCATTCCAAGAAAGAATACGATTATATTCGGAACATGGTTTTCCAGGGAAGGATTCAGATTTTAAAAGGTGATATCAATTCCGATAAAAGTATGCGGTCGATTGCGGAAAGGGCGGCGCGTTTGAACGTTCCGATTCGAGTCGTATATCTTTCCAATATCGAAGATTATTTTTCTTACACTCCCGGTTTTCGGGATAATCTTTTGAGTTTGCCCACCGATGATAGAGGAATCGTTTTGAGAACGATGCAAAACGGAACGAAAGAAGAATATGGATCTCCGGACGGAGAAAAAATTCCGGTCGATTATCCTTTACACTACAACGTTCAATCCTTAAAAAATCTTCAGCAATGGATGCTTTTGCCGGGACATCTTCATAAGGGAATTCTAATGCAATTTAGAACGCCGCTGCAAAAGGGATTTTCGGAAATCAAAAGTAGCCCGGCCGAAACTCTCAAATGAAAAAAGCCGCACTCGTATTTTTTCTTTTATCGTTTCTTGTTTTTTGCGGGAAGTTTAGAAGCGAAAATGCGAATTCCGCATCGAGAACTTCAGTCCGAGTTTAAAAATCGATTCGGATAAGAACTTTTTCCGTATGAAAAAACATAAAGTCCGTAATTCGACGTGCAAT
>NZ_NPDU01000039.1:12296-40288 GCF_002811985.1 Leptospira adleri
CTTTATGTTTTTTCATACGGAAAAAGTTCTTATCCGAATCGATTTTTAAACTCGGACGAAGAAGACGGAAACCGAGAAATAGTCTATTTGTTTTATCTGATTCGAATTCCAGGAAAGAACATTCTCGTCGATTCCGGTTTTGTGAACGATTCTTATAAAACAAAATTCGGTTTTGTTTTTTTTGAAAGACCGGATCTACTTTTAAAAAAATGCGGACTCGAACCGAAGAAAGTCTCCGATATCGTTCTCACGCACTTTCATTTCGACCACGCGGGAGGAATTTTTTTATTTCCTTCTGCTAACGTTCATATTCAAAATCACGATCTCGATCTTTTCAAAAAACAATCCTATTTTGCCGATCAACACGGTTATCTAAATAAGCTGAGAACGCTCAACAGACTTCATTCTTTTGATGGAACCTATTCGTTGAACCCTTCGATGCAGATTCTTTTTACCGGCGGGCACACCCCGGGTTCGCAGGCATTGGAATGGGTTGCTTCTTCCGAAAATCAATTTTTGATTACAGGGGACGAATGTTATCTCATTCAAGAATGTAAGAATGGAATCGGTCTTCCAAAAAGCGCGGCATTTTCGATCAAAAGAAACCGTGATTTTCTCGATTACATTCAGATTCTTAACGGAAAAGGCACGAAGATTCTAACCCTGCATGATCCGTCTATTCTTCAACAAGGAGAAGAGATCGCACCTGGAGTCCGACTCTTATTTTCTCTCTAAAGAAAATTCTGAAATACCCTATTCGAAACTATCCGGTATTTTCCAAAGTTTAACGTTAAAGTTCGAATAGAATCTTTCATGATTTGTGAATCCGGATTGGGTCACAAAAATTTAACGAAGATAGAATTTGAAGGCAACAACGCCCAAGAAAGAAAAAATAAAATTCATTTCGTGAATTCTAAAATATTCGAAAGGTTTTTCATTTTGCTGTGTTACTTGGAAGTAAGCCTTGCTCGAAAATTCTTAGCAAAGAATTTTGCATCGCTGCCTTGCGGTTCCGAGTTTATTCTTCTTTTTTAATTATAGTACATAAAAAAGCCCGAAGTAAAAGGATCACTTCGGGCTTTTTGAATACAATAGAGAATTTTTAAAATCAGTCTTTGTCGTAGACTTTCTTAATTTCTTTGCTGTATTTTTCCGTGATCACGTGACGTTTCATCTTCAATAGGTTGGTCAATTCGTCTCCCACTTCAAAAGGTTTTTTAGTGAGAATTACGTGTTGGACCTGTTCAAAAGATTTGAATCCGGTTTTCGTACTGTTATAGCTCCTAACTTCTTTTTTATAGAAGTCAACGACCTTAGGATGTTTGATCAAATCTTCCACTTTGGAAACATCGATTCCGTTTTCCTTACACCATTCAGTCAACTGATCCACGTCGGGAACTATGATCGCACCGAGAACTTTCTGATCTTGTCCGATCACCATCGATTGTTTGATAAACGGGGATTCATCCATCTTATTCTCGATCGGAACCGGTTCTACGTTTTCTCCGCCCAAAAGAACGACCGTGTCTTTCGCTCTTCCGGTTAGAGTCAGGGTTTTCTTAAAGTTGATAAACCCGATATCTCCCGTATTCATCCAACCGTCGACAATGGTCTTTTTCGTGACTTCCGGATTCTTAAAATAACCCTTCATCACTTGAGGTCCTTTTACGAAGACGACTCCTTTTTGCCCCAACTTACCGGCAAGGACTTCATACTTGTCGTTGATGTGAGTTAATACGTGACCATTATCGTCTTTGATCATCAATTCCGATTTGGGAACTAAGAATCCTACGGATCCAATGATCGGTTTTACGAATGGACGCACCGAAATCACGGGACTCGTTTCCGTCATTCCATAACCTTCGAGAACGAGCATACCGATATCGTTGAAAAAGTTGTCCACATGTGATTGGAGAGCTCCTCCGCCTGACATCGATCCTTTCAATCTTCCTCCGGTTGCGGCCCGGATTTTAGAAAGAACGACAGCGTCCAAAGTTTTAGCGTTAAAGAGCAAACCAAGTCCGGCAATCGTAAAGAAAAGCGCGTTCGGAAGATGAACTCCATAAGCCGGAAGAGTCAGATAAGCCAGGATTGCGAGCGCGCTTACGGTAAACGGACCCGTAAGAAGCAGCACAAGAAAGGATTTGATTCCTATCGCTAAAGATTTGAAAATATTTCTGTTTTCATAATCCACTTCCAGCCCTTTTAAAAATCTGAGGGACGAGTTGTAGTGTTTTGAAAAGAAATACGCCAATTTGAACAAAGCTCTTCTGACTGGAGGCGTTTGTTTTGGATCGTTTACCTTGTTGTAAATTCCGGAATAAACGCTTTCCCAAACTCGGGGCGCCGAAGCCATAAACGAAGGTTTTGCTTTCGCTAAATCGTTTTTCAGATCGGATACTTTCGTATAATAGGTTTGAATCCCACTCGAAATCGCGCCATATTCGTTTACTCGTTCGAATATATGCCAAATCGGTAATATAGAAAGCATGCTGTCCGTCGGTTTTATATCGGTCAAAAGCATTGGAACCACATAAATCATCTGGTGAATCATGTTGGAATGCATAAGCATAACGCCTTTCGGCATTCCTGTCGTTCCTGAAGTATATATGAGGGTAAAAAGATCGTCCGGTTTGATTTCCTCGATTCTTTTTTCCGCCTTTCTTCCGCCTTTGGCTCGGAGCGCTTTTCCTTCTTCGATCAGGTCGTAAATTCTATGGATATTTTTTCCCTTTGCAGCGGAAGCCTTATCCATAATTACAATCGATTCGATTTTAGGAATTTTGGATTTCACCTTGTTGAACTTGTCGAGCATCTTATCGTTTTCGATGAATACGATTTTTGCTTCCGAATGGTTTAGGATATATTCCAATTCTGATTCGGTAACGTCGGTTCCTCTCGGCACGTTAGCCGCACCTGAAAACTGAACTGCGTAATCCGTGATCATCCATTCGAGTCGGTTGTCCGCTAATACGGCAACGTGTTCTCTTGCTTTCAATCCTAAATGGATCAAAGCTTCAGCGAGTGCAATCCCCATATCATAAAGCTGTTTATAAGAAGTAGGATGGAATTCTTTATCCTCCCCCTTGCTCCAGAATACGGGTCGATCTCCAAATTTCTCGGTGGATTGTATTAACATATCCGCGAGGTTTTTATACATTTCCAATTCCTCTTTAGTGAGTTTTACCGGAATGATTTCCGGTAGGGTAAAGGCTGAATTAAGCTAAGAGGAAAAAGGAATGAGTCAATCAAATTTTGGAATGAAAGGAGAAGAGGGTGCAGTGCAAAAACCGGGTGAGAAAGACCGCCTACCTCCGAAGAGATAGACGGGAAGTAGTAATTATTGCTCTTCTCCGGCAGGAGTAGAAGAGGATTCGGACGCTGGAGCCGATTCTTCTTTTTTACTTTCTGCTTTTTCTTTCTTGGATTTTTTCTTAGATTTTTTTGCCTTTTTAGCCTTTTTGGATTTCTTAGATTTTTTTCCTTTCTTCTCGGACTTTGTTTCTTTCGGGGTTTCAGTCTGTGTAGAAGGTGCGTCTGCAGCCGGTTCTTCAGCTACGAGTCCTGCAAATCCAGTCAGCGCCATAGCGGCGATCAAAAGTTGGGCAAGAATTTTCTTAAAAAGGGTCATTTTACAGTTTCCTATTGAATAGAATGATTGATTCTGAGAAGTGCAACATCCTTACAAAAAAAGTAAATACGTTTTTTCAAAGAATGGATTGAGGAGGAGTCCATTTTTTTCCAGATGCGACAGCGGTCTCCAATCTTCTGAGATATTCTTTTTTTGGAATTTGATAAGCGCCGAGCCCCAGAGTAACAATGTTTAGTTGCTGAGTATCAAAAAGTAGGAATCGATCTTTCTTAAGCGCTTCGAATAAATGGAACAAACCGATTTTTCCGAAATCGGGAACGAATGAAAACATAGATTCACCGGCAAAAAAATTACCGATTGCAACTCCGTACACCCCGCCTCCTAGTTTTCCGTTTTCATCCCAGACTTCGATCGAATGTGCGTAACCGAGTTTATGAAATTCTTTGTAGCCTCTGATAAAAAGCTCGGTGATCCAAGTTTCCTCGCCGGGACGATACGCACAACAGCGCATAACTTGTTCGAACGCTCGATTGAAAGTAATCGTATATTTTTTCTGATTGATCTTACGCCTAACGCGTTTCGAGATATGCAGCTTATTGAGATCGAAAATTCCGCGGGGATCCAGACAATACCAAAGAATCGGTTGATCGGACCAGGGAAAGATTCCATTCTTATATGCGTAGAGAAGTCTTTCCGGAGAAAGATCGCCTCCAACGGCGACGATTTCTCGGTCCCAAACATGAGGATTTCTAAAAAAATCGGAAAAGTCTTTCAAAGTGTTTTCCCATAATTCTTGTAAGACGGAAAAAGTGAAAAAGATTCTTCGATCGTATAAATCGGTCCGTCCGCCGAAGATTTTGAAGAGTAGATATGAAATTCCGAAACCGAAAAACGGGAAGAGGAAAAATTGGAGAATTCTTCCAGATAAATAGAAATTTTTTCGGCTCTCGCATTTTTGAATCTGCCGATCGTGACGTGCGGATGATAGTCCTGACGTTCGGGACTAAACCCTCTTTTTCTAAGGCCGGAATCCAGGGCTTTCTGTAATTGAATCAACGCAGGATTTCGTTCCACCCCGGCAAAAAGAATGGAAGGAGATTTTTGTTTTCCAAAAAAACTCACGGAATGAAGTTCTAAGTCGAAATCGGAAATGGAAATCTTGGAACAGAATTCTGAAATTCTATCCACGTCTTCAAAATTTTGTTCTCCTAAAAAAACCAAGGTGATATGAAAATTTTCCTCGGCGACCCATTTGACATCTGGCAATCCATAACAGATCGAAGTTAGTTGTTCTTTCACTCCGTCGGGAATGGAAATCCCCAAAAAAGTCCTCATGCTTGAGATTTTAGAACTTCGTCCGATTTTCGCAACTAGATTCTGATCCTCTATTTACGGAAGAATCTTCGATCTTTTCGACCCGCAAAATTCCGCGGAGAGAATTGCAAAGAAAGATCGATCCGGAAGATTTTAGATCTTCCAAAGTCAGAGTTCGTTCGTAAAAACCTTTCCTTTTCAGAAGTCGGTTGCGGTAAACTCCGGGAAGTAGTCCGCAGGAAACCGGAGGAGTAAAGTAAGATTCTCCGATCCTTAGAAATATGTTCGTAATACTTCCCTCCGTGATTTCATTCTTTTCGTTTAGAAAGAGCGTGTCCAAATAAGAAAAATTTCTGGATCGGATCCCTTCCAAATCATAGGTCTCTCTGAGGTTTGTTTTGTGTTTTCTGAATGTCGAGGAAGAATTCATTCGTGTGGAGCTTACTTGTAGACTTCCTTTTTTCTCAAAGGGTGAAAGCACGGAATGTTCCGACCGGAAGTTTCCGGAAGTATCCAAACTTATTTTGACGCGGTAGGAATTTGTTTCCTTGCAAGCGATTCCGATTTCCCTCAGACAGGCGTTCCAAGCGTCTTCTGAAAACGGAATATTTAAGATTTCGGCGGAAGTTTTAATTCGACTCAGATGTTCTTTTTCAAAATAAAATATTCCATTTTTGTAAAGTATTGTTTCAAATAAAAAAAAGTTTCTTGGCGATTCGGAGAAGAATTTCGCCTTTTCTAAAATTTCGAGCCATTCTTTTTCCGGATCTGCGTCCCAGGTGATTCCCGATCCGATTCCGATTTTTCCTCTTCCATGAGATATTTCTAATGTACGAATCGCGATCGAAAAAACCGAGTCTCCGTTGGGGCGGATGACTCCGATCGCTCCGGTGTAGATTCCTCTCGGTTTTTCCAGTTCTTGAATCAATTTCATCGCTCTGAGCTTAGGCGCTCCAGTAATCGAACCGCCCGGAAACAATTCTCTGAAAATGTCGGAGTATTTGATTCCTTCCGAAAGTTCGGAACGGATCGTGCTGGTCATCTGCAGGATCGTTTTGTATTTTTCCACCGAGAACAATTCTTGAACTTGAACGGTTCCTTTGCGGCTGATTTTTCCTAGATCGTTTCTCATTAAATCCGTAATCATCAGATTTTCGGCGGTTTCTTTTTCTGAGTTTTTAAGAAACAGAACGTTCCTTTCGTCTTCGAATTCCGTTTTTCCTCTGGGATACGTTCCTTTCATCGGTTTGGTGACGATATTTCGATCCCGCTTTTCAAAAAAAAGTTCGGGTGAAAACGAAAGGACGTCGAAGTCCGGAATTCTTATCCAGGAACCGTAAGGGACGGGCTGTCTGTCCGAAAGTATATTGTAAAATTCTAATATATTGCCTTCGAAATCGAAAGCTATCCGATCGGTATAATTGATCTGATATATTTCTCCGAGAAAAAGTTTTTCCCGAATGAATTTTAGATTCTGGTAATATTTCTTTTGATCCGGCGATGAGGAAATGTGAAATCCGAAACTACGAGACGAAAATTCTTCGGGCGAGGAAAAAATTTCGGGTTCATTAAAAACGCTCAAATTCAAAAGCGGAAAATCCGTTTCTTGTTCTTTGCGATCGATCCCTGAAAGAATTTCTCCCGCCTCGTAAGATAGAAATCCAGCGACATGAAATCCTTTTTGAAGGTAGGTTTCGATCTCATTCAGAGACGATTCGATTTCTTTTGAAGTAAATGCCTTGATTGTGGTGATAGGGTTACGAAAGAAAATCTTTCCTAAAGGATGGAATCCTTCGTTGAAAATCATAAAAGGCTGGTCAGAGAATAGGAGTTCTTCGATTCTCATTTTAGAGCAAACTTAATTAGGATTGATGATTTTGTCTCTTCGTTTCAAAGCAATCATAAGAATCTCTGGGACTATTTTATTCTCGGGATTCGTTTATTATATCCTCGCGCAAATCGGAAGAAACACTGCGATCTATCCCGGTTACGCTTCCGCTATTTGGCCCGCCTCCGGAGCTGCGATCGGTTTGACTCTCATTTTCGGAAACTCTACGATCATCGGCGTTTTTATAGCTTCGTTCTTATCTAATTCCGGAATCGATTTGTTTTCGGGAGTCGGTTTCGATCCGGACAAAAACTTATATCTCAGCGTATCGATCGCTTTTTTTTCCGCTCTTCAGAGTTACGTCGGCAAAGTCGTATTAACACGAAAGATTCCGGGTTGTAAAATCTCTGATCGCACTCAATTCGTTCTTCTTTTTATTTCACTTGAGGCGCTCGTTTGTACCATTAGTTCGACCGGTTCCGTAGTATCGATGTATCTTTCGCAGGAAATCGAGTTGTCCGGCTTTCGTCAGAGCTGGTTGACTTGGTGGGCGGGAGATACCCTCGGAGTTTATATCGGAGCGCCGTTTATTCTTTTTTGGTTTCGAGGTGAATATAAAGTTCCGAAGCTCTTAAATTTTTTAGAATCTTCCGCCTTACTTTTACTGATCGTTTTCTTTTCACTCGTATCATTCGATTTGGTGACTCCGATCCTTTCTTTGAGTTATCCGCTGGGATATATCCTGATTCCGTTAATTCTATGGTCCGCGTTCCGTTTGGGCGAACGTGCGAGCAGTCTCGCGGTGGTTCTTTCTTCGGTAATAGCGATCCTCGGAACGATTTCCGGATCACCTCAGTTTTACGCGGAAACGATGAACGCGTCTTACATTCTGCTTCAGTTTTTTATCGCAGTTCTTTCCATTACGAGTTTGTTGGTCGCGAGCATCGTAAACGAAAGAAAGGAAGCTGAAAATCAACTGAGGATTTCTCATCAGACCCTCGAAGGAAAAGTCAAAGAAAGAACGCAGGAACTGCTTAGATCAAACGAAATACTTAGAGAAGAAATTCTTGAGAAGAACGAGGCCAGAGCCGAGTTGGAAAAAAGTCAAACCCGATACAAGGGTCTGTTTGAGCATCTTCCCGTCGCCATTATCGAAGCGGATTATTCCGATCTTAAACGTGTGTTAGATATTCTTCCGAAAAATTTACAAGGGGACGCGTTTACGGATTATTTGGAGGAGAATCCCGATTTCGTGCAACGTTGTTTTGATTCGATTCGAGTGATCGGAGTCAATCAGGAGATCGTGAATCTGCTTCGAGTAGATTCTTATGAAACGGTATTTAAGAACTGGAAACGTTTTTTTAGTCAGGATAATTTTAAGGTATTTCGAAGGGTTCTTAGAAAGATTCGCGAAGAGTCGTATTTTTACGAGGTCGAAGTCGGTTTTCGCGTTCAAGACGATACCAGATTGGATATTAAGATTCGTTGGTCGGTTCCTCCGGGTTTTGAAAGTTCTCTTTCAAGTGTGATCGTAACTTTGCTCGATTTTACCGAGATCAAATCGACTGAACGAAAATTGCAGCTTTCACTGGAAGAGAAAGAGGTTATGCTCAAGGAAATTCATCATAGAGTGAAGAACAATCTTCAAGTGATCTCTTCGCTTCTGTCGATGCAATCGGATTACGTTCAGGATAAGGAAAGCCTTTCCGTTTTTAAGGAAAGTCAAAATCGCCTCAGAACGATGTCGATGATCCATGAAGAATTGTATCAATCCGAGAACTTAGGAAAAATCCAGTATTCGATCTATATTGAAAAATTATTGAATCAACTTTTTCAAGTCTACGGAAAGGCGGAATCGATTCGGTTGATTACAAATTTGGAATCTTTGGATATCAGCATAAACAGAGCGATTCCGATCGGCTTGATCTTGAACGAATTGGTTTCCAATTCTTTAAAGTATGCGTTTCCCGAGAACCTATCGGTGGAAGGCACTCCGGAATTGAAAATTTCCCTATCGAAAAAAAACGAATCCTTAGAACTCAAAGTAGAAGACAATGGAATCGGAATGCCTCTAGGATTCGATTTGGACGATTCAACTTCGCTCGGTTTGAAGCTCGTTAATATTCTCGTGAGACAACTGAAGGGAAAGATCGACTTCTCGTCCGATTCGAAAAAAGGAACTCAATTTACGATTCAAGTTCCTTTGACGGTGGATCTAATCTAAGAATCTTCTGGTTTACAAAAAAAAGTCGGACTTACAACATTCTTATCGAAGTATGAAAAAAGAAGAAAAAATCCAAGCTCGAAGGGAAGAGATCTTGGATGCTGCGCTGGAAATCTTCGCCAAGAAAGGATATCATTCCACGGGAATCGCCGACATCGCGACTCAATTGGACATTGGTCACGGAACCTGTTATCGTTATTTTAAGAATAAATTGGATATCCTTCACGCACTTTTGGATGAGGTTCAAAACGGACTTTCCGAAGTGATTTCAAGACAAAGTCCGGATAAATCAAATTCATTAGAAGAATATAGATCGCAGATCGAGGAGATCGGCGCCGGTTTATTTGAACTTTTCGGTAAGGACGCTCGTGTTGGGCGGGTTTTCTTTTTTGAAACACAGGGGATCGACGCTTCCATTTCTTCTAAGATCAAAAAAACTCACGATCTTTCGGCAAAAGTCACGGAGCTTTATCTGATCAACGGGGTGAAAAAAGGATTTTTACGAAAGAATTTGGACACGGATGTCGCTTCCAAGGCGATCAATTCCATGATGTTCGAAGGAATTCGTCAGTCGATTTCTCATAAATCCAATCCAGAATACGCCGCACGATGGATGAAAGCCGTTCCGGATCTCATGTTGGATGGGATGCGGGCCAATCCAGAAGGCTGATCCTCGGTAAAAAAGGAGGAGTTCCTACTTTTTTGATTGAAAAAACTGAATGACATGTCATTCTTTATTTAAATTTGAGAAATAGGAGAATTGAAAATGGTTCAAGTGGATGTATTCTGGGCCTACGGATTGGGCGCAGGCTTTGCGATGGCGGCTTCCCGCCAGATTAAAAAAATGCAAACTTCATCGGATTCTTCTTCGCCAGCGGTTTTGAAAGAAGTCCAGGAGAAGAAGGAAAAAATCCCGTTTTGGAAAACCACGTATTTTTTGATCAACGTGCTTTTTCTTTCTCTGGTCTTCGGACCGTCCGGTCTTTATTTGGTTTGGCAGTTTACGAGTTGGGAAACGATGCAGGCCCTGGACAAATCGATGCCAGGATGGTTGGTTACTCTATTCGGTTTTACGAATGTTTCACAGGGAATTCTCGCGTTCTGGGTCGTTTGGAAATTGATCGAAAGATCCAAAGCCTTTTTCGGTTTTTTACAAGTGATGTTGGGTTATTTCGGAATGTTTTTCATTCTCGTTTACGGCTGGGATGGAGAAGGTTACAAAAGATTCTTTTCGGTAACTCGCGAAGAATATCTCAATAACTGGTCTTGGAATACCGCGCTTTCTTGGTTAACTTCCGATGTCGCGATCACGTTGTATGTCATGGGAATCATTATGATCCCGATCATGATCGTCATCATGTCAAGATGGTTGGAAGAAGGTCTTGAGATAAAAGACGTTTCGCTCGGACAAGAAACGAAAGAAGGCGACGGAAGCCCTATTCTGAGAATCCTTTTCTTTTTCGGTTCGGTTTTTATCGGCGCGCTCGGACTCGCAGTCGTTTCGAGTTTGATCGTCCACGCGTTTGGATGGATTCTGGGAGGCGCAGTCGCGCTCGGAGTTCTTTATATATTAGGAATTTCTAAATTTGGAATTCTTTTTGCTTTTTACAAAGGGATTTTTCATCTCAAAGGAAATCAGGCCTCTCAAAGCGGAATTCCGGCGGAAGCAAGGGCTTAGACTTCGAGAGCTTTTTTGTATTCCTGAATCAAAAGATCCGGGTCTTCGATTCCTACGGAGATTCGGATGAGATTCGGATCCAAGCCGTTTTCCTTTAAGAATTCGAGTCCTTCCTTTTTTGTCACTAACTCGTAGTGCGCCAGATAAACATAAAGCATATTTAATGTGAATTCGGTCCCGAAACTCGGACCTTTTAACAAAGTCAATCGATCGTAAAAAGTCTCCAAAGAAATCGAAAGTTCGATGGATAAAACTCCTGCTTGGATACCGGGGATTCTCGTGATCTTTGCAAAATTTTCGTTCGACTCGGGAGATCCGGTCCAAAAAACGTTTTTGATTCCCGCCTGTTTGGAAAAAAAATCGGCTAACTTTTTTACATTGGAACTGATTTTGAGAACGCGTTCTTCATATCCTTTGATTTCAAAAGCCAGTCGTTCACAATCTCGAACATAAGGACTTTCCACCAAATCTTTGCAAATGGGAAGAATTTCATGAAACCATCGGGACTTTCGATTCAGAATCAAAGCGCCCATCATCAGGTCTCCGTTTCCGCAAGCGAACTTTGTAAGACTTTCCACGATGGCATCCACATAAGGAAGAACGTCGATTACAGCGGATCCCGCTATGGAAATGTCGGCGATCAAAGGAACTTTGTATTTGTCCACGATCGATTTTAACTTCGTATAATCCGGAACTAAAAGAAGGGGATTGGTCGGGCATTCCGTGATAATACCCGCAACACGGTCTCCGTTTTGATCGAGAAATTGTTCGAGATCTTCCAAGTCCGTTGCATTATGAATCACATAAGAATCTTTCGTATATTTTTCCATAATGCGGATATTATCCACATACAACCAACCGAGACGGATCCAAATCGTTTTGTTTTCCGTTTTTTGAACTTGATTGAAAGCATCAAAAACCGTGTAAACCCCGTTCATACCGGACGAAGATAAAAGAATTTCCGGATCAGCATTTCCATAAAAGGAGGAAAGTGTCGAAAGAATTTTCTGAACAGGACTTTCCTTTTCCACCTTTTCCCGAAAAATTTCCTGAAGGATTCCTTTTTTTAGAAGAAAATCTTCCGCCTTTCTGGAGGAAGCGAGACAGCCTGTGTGTTGTATAAAGGAAAGAATTTCCCTTTCTAATTCCGGAATATTCGGGATAACTAATGTTACGATTCCATCGTCTTCGATGATTTCAAAATCCCGAATGGAGAATTTTTGAACGATCGTGTCGGCGGCTTTTCTGGAAGAAACGATAAACTGAGGAGTTGCGATCTTTCTGTTTTCTTTGTTAAAATCTAATATTCTCGCGATATAAGAATGTGCTACAAATCGAGGATAACCCGATTTTAAACGAGAGAGGGTTTCCGTTCTTTTTTCTTCGTAGCCGATAACGTCTGCAAGTTGAGGAAGGCTTACCGATACAGCGTGAATGTTTTCGAACGGAATTCTTTCTCCGCAAATAGTTCTATGAGGTTCGCTGATTTCTTTTAACATTTTTATGATTCCAGTTCGAGATCGATTTTTGATTTTTCAATCCGTAAAATTCTTAGATCGAAAGACTTTAACTCGGTTGTGTTTCCGATATTTTTCGGATTCGATCCTCTTCCGTAAGCGCGCCGATCAGTTCGTCCAAGTCGCCTTCCATGATCGCGGATAAATTATGGCTCGTAAATCCGATTCTATGATCCGTACATCTTCCTTGAGGAAAGTTATAAGTTCTTACCCTTTCGGAACGATCTCCGCTTCCGATCATCTGTTTTTTGATCGCGTCGGAAGCCTGTTTTTTGTCTTCCGCTTGTTTTTCGAGAATTCTTGCGCTCAAAATTCTCAGAGCCTTCGCTTTGTTTTTGTGTTGGGACTTCTCATCTTGGCAGGCTACGACAACGCCGGTCGGAATATGAGTGATTCGAACCGCTGAGTCGGTCGTGTTTACGTGCTGACCGCCGGCGCCGGAGGAGCGATAGACGTCGATTCTCAAATCGTTTTCGTTGATCTCGACCTCTTCGGCGTCGGCTTCGGGAAGAACTGCGACGGTCACTGCACTCGTATGAATTCTTCCACCCGATTCGGTGCTCGGAATTCTTTGAACCCTGTGAGTTCCGCCCTCGAACTTAAAAAGGTCGTAGGCCCGATCGTCCTCCAACGCAAAAATGATTTCTTTCAAACCGCCGATTCCGGTTGGAGAGGAATCTATAATCTCCGTTTTGATTTTGTGTTTGTCCGCGAAACGGGAATACATACGAAAAAGATCGGCCACGAATAAGCCGGCTTCTTCTCCGCCGGTCCCGGCTCTGATTTCGACAAGGATATTTTTGCCGGAGTTCGGATCCGGAGGTAAAAGAAGAATTTCGAGTTCTTTTTCGAGTAGTTCGAGCTTTTCCCCTGCTTGCCGGATTTCTTCCTTGAGCATCAGGTGCATTTCTTCGTCTCTTTCTGACTGAATCAATTCTTCGGCGTCTTTTTTATCTTTTGTAAGTTTGAGATATTCTTCTACCTTGAGATAGAGGGGCGTGAGCCGCGATCTTTCTTTGTAAAGATTTTTGAGCGAGGAAGGATCCTTCGCCAGATTTAACTCTTCACTGATTCGAAGGTATTTTTCTTGTATTTTTTCAAGTCTATCTATCATTGAATGAACTCGACCTTTCCTTTGTAAATCAACCCACTCTATGGAAAACCATATTTCCGTCGCAGAAGCTTTTTCTGAAAAATTCTTAACCTTACTGACCGACCTCAGAGGATATCGCAGTCCCTTCGGCAAAACCGTGGGCGATCCGAGCGATTTGATCCAAGAATGCGTTCAGAAGGCGGCGATCCGCGCCGGCGCAGTCAGCGCCGGGCTTTCGATTCCAAAAATGAATCTGGGTTATCTGACCTTATTGCCCGAAATGATCTTGTTTTATAGAATTCAAGGTCATCTCGTAAAAGACATCGCCGCTCTCTACGGAAAGGAATCTCAAGTTTCCCCGGAAATTATGAGTTATTGCATTTTTCCGGATACGAATCACGCCTTGATTCGATCCATCGTCCGAGACGTGGGGAGTCGGGTTTTAGTCAGACCGGCGTCTTTGGAAATTCTTCGTTCCATCGGCTTTCATCTCGGTTGGAAACTCTTCCGCAAGAATGGAAATCCTTCTTCGAGATACCGTTGGCTTCCTTACATTGGGGCTCTTTTAAGCGGCGGAATTTCTTTTTTGGATACGAAGACTACGGGAAGACGAGCGACCGATCTTTTTCAAAAAGAATTCGAATTTACGAACAATATAGAAGAATAGAACTAAAAGAGAAACTGAAATACATTATGAATATTGAATCCTTTTTGAAAAATAAAATCGTATTGAAGGCGTTTCTTTTAAAAAATACGGTTTTGATTTTGTTTACGGTTTCTTTTTTAAATCTCTGTAAGAGCAGTCATGAAACCTTTATCGAAGAAATTCAAGAACTCGTGGAACAGGAGAAATACGAAAAGGCGGCGGAGAAGTTAAAAGACAAACTTCAAAGTCCGAAAGACAGAGACGAAATCCTTTCTTCGGAGGCCCCCGATTCGACGAGAGTAATCGAATTTTCAAACGATCGACTGAAGCTGGTCTGGACTGAAGATCAAAAAATATTTTATCAAGATCTCTCCGCGGGAGAAAATAATTCCAGAAGTTTGGATCAGGTTCCTTCGAACTTGTCTCTTTCACAAAACGCGAATTATGCGCTCGTCGAATATCCGATGCAGACTTCCGGAGGCTGCAGATACGTTGCGATCTCTTTAAAAGATTCCAGTCTTTCTTACGAGGCGGGGGCTCAAGTTTCTTGCAAGAATCGAGGATCGATTCTTCCGGACGGATCTAAAATTTATTACTTCGTCGATGATAATCTCTACGAGGAAAAAACGGTGGAACCGAGAAAGCCGGTTCTGGTTTTGAATAAGGAAAAAATCGTTTCTCCCTTTCCTAATTTAAAAACTCGTTCCCTTATGTATCCTTCGGGAAATTCTTTTTTGATTTTTTCAGGTAACGCGGGATCTTATAATCTCTACTGGTTTCATCCCACGCAGAAGACCGTGGAAAAAATCGATAAGGATATTCTCAGTCCGATCCTTTATTACGGAAACGGCGAAAGCGCATATTATATCGGCGGTGAAATCGGAAAGTTGCATCTAAGAAGGATCAACTTTTCCTCGAAAGGAAAACCGGTGATTACGAAATTATTCACCGTAAGCCGGAAGGAAATTTATCCTTGGAAATTAGCAAAAAAGAACGAGTTTCTTTCGGGTTATTCCGGGAAGGTTCACCTCTGGGGTCCTTTGAAAAAAAGTCAAAATCTGCCCATTCTTTGTGAAAGGGCGTTTCTTTCCGGAGACGATCGGATCGTTTGCGAAACGGAACCCGGTCAACTGATTTTGAGCAAACTCGATTTTCAACCGGAAGACTGGAGCATCTGGAAACTCTACGAAGAAGTTCGTAGCAAATAAGATTATAAGAATAGGTTGAGAATCAAGGGTTCTCTACTGTTCACACCCGGAGTAGGAGCACCGTATCTTGTTTTGATGTAACTTCCGCCCTCGTAGTCTCGGTCGATCAAAGAACCCGAAGGGATCACTCGAATCGTGGATTCGAAATTGGATTTTGCCGCCCATTCCTTCAAGATCGTTTCCGAAGATTCTTCTCCTATCGCGATGATTCTGGAAACAAAAGTCCTTTTGATCTTATCTTGGAACTCGGGATTTTTAAATTCTTCCAAATAGAAAATTCCGAATCTTGCGAACGGAAATTGGTAAGCGACCAGAGAAACGTTATTTTCTTCCTGATTAGAAAAGCGATTGTTTGAAAATAAGGAAATATCTTTTTTCCAAGTTTCCGACGGATTGTGATAAAGATATTCTTTGGCGATATGTCCGTCGGGTTGAAATAAAAACGCGAACTCCTTCCATTCTCCCGCCGAATTTAAAATCAAGTTTCCATTTTCCAATTTTGCTTCCGGTAAAAGGATCGAACCGGGCAAAAGATAAACTCCATGAGTTCTGGAAAGATTCGAAAAAACTCTCTGGTAAGTGGAGGCGATTCTTAAATATGGATCCGGCTTTTCACCTGTAATCGATCCGATCCAATTTCTAAAATGATTTTCCAATTTTAAAAGGTAAAAGGCTCTTTCCAAACTTGGCCTTGAAAAGATCTCCCGGCGTCCGTTTAGAAAATATAAAAAACTTCCAACGTGCGATGGAAAGACAACTAACGTGTTCTTTTTTAAAAGTCCTTTTTGTTTCGCCTGCTTGATCGGGTTTTCCAGAGATTTTAAGAATCTTTCTTCCGATGAAAAATCTTCGAGCCTCCATTCCGGCTGAACGACGAGAACGTTGCCGGCGTTTCTGTCAAATCCGGCGGTAAGTATCTGATATTCTTTTTGTTTGAATGAGTTGTATTGTTCGGAGGAAATTTCCTTTCCCGAAAAGACGGAGGCGATTCCGAAAAAAACCGGAATCAAGATCAGAGATGAGATTGCATTTTTCCAAAATGGGGTCATATTCTTTTTCTCTAATAAACGAAAGAGGCGTATTCCTTGAGGTATAAATTCACCGCGTCGAGCATGTATTCCGAAAACAAAGGACTCGGATTGTAGGAATGAACGTTTTCCCAAGCGATGTAATCGTGTTCTTCGGAAAGCTGGATTTCACCGCCCAAAAAATCCGCGTGATAAGCGATTATGATGCAAGGAAAATTTCCCTCGTTGACTCTATGTTTGTGAATGAACAAAGGTTTTGGAGAAACCCGGATTTGAACCTTGGCCCCTAATTCTTCTTCGATTTCGCGTTCCATACTGAGCTTCCAGTCTTGATAGAACTCGTCTTCGTTCATTCTTCCGCCGGGTAAGTCGCCCAACCCGGATTTTCTATCTCTGAGAATCAATAGATCGTCTCCCTTTCTGAGGAAAAGTTTTTGAGTGATTTGAAAGAAGCCGTGTTTGCTCAAGGATAGATCCGTTCTTCGAGTTTCAATACAGGGACTTATAAATTTTCCTTGCTGACAATCATTTTTATCATAGATTCTCATTTTGCAGAATGGGCTTCACGATCGAACTCAAAGGCGGATTCTAATGATTTTCATTTCCGTCTTTGAGTTTGCAGATTCAATTCTAACGATTGGAATAAAAGAAGGCAAGAATCAAAGTCAAGACGATAAAAATTAAGTTGAGTATGAATCCTGAATGAAGTTGTTTTCGTTCCGTCGGTTTCAGAAAATACGCGGCGAAAATTACCGAAATAAATCCTCCTAGGTGCGCCCAACGGGCGACTCCGTCATCGGTGAAAACATTCGTGATGTCGGAATAAACCATGATCCATGCGACCAGAAACACGGGAAAAGGAAAGTTCTTGTGATTGAAGCGTAAAGAAAAGGGAGACAGCAAAGCCGCCACCGCCGCGATTCCGGAAATTGCCCCCGAGGCGCCGACCACCGGAGTTGTATCGTGCAGTATGATTCCACGGATGAAAGAATCTAAAAGAGAAGAAATCAGAGCCGCCATAAAAAAGAAGAGTAACCATCTTCCTTTCCCGGCCTTGTATTCAACTGCGCGTCCTAGGAAAAAAAGATAAAACATATTTCCAAAAAGATGAAATATATTTCCATGATAAAACACGGCGCCTATCCATGAGATCGGTTGAATATGTCCGGGGTGATTTAAAAAATACTGACGGATCAAATGTTCCGGCAAAAAAATGTTCACCAGAAAAAAAGTCGCGGTCATTAAAAAAACAAAAAAGGTCGTTAAAGGAAATTCAAAAAGAAGAATCCGAATCAAAGTTTTTCTTTTCCTCCGGGGAAATATCGCGTTAGATAGGATTTAAGAATTATCTTCAATTCGATGATCATACGACTTGAAAATTCCCGATCCTTTTGCTCGCGAATCCAACGGTTCAAAATCGCATCCGTTACTTCCACGACAATTCTTGAGATGATTTTATTTTCGGCGGGATCGACTTGAAACTGAGAAAGAATCCGGGAAACGTTTTCGGAAATTTTTATGTTGTTCTCGCGATCGATCTCGATCAATTCCGGATCCTGCTTCATCGAAGACCAGAGCGGCGCAAATCCAGGCTCGGTCAGATAAAAATTGGCAAATGAATCGATGACAAGATCGATCAAATCTTCCCAACTATTTCCCGAGAGATCGGATTGAAAAATTGCAGAAAGCATCTGGTTGACCCTTTCCAGATGTCTTTGGCCTACCGCATTCAAAACCGCGTGTTTGTTCGGGAAATACTGATATAAGGATCCGATAGGGATTCCGGCTTCCTGGGCGATCATATTGGTCGTGATCGCCTCAGCGCCGCTGCGTTCTAATAATACCGCAACTACGTCCAAAATTTTTTGAACACGATCGATGGATCTTCTCTGAGAAGGTTCCTTTCTTGGGTCCAAAAGATTTTTTCCTGATTCGCTATTTATAACTTTCTTACTCTTGATTGTTTTCTTTGAAATCAAAGCAAATCTCCGCCGCAGAAACGGTCAGGTTCCATTTATGGAATTCACGGGAGAAATTCAAGAAAAGTATTGAGTGAAAAATGAATTGTTCTCATTTTCAAGAATTTAAAACCTTCTTCCATTCATTTAAGAATTGAATGAAAAATGTAGAATTTTCCGTTTCAAGGATTTGTTTACTGGCTCAAAGGATAGGAATCTGAATTTTCCGACTTATAGATAAAGATTTCTCTTCGCGAATTAAGGAACTTGAATTTTTCATAAGGCTCCGTCCCAAAACCATTTGAGAACTTTGAAGTTTGATCTTTCTGAGAAAACAAAATAAGATTTTGGGAAAAGCTGTAAGTAGAATAGAGGAAGGGCTTAGTAGTATTTCAGAGTTGAATACTCTTTTTTCGAAATGGGTTCAAAATCGATAAAGGACTTTCCATTTTTGAGGTTTGGAAACCGTTTTAGAGGGAAATAAAAGACTACAATGTCCATAGGAAATATATTTCTTCGGCGCGATGCTTTGAGAAAAAGTTCTTCTTGGCTTTAGGATAAACATTGCAAGTCGCTCCACACGTTCAGCGTCTTTCCTAAAATTGTAAAAGAATGGTTTTGCCGAAGAAGGGACTCGCCGCTACGCAAATCGTCATCGTGACGATTTAAGCTCCACGGCGTCTTTCTCGCTCACTCATCCTTCCTGGATTCGTGTCGCGTTTTTTCGCTTCTTACGGAAGCTCAAAACGCTCACGCTCGAAAGCTTCGAGTCCAAGTTGAATTTATGTTAATACTTTTTGCCGAAGAAGGGACTCGCCGTTACGCAAATCGTCATCGTGACGATTTAAGCTCCACGGCGTCTTTCTCGCTCACTCATCCTTCCTGGATTCGTGTCGCGTTCTTTCGCTTCTTACGGAAGCTCAAAACGCTCACGCTCGAAAGCTTCGAGTCCAAGTTGAATTTATGTTATTACTTTTGCCGAAGAAGGGACTCGAACCCCCACGACCTTGCGATCGCTGGCACCTGAAGCCAGTGCGTCTACCAATTCCGCCACTTCGG
Source organism: Leptospira adleri (assembly GCF_002811985.1). Lineage (GTDB taxonomy): Bacteria > Spirochaetota > Leptospiria > Leptospirales > Leptospiraceae > Leptospira > Leptospira adleri. Next base: position 31,442 of record NZ_NPDU01000039.1, read on the forward strand.
CGAGGTGGAATGCAGTGAGAAACTGCTCTTACAATCTCGAGAGGCTTGGCTTTTCCGTCATCCATTATTTTGGAATTCATTGACACGGAGGTCGTTCGGATTCTATGATCCTGGTAGAATGAAAGCAGAACGCAAAACCTCTGAAACTGAAATCAAATTGGAAATGAATCTCCGCGGAACCGGAAAGTATCGCTTTGATACTGAGATTCCTTTTTTCGAGCACATGCTTTCTCATATTTCCAAACACGGTTTGATCGATCTGGATCTCTGGTTGAGAGGGGATATCGAAATCGATTGTCATCACTCTGTGGAAGACACAGCAATCCTCATGGGAAATACCATCCACAAACAACTCGGCGACAAAGCGGGAATTTTTAGATACGGACATTTCACTCTTACGATGGATGAGGTTCTTACAACGGTCGCCGTGGATCTCGGAGGTCGTTATTTTTTCAAATATACGGGCCCCGAACTTACGGGAAAATTCGGAATCTATGACGCGGAGTTATCCTTAGAATTCTTACAAAAACTCGCACTCAACGCGAAGATGAATCTTCACGTAGTCGTTCACTACGGCGATAACAGACATCATATTCACGAATCAATTTTTAAGGCTTTGGGAAAGGCTTTGAGAATGGCGATCGCGCAAGATTCGGCGTCAGCAGGAGCGATCCCTTCTACAAAAGGAGTTTTGGAGTGATCGCTATTCTCGATTACGGAATGGGAAATATCCATTCCTGTATCAAAGCCGTTTCTCTTTATACAAAGGATTTTGTTTTTACAAACGACCGGGTTACGATTGAAAATTCGGACGCGTTGATTCTTCCCGGCGACGGACACTTTGATAAGGCAATGGAAAATCTGAATGCGACCGGCTTGCGAGATACGATCGACAAACACGTCTCTTCAGGAAAACCTCTCTTCGGTATCTGTATCGGCTTTCAGATTCTTTTTGAATCTTCGGAAGAGATCGCACAAGGCACAAAAAAGGATCAGATCGAAGGTTTAGGTTATATCAAAGGGAAAATCCGAAAATTTCAAGGTAAGGATTTTAAAGTTCCTCATATCGGTTGGAATCGTCTTCAATTCCGCAAGAAAGATAAGAGCGTCCTCCTGAAAGGAATTCCGGATCAGTCATTTTTTTATTTCATCCATTCGTATCGACCTACGGACGCGGAAGGAAACGCGATCACAGGACTCTGCGATTATTATCAGGAAAAATTTCCGGCAGTCGTTGAAAAAAATAATATTTTCGGCACTCAATTCCATCCCGAAAAATCGCACACGCACGGACTTAAACTTCTGGAGAATTTTATAAAATCGGTATGATCATCATTCCCGCCATAGATTTATTGGATAATTGCGCAGTTCGCTTGTTCAAAGGAAATTACGAAGAAAAGAAAATCTATTCTTCAGAACCTTGGAAACTTGCGGAAGGTTTTAGTAAGAATGGAGCGTCGCTCCTCCACTTGGTCGATCTCAACGGAGCGAGAAATCAGATCGGTGTGAACGAACATTCTATCTTGAAGATCCGGGAAACAACTTCTCTGAAAGTTCAGTTAGGCGGCGGAATTCGAGACAAGGAAAAATTAGAATATTATCATAAGATCGGAATCGATCGTTTCATCATCGGAACAGCCGCTGTAACGGATCCGGATCTTTTAAAGTTCGCTCTGGATACGTACGGAAAAGATCGAGTAGTAGTCGCGGTGGATGCAAGAGACGGAATCGTAAAAATCGCGGGCTGGGAAAAAGATTCCGGCGTCCATTATCGCGATCTTTTAGAAAGTCTCGCGAAAGCCGGAATCGAGCACGTCGTTTTTACGGATATCGCACAAGACGGAACTCTGGCCGGGCCGAACTTGGAAGCGTATCGCGAAATTCTCAATTCGTTTCCTTTCCAAGTGATCGCCTCGGGCGGAATCTCTTCCTTAAAAGATCTGATGGATCTTTCTTCCTTAGATACAAAGATTCCTCTGTTCGGAGTCATCACTGGAAAGGCGTTGTACGAAGGAAAATTAGATCTCGCGGAAGCGATTTCCACACTCTAAGAAAGGAAGCCATAGAATCCGGATGGATTTTTCTTTTCATCTGAGAAGGAACCATACATAAAGGTAAATCGATCTTACAGGATCGGGGAAATTCATGAATCAATTGTCCAAAAATAAAATTTCGATCATTCTCTCTGCAATGGGTTTGATCCTTTCCTTTCTTCTCATCCAAAAATACTACGGAGATCCCAGTTCCGTCGGAGAAGCTCTTTGTAACGCGATCAGCGAATCCGGCTCCTGCGATAAGGTTTCAGAAAGCTCCTTTTCCGCAATTCGGAACGTTCCGGGGTTAGGCGATCTTCCAACGGCGCTTTTCGGCTTTATCTTTTACGGATTTGTAGGATTTCTTTTTGTCCTCTCCGAAATCAAAAAGGAAACCGCCGAATCCAATCTTCGTCTCGCGTTTTATGTTTTGATTTTAGGTTTGGTCGCCGACGTCGGATTGTTTATTATTTCGGTCGGAGTGATCAAAGCGTTATGCGGTCTTTGTGCAGCAACTTACGTCGTTACGATTGCGCTCCTTGCGGTGAACTTTCCCGGATTCAAAGCGATTTCGGATAAATCCGTTTCCGCAGTGACCGGAAGTTTGAACGGAAATTTTTTGAATCTGCTGATCGTCGTCTTATCCTTCTTTGTTCTCGGGCTTTACGGCGGAAGAATTTCTACGGGCGGAGCGAGACTCATTTCCGGGGCGGCCTCTGGAGAAAAACCGATTCCCGTTCTTTTAAAAGAATTCGAATCCACGCCTGCGGTTCAAATCGATTTGAAAGATACTCCGATCGTTGGAGATCCGAATGCGCCGATTACGATCGTAAAATACGCGGACTTTAACTGCGGTCATTGTATGCATACGAGCAAAATTCTAAAATCGTTTCTAAGCGAATACGACGGAATCATCAAAGTTGCATATAAGAATTTTCCCTTGGACGGAAATTGCAATCGACTCGTAGGCAGAAAATCTCCGGAAGCAAGTTCCTGCGTTGCCGCGAGCGCCGCGCTTTGTGCGAATCAGCAAAATAAATTCTATCCGATCTATACCGGTCTTTACGAAGACAATGAAACCGGCGTTATGCACACTGTCGCAACGGTAAGCCGAATCGCCGAGAAAAACGGCATTAAGATGGATCAGTTTCGTTCTTGTATGAGCTCGCCGAAAATCAGAGATCAGATCAATCGGGAAGTAGACGAGGCGGAAAAATTGAAAATCAATTCCACGCCGACTTTGTTTATCAACAACAAACCTCTTCCGAAAAGTGGAACTCCGGATGTGGATTTTTTACGTCAATTGATCAATCAACTTATCAGTCAGAGCTGATCGATTTTCGAAAATCATGGAGACGGAGAAACGATTCTGCAGGAATTGCGGAACTCATATATTAGCAGATTCGATACAATGCGTTTTCTGCGGATCGTTTCAATCCAGAGAAGCGGTTCCGTTTTTCCGTTTCCTTTCCGAAAGTAAGTTTTTTAGGATCAAAATCCTTTATCCGGGAATTCCGATCCTAGGATTTGTTCTTTTGCTTTTGAGCGTCGTTCTTTGGAGAAAAATCCTTCCTCTTTCCCTGCCGATCCTATTCTTCTTTTGGTCTTTGATCTTTTCCGTTTCGGGTTGGATCGGAGAATTGATCCTAGATTTGAAATTTCGCGGGGACGTGAAAGATTTTCGCGAAGGATTTATTGAATGGCAGAAACATCTTTACGATCGATCTCCTTATTTATCCTATCTCGGCATGATTTTGTTTGTCGCAACTCCTTTGATTCAGTGGCAAAATTCGCTTTGGTTTTCTTTAGCTTCCGCAAGCATTTGGACCGCTTTGATCTCTTTTGTTTTCTTGGTCATCGTTCCTCTCCTTTAGAAATTTATGAATTTCTTTCATCTTAAAAAAACGTTTCGACTTCCGGTGACTTTCAACTGGATTTTGGGAGGATCGTTTGTTTCGGTTCTTTTTTCAATATTAAAGTTTTTTAATACGGAAGGTCTTGAAAAGGTTTCCTATTCCGAATTGGCTTTATTTTTGATCGTGAACGCGGGAACCGCAATTCCGATAAACTATCAATTAGTCAACGGTCGATGGAATCTTCAAAAATGGATGAAAATCTCGTTTTATTTTTGGCATATTCCGATGTTGCTTTTCAACGCTTGGCTTACGGTTCAAGTTCCGGATTTCTTATTCGTCATGTTAACTGCTCTTTACGGGAGTTATCTCGCTCCTTTCGGGATGATGGAAAGACGTTACTTTATCCTAGGTGCGTTGATTTATTCTTTTTGTTTGTTCTTATTTTATTTTACCGGAATTGCCGGAATTTCTCCGATCCGCTTTAGCGATAGAACTCTGGTGATTTTTTTCTTTATCTTCGTCTTAACGATCCTTTTGTATTTTTATTGGATGAGCATCACTTCCGGGTTCTTAAAATCGCAAAGTTCAAAAGTTCAAAAACTTCTCCGGTCTTCGAGGAAAGACAAACGCAAACTTTCGGAAGAAAGAAAAACGATCGAAGAGTTGATGGCTCAACTCAATAAGTCGTTTAATATCATTAAGAAGGATTTATCGACCGCCAAAAGAATTCAAAAGAGTATGCTTCCCTCCGGTTTGGAAAAATACTCCGACTTGGACATTCGAGCCGAATATATTCCAAGGGACGAAGTTGGAGGTGATTTTTACGATATCATTCGGATCAACGACGGAGTTTACCGTTTATTCTTGGCGGATGCTACCGGCCACGGAGTTCAAGGCGCTCTCATAACGATGGCGATAAAGGTCGAGTATGAATTCTTAAAACAATCGGGAAAAAGACCCGGCGAAATATTAGAAATATTGAATTCAGATTTTATCGAAAAATTCAAATCGCTCAATCTTTATTATACTTGTATTCTCGTGGATCTCGATTTGAACAAGGGAGTTTTGAGATATTCTTCCGCCGGTCATCCGGAGCAGGTATTGATACAGAATTCCGAATTCCTTACGCTTCCTAATATGGGAAGAATGATCGGACTTTCTCCGGCCTCCATCTATAAGGACAAAATTTTAAAAATTCACGCGGAAGATCGGATTCTTCTTTTTTCGGACGGTCTTTTCGAAGAAGCTAATTCTAAAAAAGAATTCTACGGTGAAAAAAGACTCCATAACTTATTGAAAGAAAAAAAAGATAAATCCTCGTTCGAACTCGTTGATATCATTTTGGAAGACCTAGAAAAATTCACGGATGGAAACGGTTTCCAGGACGATTTGACGGTGGTTTCTCTGCGTATTACGAAGAATTCTTCCCCGGGATAAAACTGTCCTTCGCTTAATTTAATAATTTTATCAAAACCGATTCGATTTACAAAAATTGAATTTTCATTCTTGTGGTGTTTTTGTATTTTGTTCCACTATGTTCAGCATAACGGCGCGAAAGCGGATTCTTCTTGGTCTACTATTCATAGTTTTTCTATCCTTCACTCTTATATTACATACGATTTTTTTTAAACCGATTACCCTCGGTCTTTTTTACGAGAAAGTTTTTTGGGAATCCGTTTTGGACGATCCAGAATATCTTACTTCTCTCGGCGTTCTAAACAATCTTGGAGTCGAAGGATATCAAAGGAAACTAACGGATATCTCGATCGAAAAACAAAAACAGGACTTAGAAAAGGCAAAGAAGAATTTAGAAATTCTTCTTTCTTACGGAAAGGAGGGATTGGTCGACCAGGAGCTTCTTTCTTTTGAAATTTTAGAATGGTCTCTGCGTCTTAGAATCGCAGGCGAGAGATTTTTGTTTCATGATTATCCCGCCAATCAGTTGTTCGGCGTTCAGAGTCAGACTCCGACTTTCTTGGCGACCCAACATCCCTTGAAATCATCGAAAGATGTGGAGAATTATATTCTTCGATTGGGAGCCGTTCCGAAAAAAATCGATCAATTGATCGCGGGGATTTTACTCCGAGATAAGAACAGGATTCTTCCTCCCGATTTTATTTTGGACCGTTTGATCTCCGAGGTTTCGGGATTTGTTTCGTCGCCTGCGAGAGAAAATATTCTTTATACGGCTTTTGAAAAAAAAATCAGAAAGATCGAGTCCATCCCTAAAGAAAAGCAGGATCTTTATCTCATCCAGGTTCAGAATTCAATCGTTACACAGATCTTTCCTTCCTATTTAAAACTTCTCAACTTATTCAACGAACAAAGAAAACACGCGGATTCGAAGGCCGGAGTTTGGAAACTTCCCGACGGAGACCAATATTATTCTCACGAGCTGAAAAAACATACGACCACCGAGTTGAGCCCGGAGGAGATCCACAATATCGGCCTCAACGAGGTGGAGCGAATTCAGAACGAGATGAAGACTATTCTCAAAGGACTCGGTAAGAATCAGCCGATCCCCGCGGCGATGGCGGCTCTTCGAAAAGAACCTAAATTCTTATTTCCCGATACGGAAGAAGGCAAACTTCAAGCCTTGGAAGAATATAAGAAAATTCTAAAGGACTCGGAGGAAAAAACCAAATCTCTTTTTTTAAAAATGCCCGAAGGAAAAGTCGAAGTGGAAAGAATTCCCGTTTTTAAAGAAAAAACGGCGCCGGGAGCTTACTACGACGAGCCGGCTCTTGACGGATCCAGGCCGGGTATTTTTTACGCGAACCTAAGAGATACGAAGGAAATCCCGAAATTCGGGATGAGAACTCTCACTTATCACGAAGCCATTCCGGGACATCATCTGCAGATCGCAATTATGCAGGAACTAAAAGGTCTTCCCCGTTTTAGAAATACCATTACGTTTACTGCATACGTGGAAGGTTGGGCTTTGTATGCGGAACGTTTGGCGAAGGATTATCGGTTCTTTGAAGATCCTTATTCGGATTTAGGAAGATTGCAAGCGGAGCTTTTCCGTGCTGTCCGTTTGGTTGTGGACACCGGAATTCACTACAAACGTTGGACTCGGGAAGAAGCCATTTCTTATATGATGCAAAATACTGGAATGGCTCCGAAGGATGTGACTGCGGAAATCGAAAGATATATCGTTTATCCGGGACAGGCGTGTTCTTACAAACTGGGGATGTTGAAAATTTTGGAACTCAGAGAAAAGGTCCGGGAAAGAAAAAAGGAACAATTCGATATCCGAGAATTTCACTCCGTGGTTTTGGACAGCGGTTCGTTACCTCTCACCATTCTTGAAAGTCTGGTAAAAGATAAATTGTTAAGCGAAAAAAAATAAACGGAAATCAGATGTCAATTGTGGGAGTATGATTCAGAGTTTTATCTTTTCCCGCCGTGTAAGCCTGTTCGATCGCGGCGTGGAGGTATTCCTTTGCTTTTCTAACCGCGTCGTTCAACGGATTTCCCAATGCAAGATAAGAGGTAATTGCGGAAGAATATGTACATCCCGTTCCGTGCGGATAAAAACCGCTTACAAAGGGTTTTTCGTAAGAAAAGATTTTATTTCCGTCATAGAGAATATCCAGCGCGATCTTTTCACCTTGTAGATGACCGCCTTTCAGAAGAACCGGAATTCTAAATTTATCGAAAATTTCCTTTGCGAGGTCCCGCATTTCCGAACTGTCTTTGATTTTTTTTCCGGAAAGAATTTCCGCTTCGTCCAAATTCGGGGTGATGAGTTCCGCAATCGGAATCAGCCGGTTTAATAGGGCATCGATCGCAGAGTCTTGTAAAAGTTTGGCTCCGCTCGTCGCGACCATCACCGGATCTATAACCAAGAAAAACGGTTCTTTCTTTTTGCGAGTGGATAAAAGGGAATGCGTTCGTTCGATGAGCGCTTTTGAAAAGAGCATTCCGGTTTTGACGGCCTTTACTGGGAAATAATCCATAACCTCGGAGATTTGTTTTTCTAAAAAGTCGACATCTACTTCTAAAATTCCGGTCACACCCGAAGGATTTTGCGCGGTAAGACAAGTGATCGCGGAAGTACCAAAGGTTCCTAACGCAGTGAAAGTTTTGAGGTCGGCTTGGATTCCGGCTCCGCCTCCAGAATCTGATCCGGCGACGGTAAGGGTGACTGGTTTGTTCTTGTTCATGTTGACTATTGTTCTTTGATCGGATCGGTTAAATTTAGAAACAAGGAAACTCTATTTTTTTTTACGCGCCGAGGAATTTTGAATCGGATTCGGCCATCCGTAAACGTCGAGATCCACCGTCTCGCTTGCGCTGAACTTTATGCCTTCGTTTTCCAGCATTTTTCTCTGAAGAATCGAACGTCCAGTATCTCCTCTAAAGGAAATTTTTCCCTGGCTATTGATCACCCTCTGCCAAGGAACCGTTTGTTCCTGAGTTTTGGAGAGGGCATTGAGGGCGTAACCGACTGCGCGAGCCGCCCTCGGTTTTCCCAGAAGAGCCGCAATTCTTCCGTAAGAAGTGACTTTTCCTTTGGGAACTTTTTTTACAAGTTTATAGACTTCCTTAAAAAACGAAATCTCTTGAATGTCTTTTTCTTTTTTCACGTTATTCGCTTTTGAGTTCAAGTTTCGCAAGGAATTGGATAAGAATTTTATATCGAGACAAGTTCCGGATTGAGCGGTAGTTCGACGCGAAATATGGTTTTTCCGGGAACGGATGTTAATGAGATTTTACCTTTGTGTTTTTCCACGATTCCCTTTACGATCCCGAGCCCTAACCCTGTTCCTTCTCCTTGATCCTTTGTGGTAAAGAACGGATCCCAGATGCGATCTTGAATTTTTTGAGGAATTCCGGGGCCGTTGTCTTCGATTTGAACAACCACACGATCGCCCGATGGAAACACCGAGATTTCGATTTTTCCATCGCCTTTAAGCGCTTGAATCGCGTTCTGAATCAAGTTTGGACCAACT
>NZ_NPDU01000004.1 GCF_002811985.1 Leptospira adleri
ATCCAAGCGAGCGCCGTATTACGAACGTTAAACGAACCGAGAAGATTGGTATGGATCGAACGACTCGCGCCTTCCCCGGTTAAGGTGTAGGAAGTTCCTTGAAGATTCAAAGAGGAATCAGCGACCTTCCATTCTCCTTGAGGGCCGTCTAACGCGCTCACTCTCAAATTCGGAAGGCGCGATCGAATTCTTTCCAAAAGTTTTTTTCCGCCCGGAGAAGTGTAATCCAAAACCGCAAACGGAGATTTAGAAGAATCCAAAATTTCAAAAAGACGAAACTTGCTTTCAAAGTAATCTTCCATGTCCGGATGAAAGTCGAGATGATCCTGAGTAAGATTGGTGAAAACGCCGGCCTTGACGGAAATACCGTTGATTCTTCCGAGCTTGAGACCGTGAGAACTCGCTTCCATAAAAACCGTGTCTACTCCGTTGTCTTTCATCTCTTTGAGAATCAGATTGAGAGAGGACGCGTCCGGTGTTGTATAACCCGTATCGATCAGTAGATCTCCGAATTTTACACCGATCGTCCCGATCAAACCGCAGTTGCGTCCCTGATCTTTTGCTAATGCGAAAAGAATGTTCGTAAGCGAAGTTTTTCCGTTCGTTCCCGTTACCGCGACGATCTCCAATTCTTTCGAAGGATGACCGAGAAGAAAGGACGCGATCCTTCCTTGGAGTTGCTCCGGATCGATCTTCGTTTCCAAAACGATCTTAGAATCCGGAACAACGATCGAGGAAGAATTCCGAATCAGAATCACGGAAGCCTTGGTGCTGGAAATATATTCTTCTTTTTTGGAATTTAGAGAATCGGAAACGCAGAAGATGTCTTCGGCGTTCGTCCTTCGGGAATCGGATTGGATATAAGCGATCTCGATTCCGTCGGGCGATTTGCCTTTGGGAACGGACTTAAGTTCGAGTTCTGGAAATTCACGGAGAAGATGGATTAGGTTCATTCTCGTCTTCATTTTTTTCGGGAGGTAAGTTCAAGGTGATGATTCTATCTCCCACGGTGATGGGAAGATAGTTGTATGTTTTTCTGTATAACGTTTCGATTCTTCTTGCGGAAGTATAAGTGGCGACTCCGATTTTTAGATCGTCGTTCTTTTTGATCTGTTTGATTTTTTCGCCGGTTGCGATGCTGATCTCCCGGTTGAGTCTCGCGACCTGAACGTTCTGCCAGACGTAGAGAAAAAAAAGGCTTAGAAAAAGGATCACCTTTCCCAAATTGAAAAAAAGAATCCAGAGATCCTTCCAAACTGGACTTTCCAACAAGGCGCCGATCTTAGACATCCGATTCTTCCTCTTCCTCGAAATCTTCCTTTCTGTATTTTTTATCGACCGATTTCGTTTTTTTGAGCACTCTCAATTTTGCGGAACGAGAAGCCGGGTTCTCCCTTGTCTCGTCTTCGGATGGAAGGATCGGTTTTTTTGTGAGAAGAGTATAACCGTTTTCCTTCGCATAATCACGAAGCGCGTTTTTTACGATACGATCTTCGAGGGAATGAAAGGAGATCACTTGAATCACTCCGTCTTTTTTTAAAAGATCGAGAAGAGACTTCAGACCGGTTTCGATATGCGCGAGCTCCTGATTGACTTCGATACGAAGCGCTTGAAAGATCCGAGTCGCGGGATGTCTTCCCGGAGGCCAAAACTTGCGGGGAATAATTTTAGAAATGAGTTCGGCCAGCTCGCCCGAAGTCGTGATCGGATTGTGTTTCCTTCGATCGACTATCACCTCGGCGATTTTTTTGGACCAACGTTCTTCTCCGTAAGTGTAGAAGATGTTTAAGAGTTTGTCTTTCGGATATGTATTGAGAACGTCTTCCGCGCTCAAACCGGTTTCGGGAGAAAGTCTCATGTCAAGCGGTTCGGATTCCCGAAAACTAAAACCTCTTCCGGAATGAAAAAGATGGAACGTGGAAATTCCGAGATCGAGAAGAATTCCTTGGGGCGCCTCTTCCACGCCGTGCGCCTTTAAAAGTTCAGCGTCGATCGCCGAAAAGTTAGTTACAATCGGGACAACTCTTTCCTTAAATTCGGAAAGACGAGCGCTCGCACGAGATAATAAGACCGGATCCCGATCGCAGAGAATCACTTTGGAATTTGGAAATTCCTGCAGAAAGAGAAGACTGTGTCCGCCTTCACCGGCGGTTCCGTCTAGGAAAAGAACGGATTCTTCTTTCGAAAAATTCTCGCGAAAGATTCGGAGAATATCCTTTCCTTGGACTGAATAGTGCACCGGTTCCAATGTCTCTCCATCCTTTTTTGAAGATCCGGTCCTGCAAGGAGATTCTAAGGCAGATCCGTCAAGCCGCCTGCGTTGATCGCATTCGAATAACCTTTGGATCGAAGCGTCTTGAGGGCTTCCTCACTGCGGCGACCCGAACGACAATACAAAACGATCTTACGATCCGAAGGACCGAATTCTTCAAGACGGGACGAAATCTGATCCAAAGGAATATTCACCGCGTTTGTATAATGACCGCTTTCGAATTCCTGCGGAGTACGAACGTCGACGACGAGCGCGTTCCCGGAAATCCATTCTCCGACTTGGTTTTTATTGGCTTGTTCTTTTGTCTTTGCACAGAAAATCTGAAAGATCAATCCGAGGATCAGAATCGAAAACATCGATTTCCGTTTTATCAAAAATACTTTTCGATTTTTAATTTGATGGTTCATCACTTCCTTCCTTTTGCAATCGCACCGCGTCGATTCGAGTTTTCCGACCGTTTTAGAATCGAGTTTCCTCGGATCGCGCAAAATGTCTCATCCAAAAATCGAAGAAACCCTTACTTTCCGATCCGCAAATCTATTTTTTGAAGAGTTTTATCCTCCAAGGAATCAGCTTGGATTCTCCCAAACTGAATTTTGGAACAAGGATACGATCACTTTTCCTTGCGATCCGCCGCGCTAATTTTTTGACAGCGCGGACGACCGGTATAATTTAGGGTCAATGGAAGAATCCAATTCTACCCAGTGGGACGAACCGAGGAAAAATCTTTTTTCCATTCACAAACTGGATTACGCTCGGGGAAAAAGGCCGGAAGTTGATTGTATTCTCTGCGGAATTTGCAGAAAGGATCCGGACGTTCCCAATCTTACGGTTTCTGAAACCGATCTCACAATCGTCTCGGTAAATTTATATCCTTACAATCCGGGACATCTTATGATTTTTCCGAAAAGACATATTCTCGCGTACGAGGAATTGACCGCGCAAGAAGCCCTTGAAATTCACGAGGGCGCTTCCAAGGCGATTCGGATTCTTAAAAAACTTTGGAACGTACAGGGATTCAATCTCGGTTACAATATCGGGAAAAACGCGGGCGGCTCGATCCCTCATATCCACCAGCATATCGTTCCCAGATTTCCGAACGAGGCCGGCTTTTTAGACGTATTAGCAAATTCAAGAATTGTAATCTACGAACCCTATGAGATGCAGAAGGAATGGATCCGGATCTGGAAAGAATTTTCTTAACTAAGAATTGAGATCAAACGACCGGCTTCTTTTGATAGATCGTATGACCTAAAAATTTATAACTCTCTGAAATGCCGAATAACGTTTCCGAATGTCCTATGATCAAAAGTCCCCTGTCTTTGAGGACCTTCTCGAAGTTTTCGAAAATTTTCTTCTGGGTCGGTTTATCAAAGTAGATGATTACGTTTCTGCAAAAGACGCAATCCATCTTATCCGGAATCGGATACGGAGTCTCCAAAAGATTCACCTTTCTAAAATCGATTAGGGCCTTAAGTTCCGGTTTTGCCTGGTATGAAACTTCGCCTCGCTCCGGATCTTTGACCTTTATAAAATATTTGTTCTTTAACTTTTCATCCACCGGAAGAAGTCTTTCTTCCTTATAAATCCCTTCTTTGGCGGTATTGATCACGTTTGTATCGATATCGGACGCGTAAATTTTGATGTCCCATCCGGGTTTAAAAGCGAAATAGTCGAGACAGGTCATCGCGATCGTGTAGGGTTCCTCTCCCGTAGAACACGCGCTAGACCAAATTCTTAGAATTTTTTTCCCGTTCTTCGCCGCTTTCTCCTCCACGGAAGGAAAGAAAGTGTCCTTTAAGAATTCGAAGTGATGATTTTCCCGATAAAAATCGGTCTTGTTCGTCGTGATTCTGTTTATGAGTTCGGTGAGTTCGCTGCTGAAAAACGTATGGTCCGCGCGGAGTTTCCCGATGTATTCGGATACCGATTTTAGACCGAAATGTCTCGCGCGTCCGTTGAGCCGGGACTGGACCATGATCTTTTTATGATCCGCTAAAAAGATTCCGGTCTCTTTGTACATAAGGGATTTTACGAATTGAAATTCCTCGTCGGTAATCGTGTTCAGGCCGGACTGAATATCTGTCATGGTAAAGATGTTTTATAAAGCACCGAATACTCTGTCAAGAGATACAAGTTTAAGAATCTGTTTCAGACGATTGGAAACGTTCACGGTTTCCACGTCGACTCCCAAACTGCGGACGCGATTTGCAAAGCTCACGAGAACTCCCAAGGCCACCGAAGAAATGACTTCGATATTGGAAAAGTCAAGAACGACGCAGGTCGGATTCTTTTCCAAAAAGGAATTGAGATAATTTCTAAATTCCTCGTGTTCCAAAGTTAGGTCGTTCAATTTTAAAGATATGTAAACTTTCTCATTGAAAACCATTGATGAAATTAGACGATATAAAAAATAGAATTCAACCCTAATATTTTTTGCGAGAAAAATGGAACCCTTTGAAAAAGAACAAGACGATTCGGACGGATTTTCGGCCAGATTTGAGACTTCGGATCCGATCTTACTTTCCATCGTGAAATCGTTTTTGGACGCGAACGGCATCCATTACTTTGTTACCGGAGAGGAATTATTTTTCCTGGAAGGCGCCGCCGTTCCGGCCGCGAGCCACTCCGCGATCGTTTATCTAATGGATCAAGACTATCCGATCTTGAAAGAGTTTTTAGAAAGAGAGAATCATTGAAAATAGGAATCGTTAAACATTTAAACGCAAGACCCTTGACATGGGGATTCGAAAAAGATTCGCAGAATCAAATCGTTCCGGACAACCCCGCACTACTAAAAGACTATCTGTTGAACGGAGAGATCGACATAGGACTCATTTCCTCCATAGAATGTATTCGAAATCAGGACGTTCTCAACTCCTATCGAACGACCGGCGTTTGCGCTAAAGAAAAAGTTCGATCGATTCTTTTTTTTAAGAATTTAAAGGAAGAATATCCTCCTAAGACGATTCTTACGGACAGCGGTTCCAAAACGAGCATGGCTTTGGTCCGGGTTCTGGTTCAGGAAGAAACCGGAAAGATTCCGGACGTAATACCGACCGATTCTAAAATCATTCAGGAAAAAATAGAAAACGGAATCGGATCGCACATGCTCTTCGGAGACAATGCTCTATTAGCAAAATGGAATCCTGATTTTTACGAAGTGCGCGACCTGGCGCAGTGGTGGAATCAAATAACGGGTCTCGGATTTATCTTCGCCCTCTGGGCCAGCAAAAAGCCGCTTCAAGTAGAAGAATCCTTGTTCATTCAATCTTTGGAATATGGAATTTCCAACATCGAGGAGATCATTTCGCAGGAATCCCGTCTTCCGGAAACGGTGGTGAGGGAATATCTCACAAAAGAACTTCACTACAAGGTTACGGACGAGGATCGAAAAGGTTTTATTCTATTCGGTGAAAAGTGCCGAGATCTCGATCTCTTGTAGGATTGAAAAAAGATCCGTTTGAAAAGCGCCGGTTCCGTTTCCATAAAGTTACCGAAATCAAACGAATAAAAAAGAATTCGAGAGCCGAGCGGCGCGGGGGAAGATGGGGAAAAAAATCAAAAAAGAAGAATTCGAATTCTTCCATTCGTTGAGAGTGCGTTATGCGGAATCGGATCCGCAGGGAATCGTATTCAACGCGAATTACCTCGCATACTTCGACGTTGCAATCACGGAATACTTTCGATGGTGCGGATTGCCCTACGGCGAACTCGATTCCAAATTTCAGACGGACTTTCACGTGGTTCATTGCGAGATCGACTTCAAGGCCCCGGCCCGTTTCGACGAAGAAATCCGGATTTACGCGAAGGGTAATTTTTCCGGCGTAAAAGTGTTTTGGGATCTCGCGGTCTTTCGAAAGGAGGAACTCCTCTGTTCCGGACAACTCGTTTATGCTTGTGTGGATTCGAGATCCGGAAGCCTCAAAAAAATCGATCCGGAACTTGCAGCTTTTCTAAAGTGGATTCCTGTTTTTCATTCTTCGGAGCCGATCTGAATTCTTTTGCCCTCGCCTTCCTTTCGGCCGGAGTTCCGACAAAAAACTTTCCTGAAAAAGAATTACAACGGCCTTAAAGTCCGTTTTCCGATAAAATAGCGGGCCATCGTTATCAAAATCCTTTTCACGAAGGCGAACTTTTTTCTCGAAACAAATCAGGTCTTGCGGGAAAAGACGACCGACTTTTTCGGAGATTTGCGTTAGATTCTTATCTCGACACGATCCTGCGGTGAAACTTTAGGAAAAGTAGGAACTCATACTTTTCAGTAGATCACGGTGATTCTATAATCCCAGGAATTGTTCCCGGTTTTCTCGATGGTTTCGGCTAACGGAAGACGATAACTCAGTTTTCCCAGGTTCACGTCGCCGCGATTGGAACGACAAACTGACGCGATCGGAAAATTCACCTTAAAAAGAATCGAACTCGTTCGAAGGAGACGAAGTGTTTCCGAATAAATTTTCTTTTCTCCGTCCTTTTTGAGAGTTTCGGGCCCTCTGCTGATGGTCGGAATTTCTCTTTTTACGTAGATCGTATTTCCTTTTTTCCGGACCTGAACCTTTCCAAGCATCGCGTCCTCGATCTGTGAAAGATCTTGAAATTCCACTTTGTAATAGACCTTGGCTTTTTCACGGAACAAACTCGGGTCCGTTTCCGGAGTCACGATCTTTTGGAAAGAATAATCTTTAAGAATCACGTTCTTGGAAAAAAAACCTTTGTTGAGCCGATTCGAAATCTCATCCTTTCGAGTCGGAAGAAACTTAATCAAGGATTCATCCGAGTTCCTACGCGTCGGAACAACATAAGAAACCTCTAATGTTCCCGTAAAATCATGGTTGATCGTGACCGTTTCCTCGTAATCGAAACAGTTTGCAAAAAACAAAAGGATAAAAAAGAAGAATAAAAACTTGGACAATCGGCCGTAAAAAAGGCTCATGCATCAAATTTGGGACGGAAAAGGATTCCGTCAACGTAAATCCTGTCGAGCGCCCCATAGGAAGCGAGACGTCGAGTTGAATGAAACGACGATCGGCAAACAATCCATGCGATGCCGAGACGCCGAGCGATGAAATTTACTTCTCGACTCTTTGGACGGAATTCTCAAAATTTCAGGAAAGAATGCAATTCATTCAGTCTATTCGTACATCTCTTTCTTTACATGAAATTTGGGAACAAATCGCCGATTTCACCGAATGGAAGGATTCGCAAATTCTTGGAAACACGGCCGTTCTTCGATCGACAACCGTTGAAATCAAACTTGAACAAACCGAATTCGATCCGAATCGCGAAACTTTCCTCAATTTGAAAACTAGTTTTATCGAGCGCGATCCGATGCCAACGCCGGATCAATCGAATCTTCGATTGAAAGAATGGCAAAAAATTCTGAGAACGTTCGAAACCCACATCGCAGTTCGACTGATCGATCGCTATTATCTATATTCGAAAATTTCCCTGAAAAAATTCTGCGCTGAAATCGAGAACGAACTAAAAGAATGGAATACGGATTCCTTTGAATTCGATTCGGAAAACGAAAACGAATGGGCAATCGCGGAATCGGACGATTGGATTCTGCACGTCTCCAAAGCGCATCGGAAAAATACGTTTCATGAATGGAATCCGAAAGAATGTCCGCAGGGATGTAATTATTCTTTAGAGTTTACGATCAAGGAAACCGCTTCGGAAAAATGGAATGAAACTTCGTTTCGCGAAAGTTGGTTCTCGCATTGGAAAGAATTTTTTTCCAATGACTTATCCTGCACTGCGATCGCACATCGTTGGAGAAGCCCGATTCATTTTTAAAAGATTCCGGTTCGATGTGGAGATTCTAATTTGGACAACTTGAGTAAGGCCGCCTTAGAGTTTCGCTCTTCGCGGTCCCAGGTAGGAACTCCTGCGCAATCGAAAAGATTCTTTTTGTAGGAACTCCCCCGCCCTCGTCACTCACAGGCAAAGTCAAATCGTGCAAAATGTAGGAACTCCTGCAAATTACGCGACTTAGAGTAAAACTTCGATTTGCGGGAACTCCTAATCGGACTCCGTTCCACGGAGATTTCTCCGTTTGAACAAGAAATGTAGGAACTCATACAAAAAAACGGCGGCCTCTTACAAGAGCCGCCGCCTTAAGGAAGCAATCCGGAGCAACGTCAGCCCGCACGATCACAACCATTCTTCCGAAAGACCAAAAAGTTCGGAACTATTTCGAAATCGGGTAAGCCTCGTTCCCGTGTTCCAGAATGTCCAAACCTGTGATTTCTTCGTCTTCGGAAACGCGAAGTCCGACCGTATATTTCAGCCCGAGAAAAATGATCGAACTCGCCCCGAAAGACCAAACAAACGCGATCCCGATCCCCGTAAGCTGAACGAGAACCACCGACAATTCCCCTCCGAAAAAAAGACCGTTCACTCCGCCATAGGCTTCTTGCGCAAAAAGCCCGGCAGCCAAAGTTCCCCAAGCGCCGCAAACCCCGTGAACCGAAACGGCTCCCACAGGATCGTCGATATGAATTCGATCGAAGAATAGAACGCTCAAAACCACGAGAATTCCGGCAACCAGACCGATGATCACCGCCGAAGAAATGCTCACGTTCGCACATGGAGAAGTAATCGCGACAAGACCGGCGAGCGCCCCATTCAAAGAAAGACCTATGTCCGGCTTCTTAAACATGATCCAAGTAATGATCATCGCGGCCAAAGCGCCGGCCGCCGCGGACATATTCGTAGTCACCGCGATCACCGCAAAATTTCCGCCGCTCACCGAAGTCGTGGAACCCGGGTTGAATCCGAACCAACCGAACCAAAGTATAAAAACTCCCAAAGCGGCCATGGACATGTTGTGTCCGAGAATCGGAAACAGTTTTCCGTCCTGATACTTTCCGATCCTTGGTCCGAGAATCAGAGCTCCTGCAAGACCGGCCCAACCCCCGACCGAGTGAACCACCGTGGAACCGGCGAAGTCGATAAAACCCTGTTGTTCTAAAAATCCTTTTCCCAAACCCCAAAGTCCCGCCCATGCAAGACTCCCGAACATCGGATAAATAAACGCGGTAATCAATGCAGAAAAGATAATATACGAAACGAACTTCGTTCTTTCGGCCATCGCTCCCGAAACGATCGTCGCCGCGGTCGCAGCAAAAACCATCTGGAAGATTAAGAATGCGAATCCCCATTTGTCCGGAGTTCCTTCCTTAACGATCAAAGAATCCGCAAGCCCCGGAATACCGATTCCGAAACCGGGAAACAATTGAGGACCGAACATGATCGAAAATCCGATCAGCCAAAAAAAGATGGAACCGAAACAGAAATCGATGAAGTTCTTCATCAAGATGTTCACAACGTTCTTAGCTCGAGTGAAACCCGCTTCCACGTAAGCAAAACCCGCTTGCATGAAAAAAACCAAAAACGCAGCGATACAAGTCCAGAGCCAATTCGTCTCGGACCTCAGGGTGGCCAACTCGTCGTTCACCGCTTTGATCGCAGGATCGGGAACGGCGGCCGCGGCTTCCGTTATGGGAGCGTCTTGGGCAAAAACTCCTGTAGACAACAGAGCGAGGATTAAAACAAAATACCAACGCATAGTATAACTTATCTCCTTTTTTTTATTCAAATCATTCCGGTCAAACAGCCAGTTTTGTATCGTCGTCTTCTCCGAGAAGAGAAGGATCTTCCTTTTTACGCATCAAATCTTCCAACTTTTTGAGAGAAATTTTAAGATACTCGTTCGTCGGAGCGCTCTTGATTCCTTGTTGAAGAACTTTGATCGCCTTCGGACTTTGATTGTCTTTCAGATAACACCGGGCCAAACGCAGACTCGCCTTTGAGTACGTGTGATCGATCGCAAGAGAACGTTTGAGGGAACGTTTCGCTTCGGGAATGTTTTCGGTTTCGTAGTAAGCTCTTCCGATCAAATAGTGAATGTAAGCGGAATCCTCTCCGGAAGTCTTGACGAACTTATCCAAGAACTGAATCGCCTTCGGAAAATTACGATCCCTGTAATACATTCTTCCGAGAAGAAGAAGACTGTCCTTGATCGAATCGTCCAAAGAATAAACGTCCAGTGCCTTGTCGTACGCAAGAGAATCGTTTTTCTCTCGAGCCGCGGTTTTTGCGACGTTCATCATCGACTTCGCTTTGTTCAAAAGCGGATTACACTGAAGAGCCATGATCGAGATATCGTCACCGTTTCTCGCTTCTCCTTTGTATCGTTTGAATCTGGAAATCAAAGAATCCACAAGGTCTCCGACATAAATACGATCCCTTTGTTCTTCGAGGGTTCGTTTTTCCTGTCTCACCCAATCCAGAAATCGTGCGTTCCCGAGTTCCTGGCGTTCCGGATTTTTTTGTTCCACGATTCCGTCCGAGGTAAGAATCAGGATGTCTCCCGGATTGATACGCCCGTGTTTCTCTTCAAAGTTACCCCGGCTTACTTCGAAAATTCCCATAGGAACCCCGTTCGAATCGAGTTCGTCGATCGTTCCGGTATCGTTTCTAAAATGAATCAGCTTTTGATGCGCGCCGTTCACGTAAGAATAAGAATAGTCTCCGTAGATTCTTAAAATAAACGCGGTGAAGTAAGTTCCGTCCGGAAGTTGAGGACGGATCGATTCTCCCAGCTCCGTAAGAATTTCGGTAAGACCGAGACCGAGAGAAGTGCATCTTCTGAATTGATAATGAATCGACATCGTAACGAGCGCCGCGGGAATTCCGTGACCGGAAACGTCGGCGATAATTACCGTGACCGCGTTGCCGTGTCGCACAACGTCGAAATAATCGCCCGAAACCTCGGTCATCGGTTCGTAATACGTTCCGAAGTGAATTCCGTTCCAAGGAGCGATATTCGTATTGATGATCTGGCTCTGGACGTTGCGCCCCATCTTCATATCGAATTCGAGTTGTTTGAGAATTCCGGCCTCTCTCTGATTTGCTTCCACAAGACCCTCGATCAAACGAACGGAAGTAAGGGCGAGCGCCAACTGCGAAGCCAGAGCTTCGAGAATTTCGATATCGTCTTCGATGTAAAAAAAACTGTGTTCCGATTCTACCGCGATCGTCCCGAGAACCTCGTCCTTATAAAGGATGGGAACGCACATGACGGAAAGAGTGGATTCTCCTTCGTCGATATATTCCGGATGATACGCGAGATTCTGTACGAGAAGAGACGTCTTCGTCTTAAACGTATGACCGGAATAACCTTCGTTCACGTTGACGCTCCTGCGAGGAGGGGTGGTCTCTCGAAGATAACGAACAGGAATTAAAAGCCCGTCTTTCCAGATCCTGAGCGTAGTGTTATCACATTCGAAGATATCCTTGCAAATGTTCGTGACCGAGTTATAGAGTTCGTCGTGTTTATCAACCGATGCAAACTCCTTGCTGATATAAAGGAGAATGTCGATTTTATTTTTTTCGGTCAAACCACCTACGACCTTGTGGTTTCCCCGGAAACTTACTACCTTACGTTGACCAAATTTTAGATCTATCATATCCCGCACACTCCAAGGAAAGGATTCGCTCCTTGAATTCGCTTCTCTTTACAATTCTATTGCAAGAAGCGTACCAGCCTAAAAAGTGGGGAAATTCTGCCTTCTTTTTATAAATAACGAATACTAAAAAGGCCCGAGGCAAAAATATGCCTACAAAATGGGCATGACATAATTCATATTACGTAAAAGTACAGCAGAATTAAGAAAGAGAAGGTTTGCGAAATTTAGAAAAGACGGACAAAAATCCTTCCTTAATCTTATTTGCAAAACCCGGTTGAGCCTTCGTTCCGTATTTGTGGAGAAAGGATTCCACGTATTGAAAGACGTCGTCGTCGGCTCGGTCTCCCATCACGAGACAAGCGTGTCCGTAGTCGTCCGAAGAACCGTTTGCCTTGGAGATCACTCTAAATTCTTTTTTCTTAGTTCCCGCATTTTCAAAAACGGAACGAACCGATTCCGGAGTCGCGATCACGTCCTTTTCACCCGCTATAAACAAAGAGGGAACGTTGATCTTTTTTTGAAGACGAACGTAATCGTAAAAGCCGTTGAGAGAATGCATCTCTTTGGTTTCGATCCAACGCATGAATTGTTCGGTCACTCCGTCGCTGATATTCTCGATCGCGTTCTTCATGATCTTCTTCACGGTTTTAGAGGAAGTGACTTTCGGGTTATAAAGAATTTCATCGATCGGAGTATAAAGTTCTCCGGCTAAGGGCGCGAGGATCGAAGCCCCGAATTTCAGATCCAACATCTTTCTCGCGCGGGGAAATCTCGAAAGAAGACCGATCAAAGTGATTCCGATATGATTTAGATTTCCCGGACCTCCCAAAGAAACGAAAGCGGCTATGTCTTTTGTATCCTTCGATTCGGATATGCAAAAATGAGAATATAGAATCATCGCTCCCATGGAATGACCCACATAGGAGATACGATCCGAGCCCGTGATCTTCTTCACTTTATCGATCATGGCGGGGACGTCGTATTTTACGATATCGTCGAAAGTAAAGTCTTCGTAACGAGTCGGACTTTCGTGATACGATCTTCCGCAGCCTCGCAGAGAAACCGCGAATACTTCGTAACCGCGAAGTTTCAGATAATAAGGAAGAGAATGTCTTCTATCCAGATCGACCACGTATTTGTTCGTTGCGATTCCGTGAACCACAAGAACGGGAGCAAGGTGACGATTCGGTTGCGGAGGAATATGTCTGTGAAGCGCCAAATTCCAACCGTCCTTCGTCTTGGCAAAGTGAACCTCGTCCGCGATATCCTCTTGTCCGTACAACTTACCGATCCAATTCAGAAGCAAAGGATGGATAAGAAGAATTAAGATCAGCACGCCGGTGAAGATAAACGCAAGCGTGGAAGCGAGAAGCGCGAACAACAGAAGAATGAGAAAAGTGGTGGCTAAGTAGAAAGGACTTCTACGATTCTTTAAGATCGCGAGCACAGAGTTAAAAATAATCAAAATTCCGAATTGTCAAGAATTAGAAGCTGCTTGCCCGAAAATTCCAAGAAAAGATTCTGGTAGAATCCATCCGAGTTCCTCATGTCTCAAGGCCCAGAATACAAACTTTACAAATCGCCGAACGGCTGGTATTCCATGGTGGTTCCGGCGCACTGGGTTCAGATGGTCATCGAAGGAATCCCCGCGTTTTTCGAGGAAAACGGAAGCGGCGCCCTCCAAGTCTACGCGTTTGAAAACAAAGTCGGAAGTTATATTCTCAAAGAAGAATTGGAACGATATCTGAAAACCCACGAAATCGATTTCGAAGAGGACAAAGTCGCCGATTTCGAAAACGAAGAAGGAAGCAAGATCATGGCTTGCGAGTTTGTCAAGGCGGACAGATTCTGGATGGTTTATATGATCTCCAATAAGAAAAGAATGATCCTACTCACCTATAACAGCGATGAGGTGCCCGCGGAATATCTCGTAAAGGAACTGACCACCGTCATCAGTTCGATTCGTTTTGCGCAGTAGAAATTCATTTTTTCCAGAGAAGAAATTGCGCGTTATCCGTCGTTCCCATCGATTGAATGACGTTCCGAAAGTTGAAATCCTTATATTCGGAAACGATAGCATACACTCGATCGTAACCTTCGCAACCGTTTGGTATCAGACATCCTCCGTCCTTTCCGATCAACGCAAGCCAAACATCAGGCTCATACGGCCCTGAATCCGTATTGATCAATCGGATTTCTTCGATTTCGTCCCAACGGATCCGCTCCGTTTTTCTTTTCGGATGTTCTACTCGGACGAATTCGTTCGTGAGAATTACGGTAAATTCTTTCTCCGGATTCCTTGATAAATTCAATTTTTTGAATATACTATCGAACCAACCCATTCCAGGATCTCTTCCAAATACTTTTCGGATTTTTATTTGTCCGTTTTTAGAAACATTTTTAAAAGGGAACGAACGCTTCCAAAGGAAATCTTATAAAACCCGAGTTCCCGAACGGCGAACGGAAACTCAGGCTCGGCAGACTAACATCAACTCACTCGATCGCAAGAGTCGCCGCAACGGCTTTTTTCCAACGCTGCAGCTTCTGAGTCCTTTTCGTCGGATCCATCTTCGGTTCAAAGGTCTTATATCCTTTTTGTAAGGACTTGAGTTCTTCGGTGTCTTTCCAAAATCCGATCGCAAGCCCCGCGAGATAAGCGGCGCCCGTCGCGGTCATATCCGGTTCCGGAGCGCGGTTGACTCTCATGTTGGAAAAGTCCGCAAGACATTGAAGAAGAATATCGGATTGTGAAACTCCTCCGTCGACTTTGATCTCCTTGATTTTAACCTTCGTGTCTTTTTGAATTCCTTCCAAGACTTCGAAGAGACTCAGAGCGATTCCTTCCAAAACGGCTCTCGCGATATGTCTTCTGTGAGTTGCAAGAGAAAGACCGCTGATCGAAGCCTTCGCCCTCGGATTAAAATAAGGGAAACGAGCGCCGGTCGGATAAGGAATAAAAACTACCCCTTCCGTATCTTCCGCTTGAGCCGCGAGCTCGTTCAAAACCTTTGGCGTATCCGAAAGTCCGATCCCCTTTCCCAACCAATCGATCAGAGTTCCAGCGGTCGCGACAAAACCTTCAAGCATATAAGTCGTTTGTCCGTTGAGTCTCCAAGCGATCATCGGGAAAAGACCTCTCTTGGAAAGTTTCGCCTTAGGTCCGATGTTGATGTCCACAAAGGCTCCCGAACCTTGGGAAATTTTCACTTCCCCGGGTTCGAAACAACACTGACCGAAAAGAGCGGCCATCTGATCTCCGATCGAAGCCCGGATCGGAACCGAATTCCCCCCGAGAAACTCGGGAAGGCTGTGACCGAAATCACCGTTGCTATCCTTTACTTCCGGAAAGAGATTCGCGGGAATTCCAAAAATGGAGAAGATCGGTTTGTTCCAGATCAGCTGAAAAGGGTTGAACATTCCCGTCGCGACCGCGTTAGACGAATCCGTAAGGTGATTCTTGCCGCCGGTGAGTTTATAGATAAACCAAGTGTCCAAGGTTCCGAAGAGGACCTCTCCTTTTTTACATCTTTTTTTGAGTTCCGGATTTTCATCTAAGACCCATTTCAGACGACAAGTCGCGTGATCGGTCGTGAAACGAAGCATCGAGGTCGCGATCATCATCGGATGGTTTGTGAGATTGCCGATCACGGTCGATACGACTCGGATGAAACGCCAAACAAAATTTCCGTTCATCGTATCTGCGGTTTTATAAGAACGGACATCCGCCCAGCTAATCAAAGGTGTGAGGGGTTTTCCCGAAGATTTCTCCCAGAGGAGAAAGGAACCCCGTTGATTACAAATTCCTAATACTGCAATTTCTTTCGCGAGGTTTTTCTTTTTTTGAATCTTTTTCAAAAGGGAAAGGAGCGCTTTCCAAAGGACTTCCGGATCGTGTTCGAGGCCGCCCGGAGCCGGAATATTCGGAGGAGTTTTTTCATACTGTCTCTCGACGATTGTTCCCTTACGGTCGAGTAAAAAGGCTCGAATCCCGCTTCCTCCGCTATCAATAGAAAGGACGTATTTTCCCTTTGGACTGGTCATTCAATTCTCCGAAATATTCTTGATATATAAAAAAAGAAGAATCCGCATCTCTCTCACAAAAGAAGAATTCGAGAAGATAAAACGAAATCAAAAAAATAGATAATCGAAGGCAGAAGATTCTGTCTATGTTTTTTGTGAAAATGGAAAGACAAAGAAGAAGGATTTCATTCTCAAAAAAAGGAAATCTCCGTCATTCCGCGTGATAAAAAGAAAACCGCGTCACCGCAAACGGGGCCGGCAGAAATTCGAATCGATCTTAAAAATCGAATTTCCCATCCTTAGGATCGAAATCGAATTCCAAAAAAAGAAAGATATTTCTTTCTAAGCCAAGATTCCCCTTAGGTGAGATAGAATTCCACGATTATCGGAAGCCGCGAGATCTTTTGTCATTTTATGGAAAATCATCGATTGGGATTTGCGATCCAACTTATCCATGAGCATTCCGAGAAAACGAGGTTCGGAAACAAGGACGAGGCTGAGAAAACGATTGGACTTTCTTCCTTGCGAAATCCGATCCGAAATCTGACTCGCGAAGGTTTCAGCGACTCTTCGTTTCGGCTCTTGAACGGATTCGTTGTCAAAGGCGACTCTTTGTGCCTTCGCGCTTTTGCCGGGACCGGAAGACTGGAGGATGAGCTCCCGGTTCTTCATTCTTCCTTTCGGATTTTTAATACTTTCCAAAAGTTCAAGACCGTTTCGAGAACCTTTGTATTCGTAAATTTTTGCTTCGGATCGATTTGCGACCACAACCCATTTGTTTTTCATAAACACTCCTATCGAGCGACCCATAGGGAGCGAGATAGCCAAAAGCTGCGAAGCAAAGCGCTGGCTCTTAGCGAAGCTAAGATGAGCGACAGCAACCGCTCACCACAGCAAAATGCTATCTCAAAAAAACTACCCCGAGCACTCAAAAATCACTGCAAACAAAATAAAGCGTAAAAACAAAGAACACCAAAAGTGAATTTGTTCTATACGAATTGATAAGAAAGTGCAATCTCTTTTTCGCCTTCCAAACACGGGAGCAAACGTTGTATAACGAACGTTTTAGTTTAGGAAAAGAATCCGATATTACTGAAAGAATAAAGCCAATCCCAATTTCGGTTTAAAAAACAAGGGAGAAAATTCGCCTTCGACCCGAAGAGAAGCCTTTGTCTAAAAATATATTATAAATCCATAATGTATTTTTCCCAAAAGCATTCTGAGCCGAAAAATATTTCGTAGAACAAGCGATAGGATACCCATCGGAGTTTGATTTTAGCTTCCATTTTATCCTTTTAAAAACCATGTCATTCAGACATGAAATTTTTGATGGATTCTCAGGGAATTTCAAAGAGAGAACGTTTTAAAAACTCGAAAATTATTTTACCGGAAAGCGTCAAAAAAAGAACTGTAAAAAGAGGATGTTTGTATAGAATTCCAGTAGAACTGAAAAAGTAGGAACTCCTTCTTTTGAAAAACCTTCTAAGAATTGAACCCGACTTTTTCTTATCTTTGACATAAACACATCCATTTCTGGGCTTCTTTGCTATCACTTCACTTCGCTTAACAATTTGTGACTTTGAAATACCAAAGAAAGAAAACATTTTTATAAAGAACTGAACTACGTGATTCAGAATAGTTCTTCAGTTTATATACTGAAAGGATTTTTGTTGCGAATACTTGTAAGTTTATCAAAGAAACTCGGTTCTTCCAATTCATTCTCAAACAAAAAAAAGAAGAATGAGTTTGAACGACTTGAGTTTTGGTTTTTTATAAAGTAATTTTTTTATTTTTAAAAAACTGTGAAGAAGAAACTTTCTCCGCCTCCGAATACTTGGAAGCAAAGGAAAGATAAGAACAGGAGTGGCTACGATGGGTTTTTTTCCGGATTTGGATTTTTTGAATTATCTCGGTTCGTTAAACGGCGGGATCAATCGATATTTAGAATATTTTTATATAACGAGCATTGCCATTAGTTTTTTAACCGGCGTATCCGGAATCTATAAAGCTAAATCGGATCGATTGAACTTAGTGCGCGGGATTTTTCTATTGAGCGTATTTTTTTGCATCTTAGGTCAGGGACGCGCTTTTACTTACGTCACTTCACCGATCGGGACTTCGCTTAATAACGAACATAGAATTTTCTATTCGTATTTTTTTGGGTTTGCGGTCTGCGCCACCCTTTCCTCCGTGTTTTATGTTCTCAATATCATCGGATATCTGAAGGATCCGCTTCGGAATTGTCTTTTCACCTTTCTCGGTTTTCCGATAATTCTGCTTCTTTCTTCTTTTGTTGAGAACTTACATTCCCTCATTTATTTTGGAAAGATTCTTGTGTTTCTGATGCAGATGGTCTCGGGCATTTGGCTGGCTTCTTATATAAAAAAGAATCAATTGAAGCCTATCCTTTATAATTATCCGATTCAATATTTCTGCGTTGCTCTGGCGATCCTAACGCATACCGTCGGGCTTTGGATCGGAGCGCCGAGTCTGATTTTGATTTCTGTTGCGGTTCCCGGATTTTTCGTGATTTACTTTTTTGTGTTAGAATACAATTTTCCTGAATTTTGGAAAAGACATCTTTCTATCGACTCCGCCCCAAAGGAAGAATCGGGGACGGTTGATACGGAAATCGGCATCCAAGAAACGCAAAATATTTCCCAGACAAATTCCAGAAATTTAATAGAAGGTCTTGATATAAACATTCTCGAATCTAAGATCGAACGATTCGTTTTGAATCGTGAATTTTTAGACGAAGAAATTCGTTTACCAGATTTTTCGGCTTACGTCGGTCTATCGGTGCATCAGGCTTCCTATTATCTGAACAATTATAAGAAATTGAGTTTTTCCGATTTTCTCAACTATCATCGATTGCAAACCGCGAAGGAAATGATTTTGATGAATCAGGAAATGAATCTTTTGGAAATAGCCTTGGCTTGCGGATTCAATTCTCCATCTTCTTTTCGAAGAGCCTGCCTTAAGTTCGAGGAAAACTCTCCAAAAGAACTAAGATTCAAATTGCTTCAGGAAAGAAGACCGATTCAAACCTTAGAATTGCAAGCTCAGAGCTGAGCTTGCAATTCATTCTCATTCGATAAGAATCCGACCCGGAACTTTGCAGTCGACGGAACCAAGTGCCGCCCGATCCGAATTTTTCCGCAATTCGGGTTCATCCGAATTCTTCCCCAAATCGTTCCTTTATTTTTTTCGTAGCGCCTTGAATTCACGTTAGCGTTCCTCTTGAATCAAAGAACCTCCTTAAAACCAAAAAGTAGGAACTCATACTTTCTTAGAATGCACAGAAGATCCAAAATCCGCAAAGAAAGTTTGATAATCTGCAAATCGTAGGAACTCCCATAAAAAATCGATTTCTATAAAACAGAATTCTTTTTCTTCTTTGGGCTTTAGGAACTGGCACTGGAATAGTTTAAAGAAAAAATTTAATCCTCAAACCTAATCCTCCAAACAATAGTCCAACATGAATTCATAATATAACCTGAAAACTTCATTCTGAAAATAGAACTTCACAAGATTGTATTTCTTAAGCAAAAGAGATAATTCTCAAATTCAAAACAACGCCGCCGCGTTTTCAGAATTCTGAATTCTCCATTTCCGAACGAGGTTTTTTATGTTTCAAGTTTTGATTCTAAGTTTGATTTTTTCGATACAACTTGCCTGCGTGCATGCTCCCGATAAACCGGAAACTTCTTTTTCGCTCATGCAATATCTACTCAAGATCAACGATTCTTCCAAGAATTCAAACAATACGAACGGAAACTCATCCAATCTGATATTCGATTTAGCTGCGATCTTTGACACGGGACAAATTGGATGTTGGAACGGCGCGGGAATTGCGGTGATAGGAGGATGTCCTGGAACCGGTCACGACGGAGCATTTATCGATACTCCTCGGCAAAGATCTTTCGGAACTCCGATGCAGAATAACACGTACTCGTCGGATTACACAACACTGGATCGACTCCATGGACTCGTCTGGAAAACTTGCGCGGAAGGTTTGACCGGGAGCAATTGTTCCGCGGGGGCGATCGCTCCGATCAGCTGGACCGACGCAAACGCAGGATTGGCCGGAAGTTGTATGAGCCTCAATACAATGAATGGCGGAAACGGCTACGCGGAAAAAACGAACTGGAGAATTCCTTCGGTAAAAGAACTGGCGTCTTTGATCAACTACGCAAACAATCCGTATATAGAAACTTCTTCGTTTCCGAACACATTCACTGGAGGTAATTATTTAGCGGCTACGTCCGACTCGGCCAATCCTGCCGGAAACTGGTCCATCAATTTCAGCGTGGCGGGGTTGAGTATTCTACCCGTTGCAAAAAATAGCCCAAACAATCTTCGTTGTGTTTCGGGAAATTCGATTCCCGCCTTTTCTTTCTTGGATAGGGGCGATGGAACGATCCGAGATCTAAACACGGGACTTCTCTGGCAAAAGTGCACATCCGGTCTTACCGTTACGGCTTGCACGGGCGTCTCCAATACTTTGGATTGGAATCAGGCCATAAACGATTGCAATAACCTCGCTCTGGATGGAAGAACCTGGAGACTTCCGAATGTGAACGAACTCTTGAGCATTGTCGATTATACGACGCCCGGACTCGCAATTCCCAATGCTTTTTTCCCGAACACGGAGATCGGTCTTTACTGGACTTCCACTACGTTCGATAACGTAAAAAGCTCCGCCCATTTGATCGACTTCACCACCGGCTCCTTAGGTACGAACGACAAATCCAGTTTTCTTTTTACCCGTTGCGTCACCACTTACTGAATGAAAAGTAAAAATATTTAGAGCCGATAACCGATCTCGGGAGTCAGCGGAATCGTACTCTTCGCAAAGTTTCCGATTCCCCTTCCGATCTCTCTTCCTTTTTCGTCGACAAGTATGGACTCAGCGATGATCTGATGAGTCGCGTTTTGGATCACGGATCCTTTTGCGGTCAATACCCCCGATTGTATCGGCCTAAGAAGTGTTAGGTGAAACGTGGAAGTCAAAACGAAGTTTCCTTTTACGAGAGAATTGGCCGCAAAAAAAGCGGCGTCATCCGCGGCTTTGAAATAAACGACTCCGTGTGTGGCTCCGGCTGCGTGAAAAAAATCTTCTCTGATTTCTATCTTGAGTTCGGAGGTTCCCTTTCCGATCGTAAGCGAAGGTTTGAAATATACGTTCACCGGAGCGCCTTGATACATGTTTTCCAGCTTTCTATAATGCTCGGTCGAGGTTTGGTTTCTTGTTTCTGACATAGCCTTCAGAAAAACAGAAAGCGCTCTGGGAAGTGAATTCTTTTTTTGAGAAGACGAATGTCGAATTTGAAATCCGGAATGATTCTTTCCAAATTTCATCGTAATAGTTTTATATTGAAACTATTACGATGGACTTAGAAATCAATGGAATTAAGAGTTTGTTCGATCCGTTTCCCAAAAGCGGGATTGTATTTTTTTTGCTTCTTCTTTGAAAAGAAACAGATCGGGTGAAAGGAAAACTTATCGAAACTTTTCTCTGTATTCACTCGGAGTCATCCATTCCTCTTCCTTAAAAGCCCTCAAAAAACTAGTCTTTGAATTGAAACCCGCGTCCAAACCTACTCTCAATACGGGATGATCCGTTTGTTCGAGGAGTTCCTTCGCTTTTCGAATTCTAAATTCTCTGCAAAGTTCTAAAAAACTTTTTTGAAAATATCTTCCGATTACCTGTGATACGGTATGCGTGGAAATTCCGAGATTCTTAGCCAAACTTCCAAGATCAAATTCGGGATCCAGATAAGATTCTTCGGAGTTGAGAATCTGAAAAATTTTAGCGCCGATCTCTTGAACGCTCACTTCGCTTAACAATGATTTCTTGTATTTGAATTCTTCCTTTTCGTCCGAATTCGAACGCTCCGCTTCGGAACTTTCCGCGTAGACCCTGAACCACGCGAAGCCAATCACCCAAAAAGAAAGCGCCGCGTTGGATAAGGTTTCGACCCTGAATCTGGAATCGATTGAAAAAAGAAAAAAGGAAACACAAAGAAGACCCACGCATAGGATCACAAATTTTCTAAATACGAAAATCTCCCTAAAGACCGAAGCCGGAAATTCCTTTCCCAATTGCCCGAGACGAACATAGATTCTCCCGAAAATTACGATGTTGGATAAAAGAGTCACAAGACTCATTCGAATACATTCCGCATGAGGAGAAATTCTATCCTCTATGATATATTTTAATTTCTCTTCGGGACTCAGAAGGTAATGCGGAATCGAATAGAAGAAAAGAATCAAAGGCGCCGCAAAAGACAGTCGGGTCCAGATTTTATCTTTGGGATATCCGAAGTATTTTTGCAGAGCGATCGCAAAGATCGGTGCGGCGAGTGCTCCCAGAGGAAATCCGATTCGGGAAAGATGCGGAAACTCAAGTGCCCAACCCGTATGAAATCCCAAGCCGATCATAAACAAGAAGGATAAATGAAGAAAGGCCCATCCTAGATATCGACTATCGTTACCCCTTTGCTTCAGACGAAAAAAGAATAAGGACAGAAGAATGGATTGAAGCAGCCCTCCGCCGATCACAAAGGATCCGAAATCCAAATTCATCTTTTTCTCCTTAAAAAACGGGTTCCACCCCATGGGGCGGGGCGACCGGACCTTGATTCTAAGGTAAAGTAGTCTCCATTCGGAGGAAGCGTATGTCAAGGATCTTAATCAAAACCCTCATTTTCATTTTTTTATTACCGTATCTCTCTTCTTTGAGTGCGGAAGGTATTTCTCTTCAAGGGGGACTTTCGCAGCCGGTCTTGGGAGGTTGGAACGTTGCGGGAACTTATTACGGGAAGAGATTCGTGTTTGAATATTCTCACGGCTCCAATCTTAACTTCGACGCTGCGGGAGGCGCCGGCTTAAACGAAAGCGAACGTAAACAGGATCTCAGAGTCAACCTTCCTTATACGACCGGCTTCGGGATCGGCTATCTTTTCACTCCTAATTTCGATATCCGTCTCGAAGTCAAAGAACACTACTATCGGGTTCATTCCGACGTCGGCCCGGACGAACTCTATCTTTCCCAAACGTTAGGAATCCGTTCCGATCTGCCCATCCAAGGAAACGGTTTTGAAAACTGGGTTCCTCCTATTTCCTCTACGGAGGATTTTCTGAACCTCACGGTTCGAAAGGCGATCGAATCGGAATTCTTATACGGCGCCAAATATGTGACTCCGGGTTCCACTCATCACTACAGAACACGCTCGGTCGGATTCGGTCTCTACTATCGATTTTTTCCGTTCGGTGGAAGCGAAGGTTTTATGATAGAACCCTCGCTCCGCTTTTGGCCGAACGCTTGGACCGATTCGCCGAATCCGGTCGCATTTGAAAATCAATACGGACTTTTGGGCCTTCATAGGGCGCACGAACAAGGGTTTTTCGCGAACGTTTCCCTCGGGTATTACAAACGTTTGGAGTAATTTAAGAATTTTGAATATTCTCTAAAAAGGATATTTTGGACAAGTTGCCCGGCGTAGACCAAGTTCTAGAAAGAATGCGAAATCTTCAAAAGATATCGCCTCCACTCTTTCCTTTTACTCCAATACTCAAACTGCTCGCACGTAGGACATCCTGCGTGCTTTTTTTGACGACGATCCGCTTCGTTTGATTTTTAACGTTTCGAAATTCCCCGATACGTCTCTTGCGGTTCGTCTTTTTTAGAAAAATCAAATTGAATAGGATTTTCTGGCTCCAAATATAAAAATCCCGTACGAGTTCTTTTTCATAAAAAGCGTTCTTTTTTTTTCGAATGAGAATTCGGTTTCTAAGAATCGGCTCGGATGAAGTTCCAGAAATCCGCGAAGTCAAGAGGACAAGAGGACAAAGAACCGCGGAACGAAAATACGAATAAGAACATTCAGAATGTTTTATATTCTCAAACCCGATCTTCGGATATCACTCTATCACGGTTCAGAAAGAACCGGTTTTGTACAAAATCTCTTGCTCCAAGATTTTTAGACTGATTATCTCTTTTTTAATTCTGTCCACAGCCCGATATTTCCAAAAGTTGTTATTCCGATTCGCAGCGGCGTAAGCCCCGACCACGTTCGAAGAATAAATCATCAAGGTGGATCCCGTGAGGAGATAAAACACAAGGCTCATCGGATTGATCGTGTAAACCGCGTAAGAGGCGGATATCATTACGAAGTTCACAAAAGCCGAAGTCACACCCTCCGCCGTCTGATTGCTGTAGACTTGTCCGCTTCCGGGAACAATGCCGGATAGTATCGCAGCTGCATAAGGATTCTTGCTTTTTTCCTGAATTTGAATTCCTTCTTCCTCTAAAAGTTTTTGCAATCGATCGAAATCCGCGACCTCCGTTTCACCTGCGCTCTTCTTGGAGGAATGCAATTCGTCAAAGGACTGGATCGAACTCAAAAATAAAATCGATCGCTCTAAACTTTCCAATTTGCAATCCGGAAAAAAACAAGAAGAGCTGCGCTCGATTTGAACCGGATCGTATCTGTTTTGAATTAGATTGGTAAATTCATAAAGAACTCGAAACCGTATATCCGCAAAATCGGATTTTCTAAAAACGTCCCCCGATTCTTTTCCTTGCCTTAACAATGAAAAAATTTTGAAGATTCGAATCGAATCGCAGTCCGCTTCTAATAAAAGTCGACTTAACTCGATTTCGGATTCCAAATATTTTTCGGACTTGTAATATTGAATGGCATTCCGAAAGGTTGTGTGTTTGGTTTCCAAGGAATTGCAGATTTCTTCCGAACCGGATGGAAACAAAGAAAATGAAAATAAGAAAAAAAGCGCTGACGTATATAATGATTTCATTTTATATATCCTGCGGCACGCTTTCAAAATCCGAAAAGAACGAGGATCGTTTCTTTTTGACCCGCTTTGTTCTTTCTAAGATCGAAGAGCATCAAACCCGAGATCGTAAGTTTCAAAATGTAGCTTGCCCGATGGAGCCTTCCTGTTCCGATTTCGTTAAGGAAGAATTTGAAAGCCGAAATTTTATCCTCGCCGTTCTACTTTCATTAAATCGTCTGCTCTGGATTGAAAACCGATTTATACATGACGGTAAATTCCATAGAACGACCTTCGTTCGACATAGAGGGAAACTGATCGAAGATAAGACCGTCGATCAGTTTCCGAGAGAATTTCCGTCCTTCAAACGGGAACTTAGAGTTGATTAGCGTTCAGCTGATAGAAATAACTTTTTTCTTTTTCGAATCGGTGAGAACCGATACTTTTACAGGATTCGGAATCGCACAATTTGATTTCATGTTCCTTACCGTCCAAATAGGCGTAGTCTTCGCTTCTTAGAACTTGAGAGCCCACCATCATTGTCACACCTTGAGGAAGATGAGAAACGACCAGAGCGGAATCGTCTTTCGTCGTGAAATCTGAAAGCGCTTCGTCAATCGTATAATTCTGATAAGACTTAGGTCCAGCGATCCAAATAAAAGGTACCCAAAGACAAATTCCTCCGATCAAGTTAACGGCCTTAATCTCCGTTACTACGGGCAATGTTCTTAAAATCTTTTTATCCTTTCTAATTTCCACGATATGTTTTTCGAAAACTAAATTGGACATCTCAACGTCGACGGGGGATTTACCGATTTTCATACCTTGGTAATAAACATCAAGGCCGGAAGGTTCCGTATTGATTTTTACCATTGTGGAAGGTGAACAATGAACGATTGCAGCAACTGTAAATAACAGAAAATATTTTTTCATTAGAGGATCCTTATAAGTTTACTCTTATTACTAAAAAGGTTATTTTTCTGTCAATGACGTTTAACGTCGGCAAAATGACTAATTTCAAGGAAATTCAGTCATTTTCAAGTTATAAAATGAATAGGGTGCGTTTTTCGAAAAGATTTTTCAATCGGCGCCTATACTAAGGCAATCGGGGAGGGAACTTGAGATTCAATATTTCTCTCATCGCATTTTCCAACTCCACACGAAGAGATTTTTCCGTTTCGGAAACATAGGCTTCGAACAAGGAAGGAAGGCTTTCCGGATCGTTGATCGTTCGGATCGTTACGACGGCTTCCAAACGTAGATTCAATTTTTCTCTCGGATTTCTTGCAAGGACGAGTAACGCAGGAACTGCGTTCTTATCTTTGAGTTCCCCCAAAGAATGGATCAACTGCCATTTGACCATGTTCTCTTTTTCTTCGGAAAGAATTTTGGTAAGTTCGACTGCGCCGGTATTAGCGCCTAACTTTCCGACCGCATACGCCGCCTTGGTTCTAAGTTCAGTCTCTTCGCCGTTAGTAAGCACGGCGAGAATCCCCTGGCCTCCGCCGTTGTTTCCGAGATCCAGTAAAAGATCGATCATTCTCGCTTTGAGAAAGAGCGTGTCTTCCTTCGTCAATTGTTCCGAGATCGCTTTTGCGCCTTGTTTATCTTGAAAGATCAGAAGCGCTTCCAAAGAAACTCTTCTTATATCTGGATTAACGTCGTTCAAACCCTTGTAAAAAAGGGAAATGTTCTGACGGTTCCTTTTGTTTTTTAGAATCTCGAGCGCCACAAGTCGAACGTCGTCGTCGGAATCGCTCGTAGCCGATTTTTGAAATTGGGAGAATTTTTCCGTCATCCCGAGACGGTTGAGCGCGATGAGATATTTTTTTCTTACTCCCGCGCTTTCGTCGTTCGCCAGTTTATGAATCTGATTCTGAATTCTTTCGTCCTTAATGATCAAAGACGATTCTAAAAAATACAACCTCTGGACCGGATCTTTGGAAAGGGACATGTCTAAAAGAATCGGAAGCGCACGATCGTCCTTCAAAAGCTGCATAAGTTTGTAGCTCAACATTCTTACTTCCGTTTCGGGATCGCTGAACGCAGCGATGACGGAATAGATCAGCCGTTTTTCTTTTTTCTTTTCGGCTAAAAGAAGAATTTCTTTTTTCAGAGTTACGTTAGCCGTCTTCTGAAACGAAGAATCCAAAACGTTCACCCAATTTGGCGCAAGACCGTCCAAGTCTTCTATTTCGCCGAACAATTTTAGGATCGCGGACTGGACTTTCTCATCCGAGGAATCGGCTTGAAATATCGAAGGTAATTCTTTGACGAGATCCAATCGATTTCGAGAACGGATTTCGGAAATCGCCGCCGCCTGCGATTTTCCCGGGCTCGTTACTTTTTCTCTGAATTCGTCTTTAGGAGTTTCCGCAGCCGCGATCGGGAGGGTGAGTGCAATTACAAGGAAGACGTTTGTGAAAATGTGCCTCAGAAAAATCCCTCCCTGCGGGTGGATTCTTCCAGAGCGGCGGAAGCTGCGCGTTTGTTTTCGTAGGCTTCGGAAAGCGACGGATCCAAGTCGATCGAACTCTGAAACGAACGCACCGCCCTTTTGTATTCTCCGTTTTTGTAATAACAAATCCCGAGATAATTATAAGCGGTTGCAGCGGTTTTCGGTCTCACATCCGAACGTACGATCGCAGTGAGTTCGTCGATCGCTTTCTCGCGATCCAAAATAGAATTGGAGTCTATTAGAATTTTTGCAAGTACAAGACGCCCTTCCATATCTTCCGGATCCATGTGCGCCGAACGAAACGCCTCGTCCTTGGCTCGGTTTTTCAGATCGGGATCCTTGGACTTGTTATAAAGAAGAGCGAGTTTTTTGTGTGCGTTCTTTAGATCGCCCCCGTCCCGCGAAGTATTCAAAACTTTTAATAGTATTTTCTCCGCGTTGGAATCGTCCTGCATCCCCATATAGGCTTCGGCCATCTTAAGATAAACCTTGTAGGCGTCTTCTTTGTGTTTAACTACGCCCGTATATTCTTCGACCGCTTCTCTGAAGAACTTATTCTCCAAAAGATAGTCTCCCAGAGCTTCCCTGCTTTGTACGTTTTCGGGCTCGAGCGCTGCGGACTTTCTCCAGTTCTCGATCGCCAGAGTTCCGTTTCCGGAATGTTTATAAACGAGTCCCAACGTATGATAAGCCTTTGCGTTTTTAGGATTGAGCTCCAGAACTCGATTCAATGCGGTGATAGCTTCCCCATAACGTTCCATCTGATCCAGAACGACTCCGAGATTGATCAATGCGGTTTCGGTAAAACTGTCTCCGGGAGTGGAGGACACGATTCTTCTGTATGTTTCTTCCGCCGAAAGAAGATCGCCTTTATTGTAATACGCCTCCGCGAGTTGGAAGAGAGAATCCAAATCGGTCGGATTGTATTTTAAACTTTTCTGAAGTGCGGAGATGGACATCTCTCCTTGATTCAAATTGGAGAAGCCTTCCGCGATCAAACGGTAGATTTCCGGATCGTTGGCGCCCGCGTCCCGTGCAAGTTCCAAATATTTCAGCGCTTCTTCTTTTTTTCCATTCTTCTGAAGCACCACCGCGAGGTTGTAGAGATACTTGGCTTCGTTCGGAGAAAGAGCGCTCGCTTGACGGAAATGATATTCGGCGCTTTGATAATCCTGTTTATTGTAAGCGATGTTTCCAAGATAAGAATGGGAAAGAGCGGCCAATCTTCCGGAAGGAGACTTCATTACGACTTTCTTAAATTCTTCTTCCGCCTGAGGGATCTCGCCTTTTTTAAAATAACTCACCGCCAAATTGTAAGTGAGATACATATCGTCCGGAGATTGCGCAAGTCCTTCCTTGTAAGCGTCGATCGCCGAGTCGGGATCGTTCAACTCGTTGAAAAGATTTCCTGCGAGCAGGGAAATTCTCGGATCGTTCGGAGCGATCTCCTTCGCTTTGAGAGCCGCCATTCTCGCGTCCGCGAATCTTCCCGCGTGTTTGTATGCGAGAGTGAGATTATAGTAAGCGTAAAAATTCTTAGGATCGAATTGAACCGCTTTTTGAAGACGTTCGATCGCTTGCGGGTAACGTCCGCTTTCGTCGTGGATCACGCCTAACACGGTAAGTGCGATCGACTTTTCCTCTTGAGTCCCGGTCGAATCCAAAAACTCATTACAATAATCGAATGCCTGTCTCGTGAATCTTTCCTTATAAAGGTTGATGCACTTTGTGAGCGCGGGATTTGCGTTTCCGTCCGGCAGATACGGTCTTTCCAAAAGACGGTTGATATCGGATTTATTCTGTACGAGATCCTTGTTGAATCCGCCCGCGAATTCGGAACCTGGAGACGGAGAACGGAAGAATTGATAGTAAACCGCGAAACCGAGTCCGCCCAAAACCACGGCTCCGAGAAGAATCCAGAATATTAAAAGTTTATTATACGATCTACGAATCCGAACAGGCTCCCTATCTTCCGGGAAATAGAGTTCTTTTTCATCTATCCCTTCTAAGAACAGCCTGTTTTTTCGGATTTCTTTTTCATCCATCGGATTTGATTTCGTTTTTGAGAACTGCGTCTAAGATTCCATTTACAAACCGGGCGGATTCTTCACTTTCAAATTCTTTCGTGAGTTCCACCGCTTCGTCGATCGTAACGTTCTTCGGAACTTCCCACGTGTACAACAACGCGTAAACAGACAAACGTAGAATCGCCTTATTCACGACGCTGATCCTGGAAAAGTCCCAGTTCTTGGAATACTTCTTTATCAGAGTATCGATCTGTTCCTGATTTTTCACAACCCCATTTACGATGGAAATGGCGAAATCCCTTTCTTCTTGTTCTGTTTTTTTATCGTACCACTTGAATTTCAAAACCTCCTTGAGCGGAGGTTTGGTGAGTTCCAATTGATAGAGCGCCATAACGGCGATTTCACGGGAAGTACGTCTGGCTGACATTTAGAGAAGGGAAAGCAGATTGACCATTTCGATCGCCGTGGCAGCCGATTCAGCGCCCTTGTTTCCGGCCTTGGTCCCTGCTCTTTCGATCGCTTGTTCGATTGTGTCCGTGGTCAAAACTCCGAACACAACCGGAATGGAATGTTGAACGCCGATCGAACCGATCTTTGCTGATTCTCCCGCGACGAAATCAAAGTGAGCGGTCGCTCCCCGAATCACCGCGCCCAAACAGATGATCGAGTTGAATTTTTTGGAAGCCGCCGCCTTCGCGACGACCACGGGCATTTCATAAGCTCCGGGAACTCTGACCACGGTGATATCTTCCTCTTTGACTCCGTGCATCCGGAAGGATTCAAGAGCGCCTTTCAAAAGGCTTTCGGTGATGAATTCATTAAAGCGGGAAACAATCACGCAGTGTTTTTGTCCCTTGCCGTTTAGATCTGCTTTCAGTTCTTGGATCATAGATTCCTGATTGATTCTATTGTTGAGAAATCACATGTTACCTATTGTGGCAAATCAAAAAGTCCTCTCAGGATCGTTTTTCTCCCATTCCATACGTTTCTTCTTATTTTCGTCTCTGATTCTAACCTTGATCGATTGTTCCGTTTATAGAAGAATCTTTCAGAAAGAAGACGTCTTTTTAAAATCCTTAAATCTTCCGGAATGGGTTTTAGAATCTTCCATCAAGCTCCGGGTATTATCCGGCCTCTTGGACGTTCCCAATCCGGAAGATTCGCTTCCGGAGGACGAGATCGCAACGTTTGAAAACGGCGCGAGAAGAATTCTTGCAACTTCTCCCCAAGCGATGAAAGATCTTTTTGAAGCAACCGGTTGTGTGGACGGTTCCAAACTCGCGGGGATCCGCGCGAATCGAATCACGGAAAGAGAAGAAGACGTTTGGTATGGAATCTGCCAAAACGGGAAGGAAGACGCGATCATATTCCGATTGTTTCAGATGGGAAACGTCGATCTATATAGACGGTATGAAAAAGAAACAGTACCCGCTTGGGAAGAAGCGAGAAAACTCGCAGCGAACAATCCGGACAAAGCGGTGCGTCTCGCCAATCAAGTCATCGAATTGGAGCCGGCTCATCCGGGTGCGAGAAAACTTTTGGGGAATCTTTATCTGAAAGGCGGATATTGCAAAGGTTCGGTCCGAAATTACAGAATCTATTTACGCGTTATGCCTCTTGCAGGCGATAAATGGAAAGTCCACGAACGGCTCCAGGAAAAATGTCCGGACTTTCTAAAACCGGAACCTAAAAAAGAAGAAGTGGAACTTCCGGATACGGATCCGGATTCTTTTTAATTTGAGAAATATGATAATTTCATAAATTATATTTTTTTTATTGATTCGAAGACTACAAAGGACCTGGAAAGAAATCGTCTCCGACATTCAAACAACGCGGGAGTTCCCGCAGATTATGCTTTTTTGTGCGTTTGTAAACTTTTCAACGGATTTGTTTTTTGTAAAATTCGGATTTGGAGTTTCTAGTTTCCGAGGCCTAAGAATAAGCTCTCGTAAAACGATCGCTCTAACCTAGAAAACCGTTTCCAGGACGATCGGGAATCGTATGAAAGGTTCGCGATTTTTTTCCCAATCCAACTCCTTACAGAGTATTTTACTCTTCAGAAAAGAAATCATTCTCTACATTCTTTCTCTAAAGAATCAATTCCTTTGATGAGAAAACCATATGAGAATTTTATAATTTTTTTTTAGAAAATTAGAAAAAAATATTCCTGAAACCATTTCCTCGCGCACTCCCTCGGAAACGTTCCGTTTAAGAGGTGAAAAAATATGCTTGAGCAGACTTCGATCAAAGCTGATTCTAATCCTATGACAATATCGGTACACAATATTCCAAGCAAACTTGAGGAAGTTTTGGGTTTGGACGGATCACGACAATTTCGTAAATTTCTGAATCGGACTCTGGATGAATTCCGAAAAGAAGTTCTTGGTTTTTCCTCGGGCCGTTTTGACAGAAGACTAAAGAAGGAAACTATCACTTTCAAAAAAGACATAAAAGAACTTCACAAGGACGTTCGCGGCATGCAATCGCAAACCCAAGAAGAAATTCATCTTCTTCGGGGGGAATTGAACCAGTGGAAGTTGGAAACCGCTCGAGAGTTTTATTTATTCCGTTCCGAGATTCAAGATTCTCAGAGTAAATTTCGAGAAGAGGTGTTCAGTCGCCAGAACGAACTTCGTTCCGATTTCAACGAACTTAAGGTGGAATTGAAAACGGAGATCTCGGAAATCCACAAAACGATTTCCATTCAAACTCGTTGGATTTTGGTGGGAATGTTAGGAGTCGGAAGTTTTCTTCTCGGATTGGCAAAGTTTGTCTAACTTTGTTTTTCCTTTCCGACTCGGATTACGAGGGTGATCTTTCCATCCGGCTTTTCCACCACTTCAAAGCCCTCTTCTCTGAGAGTTTTTTTTATCTTATAAAGTCCGAAGTTAACCACTTTGGACTGAGAAACCGCTTTAGGAGTAGATCCTTCCATCTCTTAGAATATCGGATTTGACCGGAGCGGATCTTAAACTCCCGAAACGGTTTTCTTTCGATCAGAAGGTTTCCTTGACAAAGTCAGGCGAACAAACTGTCATGAATCCGAATGGCATTTCGAACGGTCTTTTTTTCGATTCTTCTTATTTTTCTTTCCGGATTGGCGACGGCCGCCTATGACCCCGATTTGTTTCAATGGGAAACGCTCGAATGGATCTACGAAAAGCGGACTTTTTTTCTTTTTTCCCTCATCTTTATCGTTTCAGCCATACTCATTTATCTGATCTATTTCAAAGCGAAAAAAGGCATTCTTCATTCCAAAAGTAAGACGGTCGCCCATCTTCAGGAATCGTTAAACGAAGTCGTCCAAGACAACCAATCTCTTTTTTCGTTTCTTAAAACCGCAAAAGACGGTCTCGAAAAACAATTGGAATCCTCAAAGCCGAAATTTCCTCCGGAATTCTATTCTTCCTGCTCCGCGGAATATCAAAAACTCAAGACTGAGTTCGATTCTTCTTCCGAGATTTTCAGCGCCATTCCGTTGGCTCCGGAGGAAGCGGACGATAAGAAGAACGGAAAGAATTTTAGAATTTCCGAATATTCAGATTTGATCAATCGCCACAGAAAACTTTCCAGATCTTTGGAAAAATTACGGGAAGATTTGACCCGTCTCAGAGAGAAGGTTTCAGCCGCATGAACGTTTCACTTATTAAATTCCTATTCGTTTTTTCTTTTGTATTTCTCGGCTGCGCGTCCGCCGTTAAGGAACCGACTCCGACTCAGGGCAAAAATCCGATTCTTCCTTTTTTTACTTTGGGATTGGATCAAGAATCATTAACTTCCGTTGGAAAAAAACGCTGGTCCTTTCGAGTGAAGTCGATTCTTCTTCATCATACGAATTCCCTCAAAGCGGAAGAATATTTAGAGAAGAGTAGATCCTCCGGCTGGATGGTGCATTTTCTAGTTTTGGAAAACGGGGCGGTTTACGGTGTGGAAGATCCGGCCAAAGTTCTTTATAGGGCCGCGCCGGGGATGGACGATTCTGCGATCCACGTTTCTTGGGAAGGTTCCGGAGAATCCATTTTAAAAAACGAATCGCAACTCAAAGCCCTGAGCGATTTGATTCGTAGTCTCTCCAATGAATATTCAATTCCTCTAAACAACTTCGACATCGCTTCCGGAAAAGGCGTCTTTACGCATTCTCAGAGTAAAAAGAAATTCGGAAGATTTATCGATACGGGCGATTGCGGCGGGGAAAAAATTCTTTCCGCGGTGTTTTCCCGCATCCAAGGAAAATTCTATCCTGAAACGGAATGGAAGGATCGTTTTATCCAGGGTTGGGTGATTCGAAAGGAAAAATTCGTCGATGCGACCGGAAAAAAAATCGTTCAGACGTATTCTCACGGACGAGGCGCGACTCCGGCTCCTTCGATCGAACTAAATTCCATC
The DNA here is from genome assembly GCF_002811985.1 of Leptospira adleri. Lineage (GTDB taxonomy): Bacteria > Spirochaetota > Leptospiria > Leptospirales > Leptospiraceae > Leptospira > Leptospira adleri. Next base: position 33,433 of record NZ_NPDU01000004.1, read on the forward strand.
GAGAAGACGACGGAAGGGAAAGCATTCGAAGACAAAAGGCTTCGTTACAATCATCGCGGAACGATCCGACCCGACTGCATCGTATTACACTACACCGCAATTCCCGATTATCAAAAGACTTTGGAAGTATTAGAAAAACGGAATCTATCCGCGACCTTCTTAGCGGATAAGGACGGAAAAATCCATCAGCTTCTCGATTCCATTCTGGACACAGCGGCGGCCGCGACCGGAACGAACGCGAATTGTTTCCAAGTGGAAATCGTTGGCAAGGATACCGAAATGCTTCTTGCAAACAAGGAACAAACCGACGCTGTCGTTCGACTGGTTAAAGAACTTTCTGAAAAATTTAAAATCCCTCTGAGCAACGAAAGAGTGGAATCGCTGAGAGGGGTCTATTCCCATACGCAGGCGAAAAAGAAATGGGGGGGATCGATTCATCTGGACGGAAAAGATTTCGATCCCGGTGAACCGTATATGAAAACAGTTTTAGAACTCGCCGGCGGATCTTTTTTTCCCGAAGAGAATTGGCATGAACGCTTGAGCAACGATTGGATTCTTCTCTTTAGCGCGTTTCAGCCCTGATTTTTTTTGCCATCGGAAAGTCATCATTAGAACCGTTATTTCTTTCTTTCAACTTCCTCCTCCGGCCCCGTTCCTAATTTATAATTAAGGGCCGAAAGGAATGTCTACGATCACACGTTATACAGCATCGATCGGTAAAAAATCCGGTATGTACGACATCGCCTAACAAAATTTTACGGTCGTCCGAATAAATCATTGATCGCAAAATCCCCCCAAATTCTTTCCTTATTAAGAGGGGCGATCCGCCTCTTCCCATTTGTTTGATAAAAAAAATCCTAAGGTCGCATCCTTGGAAGAATTCTTTCAAAAGACGCGACTAACGGATCGGAACTTCGGTTTCAATCACTTCCATCTATGAATCGAACATGATTCGCGAACGTCCATTTGAAACGAGTGATTGAAAAAATATTATAAAGTATCTTCCCGACTCCGGTAACGTTCAGTTCCAAGATCGCTTCCGATTTCGAGCGAAAGATAAAACAGTTAGAATCTATGAAAAAAACCAAGAATCATTTGAAAAAAATATTTCTACTTCTATTCTTTTTAACGGGAATTCAGATCCCCGTCTTTGCGGATTCTCCAGCGCAGGAACTTTCGAAATCCGCGGATCCGATCTGGCTGATCATCTGCGCGGCCTTGGTCTTTTTTATGCAGGCCGGTTTTTTGATGTTGGAAACCGGGCTTTCCCGACTCAAAAACACGATCAACGTCGCCGTCAAAAATTTGATGGATTACATCGTCGGCACCGTTGCCTTTTTTTGCATCGGCTTCGGTCTTATGTTCGGTTATTCGAACGACGGTTGGATCGGAACCAATCATTTCTTTTTAGAAGGGCTTAAATCGGGAAAAGAATTCGCCTTCTTCCTCTTCCAAGTTGCGTTTATGGGAACGGCGGCGACGATCGTTTCCGGAGCCGTCGCGGAACGCATTAAGTTTTCTGCATATTTAGTGGTTTCTGTTTTAGTTTCGGTTTTTATCTATCCCACCTTCGGACACTGGACTTGGGGAGGCGGATGGATCGCCAAACTAGGATTTGTCGACTTTGCCGGTTCCACCGTCGTACATTCCTTAGGCGGTTGGATTTCTCTCGCAGGAGTGATCGTACTCGGGGCGAGAAAAGACAAATTCAAAGAGGACGGTTCTCCTAGAAAAATTCACGGACACAATCTTACGTTTTCGGTCTTGGGAGTTTTTATCCTTTGGTTCGGCTGGTTCGGTTTTAACGGAGGAAGCACTCTTTCTTTTTCGGAAGAAGTTCCTCTGATAATTCTAAATACGAGTCTTGCGGCGAGCGCCGGAGGAATTCTCGCAATTTCCGTTTCTTGGATCTTGTATAAAGTGGCTTCCGTGGAAGATTGTATGAACGGCGTCTTGGGCGGTCTCGTAGCGATCACGGCGGGTTGTCACACTCTCGCTCCTTCGGCCTCTCTTCTTTTGGGAGCGATCGCCGGAATTTCGGTCGTTCTCGCCGCTTGGTTCTTAGAAAAAATTCTGAAACTCGACGACGTGGTCGGAGCGTTTCCCGTTCACGGAGTTTGCGGAATGATCGGCACACTTCTTCTTCCCATTCTATCAGATAATCAAGATATTCGAATATTCCCTCAGTTGATAGGAGTCGTCACTTGTGCGCTTTGGGCCTTCGGACTAGGCTTGTTCCTTTTTTGGATTCTGAAAATTTCGATCGGAATCAGGGTCAGCGGCGACTTCGAGGAAAAAGGTTTAAACATCAGCGAACACGGATCCGGTTCAAGCTGGATCGATCTGATCCATTCTTTAAAAGATCTTTCCAAAGGCGGAGGAGATCTAACGCGCAAAATTCACGTCGATTCCGGAACCGAAGCGGGAGCGATCGCGTTCCTAATGAACCGATATCTTTCGAATCTCGGCGAAATGATCTTCACGATTAAGGAAAAATCGGGTGAACTTGAAAATTCCGCGTCCGAGATCTCGTCCGCTTGGGGACACATGAGTCAGAACATTCAAGAACAAGCCGCGAGTTTGGAAGAGGTTACGGCCATATTCGATTCTTTCCGGGATTCCTTTCAAAAGATCTCCAACTCAGCGACGGAACAAAAAACGATCGAAACGAAAGCGAAAAAAATGTTAAACGAATTGGTCTTAGGTTTTCAACAATTCGATCTGGATTTAAAGGAGAGTTCGGAACGATCGGAACGTTCCGTGAAAAATATAGACCTGAGCACGAAAGAATTGAATCATCTCGAATCCGATATCAACGACATAGGAACTTCCGCTAAAAAAGTGGAGAGCCTCGTTAAATTGTTAAACGACATCTCGGCAAAGCTGGGAATGCTTTCGATCAACGCGTCCATCGAAGCCGCGCGTTCGGGCAGTTCCGGAAAAGGTTTCGGAGTTGTGGCTGAGGAAATCAACAAACTCGCTTCGAGCACGCAGGAGAGCACAAAAAAAGCGTCCGAGGTCTTGGGAGAAATCCAATCGGCCGTGTATCGCGGAAGATCCACTGTTTCAACGACGGTCGACTTTTTTAAAAATCTCACGGAAGAATTTCGAACTCTCGCTCAGACTCAGATCACGATCCGTGAAAAAAGCGCGCACTATTCCAATCTTATAGAAAGTCTGAATCGACTGAACGTTTCCGTCGCGGATCAGAGCGAAATCATCTTGAGCAACATCGTGGATCGGTCGACTGAAATCAAAGGACTTTACGAATCCATCGAATTCGTGAGTATGGCCTTTCACGAAATTTCGGCTCAGTCCGAGGAATTGACCGCCACCGGAGATTTTCTAAAACAGCTCGCTGCGATTCTAAACTCTCTTGTTAGAAACTTTAGAGTAGAAAAAGAAGTGGTTCCGGATCTGATAACGGGATAAAGAATTTTTTTCTTCGTCGGCGATTATTCCTCGTACATTCCGATCGATAAGAATTTACGCTTCTGCTTACTTCGAAAAGTTTATTCAATTTTTTGAATGGTATTTGTTGTCAGAATAGAATGAAACAATGGTCGATTGATCGGATCCAGGAAGCGTGGGAATTGGCTTCCCGTTTGCACGACGGACAAAAATACGGTGGCTCGCAGCCTAACGAAAAAGTGGAATATCTGAATCATATCGGGAGCGTAGTATTGGAGATCTCGAACGCTTTGCAGTTCGATGAGACGATCGACGCGGAATTGACAATGCTTTGTGCGATCCTTCACGATACGATAGAGGATACGGGTCTAAAATACGAGGAAGTGAAAACCAGATTCGGAAAGAACGTCGCGGACGGCGTTTCGGCTCTTTCAAAGGACGAAACCATTCCCGATAAAAAAACGAAAATGATCGACAGCGTCGAAAGAATTAAAAGACAACCGAGAGAAATTTGGATCGTAAAGATGGCGGATCGAATTACGAATCTATTCGCGCCTCCGTTTTATTGGGATAACGAGAAAAAAAGAGCGTATCAAAGAGAAGCTCTTTTCATTTATGAAGAACTGAAAGACGCGGATCCGTTTATAGCGGGAAGGCTAAAAAGAAAAATCGACGAATACGATCGGTTTTTTGAAAATGAGAAAGTTTGATGTCACCGAGAATCTTTTGGATTTCTTCTCTTCGGTTGTTTTTAATTCCAAGTTTGTTTCCCTTTATTTCCTGCATTTGGTTGACTTCGGATACGCAACAAATCCCGCTCAAGGAAAAAATTTTCCAGTCCGGCGAAAGCGTCGTTTATAAACCGATTCTGATCCGAATTTCCGACGGAGATACGCAGATCGTCGGAGATAAAATCGGTTCTCTGGATTGTATGAGTGAAAACGGTCGAGATAAAATTTCGGCCTTCGATATCTACGATAGAAACGAGATGTTCAACGGAAAACCTTCGGATAAACTCCGAACTTTGATCAAAAACGCGGTTCCGAACGTCCTATTCAAATCCGACTATTGTACCACCGTCGAGACCGAGGAACCCGTTCATCTGGACGATGTCCGTTGGAAATTCCAACTCGACAAATACGCGGAGATGCAGAATAAAAAACCGCATCTCTGTCAAAGGATCGGAAAGGAAAATTCAAAAAATATAATACGATCTAAATTTTCGGAAACCTGCGTTCGAATTCCAAAGTACGAACTGATCGTAGATATCAGCCGTAAAGAGGCGGTTCTATTAGCGGAAGGGAAGATTCAATTCAACATAGATCATTCGAACCGAAGTTTAGGCTACGGCTTGGGGTGGATGTTCAATGTCTTTTCGCTCGGTTTTTTAAGTTTGAATTCAAGCGTGTCCGCGAGTTCCACTTTCAAAAATGAACCTATAGGCGAAGACAAATACGCCGCCTACGTTATACGCTATCGAGGAGGAATGGAAAAATCGTTTTGGAACTATTTTATCTGGCCGATCTGGCTGTTCAAGCCCGATGAAAGGATTCGATTTGGAACTCCTTTTTCGGATCCGGATGATACGATCGGACTCGACGACTTCACGCAAGAATCGGCAAGACAAGCATTGGTCGTCGACTTTTTGGAAAACCGTTTGACCAATCGTAAATAGCCTCGCCCGTTCGGCCGTTTATTAAAACGAAAACGATCCGTTATCGATGGAAGACTAGGTCGTATCAAAAATCGGATTCCCGAAAAATGCGGAACCTGAATTCGGAAAATGCCCCGTCTTTTGAACTTCGAGTTCCGAACTCGGAAAAGAAGTATAAAGAATATCGAATGAACTTCGGTCAAGTTCGTAAACTCCTCTATGAATCAAATGCGCCGAGAAAACGAGTAGATCGCCGGGTTTATGCGGAATCCTAATCGAACTCGGCAACTCGTCAAAATTACGCCTTGAGTTTAATTCCAATCTTGTATTTCTTTCCAACTCCGTATCCCAACGCAGATGAGACCCCGGAATAAATTCCATCCCGGGATCGTCTTGAAACGGAATTCTGAAATGCAATACCGCGTCCGTCTTGACGATGTCCTTTTGTTTTTCCTCTTCGACACCCAAGTATTGAACGTCGCGGTGCCAATACGGTTTTTTTAAAGCAGATTGAGGATTGAAGAAAAGCTGAGTATTCAAAAAGAATACCTTAAATTTTACGAGAGACGTCGCGACGGAAACAAGTTTAGGATCGGATATAAACTCAAACAGTCGTTCCCGATCGATAAAGGCGGGCGAAAACTTATCGCTCGTCAAATAGGCGCTGTTTACGTTCTCCGGAAAGTTGTATTCTTCGCGCCAATTTCGATCTGCTTCGAATACGATCTTGGAAACGGATGCAAGTTCATCTTTCGAAAAAAAATTCCTAAAAAGAGTATAACCTTTCTTTGCGAATTCTTCCGAGTAGTGCACGTTTCATGTTGCAAGTCCGCACAGTTTTGTAAATAAGAATCCTAGGAAAATCTAAACTGAGATAGGATCGAATTCAATTCGTTTGCTTGGTGTTGAATTTTCTCCGAGACCATGGAAACCTCGTCCGAATTCGTAGCGATCGCCTGCGATTCGGTCGTGATCAATTGGATCGTATCGGCGATCTGATCCGTGGATAATTTTTGTTCCTTGGTCGCCGTTTCAATCTGCAAAGACTCGGAAGAAACTTTTAAGATCGTGTCAGCGATTCTGTCGATCCGAGTCGTATTATCTTTTACGTTGTTAACGAGATCCACGACCTCTTGTTGATATCGATTCGTATTTTCAATCAACTCCAAAAGGAAAGTAACCACGGTATTCACGTTATTCGAACCTTTGGTCACGGCCTCGTGCGTATTGGAAACAAGTCTTTCGATATCTCTAACGCTTGCGACGGAACGTTCCGCGAGTTTCGAAATTTCCTCGGCGACCACCGCAAATCCTCTTCCTGCTTCACCGGCTCTTGCGGCTTCTATCGCCGCGTTCAAGGACAACAGGTTTGTTTGATCTGAAATACCGGTGATCAACGAAGTAATCGAATTGATCTGTTTCGCCATCTCCCGAATCTCATCGATCGCTTTCGTCGCTTGAAGAATCGTGTCCTTCCCTTCGACGGCGGCCGTTGCCGTCCTTCCTACGGAATCGCTCAAACTCACCAGCTTTTCGCCTGCGAGTCCCATGGACGTTTTCAGTTCTCCGGATCGAACGCTCAGATCCTGCGCGTCCCGGGCTTCCCCTTCGACCGAATGCAAAACGTTTTGTAAGGACGCTGCGATTTCCTCCAGAGCTGCGGAAGACTCTTCGGTGCCGGCGGCTTGCGATTGCGCCGATTGATTCAGGTTTCGTATAGAGTCTGTTAGTTGGTTTACGATCTGATTGGAATTCTGAGCCATTCTCGATAGATTCTGAAACAAAGAGGCGAGGTAATTTAAGAATTCGTTCGCTGTAACCGTGATCTCACCGATTTCATTTTGATAGACCGCGTCGATCTGAATCGTAAGGTCTCGTTCTCCCATCGCCTGTTTCAGTCCGAGGGTGATCTTATGAACCGGATCGATGATGGAACGAATCACTATATAACAAAAAACCGTAGTCGCCAAAAGCAAAATAAACAAACCGGAAAGTGCGAACACGATTCTCAAACGATCCGCCTTCAATCTTTCCTTGAGCAATTCCTGAGTCGTCAGAAGAAGATCCCTTTCAAGAACCTTATATTCTTCCACGAAAGCGATCATACGTTTCAGAAAAACGTCCGGGGTTTCGACGGATTCTCCCGTAAAAGTTTTTTTGCAAAGATCCAAGTTGGATTTTACGTTCTTATCCAAGTTTAGAATTCTTTGTTCGAATTTATTTTTGATGATTCCGTTCTGATCCACGGACCTCTTAAGAAGCGCGCTTACTTCCTTCTGATTACTTTCAATATGATGAATCTTATTCAGAATCTGAATCGCTTCTTTGGAAAAAAAGTCCGGCTTCTTCTGTTCCAGCAATTGATAACCGGTTCCTCGAATGATCGCCAAGTCGCTGATGATGTTTGGAATATACAGAATATTAACCGAAAGGACGTAAAAAGTTTCGGGGTGGGAATCCAGAATCAAATTGGAATCCTGAGCGATGTATTCCTGATATTCCATCAAGGATTTGAAAATCGGTTCGTGGGATTTGAGGACCGCGTTTATATCCAGATCCGAATCCGGAATTTTATGGAGTCCGTTCCATTCCTTCCTCAAAATCGCAAGAAATTCGGGAGAACGTTCCATAAAGCCGATCTCTTTTTCCAAATTCTCCAATTTGATAAGCTGATCCTCCATTGCTTGATTACTTTTTTTTAATACTTCGACGGAAGTTTTACCTTTCATGGAATAAAAGAAATCCTTCCTTCGATCCACGAGTTTGGAATAGAGTTCGATCGCTCCGAAGAAAAAATCGATACCGCCGACTTCTCTCTTCGTAAACTCGCTCTTATCGGAAAATTCTTTGAGAAAGAAAAAACTGGATAAAAGGAGCGGAATGAGAGTGGGAAGAATCACCAAGGTGAGTTTTTTCAGAAGAGAAAGATTGTAGATTTTTTGTATCACGGTTTCAATTCCTTGAAGGAGAAGAGTGGAACCGGTTTTACTTCTTTTTCAAGAAATTATTACCTAAGGAAAGGTAAAAATAAAACGAAGAATTTCGTTCTAATTCGTCCCGAGTTCGTAAATGAATCAGACTTTGCTAAAGTAGAAAATATTACTCTGAACCGAAATTCTAAGTTTAGAATCTTCTAAAAAAGGATGGAAATGTTTTGAAATAAAAAAGGGCGCGTTCGCCGAAACGAAGACGCCCTTTTGCGATGTCGGTTTAAACGGAAATCAAGTATTTCTTACTTCCAGCATACTTCTTAACATCCACGCGGTTTTTTCGTGCACTTCCAATCTTTGTGTTAGAAGGTCGAGAGTTACTTCGTCGCCTCCTTCGTCCGCGACCGGTAGAAGCGATCTCGCGGTTCGAATCACGGTTTCGTGTCCGGAAACAAGATGACGGATCATATCCTCCGCGTTCGGAACTCCGCCTTCTTCGTGAATCGAAGTCAGCTTTCCGAGTTGGTGCGAGGAACTCGGCGCGAAAAAACCCAAAGAGCGGATTCTTTCCGCGATCAGATCGATCGAAAGCCAAAGTTCGTTGTACTGTGTTTGAAACATGAGATGAAGAGTATTGAATTGCGGACCGGTCACATTCCAGTGATAACTGTGAGTTTTAAAGTAAAGAATGTAAGTATCGGCTAAAAGTTTTTGCAATCCTGTGTTGATCGTATCTCGATTTTTTTCGGAAATTCCAATATCAATATTCATTGTCAGATCCCCCTATATCATATTAGACCTAATGCAGGAAAGGACAAGAAAAATCCTCGTGATTCCTTAAATCCAGATCCTACTTTTAGAATGCAGAAATTTTAAAAAATCGGATTTGAATGACAAGTGTTTTTTAAAAGATTTAAGGAGCGGAGAAGTCCGCCCCTTAAGGATTGAGAATTTATTTTTTTCGAGAGTTGTATTCTTTGATCGCCGCGAACACTTCTTCCAGTTCTTCGTTTTTCATATAAGGAAAGAGCGGATAGTTGAGGACGGACGCACAGATTCTTCCGGTGAGATGTTTTTCTCCGAACTTACCTTTGATATAAGGTTTCGCTCCGGGTTGATCGCTCATCGCGCCGGGATAGATGTTTCCGAAACCGATTCCCTTTTCTTTGAGCACTTCCTGAACGTTCGGTCTTTCTTCCGGAGTCGAAAGCGTCACGTTACAGTAACCGTTCTCTTCGTAGTCCTTCGGAGGTTGAATCACTTGAATCCCGAGGTTTGGGAGTATTTCATAATATTTTTGTGCGGCAACTCTGCGCGATTTGATTCTCGCTTCCAGATGTTTGAGACTGATGTTTAGGAATGCGGCCTGAAGAGTGTCCAGTCTCGAATTCCAACCGACGTCGCCGTAGGCGTAATGAGAAATTCTTCCGTGATTGGAAAGCATTCTTACCTTGTTCGCCAATTCTTCGTCGTTCGTAAAAACCGCGCCTCCGTCTCCGGCTCCGCCTAACACCTTCGCGGGATAAAAGGAAGTGGTACTGATCGCAGCGTCCTTATAAAGAGATGCACCTTTGTATTTTACTCCGAAACACTGCGCGCCGTCTTCCAAAAGAGGAATCCCTTTGGATTTGCAGAGTTTGCGAAAGTCTTCGATTCTGGAAGAACCCCAACCGTAGAGGTGAACGATCATCGCAGCCTTCGGTTTCACTTTTTCGACCGCCTTTTCAAATTCGGCGAAATCCATCTGAAGGTCGTCCGGATTCGTATCGACCGTATAAGGATCGGCCCCGACGTTCACGACCGCTTCAAAAGTCGCCCAGAACGTGGAATCTGGAAGTAAAACCGCGTCGCCCTTTCCCACTCCCAAGGCTCTCAACGCCAATTGAAGCGCATCGGTTCCGTTCGCGCAAGCGACGGAAAACTTCGTCTGAGCGTAAGCCGCAAGATTCTTTTCGAGAAGGGAAACTTCCTCTCCTCCGATAAAACTCGCGTTCTTACTCAGAACCTTTACTTTCTCTTCCCATTCTTCCAGTAGTCCCGGTTCAAACCTTTTGATATCGATAAATGGAACGCCCATTAGGCCTCCTACTTTTTTTTAATTTATATTTAAGAATATTCTAAAATACTACTTCTTCTTTTTAACGCCGGTCTTCTTTTTGCGGGAAGAATTCTTCGATGCGGCCTTTTTCTTTTGAACGTCTTTGCGGGGAATGTCGTTCTCGCCGTTCAGCGCGTCTTTCAGAGACGGATTCGTTTTCAGAAGAATTTTTTCGTCGAACATCAATTTGGCGACTTCTTCGAATCGGCTCACAGGAAAAAAGGACATCCCCTTCTTTACGTAATCCGGAATCTCTTCCAGATGCTGAAGATTGTCTTTTGGATAGATGATCTTATGAACTCCGACCCGTTTCGCGGCGACGATCTTTTCCCGAAGACCTCCGATCGCGAGTACCTCGCCCGTAAGAGTGATCTCGCCCGTCATACCGAAACCGGGTTTGACCCGAGTATTCAGAGCGAGGGAAAGAATGGCGGTCGCCATCGTGATACCGGCGGAAGGTCCGTCCTTCGGAGTGGCCCCGTCGGGAACGTGCAAGTGAACGGTTTTTTCCGAGAATAGGTCGTCCCTATGTAAGAAATTTTGAATATAACTCAGAGCGATGCTCGAAGATTCTTCCATCGTTTTTCCGATCATTCCGGTCAGAAGAATTCCGCCTTTCCCTTTGATAAAAAGGGCTTCGATCAAAAGAGTGGCTCCGCCGACCGAGGTCCATGCGAGACCCAGAGCCGTTCCGGGAACGAGAGGTTTGACCATTCTTTCGTCCGTAAATTTCGGAACTCCTAAAAAGGTTTCGAGATCTTTTTCGTGGATCACTTTCGGAAACGGTTCCTTTTTGACGATTCTCATCGCGATCTTGCGGACGAGTTTGTCGGTCACCTTTTCCAAACCCCGGACTCCCGATTCTCGGGAATAAGAATCGATCAGAGCTACGATCGCCTTTTTTTCGAAATCGATTCCGTACGGCGCGACTCCGTTTTTTGCTAGGACTTTTTTCCAGAGATACTTCTGAAAGATCTGAACCTTTTCATCGGTGATATAACCGGAAAGATTGATGATTTCCATCCTATCCAAAAGAATTCTGGAAATGGAATCCAGCGTATTCGCCGTCGCTATAAAAAACACATTAGAAATATCGAATGGAAGATCGAGATAGTGATCCCTGAAATTTTTGTTCTGTTCCGGATCCAGAACTTCCAAAAGCGCGGAGGCGGGATCGCCTTGAATTCCCACTGCGAGTTTGTCGATCTCGTCCAAAAGGATCACACAATCCTTCTCTTTTGTTATGCGAAGAGCGGAGATGATCTTACCGGGCATGGAGCCGATATACGTCCTTCTGTGACCTTTTATCTCGGCTTCGTCCCTCATACCGCCGACGGAAAAACGAAAGAACTTTCTGCCCATCGCCTCCGCGATCGACTTGGCAATCGAAGTTTTTCCGACTCCGGGCGGACCCACGAGAAGAAGAATCGTGCCTTTTTCGTCCGCCTTCAGTTTTTTGACCGCGAGGAATTCTAAAATCCGGTCCTTTACGTCTTCTAGTTTGTAGTGATCCCGATCCAGGGTGCGTTTGGCCTTGTCTAGATCGATTTCTCTGGAGGGAGCGGATTCCCACGGAAGGGATTCCAGGATATCGAGGTAATTTCGGATAACGTTGTAGTCGCCCGTGTTCGGATCGGCATAAGAAAACTTATCCAGTTCTCTCGTGACTTCTTCGACGACTTCCGGATCCGCGTTGATCGACTTGAGGCGTTCCAAAAACTTTTCGTATTTCTTTTCGAACTTATCGTCCTTGATTCCGAGTTCGTTCTGAATCGCCTTGAGTTGTTCCCTGAGAAAAAATTGTCTTTGCTGCTTATCGATCTTGTCTTGGATCTGATCCGAAATTTCCCGTTGGATCGAGACGAGTTCGATCTCTTTTTTGAGAAAGAGAAGAACCTTTTCGATTCTTTCCTTTAAGACGTTGGATTCGATGACGGATTGATACTCTTCTTTTTCGAGGTTGAGAATGGAACAGACGAAGTCCGCCATCTTTCCGGGCTCGTTCACGTTGAGCATCGTGAGTTTCATCTCTTCTGTAAAAAGAGGATTGTTCTGCGCGAGTTCCCGCGTCATCACGAGAAGGGTTCTCATCATCGCCTTGATCGTGTTTTTCGGCGCACCGGGTTCTTCTTCCGGATACGTAACCTTGGCGATCAAAGGATCGTTGCTCGTGTAGGAATTGATTTTAAAACGACGTACAGTGTTGATTAGAATATTGACCGCGCCGTCGGGCAGATGCACTTTCTTTAATATCTTTGCGACGACACCGAACTGATAGATATTTTCGGAAGTTTCCTTTTCGTTCTCTTCGTCCTTGAGAAGGACAAGACCGAGGAAGGAATTTCCTTTGAGGGATTCTTCCACCGCCTTTGCGAATTTCCCGCTGGGAACGATCAGAGGAGTGATGATTCCCGGAAAAACGGGACGCGACTTGATAGGAATCAAAAATAGTTCCGGCGGCAAGATCGAATCCAACGGAACGATCAGGTTCTCCTCGATTCCGGATAAATCCTCTAATGGGTCCAAAAGGTCTCCTATTCCCTAAAAGGTTCCGGCAAATGCCGGATTTGTCCAGGTTCCTACAGAGGAAAGGATTCTCAAATAAAATCCGAGCCGATTTCAATCTAAAATCGTTGAGTAGATGAGACAGACCGTCTCCTTTTTGAGAAAGAACGCGCGAACTTTCACGGGCCCGATCGAAAAAAGGAAAGAAAAAATTAGGATAAGAATGGTGTGAAGAACCGAGGCCGCTTTTTTCAAAGATCATGTCTCTTAACGATTTCAAAAAACAAAAAGGACAAAACTCATCGAATGCGGGAGCGCGATGTACGGATTTACAAAACGCGAGTTTAAAGGATCGGATCCTTCGAAGAAAAAAGTCGAAATCGGAAACGAAAGAAATTCAAATTCACTCCGAAAATTCTTCAATCAATCTAACGTTGAACGTTCCCATCCATCGTATTGTTTTCGATGTATCGGTTGACTTTCCCTGCCGCTTACCTTATAATTGGCCAGTTCAAAAAAACAGAAACGAGAGAAAGGATAGGAGTTCAAGAGATGAATCAAAGAATTCTATGGGCCATGGCATTTTGTCTTATTTTCGCGTCCGGTGCATGCAAGAATAACGACGATAAGGACGAGGATAAGAAGATATTAGGATTGGTCGTGGCGAATTTTCTCTACACACCTTACGAAAAGATCACTCCATCGGCGGGAACCATAACCGTGGCGGGGGCGGGTTATACAAATCGCTCCTACAATCCTTCCTGCACCGGAGCCGAAGGAAATACAACGTTTTCCTTATATAGAAAAAAAGTCGCGACTTCGAATAAGAAACTTTTGATCAACTTTATGGGCGGAGGGGCTTGCTGGAGCGGATACAACTGTTTTGGAAACAGCACGACCACTTACTTCAACGCGCTCAACGCGGTTCCGGATCAGTTCGTAAAGATCGCTTTTCAGGGAGTGATGAACGCGGGTAACGCATCCAATCCGTTCAAAGATTACGACGTGGTTTTTATTCCATATTGTACGGGGGATCTGCATATCGGTTCCAAAGATATGACTTATACAAATCCGAATACGGGAGCCGCGACGGTAATCAAACACCGCGGATACGACAACGTCTTGGCGACGTTAAAATTCATTCAATCCGAATATCCCGGAGTGGAAAACGTATTCGTCACCGGACAAAGCGCAGGAGGATACGGAGCGCTTTTGAATTATCCAATCGTAAGAGAAACGGTGCGCGGCCTCAACGCATCCGTAAAAGTGAATATGCTTTCCGATGCGTCTAACGGAATCGTACCGAACGGATTCTTCGCAAATTTGAGCACGCAGTGGGGAGCGGATCCGAATCTTCCCACTTGGGTGACCGGAATCGCCGCAAACTATCTCACGACGGGAGCTCCTTCCATTCAGGACTTTTTCACAAAAGTGTCCACGTTCTATCCTACGGACAAGACGGGACAGTATGCGGCATTGTTTGACGGGAATCAAAGATTCTTCTATAAGGTGATGAACATCATCAACGCTGCGCCGACGTATTCCGACTCGAAGACGACGGATCCCTATGATTCTTCCAAAACCTATTCGGCGTTATTCGGAGATTCGGACGGAAGTTCGGTTCCTGACGGAACTCCGGCTTCCACGGACGGAGCGACCTGCGGTTGGTCGCAACAGGCCGTAACTTCCATGAACGCGATCTCCGGAGGTGCGACGAATTATTCCTACTACGTCGCTCCGGGGGACGTTCATACGATTACGACCTCGGAGGATATGTACGGAGTCAGCGCGGGCGGAACGAATTTTGTGACCTGGCTTACGACCCTCGCTTCTGGAACAAAACCTGGGAACGCGAAGTGTTCGAACAACGGAGGAAGTTGTGTGAACTCCAACTTCAACAAAAGCAGGATCAATCTCGCGCTCGGAGTGGCGACATCCGACGCGTCTTATGCGAGCGCAAAGGATCTACTCACGACCTGCGGAACGATTACGGGGCTCTAAGAAAAAATCGAATTCCGAAAAAGTATTTTAAATATTTGGAATACGATTTTTGGCGGCGGACGGGCTCTCCGCTTCAGTCAAGTTATTGAATCGCTTTTTAGAAAACGAAGATCTAAAGATTGAGCAATAACTTGACTCCGCATCGATCCCTGCCGCGCTGAAAACGAAATCCGAAACCAAAAAACATTAAATATCCTTAATAATCAAATCCATCGCTCGGATAAAGACCTTTCGGATATCGTCGCGGGCTTCTTCGGAGGGAAGGACCTTGTGATTCCAGATTTTAAGTCCGAAACGGATGAAAAAGTTATCCAGGAATTCGGATTCGATATGAGTTTTCATGAGCGTCTTTCCGGAATCTCGGTTCCAGGAAAGGGAAACTTTGGTTCCTTTTTCTCCGTTGGCGTGCACGAGCGTTTCGGTGAATTCGTGGATGATCGATTCTAAATTCCCAGGAATGACAAGGTTGATCGCCCAAGTCGGAATTACGTAGGAAAAACCTCCCGAGACGTCGAACTTTTCGATCTTGACGATCTTAAAGGAAAGAGAAGCGTTTTCCGGATGATTTACAAAAAGGCCCGAAAGAAGGATTTCCGGATTTTCGAGCAAAAGACCGTAGAGATTCGCTTCCACCGCTACCTTCACTTGGAACGGGAAATGATTCAAGGAGGAGACCGCAAAAGAATCCTCCGGAAATAAATTTCCTTTCGAATCATAGGGAAGAATTTTTCCGTGTTTGGTGATAAACTTAAAGGATATATCGGGCGTTTTAGAGTTGAGGCGAATTTCGGCGAGAGTTTTTCCTTTCGGATTCTCCAATCGAATATAAACCCAGCCCAGATATTTGATGGAATCCAGATAATCCCCCAATTCCTCGTAGTCGTCCGAAATATTTCTGGAAATGGAGCCTTTAAAATTGAATTTAGTGATCGCCCCTTCTCCGTTAGTCGCCTTGTCTTCGCTTAAGACCAGAAGAGATTCCAAGCCGAAGTAGTAGTTTAAGAATTTTGCCAGATCCGGAAACGATTTGGACAAGTCGTTTAACACTTTTCGAGCTTCCGGATCATTCACTTTTTTGAATATAAGCGAGGCCGGCGCGTCGATATGTCTAACGTTCTGAGGATCCAAAAATTTGAGCGAGGATTCCATCGCCGTAACCGCGTGTTTGTGGGTAAAAGGACCCAAATGAGTGGTCAGATCCAAATTCCCGGAATAGGAAGTTCCGCTAAAAAGAGGTTTCGGGTTATGTTTCAAATCGAATTCGGCGCTGAAATCTCCGAACGAAGAAACCGAAATCGTCTTCATCCGTTTGTCTTCCAGGCTGATCTTATAACCATCCGACGAAAATTTGCCCTTGTAACTCACCCAATGAGTTCCGTCCTCTTCCTTCTGAAGAAACTCCGAATGATAAAGTTTTTTCAACTCGAACTTCTCCAGAGAGGCCTCGATATAATTATGAAATTCTAATGCTCTTCCGTCATACTGGACCTTTTTTGCCGCCCCTCTCAAAAGTCCGAGAAACTGTTTGGAAAGTTCTCTGCCGTCCGGTCCGATCGAATGCGGAATATCCTTGAGGGAGAACGCACCTAAGACCGGCAATACGAGAAGAATGGAAAAGAGGACGAGGCCCGGAAGAACGAGTTTTCGAATTTGAGTTTTCACAAAATCACCTTTAAATAACAACCGATATATATTACGGAAGAATTCTTCCCACCGTAGATCCTGATTTTTAAAAAGCAAGATTTTTATAACGATCGCTACAATAAAGGCATCGGCCGTGAACCCGAAAAAAGAAGGAGTTCCTACTTTTCAGAAAATGCTCAGGTTGCGGAGAAACCCGCTTTTCCAAGCAATTCCGAATGAATTCGATTCTTCCAAAGATTCCGAAGGTTTTTCAACTCGGCTCGATGATAAATCGAATCGGGTTCCCTTTTCTTTCATCCAGGGCCTCCAAACATTCATTCAATTCTTCTAATGGATGATGCGAAGTGATGGAATGTGTCAGATTGATCTTGCCTTTCAAATACAGATCGATCAACTCCGGGATCGCCCTTCTGTCCGAACCGTACGAACCGGAAACCGAAATCATTTTCTCGATGAGTATAAAAGGGATCTGAAATTTGAGAGGTTGTCTTCCGATTCCGACAAGAACGATTCTCCCGCCCGGATTCATCGCCCTCAGAGATTCTTCGATATTGGACATATAACCCGAAAAGTCCGCGAGAAGATCCACGCCTTGACTGACTTCCTTCAAAGCCTTGCCCGGATTTCTCACTTCCTTGAGATTGATCACTTCGTCTGCTCCGTATTTCGCCGCGTTCTCAAGAGGACCTTTGTCGACGTCGAGTGCGATTACCTTTCCGCTCGTAAGTGCCCTTGCCACTGCGACCGCGTGAATCCCCAAACCTCCGCATCCGAAAATAGCCACCGTGTCCCCGTCGACTATATTCCCGCGATATCGAATCGCGTGATAGGGAGTGGATACCGCGTCGGCGAGAATCGCGCCTTGATCAAAAGGAATCGCATCCGGTAAGGGATAAAGATAACGATCTTCCACGACGTTGTATTCCGCAAAACTTCCGTCTCTATCAAAACCGAAAACGCCGAGTTCTTTGCAAAGATTCTCACGACCCGCTTTGCAATAGGCGCAGACTCCGCAGGAAGTGCCCGCGGCGATCACGACTCGGTCTCCTTTTTTAAAGCGACTTACATTCTCGCCCACTTCTTCGACGACTCCGGACGATTCGTGACCGGGAACTCTCGGGAAGTGTTTGCACTTGAGAGTTCCGTGAACGACAAGATGTACGTCCGATCCGCAAATTCCGCACGCTTTGATTTTAACTTTTACTTGTCCGGGACCGACGTTCGGAACCGAGACGTCGCGGATCTCTAAACTTCGTTTTCCGGATTCTAAGATTGCGGCTTTCATAAAAAATTCTCCCTTGATGAAACGCAACGTAGAATAAGATCGTAAAGCTCTCAGTCAAGGTATATTGATAAAGAATCGAAATTCTACCACCTCTTCCGCGAACGAACGGAAACGGCCGCTCCGGAATTTCCGATCGTTTCTCACTTGAATCCAAACCCTCCGATTTTTTCATGGAAGAAGAATCGGATCCTTTGTAAAATTCGGATCGATCGAAAGAATCCAAATTCCTTCCGGAGGAAAAAGATGGAACCTGATACAATCTACCGGGAGATCAAAGCCAGTCAGAACGGACAAGACTGGCATCATAAGAACTGTTTCGGTTGTGGTCCCGATAATCCGAAGGGAATTCATGCGAGTTTTCCTTTTCACGAAGAAAGCGGAGAGGTTCGATTTCCTTTTAAAATAGAAAAAGCCTTCGAAGGCGCACCCGGTTACGCGCACGGCGGAGTTCTCGCGACTCTTCTCGACGAAGCGCAAGGCGTTCTCTGTTTTCATCTCGGTCATTTTGTGATGACGGATCAATTGTATATGCGCTATCACAAAGCGGTTCCTCTTCAGGAAGAAGTGGAAGTCCGTTGTTGGGTGACGATGGTTCGAAGAAGAAGACTCTATACAAAATCAACCATTCATCTTTCTAAGACGGGAGAACTCTTAGTCTCTTCAAAAGCGCGCTGGTACGATATGTCGGAAAGGACGATGCGAAGAATGTTCCAAGGAACCGTTTTTCCGATCGATACTCTCCTCCAAGTTTTGGAAGTAAACCAGAAACGAGGGAAAGAAATCCGAAAACGACTCAAACGTCAAAAAGCGAACGCGGAACTCAAACAATCGGAATGAGCGGATAAAAGTCCGAGCCAGATCTCGCATAACGTTTCCTCTTAGGCAAGAACTCAGATTCGATTCTTTTAGGAATTTTCAAAAAAAGCATACGATCTCTCGATAGATTAGTTCCGGCTTTCAAAAGCAGGGCCGGTCGTTTTGTTTTGAATTTGTCCTAAGATGCGGGAACTCATACGCTTTTGCAATGATGCGAAACGATCCGAAATCTTACGAAAGGCCTATGAGACCCAATTTGTAGGAACTCACACAAAGATCGGAATTCATAAAACAACGGTGTTTCCGCTTCGTCTGGGTTTCAGGATTAGCGCCGTAAACGGGCGAATAAATCCAGGGAATTTAATAATTTAAGAATATTCTAAAATACAAATATTTCTAAACGGATTCGTTCACAGTTCAAGATAAGTCATTCGGCGACTAAAAACTTCAAGCCCAAGACGGAAAGAATCAGGGTGGAAAGAAAAAAGCCTCTCCAAAAATCCAAAGGTTCGCCGTGAAGTAAAATGCCGACGAAAACGGTTCCTACCGCGCCCAACCCGGTCCAAACCGCGTAACCGGTTCCCATCGGAATCGTCTGAACCGCCTTATTTAAAAAGGCAAGGCTCAAAACCGCGGAAACCCCGAAGCCGACGGTCCACAACGGCTTTGAAAAATTTTCCGAAAGTTTCAAACAAGTAGTGAATCCGATTTCAAAAACGGAAGCGACGATGAGATAGATCCAAGCCATCTTTCCAATTTCCGATCGGAAGTCCGGGTTACAAGTCATTGTTGATCGGACAATCCATGTTGACGACGGCATCTTTGAAAAAAGATTCGAAGATTTTTTTGGAATTGTAACTTTTTAAAATACAACTGCGCTCGCCGGAGTCTAATACCAACACGAACTAATTTCCAAAAACAAAGGAGAAAAACATTGATAGAATTATACACCGCCTCGACGCCCAACGGAAGAAAGGCTTCCATCATGTTGGAAGAATTAGGAATTCCTTATACAGTTCATCCCATCGATATCGGAAAATTGGAACAAAAAGAAGAATGGTTTTTAAAGATCAATCCGAACGGAAGAATCCCCGCAATCATCGATAAGGACAACGGAGACTTCGCGGTTTTCGAATCCGGCGCGATTCTTATATATCTCGCCGAAAAAACGGGCAAACTTTTGCCGAAGGATCCGAAAGAAAAAAGCGTAGCGATCCAATGGTTGATGTTTCAGATGGGAGGAGTCGGTCCGATGCAAGGCCAGGCTGGAGTCTTTTTAAAATACGCTCCCGAAAAAATTCCGTTCGCGATCGCAAGATATCAAAACGAAACAAAACGTCTTTATTCGGTTTTAAATCGCAGATTGGGAGAAACGAAATACCTCGGCGGAAATGAACTTTCCATAGCCGACATTGCGACCTGGCCCTGGGTCAACGTCCACGACTGGGTTGAAATTTCATTGGATGAATTCCCGAATCTAAAACGCTGGGACGAAGAATTGGCGAAACGCCCCGCTTTTATAAAAGGAAAAGACATTCCTAACAAAGTGGAATACAAAAAAGACGAGGAAGAACTCAAAAAGAAAGGTCAAGCTATATTAGGAAAATAGAATTTAGATCGATTCGGAACTCTGGTTCCGAATCGGTAAAACCACGTGAAAGGTGGTTCCCTTCTCCGAGGTTTCAAAGGAAATTTTTCCGTTGTGGTCTTCTATGATTCTTCTGCAAATATCCAGACCGAGTCCGGTCCCCGCACCGGAAGGTTTTGTGGTAAAAAAAGGTTCGAAGATTCGATCACGAATCGTATCTTCGATTCCGCCTCCGCTGTCCGAGATCGATACGACCCAACTCGTCGGAGTTTCCTTGCACGAAATTTTCATCTTCCCTTTATAATTCATCGCATAGAGGGCGTTACCGATGATGTTTGTCCATACTTGGGTTAGGGCTTCCGCGTTTCCCCAGGCGATCGAAATTTCCGGCATGTCTCTTACGATTTCAACGTCCGTTTTGTATTTGGAATAATAAAGAGTGAGGACGGTCTCCAATTGTTTTCGAATATCAACCGAAGCCATCACGGTTCCCGATCGATCCTTATACGCGTATTCTTTCAGCGCTTGAATCACGAGAGAGGCTTTTTCGGCCGCTTTTTCGATCGTAAAACTCGCCCTCGCCAAACTAGAAAGGGAAAGAGCGTTTTGAGCGATCAAAAGAAGATTGTCCTTTACGTTTAAACTTTTCGAAACTTCTGAAACGTCTTCGGGACTCAAACCCAAGTCGGTAAGAATATCCGCGATACGCAGCGCCTCCCCGATTCCTTGTTCGCTTAACAAAACGGAGATTTTTTTTCTTTTACTTCTTTCTTCCTTCGTATCGTAAAATTCTCTCGGAGAAATTCCTTTGGAAAATAATTTCTCCCAGATCGATTTTTCCGATTCCGTAAATCCGGAATAATCTCGCAGCAATCCTTCCCACGAATTGTGCAACACGGAACGAATCCCTTCATTGGAAGAAACGATCGCACCGAGCGGTGTGTTGAGTTCGTGAGCGATCCCGGCGACCAATTGTCCGAGGACCGCCATCTTTTCGGAGCGAATGAGTTGTTTCTGCGCGTTTCTCAATTCTTCCATCGCGTTCAGGACTTGATCGTTCTTAGAAATGAGGTATTGGTTTACGGTTCTTAATTCTTCCGTACGCTTTGCGACGATTCCTTCCAAACCTTCGTTGATGGAACGGATCTTTTGTTCGGTCTCGGTCATTTCGCTTACCAGAAAACTCTGCCGCACGCTCGCAATCACGACTACGATCGTGGTTCCGGTCCACGCAACGATTCTAACGCCTTGAGGAAAACCGGGAAGAGTTCCGGCCAACACGATCGTTATCGAACTTGCCACGACCTCGAACAAAGGTAAAAGCCGAAGCGCGGCTTCGTATCTTCTTTCCCAAATCGGACTTTCGTTGAACTTCGGAAACCAAGTCAAAGAACCGTAACCCATCACAAGAGCGGAAACGGAAAAACAAGCGTTAAGCGCAGTTCCGTCCGGCGGAATATCGGATATAAAAAGCGCGTTCCATACAAGCCAACAAAAACCGGTTCCCCAGGTTCCCAATAAAAACAAAAACCAGTAACGATCCGGTTGAAGCCGAAGAAGCGGTATCAAAAGAACGCCTAACGCGGCGGCGGTAAGAAACGAAACCGGGTGATTGATCAGAGGAAGAAGTTGAGGAATGCTGACGCCCTCCCTCTGAGGCAGATACAGGGCCAAGGAAAGAGTAAGAATCGCGGTGGTCAGGCCGAGCGCGTCGAGAACGACGGCTCTGATTTTTTCCTTATTACATTCAATAACGATAATAGAGTATCCGGTGATAAAACAAGGAGCGACCAAAGGAAAAAGATAATCACTCGGAGTCGGAGTGACATAGTAATCCAGATAAACTTGAATCGCCCAGGAAAGTTGTCCGAGCGCGTTCGCGGAAAGGCCGAGCGCGAACCAAAACCGAAAACGGTGAATTCCTCCTTCGGCGGCGATATAACCGATCCAAGCAAGTGCGGCGGCGCAAACATAGGAGATCGTCCAATGAATATTGTCTATAAGTCTATCTGTGTTTCTATCTTCATAGTAATAATTCGCCGCAAAGGAAACGAACACAAGGACCGTACTGATCCAAAACGTCCAAATTCCGACTTTGGGAATCGAGGGTCGAGAATGACTTGGTTGTATTGTCATCAATCGCTCACAAACGACAGACAGTATAGACGTTAAGCGCCCTTTACGTCGATCCATTTTCTCATAGAAAGGAAATTCTATCTCGAATGATTTCTATATAAGATTTTGGCCCAAAACCGGGACAGAGCCTTGCAGCATTGATCGTTTTGACAAAACAAAACAAGGTTTTGGGCGGGCTGTAAATTAAAAAAGAGTGCGGTCGCTTTTTTCGAACAGATGAGGGACGCCGTTGATCGAAACAGGAAGATACTTTCCCCTCACCCAACGAAACGTACTGACCGAAGTGTTCCAGATCCAGGGCATCCAGGCAAAACTATCTTCGTTCTGAAGCAAGAGACGGTTCAACACCAGGGAGATCGGAGTTCCCGAAGTGAAAATGAAATTTCTTTCCTTATCGGACGGCGAAAACCAAATATTAGAAGAATGGAATACTCTACTCTCAAAATTCCGATACGTCTCGATTCCGTCCGGAGTTTCCTTCCCCTCTTTCCATACCTTGAGAATTTCCTCGGTCAATTTGAAGAACAACGCCGCGGATCGAATCCCTCCCTTGAGTCTGACTTTACCGAATTGAACGAGCGTCTTTTCAAACTCGGCTCTCTGAGACGCGATCAACTTGGAATAAGAGGCCCAGAGCTCCGGCGAGAATTCGTTCCATCCAGCGTCTCTTTGCAGAAAAGAATCCAAGGAGAATTTTTCCTGTTCTCCCACGACCGATTTCACGCCTTCCAAAAAAGATTCTCCGGTTTCCAAATGTCTGCGCATGGTTCCGGTTATGATTCGATCCGGAATTTCTCCGTTAGTCGCCATGTATCGCCCCAACTGAAAGGCCTGTTTTTTTCCGTGCGCGGTAAGAAGGTCGTAATCCGATCCTTGCGAATTTGCCTGACCGTGGCGAACGAGATAAACTACTGACATGAATTCTTACTTAACTTTCCGTCGTGAACCTAGGATTGGTGACTTCTACCTTTTCTCTCACCGTTTCCTTGACGTGATTCCAGTATTCCGAGTTTTCGATGGATAACTTTTCCTCTCTGATCTTATCTCGGAGTTCGAAGTTCCAAACGTTCGCGAGATTCTTTTTTTCATCGAGGGTCGCGGGAAACGAAACTTCCTTTTTCAGAAGTTTGGAAAGCCTGGTCAGCTCCTTGTCGAGCAATTCTTCTCCCGAACGGATTTCCCGCGAGATCACTCCCAGCATATTCCAACTTACTAATGTTTTATAGGATAAAAGATCCTTATCCTTGAACTGGGGAAGAACTTCCTTCATTAGAAAATCCTGAATCGCTTCCAGAAGATCCGTCGAACTCGGTTTATCTTGCATTTTCTATGATCCTCATCGCTTCGTATTCCATCTCGCAGGCCCGTCTTCCGATCGCGGCGAGTTCGATTCCTTTATCCTTTCCGGAAAGATGTCTTTCGGATTGGCCGATACAACCGATCGCCCACCGAAGATTTCCCATCACTTCCCAATAAGTGATCATCGCGGGATCCAGAGCAATACCCGAAGCCTTTTCATAGGCTTCGTAGAATGAGGACCGGTCTGCAAAACCGCCCGCTTCCTTATTCAATTTTCCGAATCTCCAATCTCTCATACAAAGCCAGGTAAGATCTTCGTGGCGATCTCCCCAGTGTGCAAACTCCCAATCGACGATTCCTTGCAGACCGTCCGGAGTTACCATAAAATTTCCGGTTCTAAAATCGCCGTGGATCAGAACAACGTCTTCCGAAGGTTTTGCGTTTTTTTCGAGCCAGTTGAGAATCATTTCCATAGCGGGATAACTCTCAGCCTTCTTTTCCAATTCCAACCGAAGAGAATGGATCGAGCCGGTCGCGACCATTTTGTCTTTCGGATCCTGTCCCATCCAAAGAACTTTTTTTAACTTCTCGTCCTTGCAGTTCTCCGGTCTTACGGAATGGATCTTCGCAAGGTTTTCCGCGAGTTCAACCGTAAGCTGATTTCGGATTTTGTTAAGCGAAGGATCTTTTACGATATATCTTCCAGTCGCCTTACCGGAAATTTTCTGCATAAAATAGAACGGACTTCCCGTCACGGAACGATCCGTTTCCAGCCAAAAAGGTCTCGGCGTTTTTACTCCGGCCTTGTAGGCGAGATCGCAGACTCCGAACTCGTCTTCTCGACTCAAAGAGGCGAGTAAGGCCGCGCCTTTGTCGGTCCGAAATACGGTTTCATAGGATCCTTTTTCAGGTCCGTCTTGAACCTTGAGTTCCGCCAGAAAATTCTCCTGACAGGCGCCTCCGCTCAAAGAAACCATCGCGTGAATTTCGGTCTTGCCCTTCAATCGTTCGGAAAGATATCCTTCCAGAACATTCTTTAATTCTATGTCGTTCATATTTTTAGTAAATTCTAATATTCTAAAATTCGTGTTTGCCGCTCACCAAGTTTCTTCCGATCACCATCTTGTGAACCTCGCTCGGTCCGTCGGCGATTCTCGCGGCTCTCGCATCCCTATAAAACAATTCCAACTTCATATCCCTTCCGTATCCGTGAGAACCGCAGATCTGAATCGCACGATCGATCACTTTGCAAAGGGTTTCCGACACGCTCCATTTCGCCATGGAAATGATCTGTCTTGCGTCTTCTCCCGCTCTGAGTGTGTGAGCAGCTTTCAGAGTGAGCATGTAACCGGATTCTATTTCAAGCGCGGATTCGGCGAACATCCACTGAATTCCCTGGTGATCCGCGATCCTTTGTCCGAAAACCTGTCTTTTGAGAGCGTATTCCCTTGCGATTTCGATCGATCTTCTCGCAAGTCCGAGCCAGCGCATACAGTGTGTTAGGCGAGCCGGGCCCAGACGTTCCTGAGACCATTTAAAACCTTCGCCTACTCTTCCGAGAATCGCGGATTCCGGAACTCTAACGTTTTCGAATTTTAATTCACAATGACCGCCGGGACCGTGCGAACCCATCACCCCGATTTCTCTCACCATCGTATAACCGGGAGTGTCCGTCGGGACCAAGAACATCGTGGTTCTTCTAAAAGAATCGGCGACCTTGGACATGACGATCAAAAAAGAAGCGCCGTTCGCACCCGTACAATACCATTTATGCCCGTTGATCACGTATTCGTTTCCGTCTTTGATTGCGTTTGTGAAAAGAGTTTGAGGATCCGCGCCGGCGCCCGGAGGCGGCTCCGTCATCGCAAATGCGGAACGAATTTTCCCTTGAATTAACGGATAATAATATTTTTCTTTTTGTTCTTTGTTCGCGGCGATATGCAGAAGGTGCATGTTCCCTTCGTCGGGTGCGTCGCAGTTGCAGAGATAAGGGGCGATCGGAGATCTTCCCAGCTCCGAAAAAATGATAGCGGTTCCGACCATGTCCAATCCGAGTCCGCCTTCCGACTTGGGAAGATGCGGAGTCCAGAGTCCGAGTTCTTTTACTTTTTTACGGAGTTCTTCGGTGATCTTCTCCGGCATTCTACCATGATCGTAATCGTAATGATCCTCAGCGGGAATCGCGTGGTTTTCCACGAAATCGCGGACTCTTTTTTTAATATCTTCCACTTCTGCCGGTATTGTAAAATCCATTCTTCCTCCCTTCGAAATCGGCGACCTATATATTTATATGTTCACACTCATCGACATATTTCATTCTTTTAGGCTTCCAAAAATTTTACAACTTCTTTTAGGGTATCCACGATAAGCGTTTTATCAACGGAGTAATAGATTTCCTTCCCTTCCTTTCTAGAAGATACAAGATTCAAAAGTTTCATTTTATTGAGATGATGCGAAATCGTAGTCCTTGAAATATCGAATTCTTTCGCGATATCCCCCGCCTTTACTTCGCGATGACACGAAAGAATTTTTGCGATCTTGAGCTTAACGGGATCCGAAATCGCGGACATCAGTTGCAACGTCGTTTCGGTCTCAAAAGGGAATTTCTTTTTCTTCTTCATTCTTTCTTCTTACTGGAATTGGAATCTTTCCGCAATCACGGGTTACTCTGCGGATTCAATTTGTATTTTCCGATTCGATCATTGTGAAGACTGCCTAAATAGAGAAAACCATTTTTATATTTTACGGATGTGATCGCCTTCAGATGTTTTCCGCTCGGTTCTTGAAAACTCCGAAGAGGAATGCCGTTCTCATCCAACAGAAGCACAAATCCGTAAGGCTGGGCTTTCGGCCATAGAAATTTGGGAAGTTTTGCGATAAAGGATTTGAGACCGGGGCGCGGATGCAGAATAGAATCCAACAAAGAATTCCGAACCGTAAAAAGCGCCAGATAAAAGGTTCCGTTTCCGTCGGCCGAAATATTGTCCGGAAATCCCGGAAGATTCTCGATAAAAAAATCGTTCGTGCCCGCTTTGGGCCCTTTCAGCCAATAACGCCGGATTCTATATCGATAGGTTTCGTTCACCAAAACGAAATCCTCTTTTTGTGAAAGAGCAACTCCATTAGCAAAGTATAATTCTTTTAACAAAACCTCGGTCTTACCGGTGGATGGATCGTATTTCAACAATCTTCCGTTCGGCCTTGCCTCCATTAAGTCGAAGAGATATTCCTGACTTCCGTATTTATCCGAGGCGTCCGAAAAATAAACGGTTCCGTCCTTTGCTACGTCGAGATCGTCCGTAAATCGAAAGGGAAGACCTTCCGCCTCGGTGCTGAGAATTTTGATTTCCCCTTTGACTCCGATCTCCAAAAGACCTTTTTCTCCGTCGGCGACGATCAAACGCCCGTCTGGAAGAAGTTTACTGCCCAAGGGTCGGCCTCCGGTCGCAGCGTGCGCTTTTACGTCTCCTTCGGGAGAAATGAGGATGATCTTGCCGTTTTCGCAGGAGGCAAAGACGTTCCCATGATCGTCCACTTCCATATCTTCGGGCCCTTGCAATTTTCCCGCAGCGATCAATTCCGAATCGGCTAACAGTTGATTGGGGAAAAAGGCGCCCTCCATCGCGGGCGGAATCGGAGGTATGTAAGCCAACGGGTCGATCGGAGAAGGTTTGAGGATATAAAATCCGATTCCAAATAAAAGAAGAATTAAAAAAACGGCAAGAATCCGAGTACGGCTCATGCTCCCTCCAACTTGAGTTCTAAAGACCCAAAGGAATAACGGAAGCAAATGAAGAGTCAACATGAATTTACCTAATTATAAGTTTCTATTCATTCTATGATTTGATATAAAAAAATTAGAGACCAAAGAAAGAATCAAACATTTCAAACTGTCAGAATTCAATTGTAGATTTTGATTGATTCCGGTTCCGCGGCCTTTCATGCTGGTGTTGATCTCTTGAAATTATTTTGAATCTGCCTTCTGTCAAAATTCTTATCAAATTATAAATGAGGTCGGTCAAGAGCTATGAAAATATCCGAATCCATGGTCCATAAACTGGGCGTTGAATATAAAGAATCCGACATTATCTTTGAAGAAAATCAGGAAGCGGAAGTGATGTATCTGATCGTAAAAGGGAAAGTAGGCATTCACAAAAAAGTAAAGGAGGCTTATAAACTCCTCGTAGAATTAAAAGAGGGGGATATGTTCGGCGAAATGGCACTGATCGACAAAACTCCTCGCAGCGCGAGAGCGGTTGCAAGAACCGATGTTTCGCTCATCGCGATCAACGAAGGAGCTTTTTTTAATCTGATACAAACAAATCCCGGCTTCTCCATGAAGATCGTAAAAATTCTTTCCTCGCGATTGCGGGAAACCAACAAAACAATTGCCTCTCTTTTGAAAGCCGACAAAAAGAATTTAGTCACTTCCGCGCTCATCAACTTTGCTCAAACCCACGGCGAACCGGACGGAACTTCGTACAGAATTCATCTCAATCATTTTATGAAATGGGCGATATTAAGAGTAGGCTTGGAACATCAAGACTTGGTTCAGGCGATCAGCTTATTGGTAAAAGACAAAATGGTGGAACAGCCGAAAGAAGATCCATCCACCTTGATCATTCGAGAAGCCCTTTTTAAATATACGGTGGATGCTTGAACTCAAAGCAATCTTTAGTAGTAAAAGAAAATAATAAAAAAAGACTCTTTTACTTAGACAATCTTCGTTCCTTCGCCCTTCTGCTCGGACTTGTGTTTCACGTAGCGATCGTCTACGCCGCGGAAATCAAATATCCCCTTCGAAACGAGGAAAGATCCGAAATTTTCGACGTGTTCGGGGAATGGGTGCACGTTTTCAGAATGCCGTTATTCTTTTTTTTATCGGGTTATTTTACGGAAGTCGTCTTTCGATCCAAAACTCTCAAAGAATTTCTGAGGGTCAGAATCTTCCGGATCTTCATTCCCACCGTGATCGGAATTCTGCTTTTCGCACCGATGCAATCGTTCGTCTCCCTTTTACAAGCCGGCGAAAAACCTTCCTACTTGGATTTCTATTTTAGAATATTCTTAAACGGTAATATTCGCCCGTCTCACCTTTGGTTTCTTTATTTCTTAATACTGTTCACGGTTTTACATCTTTTGATCCGGAAAATCACGCTCCCTCTTTCGTCGTTTCTAAAAAAAGATCCCGATCAAAAAACGTTCTTCGAGGAATTTACAACGATCTCGATCTTCACTTTGATCAGCGTCGCGGGAACCTGCGCGATCAATCTTTTCTATATGAAGGACGATTCCTGGTTCGCGATCGAACCCGTGAATTTCGTTTACAACTACACTTTTTTTCTTTGTGGAAGTCTGCTCGTTTCCAAAGAGAACCTTCTTTTAGAACCTCAGTCGGACAAATTTTGGATCTGGGGAACCCTCGCTTTACTTAGCTTCTGGGGTTTTTACGAGATCAGCAGAATCGATCCTTTCTGGTCTTACTTCGGCTACACGGGAAACTGGAGAAGAATTCTTCATATCTTTCTGAAATGCGCGGCCGGCTGGCTGTTCATTCGGCTTTTGATCGGAATCTTTCAGAAGTTCTTCGATTTCAAAAATCGATATACGGAATACATGAGAACCGCGAGTCTCCCGATTTATCTGATCCATCATCCCGTTTCTTTACTCGCGGGCTTTTACGTCGTTCACAGTTCTTTGGGAATCTCCGCAAAGTTTTCGCTTCATCTTTTCTTGGTCCTTTCCATTACATTAGCATTCTATCATTTTCTAATACGTCCTTTTCGATGGATGAACGTCATCCTTGGAAACCAAATTCCGCCTAAAAAGAATCCATACTCCGGAGCGTCCAGTGAACTCAAAATTTAAGAATTCGTTTTTAAGACCGAACACATTCTTGCTGATTCCGATCTTTCTGTTTCTCGTATGCTGCGAGAGCGGAAATTCTTCTCTCATTTCGTCTCCGGCAAATCGGGAAAAAAGCGGAACGGCCTCGGTGAAATTCAGCGTCCATCCTTATAAGGGAACAATCGTGAAAACGGGAGACGAAATTCTTCCTTTTAAGGTTTTGGAAACGGATAAGAACATCGCGCTCGTCGAAATGGAAATCCCGGTTTACACCGACGGCAAGGGAATCGAGTTGAAACTTTCGTCGCCCGGCTTTCAGAATTCTTCTTATTATGCGAAGAACGCGGCGGACTTAAATGAAAAGTTGATCGCTCTCGACAAAGAGGGCGTAACGCACCGATTTACCGCCCGTCTTAAAACCGGAATGCAGCCTAAGAGCGTGCGTTTCATCGACAATACAAGACTCGCTATTCCTCTCTTGGAAGACGAAGGAATGGACGTCCTCGACATCAAAACCGGAGAAACGGTCCGCCTTTCTCCTCCCGAAAAATACAAAAAGAAACTCGGATTTGTGGAAACGATTTCGATCCCCGAACACAACGAACTCTGGGTAAGCCAGATGCAGGCAAACGCGGTCCACGTTTTCGATTTAAAAACTCTCGCTTACAAGGCGACGGTGGATCTTACCGGAAAATGGTCGAAAATTCTTCTCTACGATCCTACGAGAGATCTCGTGTACTGTTCCAACTGGATCAGCGAAGACATTTCCGTGATCGATAGAAAGACAAAAACCGAAATTAGAAAGACGGATAAGATCGGGCTTCCGAGAGGGCTTCTCCTTTCCAAAGACGGAAAGGAATTGTATATCGCGCAGTTCTCCGCGAGCAATCAGGAATCAAGCGGAGGAAGACTCGGAATCTACTCGATGGAAAAAGAAAAGCTCATCGATACGATCGGACCTCCCGGCAACAAAAGACATATCGTTCCCGGTCCTGTGGAAAATAAAATCTATGTTTCCGATATGTGCTGTAGCAAAGTCGAAGTCTACGATCTCAAAGAAAAGAAGGTCCAGAAGACGATCCCAGTATTCGATAAACCGAATACGATTGCACTTTCTCCCGATGGGAAATATCTTTACGTTTCCTGCAGAGGTCCGAACAACCCGACCGAAGGTTATCTTAAAAAAGGTCACGTCTTAGGAAGAGTCTACGTCATCGATACCGCGACCGATACGGTGAAAGAATTTTGGGAAGCAGGAAATCAACCGACCGGTCTCGACGTTTCACCGGACAATCGATATCTTGTGATTTCGGATTTTTTAGATCATCAAATTCGAGTCTATCGAAGGGACGGATTTTAGTTTTAAAATGAAGAACGTTTTTTCTTAAAAAACTGTTGCTTTTGAGAACTCAATTAAAAACATGTCTCTTACCGGGCCTGTAGCTCAGCTGGTTAGAGCACACGCTTGATAAGCGTGGGGTCATGTGTTCAAATCACATCAGGCCCATCCGGTATTGAAAAAGGGGCTTTAGCTCAGCTGGGAGAGCATCTGATTTGCATTCAGAAGGTCGTCGGTTCGATCCCGACAAGCTCCATACCGAATTTTCCCGCAAAATTCGGTGATTTTCCCCTTTCTTCTTTTTTGAGATTTCAAGCAAACATCCTAATACGAATAATAGATTCTGTTTTTTGAATATGTTTTTCGGAATCTGACGGGAAGATTTTCCTGCTTTCTTAATTCTACAAATCCGATCGATCTGCCGTACTTTGGCGGTTTCGCGGGTAACAACAAAACTTTTGCAAGAAAAAAATGATTGTTACGCCTTTACGGATAGAATCCAGAATAGGCTCAATTAAAAATTGAATAAACGCCAAACGCCGCTTTTTTCCTGCTTTCGTAAAACCTATAATCAAAACCTTAGTCAAACTGCGGAATACATTAGAATTCTCTAAATTTCTTTTTCCCTCGGCGGAAGCGTTTTCAAAAAGACCTTGTAACTTTTTTAAAACGAGATAGAATTTCATATCAACCCGATCGTCTACTTTGAGACGAGAACGCACATTCGGAAGAGAATCCGATCTCCGAAAACAAAAAAGGCAAAATCATGAAAATGCAGATTCCCCTCCTCTCGCGTTATTTTTCCTGGTTGCACAACGACGCTCCCGAAGGCCCTGTCGAAGTCTATCCGGAAGTAAACGATTTTTTTGAAAGTTCAGTTCCCGGAATTCGAGTGATCGGCGATTTGACGGGGCTTCCTCTTCTAAAATTCGCGGTGGAAAGCGGATACAAAGTGGCCCGGGAGATCGAACGAAAACGGGAAACATCGGAACGATCCGAAAAATCGGACGATTCCGCATACGAAGTTCTGATCGTCGGGGCAGGACCCGCGGGAATTTCCGCCGGAATCGAATTCAAAAAATTAAATTATAATTTTGTTATATTAGAATCCAATGATTTATTTCACACGATCAGAAGTTATCCGAAGGGAAAACCGATCTTTGCGGAACCCGAAGATTTGAAAAACGACTCTGAAATAAAAATTCTAAACGGAAGCAAGGAAAGTCTTTTGGAGGATCTTCAATCTTCTTTCAAAAAGTGGAATCTCCCTTTGGAAATCGGAGCCAGGGTAACTCGGATCCGGAAAGAAGTTTCGGGATTTTCCGTTCTCTGCGAAGACGGGAGAACATTCCTTGCAAAAGAAGTCATTCTTGCGATCGGAAAAAGCGGCGACGCAAAAAATCTTCAAGTGCCCGGAGAAGAATTACCGAAAGTTTATCATCGTCTGATCGATCCGAAGGACTTTGAAAAAGAAGACGTCCTCGTTGTGGGAGGCGGAGATTCCGCCGTAGAAGCGGCCGTCGCAATCAGCGATTATGCAAACTCGACTCGACTTTCCTACCGAGGAAAAGAATTGGTGCGTCCCAAATCCGAAAACAGAGAGAAACTGGAATCTCTGATTCGAAACGGGAAGATAGAATTCTTAAATGAGAGCGAAGTCGTGGAAATAAAAGAAAAGGAAGTCAGACTCCGAAATACCGGATCAAAAAAACGAAACACGGAGTTTAGAACCGTCGTCAATTCAAACGTCTTAGTTCAAATCGGCTCAAACGCGCCGATCGACTTCTTAAAAAAAATCGGCCTCAGAATCCAGAATCAAAAACGTTTTTGGGACTGGATCGGCTTCTTGGAAATGATTCTTTTCGCAAATGTGGTCTACTTCGGAAAAGCGTCGTTCTACGGAAGCGCCCTCTATTCTTCGATCGCCTTAGGATCCTTGATCGTTTTTTTAGCTCTTGGAATTCCGTTTGGAGTTCACCTATTCAACAAAAGAAAAGAATTGTTTTCCGACTCCTGGAATACATTCAAAAATTTTTATATATTCTCCGCGACCGCATACTTTTTTACGGTCTATGTAGGAGGGAAGTATTATGATTTTCTGTTTTTAGGAAAACAACCCGGTTTTCACTACACACTTTTATATTCTCTTACCATTCTTACCTTCGGTTTAAGAAGAATAAAATCGAGACCCACGAAATATATTAAAAGACAAACCTGGACTCTGATTCTGATCCAGGTGTTTCCTCTTTTTCTTTTGCCCGAGATCGTCCTTCCTTTTTTGGGAAAGAACGATCTTTTGGGGGATCCGAGCGGGTTCATTCTTACTCAGGTTTTTCCTTATGGGGCGTATTGGAACGCATACGGATTGATTTTAGCCTGGCCTCTCAACATGGGAATCTTCTATAATACCGGGATCACCACCTTTTGGTTGTTATACGGGATTACGCAGACGTTCGTTATGATTCCGTATCTTGTCTATCGTTTCGGAAAAGGCGCTTACTGCGGATGGATTTGTTCCTGCGGAGGACTCGCGGAAACCTTAGGAGATGAGACTAGAACCAGGATGCCTCACGGGAAATTGGCAAACCGATTGGAAAACTCAGGTCAATGGATTCTCCTTTTTGCGACGGTTATCACTCTTCTCAAGATGAGTGAAATTTTCCTTTCACATTGGTTTCCTTTTACTCATGTTTTGGGAGGAATCGGAGACGGAGGCAAAAAAGTCTACGACGTCGTAGTGGACCTCCTCTTAGCCGGTGTTGCCGGAGTCGGAGCGTATTTCTTTCTAAGCGGTCGGGTTTGGTGCAGATTCTTCTGTCCGCTTTCAGCGCTTATGCACATCTATGCAAGATTCAGCCGGTTTCGAATCTTTTCCGAAAAGAAAAAATGTATTTCCTGTAACATTTGTACAAAGGTCTGTCATCAGGGTATCGACGTTATGAGCTACGCAAACAAAGGAATCCCGATGGACAACGTTCAGTGCGTCCGCTGCTCGGCTTGTGTCGTAAACTGTCCCACAAAAGTTCTTTCCTTCGGAGAATTGGGATAGGTTTTGATAAA
Organism: Leptospira adleri; assembly: GCF_002811985.1. Taxonomy (GTDB): domain Bacteria; phylum Spirochaetota; class Leptospiria; order Leptospirales; family Leptospiraceae; genus Leptospira; species Leptospira adleri. Next base: position 67,046 of record NZ_NPDU01000004.1, read on the forward strand.
CGAAATCGAAAATCCTTATATACGGAAATCCTTTACTTCCGGACAAAATGTTTTCAATTTGTATCGAAGGTAAACGTCATTCGCTTACTTGATCCTTCCTTGTTATTTATTTTCTTAGATAATCGAACTCTATGGTCGCTCATTTTAGGGACATTTTGTTGATAAAGGAAGAAAAAACATTCAATAGCCGAATTTTGTCTTAACTGAAACCGATTTAATTTGCAATTTTCTCGAGATTCTTTTTTTCTGACTCTAAATAGCGATTAACTTTAAGTTAAATTCGAAAAGATTAAAATTCTTCGGGGAAAAATGATGAAAAGATCAGGATTAATTTTGATATCTTGCCTCTTTGCAATCTTTATTGCAAATTGCAGTATCATGCCAATTAAGACCGTTAGTTCAAAGGATGTTCCTTTGAACGCAAAATATAAAATGGGTAATTCAGCCGTTCAAATTACCAATTTAGTCACCAGAGTATTCGGTATTGCCGTTAGTGCTGATAAGGACTACGGACTTTTAACAAGTGAATTGCAGACAAAAGAAAACTGTGTTTTCATGAAAAACGTTGAATTTAGAAGCCAAAATCAAGCGATACTTTTCCTTGAATTTTTAACTTCAACCGTGAAAGCAGAATGCTGGATTAAGGAATAAAACATGATTAGAATACTGACTCTCGCTCTTGTTGCGATTCTCGTTAACTGCACCACTTTTCAAGGTAGCTACGCAGTTCTATCTCACAAAGAGGTAGATTTTTCAAAAAATTTCGAAAAAATAAAACCGACTGAAGAAGGAAAATCAGGTTTGAATATTTTCTTCGTAATTCCCGTCGGCACGTTAGCTCTAACTGCTCGCATTAACGAAGCAATTACGGAAGCTCTTACCAAAAGCGGTGGAGATTTTCTGAAAAATGCGGAAATTAAAACAAGCTATTACTATATTCCTTTCATCTACGGAAATGAAGAACTCATTGTAACCGGCGAAGTTTGGAAAGAATCTGCTGCCCCTGCAAAAGGCAAAAAAAAATAAGGTCAACCAGATCCGTTCAAAGATCTCCGATATTTCTAGTTTATCAGATTCGGAGATCTTTGAGTTAAACCCATATTAATAAAATAAGTTTTTTACTTTCACCGGATACTACACGCTCTTAGAAAAGATTCCAATCTTCCGAATTTTAATTTCTCTCGTCGTTCATTCATAACCGTCTTATTTGAGACAACCCGTTGTTTTATTAATTAACTCATTACTAAAGTCGATAAAATTCATTGCTCAATATATAGCCCAATTTGTTCAAGCAAGGGCGAAGGCAATCAGATCAAATATCCGTAACAAAACCAAACACGCAAAAGTAAAGATCAAAGAATCAAAACGATCCAAAATTCCTCCGTGTCCCGGAAGAAAATTAGAATAATCTTTGATCTTGGCTTTCCTCTTCAGCCAACTCGCGCTCAAATCACCGCTCAGACTCAAAACAGAGATTCCAAAGGTAAGAGGCAAAGATTCGAGCGGATTCTTAGCGATCACCGCAAAAAAGAAAAGACCGAATAACGCGGCAAAAAACGCGCCTCCCGCGAATCCTTCCCAAGTTTTATTCGGACTGATTTGAGGCGCCATCCTTGTTCTTCCCAAACTCTGACCAGCAAGTTGACTAAACGCGTCAAAAACGGCCACGCAGATATAAGTAAAAACCAAAGACCGATTCGAAAAAAGAAAACCGCTTCCGCAAAATAGAACGAAAACGATAAAGCCGATTACGAGTATCGTAGTCCGAAAAAACCCCGAAAACCGGGTCGCAGCCTTTGCTATCTCTAAAATCGCGCCGAAAGAAACCGAAAGACAAAATAGGATCCAGTAAATTCCGCCTAACGCGGAAAACAAGGTGGCGCCGGTGACGATCCCCGCATAAGACCAATATTTCGCCGTCCTCTTCTTTCTTTCGTCTTCATCTTTCTTTCTTCCAGTGATAAAAAACCAAACGCCTCCGATTAAAAACCCGGCGAAAATAAAGACAAAAATCGGTAAAATTTCCTTATCCAAGTGAAAGAACCCTCAACGCCCTCGGGAGAATTTTTACGGAAAACTCCATTACATTTTCGTAAACTTCTCCATCCACCATAAGGAGACCCGGATTTTCATATTTGACAAAAGAGGAAACCGCCTTGAGACGGTTTGGCGGATCGTAAAAATACGTCTTACTTAAAATAGAAAGGTTATGAATCGATTGTTTGACGTATCCGGCATCCAATTCCGCGACGTCGAATTTTCCATCCGTAAGATCCGCGTCCGGAAACGCCACAAAGTTCGCTACGTGTTTGCTGTTGTTTATAATTCCGCCGGACAAAGATTTTCTCTTCTCCGAAAATTGATCATACGAAATCGAATAAGATTCTCTCGTATTCAAGAAAGAACCGAGCGCCGCCGCAATCGGATAACAAAATTTTCGAAAACGTTTGAAGGATCGGTTTGCCATCTGCGTAACCTTCGCGGGAAAACCGAAACAAACCGTACTTGCTGAAACGCAGGAAAAAAATTCTTCCTCAGTTTTTATTTCTAAAGCCATAAGATCGATCGTAAGCTCTTTTCCCCACGCCAATTTGTCTAAGGACATTTTCCAACTTCCAAGACCAAGATCTCTCGCAAGAGAATTTCCGGTTCCGGCGGGAACTAAACGGATTTTAGGAAACGGCAACCGCAAAGAGGACAGAATTTCGTGCAACGTGCCATCGCCTCCGACCACTATGATCTCATTCACATCGGATCTTTCTCTCGCAATCTCTTTTGCGTGACCGGGGAAATCCGTCACTTCACAAGGGATCCCATTCCCTTCCAAATAAGTTTTCAGAATATGATTATCCGATGGATTCTTAGATCCGCTCTTTCCGTTTAAGATTGCAAAACGTTCTTGTTTTGTTTCCATATCCAATACATACCTCGAACGTTCGGTCTTAGTTCTTTTAAGTAGAATAGAATCGCAATCTCCTCTAAGTAAGCGAAAGAACACAGAAAAAAGGAAAGATATAAAAGAGGACTCCAAGCTCCAAACCAAAACAAAGTCATAAACAAAATCCCGAGAGCGTATGCGGCCGCTCTGCTCGCATACGTATGAAAACTCGAAATGGATGAGAATTTAAACAGAGAATAAATCATCTCGATAAAATATAGCGCAAGAACTGCAAGAATCCAAACAAGATAATCGAATACAAAAGAAGGCTCGAATATTAGAATTCCGTAAATTCCCGATAAAAAAGTCAACACATCCGCGATCGAATCTATCTTCGCGCCGAACGCGGATTGGACCTTTAAAGCTCTCGCAATAAGACCGTCCAGAATATCGGATAAAAGGGCTGCGAAAAAAATCCAGGAAAAAAGAGATCGTTCTTCCAGAAAGGTTAAGTAAATCAAAACTGGAAACAAAAGAATTCTGCAAAACGAAATCGTATTTGGTATGTTTTTTATCCAGGTCTTTTCAAACATATCATTGCTTCCTTATTCTCGCACAAACGTTAGGCGGGCTTTTTATCTTCGTCCTGATTACCGGATTTTATCTCTGTATCAATTCATTTTTGAAATGTTAAGCGAATCGACGTTCCAAATCTTCCTTTGCCCGGATCAAATCTCTAAAAAATCGATTTTTAAACAAACGGATTCGAAGGTTTATATCGATCCGAAACGGAAACTCGGACATAGAAAAAAGACGAACGTTACTTTTAGGATTCATAATGTATATGCCGGGGGTTGGACCAAATGCCTCGGATACAATTTCCGATCGTTGTAGTCTTAATTCTTCGCCTAAGACCTAAGGATAGTGAAATCCAGGAAAGACTCGGATCCGCGTGATGAGTCTCGTGATTTCCGATCCCCATTCCCAGAGGAAAAAAGAAAGTATTGCTTTCCAGATCGGCTCGAACACCCGTATGTTCGCACCAATGTCTCAACGAACCCCAAACGTTCGCAAAGAGAAAGGAACCGAAGATAAACCAAGGATTCGGATTCCATTCTAAATAGAGAAGAATAGAAATCGAAAATGAAAAACATAAAAATAAAATCGAACGGATTCGCGAATGAAAGTTTGCAGGGGATTGTTTTTTTTTCAGGATCGGTCCCCGTTCTCTAAAAAGAATCGCCGCTACGCTTGAAAACAAAGGGAGCAATTCCACAAAAACATAAAGTCGCCTTCGGCTTTGAAACAGATTTTTTTTCCACTCCGGCCAAAGCGGATCGTCCGGCTGATTTGTGTGAGCGTGATGATAAAGATGAATTTTACGGAAAGGTTCTCCATAGAACGGAAGAAATACCAGTGCGGACGCACCATTTAAAATCCATCGATCGAAGGAAGAACGTGTCAAGTTTCGATGCGCGCCTTCGTGAACCAAAAGAATCATCCATGCGTGTAAAAACAAACCGGACAACGGAAGAACAAAATAGAAGCCGCTTCGGAACCATTGATGCAAAAGAAAAATTCCATAATACAAACCGAAAGCGGCGAGCAAACTCGCGAACAATACGAGTCCTCTTCGTTTTCGAAGTTTCTTTTCAAATGTTTTTTCCCAATCGTCTTCCGGAAACGAAACCGAAGTAAGCTCTTTGTAAAACTTCATATAAACTGAATATTCCTGTTTTATGATTATCGATTAAAAAATTCGATCACTCGTTGTTTTTGAGCGGAATTGCTCGAACCGGTATGACCTTGGCCGGGAGTAATATGGAGTGGGATTTCGGCAACTTCAGAACATTCCCGTTTTAAAAATCGATTTAGGGAAACTACCCAGTTTTTTGAAAGTTCCAAACGATTTTTTCCGTACGATCCGTCTTTGGGAACGGCCGGGTCCGTCGTATCCAATTCTCCTACAGTTACGCTCAGCTGAGTTTTGCAGAAATTCTTAAATTCAAGAGACACGTCATCGGGAAAGTCTTTCCTTTTTTGAAGACCGGTAGGAAATTCTTTTCCGAAATCCGGAAAAGTGTACCAGCCCGGAGCGGAAATAAAAGCCTTTCTTACTCGCGAACCGTACATTAGAATATAACGATGTACGAATTGAGCTCCTCCGGAATGTCCGTACATATACAGACGATTTATATTGACTTTATGTTCCGATTCTACCTTTTTAAGGTTCTCCTGTAAAAAAATATCTCCTCTCTGCTTTCCGTCGATTACGACCGCGTAGTCGTTCCAATATTCCTTCTTAAAAACAGGAACGACTAGAGGAACTCGCAACGCGTCGGCGATCGATTTCCCGAATTTCAGATAATGATCCCAATCGTAGGCTTTGCTATGGATGATTATGAGAACGCCCTTGCTCCGATCATAATCCTCGGGATAATATTCCAGATATTCCAAATCAACTTCGGATTTTACTGGGACCGTCGAAAGCAAAGTAAGAATTACGATCGTACAAATACGTTTGTTCATTTTAGTTTCCGTTATTGACCGATATTCTTAATAACCGAGCCCGATTGAACGCGATCGACCCGTCTAAAAAAAACAAAGCCGCCGAACGTCACTTCTCTAAAACGATAGCATTCCATTTAAACGCGAGTTTCGGAAAGAATCAAAACGAGCGGCGATTTTAATTCGATAAAATCCTTGTGCAAGAAAAATTTAAACGACTTCGGTTTGAGAGAACTCGAACTATAGGTACGATTCGTTATCGATTCCAGTTTGGAAAGTTTGCAAGACCTTCTTGTGCGATCGAGTCGTGCGCTGGAATGACGTTTATCTCCGGCTTGCTAAGAATCAACTCGTGCACCCTCGCCAACTCTTTTCCAAGACTATCGGGATCCTTGTCCGCGATTCTTCTCGAGAGCCTAGGTTTGTGTGCGGGAATCAAAAAACCTTCCTTCGACCAGCTGATGTCTCCCGTAAAAAAGTATCTTTTCTTCTCGGACAGATTGATAAAAAGTCCGATCGATCCTCCGCCGTGCCCCTCCATAGGAACGAAGACAATACTTCCATCTTGAAATAGATCCAGACTTTTAGAATACGTTTCATAAGGAGCGTCCTTAAAAACTAAATTCTCCCATTGAACTAGATCTCCGTCGAATTGCCTCTGGATATAGCCGTGTCTTACGTTTGAAGCAAATGCAGCATAACGTTCTTCCTGGGTCGTCAGGACTTTGGCCCAAGGGAAATCCTTGATTCCGCTAGCGTGATCCCAGTGCATATGGGAAAGAAAGATTCTTTCGATCCGCTTCGGATCGTACCCCTCCTTCTTGAGAAGATCGACTGCGGGTCTGTGATCTTTGTAAGCCATCAATACCCGAAGATGAATCGGGTTTAAGGCGAATTGTTCATTTATATCGCTTCCAAGTCCCGTATCGAATAAGAATTTTCCGCTCGGATGTTCCACGAGCAAAGCAGAATGAGAAATCACCCTTTTTTTGAAAAGATTTCCTCCTTCGAACAAAAACGCCTCCGACGTATCTGCGATCGCCGTTTTTAAGAGCGCAAAACGAACCCCGGGATTACGGAACGCCAAAGATTTGCGGCTTCCCCTCTCTTCCCTAGGATAATAAGAGATTTCTAATTTAGGATAACCTAATGCGATCAGAAGACTTAAAATAATAATTCCAACAATCCCAAAAACGATCCAATAACGTTTCATTTTTTCTCTCCTTTCTGTATCAATAACTTTGCGGTATTTGCCGCGGATCTCATCGGACCCGAATCACGATTTGTCCTAGAAAGAAGAATTGCGCCTTCAAGTAGACAAAGAATCGAAGTCGACAACTCTAAGGCTTTTTTCCTGACCCAACCCGACTTTATAAAATACGCTTCGAGCTCTTCATTCCATTCCGCAAATACGGCTTTACACGCGTCATTTACGGAAGAATATTGGGACGCGGTCTCGGAAGCGGTTGTCGCAACCGGACATCCTTGTTTAAAATCCGTCTCGATCAACTTGCGTTCTAAAACTTTGAAGATCGTTCCAATCCCATTTGCGGGCGTTTTAGAAGATTCTAATAGAACTTTAAACATTGACCCCATCTCCCTTCCGGAAACGGTAATCGCCTCCGCTGCCAAATCTTCTTTTCCACCCGGAAAATGAAAATAGATGGATCCTTTGGGAGATTTCGAAGATGCGACGATCTCGTTTAACCCTGTAGCGTTGTAACCTCTGGTCTCCAATGATAAGGCCATTGCCTGAATCATCCTCTCTTTGGACTCGGCTCCTTTTTCACTCATTCCTCAAATAAACCATAAATATATAGACCAGTCAACATATTTTTTGAAACCTTTTATACGAATTCTTTCTATAGAAACCGAGTTTCAAAATGAAGAATCCGGAGATGTCTCGAACAAGTGCGGTCAGGCGTAGTAATTGACGATTTTTGTCCTTAGAAATGGAGAAAAAAAGATTCCCCGATTTTATCGCGAAGAAACATTCAAAATTTCTTAACTATCATTCCGTCAGAGAAGACTGGCGAACAGATCTTGATTGGAAAATTCCAATACCGCTTTTGATCCGAACTCGTTCGAATCAAATCGAAAATTTCCCTTCAGTTGTTGAGTCATAATCGAGATCAAAGTAAAGCCGGTCGTTTTCGGTTGAGACCAAACGGATTCCTTTTGAATCCCTGGACCGTTATCCAAAACGGTAAGAGAATATCTCTTGTTCGTAAAATTTAATTCAACGGTGATTTTACCTTTTGAATTTCCATTGCGGGAATGACGAACCGCATTGTTCAACAATTCGTAGACGATCATCGCGAAAGGAACCGATATTTCTATACTCAAAGGCGCCGCATTCTCACATTGTATCAATTCGACAGGAGAGTCGTTTTGAATTCTTATCAAGCGTACGATTTCCTCCAAAACTTTGTTAAGATCGATCTCGTAATCGGTTTCCGATTTGTAGATTGCGTCGTGAATCTTGGATAACATTAGAATTCTTTCATTGAATCCTTCCATCTGTTTATCGCCGCTCTTGACTCCATTGTTTTGGTGCAAATTTGCAAAACCGCTCAAAATCTGAAGGTTATTTTTGACTCGATGATGAATTTCCCGAATAAAAACTTCCTTTTCTTTTTTGTGACTGCTAAGAACTCGAACCGTAATGATGGCAAGCGTACAAAAAAGAATAAATTTCAGAATGGTATCGAAAATGAAAGCGGAACTCAATTCTCCTCTTCCCCAATACTGATACATTCGAATCGCCATCAATATTCCCGTATAACAAGAAACTGCGATCGTAAGTTTACTATTGGAAAAATGTAAGAACAATATAATGATCGTCGCCATCGAAAAATAAACGTTCCCGGTTTGCATTCCGAAGAAAATTCCGAAGGTCAACGCGGTGAGACTCAGATAGAGAATCGAATAGATCGCAGCTTCGAGTCGATTGATCAGTAAAAAACCGATCGACACAAGCGCAGAAATAGCAAAGATCAAAAAGCCGATCCGGATTCCCTGTTTGATATAAAGAAGACAAGCAACGATTGAGACGATAAAAATGACCAGATCGGTTACATAAAGATGATACGCCCTCTTTCGAGTGAGATAATCCCTTCTTCCATAGATTCGATTTATTTTTTCAAAAAACATGCGGGTTCAGAATTCTTTTTGAAGGGAACTTATCCGGAAACGTGGGACATCATTCCCGGCTATCCGACAAAATACAAATGTTTTTCTAAGACGTAATCCGTCTTTCCCTTCGGTAAATTCGATATTTTCAGTCTTTTAGAATCGATGTTTGCGTGCGGCAACGCTCATTTTTAAAAAACGAATCAATCGAACCTATGACTTAGCTTCCAAGGAATTCATTCTCTCTCGTCTGGGGAAGCATAGTATAACGCTACATCGAGTTTTCCTAATATTACAAACGATATCAATCGAACGATGGCGAAAACATCTTCCGTCTCATGATTTTCTCCGGGTTTTCATAGCGGACACTTCGCTCAAAACGAGATTCAATTCTTCTTAGAATAAAATCTTTTTGATTAGAACCAAACGCTTAGAACGTTATGCGTTCTATATCGTATATATGCTTCTTAGTAAAACATTCGGCCCGCGACCAGATTATGACCGGCTTATATAATATTTCCTGCGACCGAGGAGATTATAACGAAAGATTACCGAGCTCGTCCAAAAACGAGACGGCAAAACTTCCGGGCCCCTTGGATTGCAGGGCCGCTCTGGCACCTGCAATCGCAAAAACAGCCGATGCGGACGCAGTGGCGCGTATCGGATCTTTTTGGATTCCTAAAAAGGAGGCGATCAAGGCCCCGAGCGAACAACCGACTCCTGTTACCTTTGTCATAAGCGGATGACCTCCGCGCACAACAATGGTTCGAGTTCCGTCTGTGATATAATCGATTTCTCCGCTCACCGCCACGACCGTTCCGATTTTTTCCGCAAGTTCTTTCGCAAACGGCAGGGCATCGGAGGAATGAGCCGTGGAGTCCACACCCTTTCCTCCGCCCGCTGTTCCGGATAACGCAAGAATTTCGGAAGCGTTCCCTCGAATGACTGCGGGTTTATGACTGAGCAATTCTTTTACGACTTCCGTTCTATAACGAATCGCACCCGCCGCGACCGGGTCCAGAACCCAAGGAGTTCCCGCTTTGTTTGCGGAGGCGGCGGCGATTCTCATCGACTTCGCGTCCGTGTGCGTAACCGTGCCGACGTTTATCAAAACTCCGCTTGCGATCGCTGCGAAGTCCCCGACTTCTTCTTCTGCGATGACCATCGCAGGCGAAGCTCCGGTCGCGAGAAGAACGTTCGCGGTCCAATTGCTCGCGACGATATTGGTTATAACATGTGTTAGGGGGGCATTTTTTCTAAGCGCTGCAAGATCTTCCACGATCTCGGGCGCCGGCCAAACTCTTTCGATCGTTTCGTTGGTTGACATCCGATTTTCCACTTCTTCAATTCCTAAACAAAGAATCGAATCTGTAAAGAATTTTCATCCGATCGGAAAAGTAAAAACGCTCCGTGTTTTGCAAAGGAAGACCCATTTCAAATCTTCGCCCGCGAATCGAAATCCGTATTTCAATCGTTTGTTTAAAACTGGAGATGCCGTAACGGACGATCCGATTCAATTTCCGAAAGAAAATCATTCCATCATAAAATTCTAATAGATCATCCCGTTAAAAACGAAACCGTTTCCGTATCGAAGAGGTCAAAGACGACGGCGATCGAGCATAAAATCGTATCGAACAATCCTTGGGAGCAATCGATGAAACTTTTCAGAGAAACGGTGTTGATAGGAATCTTTTTATTTCCATTGTTAAGCGCATTCGCACAACCGAACGGAGGGCACAGAGACAACTGTAGAACCGAAAGAGAAACCTATTGTAAGGACGCAAAACCTGGGCCGGAAGGACATCGTTGTCTCAAGGAAAACGAATCCAAACTTTCCGCATCCTGCAAGGCCCACCTCGCGGAAATGGAAACAAAACACAAAGCGATGAAGGAAGCCTGCGCGAGCGACGAAGAAAAATTCTGCAAAGATTCAAACGCCGAACACGGCGGACCGATACGTTGTCTGAAATCTCACGAAGCCGAGTTGAGCGCGAAATGCAAGGACGCACTTCCTCCGCCGCCCGACAAACGTTAAGAATTCGGGCATTCCCCGCCTGCAAATTTTTCGAATAAAAAAGTTCAAAAGAAAAGGCAAGCGGGTCGGGCTACTCCAAGTTCGTCGCAAAAGCGACTCATCTCGAACGGCGTTACCGAAAAACAAAACCAAACTGAATAGGTTCGAGACGCTTCGCGCTTTCCGTATCCCTAATGCGTTTCATAAACCTGAAATTACTTGACTAAACCGGGAAGAATTCGAAAATCGCTCAGCCTCAAAACTTCGGAAATCACAATGCAACTCAAAACGATTCTTATGCTCTTTTACGTCCTTCAGATTCTTTTTACTCTGACGATGAAATATCTATCATACCAGGGAGACAACTCGCCTCAATTACATGAGAAAATTCTAAAATACTTTACGGAAGCGGACATACAAAAAGGGATCGAATACGCGAGAGGCGGGTTTTTTGCGTCGATACTTTCCGATCTTTTGGATTTTGTAGTCGCCGGGATTTTTGTATTTTCCCCGCTTTCCGTAAAACTGGAATCCTATTTGGGAAAAAAGACGGGGAATCGTTTTTATCTTACGGTTTTATTTTTCTTTCTGATCTTTAGCGCGGTACAATTCTTAATCTCGATTCCGTTTCAGTATTATTTCGGATTCGTACTTGAGCACCAATTCGGTTTTTCTAAAATGACTTTTCTGGATTGGGCGATTTATACCGGTAAATCGATTGGGATCGCCGCGTTAGGCGGAAGCATCGCTGTAATCGGAATCGCATTCTTACTCAAAAAATTTCAGAAAGCCTGGAAGTATCTGGTTCCGGCTGTTTCCCTTATTTTCGGACTTTTGTTTTCGATTCTTTTTCCGATCATTATCACTCCGCTCTTTTACGAATACAAACCGATCGAGGAAGGAAGTCTCAAAACAAAGATCATCACACTTTGCGATAAAGCGCAAATTGAAGTCGAAAACGTCTACGTGATCAACGAAAGCAAATATTCCGGTCACACAAACGCGTATTTTACCGGTTGGGGAAAAAACAGAAAAATATTTCTTTACGATACTCTCATACAAAATCACACCGAAGAGGAAATCATCAGCGTATTAGGACATGAGATAGGGCACTGGACTCACGATCATCAGATCAAGGACATCGCGATCAGCACCATCGAAACCTTATTCTTATGTTTTTTATTGGCCTATCTTTTTCAAAAGTTCAAAGACGAAGGATCGATTTCTCTGCGCGAATTCTATTCCCCGTCGACGCTTCCGTTTCTGTTCTTACTCCTTTCTCTTTTCGGATCCGTTACGAGACCGGTTTGGAGCGCGTTCAGCAGAACGCAGGAAACCGAGGCGGATATAGAAGCGCTCGTATTGACAAAAGACAGAAAGTCGTTTATCAATACGGAAATCAAGTTGGCAAAAGACAATCAAGGGAGACTCAACCCGCATCCGGCGGAAGTGTTTTTCTACCATTCGCATCCGACGACTCTGGAGCGGATTCGATTGGCTGAGGAATGGAAAGACTAAACTTTCGAGCCCGTTCGTCTTCGATTTGGAAGACGCTTGTTACCAAGAATTCATATAAATTCTATTTTTATGGCTTTCAATTTTTGATTTCTTGGAAATCATAAAACTTAGAATTAAAACTGCATTCTCTTTTGCTTATATTGCCGAAGGGTAACAAAATGATTACGATTGCATCCGAAAGTATCGAACTCAAGACGCAAGTCCTAGGTATGCGAATTTTCCGCGAGGACGAAAGCCAATCCTCCCGTTATCTCTCGAAACATTTCTGGATCAAAAAAATTCTCGGAATTTCTTTTCGTTATCCGAATCTCAAAGTGGAGATGTTCCGTTTTGTGGACGTTCTTCCCTCTTTACGTTCGAGCAGAGAAATCACGGAACACTTCATTCTTTATCTTCTAAACAAAGACACTGAAATACCAAACTGGATCCGCCCGTTCCTACGCTTCCTCCTCGGGATCTTTCCGATCTCTTTTTTATTCGGCGTAGGAATCCGCGCCGTCGTCCTTAGAACATCCGGCAACTTTATCGCAGGAAAAGATTTTAAGGAAGCGGCAAAACGCCTTAAAAAATTAAGAAAGAAAGACTCCGTATTTACGCTCGACATATTGGGAGAATCTGCGCTTTCCGAAAAAGAGGCAAACGTTTATCAAAAACAATATCTTAGAACTATAGAAAATTTGGATTCTTTTGCGGGATCCGAAACTACGAACTACGGAGCTTGTCCTTTCGTAAACGTATCTGTCAAATGTTCGAGTTTGTATTCTCAGATTTCTTCGTTGGCGAAGGAAGAATCCGCCGCGGTCCTAAAAGAGAAACTTCGTCCCATACTGCGGCTCGCTAAAAGCAGGAATTATTTTTTAAATCTGGACGCGGAACAGTACGACTATAAGGAAATCCTAATATCCCTAGCTCTCGAAATATTTTCCGAACCGGAATTTTCGGATTATCCGCATTTCGGAATTGTAATCCAAACATATCTAAAGGATTCCCGAAAAGAGTTAATTCAAATTTTAGAATATTCCAAAACCAGAAAGATCCCGATAACGGTTCGTCTCGTAAAAGGAGCCTATTGGGAATACGAAGTGATCCGGGCCAAGGAAAAAGGCTGGGAAATCCCGGTCTTCGAAAATAAAGCCGAAACGGACCTAAACTATGAGGAATGCGCGAAAATCCTTTTGGATTCTTACCCTCGGATTCTATCGGCGTTCGCGTCGCATAACATTCGGAGTCTTTCCGCGATTCTTACCTATGCGGAGAGCAAAGGAATTTCGAAAAGGGATTTTGAAATCCAGATGTTATACGGAATGGGAGATTCTTATAAAGTCGTATTAAAAAAAATGGGATATCGGATTCGCGAATATACGCCGTTAGGCGATATTCTTCCCGGAATGGCCTATTTGGTGAGAAGACTTCTGGAAAACACGTCCAACCAGGGTTTCCTGCAGAATTTTCTTTCCGGAAGAATGGATTATTCTCATCTCTTGAAAAACCCAAAGGAATCGATCTCCAATGCAGAACTTCTATAACGAACCGATCCGTGATTTCTCGAAAGAGGAAAACAGAAAATGGATCTTTCCGACGATTCAAAAAATCCGCGGCAGTTTTCCGATTGTCGTACCGGCAATCGTAGGAGGAGAAGAGATCAAAAATCTTCCCAAAGAGAAACATAGAAACCCGGCGAAGATAGAAGAGATCACTACCGAATATTCGCTTAGCGATCGAAACGTTTTGGAGAACTCGATTCTAATTTCAAAAAAATATTTTTCAAATTGGAGCGGACTCGATCCTAAAAACAGAATTTCGATTTTGTGGAATGTTGGAGATTTGATCCTTGAAAATAGGAACGAACTCTCAGCGCTGATCCTTTTGGAAACCGGGAAGACGATTCCCGAAGCCGAAGCGGACGTCGTCGAAGCGATCGACTTTTGCAGATACTACGCGAAGGAATACGAAAGAATTTTTCAAGGACAAAGAATCGATCTGCCGGGAGAAGAAAATTTTTATTCTTACAAACCGAAAGGGATCGTCGGCGTCATTTCACCTTGGAATTTTCCCGCGGCGATCTTAACGGGAATGTGCGCCGGACCTCTCGTTTGCGGGAACGTCGTCCTCTTAAAACCGGCGGAACAATCTTCAGCGATCGGGCTTTATATTTACCGCCTCTTTTTAAAAGCGGGCGTTCCGAAAGAAGTCTTTCATTTTTTACCCGGAAACGGAGAGGACATCGGAGCCGAAATCGTAAAAAACACGGACGTTTCAGTGATCAACTTCACCGGATCGAGAGAAGTTGGAATATCCATCCTCAAAGAATGCGGGACGTTTCGACCCGACTCGAGAAGAATCAAACGTGCGTTATGCGAAATGGGAGGAAAAAATCCGATCATCGTGGACGGGGACGCGGATTTGGATCTTGCGGTTGAAGGCGCGCTTCAGTCCGCATTCGGTTTTCAAGGCCAAAAATGCAGCGCCCTTTCCAAGTTGATCGTATTAGATTCTTGTTATGAAACGTTCAAAACCAGATTTCTGGAAGCCGTCGCTTCTTTAAAGATCGGCTCTCCCGAAATTCTTTCCTCGAAGATCGGCCCCGTCATCACCGAAGAGTCGAAACAAAGATTGGAAAAAATCGTCGCCGATCACAAAAGTAAGATCCTATTTCAAGCGGTTCTTTCGGAAGAGTCGAAGACTGAAGGCCATTACTTTGCGCCCGTTGTTTTCGAAGAACAGGATTGGAACAGCGAACTTGCCACAAAGGAATTTTTCGGACCGATCGTAGCTCTCTTTCGAGTAAAAAATTTTTCGGAAGCGATCGATAAAGCGAACGACTCCGACTACGCTCTCACCGCAGGACTTTATTCCCGCAACCCGGAACATATCGAGGAAGCGAAACGAAAGATCGAAGCCGGAAATTTTTATATAAACCGTGCGATCACCGGAGCGATCGTCGAAAGACAACCGTTCGGCGGCTTCAAACTCTCCGGAGTCGGAGCCAAGGCGGGAGGTCCCGATTATCTCAAAAGCTTTTTAGAACCGATAACGATCACGGAAAATACGATGAGAAGAGGATTCACGGCGGATCTGATTCAATAATCGGCGGATTGTTCGGGCGAAAATCGACGCAAAGGATCGCAATGTCGTCTTCCGGATTTTTTCCTTTCATAAATTCTTCCAGATCAAACATCATCAGATCTAAAAAAGGTCCGGCGGGTTGTCTCGCGTTCGCAAGAAGAAATTCCTCAAAGCAGGATTCTCCGTAATCCCTTCCCATTTTATTTTTAGCCTCGATCAATCCGTCCGTGAAGAGTATTAGTTTATCATTCTTTTTTAATTTATGTTTTGAAGAATAATATTTCCAACTTGGCTCGATTCCCAAAATGAACGTATTCTCGTTTTTTAATTCGTAAATCTCGCTGTAATTTTCCCGAACTACCAACGCCGGCTGATGTCCCGCGCTCGCGTAAGTCAGCGTTCCGTCCTTGTCCAAAACACAGTAGAACGCGGTCACAAAGAGATCCTGTTTTTCCAACATCCCGCACAAGGACCGATTGACCAAACCGAGGAGCAGGTCCGGCTCTTTCACGTCCTGGCAGTGGTTTCGAAAAGCGGCCTTCGTCATCATCGTCACCAATGCGGAAGCGACACCGTGCCCGGAAACGTCAGAAATAAAAAATCCGGTTTTATTTTCGCCAAGATTCACGACGTCGTAAAAATCCCCTCCTATCTTCTCCAAGGAAAAATATTTCGCGGCTATATTAAGATCCGATCGTGTCGTTTTAGAAAGATCCGGAAGAGTATCCTGTTGTAATCTTCTTGCAAGAGTCAGATCGACTGCCTGAACTCTGTGAAGACGTTGTATGTTTCGTTTGTGTTTTTTCGTTTCGACAAGATGACGCGTCAGTTGATTTCCCATGTTTCGAACGCTTTCGGACGCTCTCAAAAGCCAAACATGCATAAAAAAGAATACGATCAAAAAAACGAAGATCGACTTGATATGAAGCTGTAAGTATTCCGCGTTAAACGCGAGAAGTAATCCGAAAAAAACGAAGTAATAAGTTACAAACCATAAAGTAAGATATACGCTTCTTGCAAGACCCAAAACCGGAAGCTGAATGCTGATCACAAAGATAAACATGACCGGAAAGTATTCGGGCGCAAGAAACGTAAAGTATCCGTAAAACGCGGGTAACGGCAACGAAAGAAGAAGAGAACGATTCGCCCAGAGAAGCGCAGACCAACGTCCGGTGATCATTCTAAAATTGCAATAAAGTGTCACCGAGACGGTATATAAGAAATTCAGAATGATCCAATGAGGTTCGGGTGTTACGGAATCACGTAGATAAAAACGCAAAACGATCCAGAATACGACGACTCCAAAGGCTCCCTGAAGAAGAGAAAAAGTGATTTCGCTTTTCAAAGTTTTTTTCAACTGGAGAAAAAATTTGGTCATGTCTCTTTCTGAAATTCAGCCTCCGAGTAAAAAAGATTCTACTCGTCATTTTGAGACTGCATTTATCCCTTGAATCGAACGAAGAAAAGCTATATTCTAAAATTCAAGGATGAAAACGCGTCTTCGAACGTTATCTGCGTATCATAGATTTTAAAATACACACTCATTTCTTTAGCATTTCGGTTTAAAATACATTCTTATTTTTGAAAAACCGAAAGACGAAAAAAATCAATCCGGTTTTTCTGCGACCGCGATATAAGCCTCGGAGGAAAGGGAGATCGGAAGTTTTGCGAGTTGAGAATTAAGATGTTCTAACATGATTTTTCTTTTTTCGTCCCAAACGGATTCCTTCATCTTACTTTTCATCCACTGAAGAGGCGCTCCTCCTTCGATCATAGAATCCAAGAATTCCTCCGCATCGCTTACTTCGATCGAATTGGAAAAGGGAAGAATATCGATCTCCCGAAAACCGGCCGCGTTCAATTGTTCCCGAAAGAATTCAGGATTTTCGAAACTAGAAGGATTGGTTTGGGGTTCGGGAATTTCAGGATTCGCTTTTCGAAGCGCGCCGAAAAGAAATTGCATCAGAGGAGAATTTTTAACCGGAGCCCAGCCGGAAACTGCGACTTTTTTTCCGGGTTTAAGAACTCGGTATATCTCCTTGAGACCTTGGAGTTTGTCCGGAAAAAACATAAGACCGAACATGGAGAAAGCTCCGTCAAAATGATTTTGCGGAAACTCCAATTTCTGACCGTCCATCACAAGAGGAATCACGTTCTCGACGTTCGCTTCTCTCATTCCTTTTTTAAGTTGTTCTATCATCGGCTCGGAAAAATCGATCGCGTAGATTTCCTTTACGGATTTGGAAAGAGGGATCGCAAGCGTTCCGGGACCGGCAGCGACGTCCAAGACGACGTGATCGGATTTTAATCCGAGTAAATCCATCGCTTTGAGCGAATAGGTTTCTAAAAATTGTTTCGTGGATTTCGTATATCCTTCGGCGACTAAGGACCAAGGTTCAACGGAAGATAATGGATTGGACATGAATCCTACTCTTTACGAGATCCGTGAAATATTGCGAGCAAAATCTTGAATCGGCCCGTTGCCGTAAATAGAATCCATATCGCCGGGAATTAACGCCAAAACGATGTTTGACGATTTATTCTATAAGTTATTTCCAATTTTTGGTCCGCTCTCGGGCGAAAACAATCTCCATGAAGCGTCGGGAAGAACAAGAACCGGGAGAATATCATTGAATCTTCATGAAATAAAAACGCCGAAAGCCGTCTTGTTATACGGCACTCTCGCGTAGCTCCAACGCATTTAACAATTCTTCCGAATATTTCCACGGTCTCTTTTTGCCAAAATCGAACATGATACAAATGGAAATAGAATCGCAGGCGACCTTCCCGTCGGACTTTCGGATGAGTTTTTGAAAAATCTTACAACGAGAACCGTCAAATTCTCCGAAACGTGTGGTTATAAAAATGGATTCCGGATATCGAATCTCCGCCTTATAATCGGTTTCAGAACGGAGAATCATGGGACCGATGTTCGCCTCTCTCATTTTGGAATAACCCAGCCCCGCTTCTTCAAGGGCAACCATTCTTCCCTCATGCAAATATACCTGAAAATTGCCCACGTTGAGATGACCGTTGGGATCACACTGACTCCAAAGTACCGGAATCTCATATTGGAATTCTTTTGAAATCAAACTCATTGATAACTCCATTTAGAATACAATATTCCTAAAACAAAATGAACCGTTTTCGTTTCTATGCAAATCTTAGTTTGATATAAAATTATTAATTTGTATGCAAAACCTTAGAAACCGGTGGACACATGGATTTGAAGGGTATATCCTTTGCTCCTCTCTTTTTTCGATCGATTTTTCCCGTTTTTTGACTATTAGGGGTTGACAAAACCTGCCTTGAGTGATAACTTAACCATAAGGTTAATTAACCAAATGGTTCAACAAGAAGCTACAGAAGATCATCTCAGTCTCACTTTCGCCGCACTGGCCGACCCAACTCGGCGAAAGATTTTAGCCACACTTCGGTACGGAGACGTTACCGTGAAGCAACTTGCAGAACCCTTTGCCATGAGTCTTCCGGCTATCACCAAACACTTAAAGGTTTTGGAAAAAGCGGGACTGATTTCCCGAGGCAAGGAGGCACAATGGAGACCTTCTCGTTTAGAAACAGGGCCGCTGAAAGAAGTGGCTGATTGGATCGACGAATACCGACAAATCTGGGAAGCCAGACTCGATCGACTGGATGATTATTTGCGGGAACTCCAGCAGAACGAGAAAAACGAAGAAATAAACCAAAGGAAATTCGACAATGAATAAGGAAAAAATCAAAACCATAATCTACTGGGTGACCACCGTACTTGTCGCGGCCAATTACGCTTTCGCGGCTTACGCCTACACCGTGCAAGGACCGGAAGTCGTAGAAGGAATGGGCAAACTCGGGTATCCCCTCTACTTCGTCGCTCTTCTCGGAATTTGGAAACTCCTCGGCGCGATCGCCATCTCGATTCCTAAATTCCCTCTCTTAAAAGAATGGGCTTACGCCGGTATGTTTTTCAACCTCACTTCCGCATCCATTTCCAACGGAATATCCGGTTTTGAAACAATCCATATCGTAATGCCTCTTGTAGGTCTCGCGTTAGTCGCAGTTTCCTGGGCGCTTCGTCCTGAAAGCAGAAGATTGCCTGGCGTCTGGAGTTTATAAGAATATTATAATATATTATAATCACGGAAAAAACAATCTTAGAATTCAAAAAGGACCGGTCAAAATGTCAAACAACGACCAAACACTGAACGAAGTCGTTATCACAAGAATCTTCGACGCGCCGAGAGAACTCGTCTTCAAAGCGTGGTCGGATCCCGAACGTCTGATGCGTTGGTGGGGACCGAAAAACTTCACTTCACCCGCCTGTAGAATTGACTTCAGAGTCGGGGGGAAATACGTCTTCGGACTCCGCTCCCCGGAAGGTCAAGAGTTTTGGAGCACGGGTTTTTTCCGTGAAATCGTAATTCCGGAAAAAATCGTATATTCGGATTCGTTCTCGGATGAAAACGGAAATCCGGTTCCTGCGTCTCATTACGGCTTCACCGGAGAATTCCCTGAAACGACGACCGTGTCCCTTTTGTTCGAGACAATCGAAAAAAAAACAAAGCTGACCCTTAGACATATCGGACTTCCTGCCGGAGAAATAAGCGAAATGACGAAGGCAAGTTGGAACGAGATGATCGATAAACTTAACGAAAGCCTAAAATAGCTTTTTCAATCGATAATTCTGTTGAGAATAAACACGGAGAAAATGATGAACTCGCTTAACAATCAAAAATCGAACACCGCAGACCGCGAAATCGCCACCTCACGCGTGTTTGACGCGCCGAGGGAATTGGTCTGGAAAGTTTGGACCGATCCAAATCACATCGGCAATTGGTGGGGACCGAACGGTTTTACGAATACGATCGAAACGATGGAAGTAAAACCGGGAGGTGTCTGGAAGCTGATCATGCACGGTCCGGACGGAACCGATTATCCCAATCGAATCACCTATATCGAAGTTATAAAGCCGGAACGTTTAGTTTATAAACACGGCTCGGATATGGAAGATCATCCCGGCGATTTCCAGGTGACCGTAACTTTCGAAGAGGAGAACGGCAAAACCAAACTTACCATGATTTCTCTTTTCCAAACGGCTGCGGCGCGCGACGAAGTCGTGGAAAAATACGGAGCGATCGAAGGTATGAATCAAACTCTCAATCGACTCGGAGAATATCTCGCAAAGGCCGCAAATTAATCAAAGGAGAATTTTATGTCTATGCTCAAACTTATCTTAATATCCGTCGTCGGCCTTTTGGTCGTCGCAATCGTGATCCTTCTCGTCTACGCGAGCACAAAACCTGAAGAATTTCGTTACGAAAGATCGATCGGCATCAAAGCTGCGCCTGAAAAAATTTTTCCGTTGATAAGCGACTTCCGCTCTTGGGTCGAATGGTCTCCTTGGGAAAAAGTGGATCCTTCCATGAAAAAGACTTATAGCGGACCGGCTAACGGAGTGGGTACGACCTACGAATGGGAAGGAAACAAGGATATCGGAAAAGGACGTATGGAAATTACGGAGGCGAATTCTCCTTCCAAGATCATAATCAAACTCGATTTTTTGGCTCCTTTCGAAGCTCACAACACGGCCGAATTCACTTTGGAAAAAAAGGGAGATACGACTCAGGTAACTTGGGCCATGTTCGGAAAGAACGTCTTCCTTTCAAAGGTGATGGGAATATTCTTAAATATGGACGAGATGATCGGAAAACAATTCGAAACAGGCTTGGATAACCTAAAAAGAATCGGCGAAGGAAAATAAGCATGAGCGAAAAGAAGGACATTACAATTCCTGAATTTACTCTTTCGAGAACCTTCGACGCTCCGCGCGATCTCGTTTGGAAAGCGTGGACCGAACCGAAAAGACTCGCGGAATGGTGGGGACCAAAAGGACTTAAGATGGGCGTCACTCATTTGGATTTGAAACCGGGAGGATTATTTCATTACAGCATGACAACTCCCGACGGCGAAACTATGTGGGGAAGATTTATCTACAGAGAGATCACCCCTCCCGAAAAACTAGTGTTTATAGTTTCGTTTTCCGATGAGAACGCAGGTATGATTCGTCATCCGATGGCGAAAGGTTGGCCTTTGGAAATTCTGAATACGGTTATCTTCACGGAAGAAAACGGAAAAACCGTTCTCAGATTGAAGGGATCTCCGATCAACGCGTCTCCGGAAGAGATTCAGATTTTCGGAGACAACTTCGATTCGATGAATCAGGGATTTACCGGAACGATGGATCAACTCGAAGCGTATTTGGCAAAACAGTAAATTAGAAAAACGGAATGTGGGTCGTTCAAATATTATTTCCAGGAGGCCCACTTCAGGAGCGTCGTATGACGGAAAAAGAAAAACAACTCCCTGCAAAAATTTCGGAAAGGGAAATCGTAAGTATGCGAGTCTTCGACGCGCCTGTAGATCTGGTGTTCAAAGCCTGGACTAAGCCGGAGCATTTGAAACTTTGGTGGGGACCGAAAGACTTTACGAATACGTTTCACGAATTCGACCTAAGACCCGGCGGCAATTGGAAATTCGTGATGCACGGACCCGACGGGACAAACTATGAGAATCACAGCGTTTTCGTGGAGATCGACGAACCTAAGAAGATTCTTTTCGAACACGTTTCTCAGCATCACTACGTCGCCACGATTCATTTTGAAAGAATTGAAAATCGGACAAAGGTATCTTTCGGCATGGTCTTCGACACTGCGGAAGAATTCGATCGGGTAAAAAAATACATCGAGATTGGGAACGAACAAAACTTCGACAGACTGGAAGCGGAACTGATCAGAATGGCGCGCTGATTCGACAAAAAACGGATTGTCTACAAAATCCAAACTAAGATCAACTTCGATACATTCAATTTTTATAATTATATATTTGGAATAAGAACATGAGAAAGATTATCTTTCAGATGATGATCACGGCGGACGGTTACTACGAAGGGCCGAACGGAGAAATCGATTGGCACGTCGTCGACGAAGAGTTCAACGATTACGCGATCGATTTCCTAAATCAAATCGACGCGCTCCTATTCGGAAGAATCACCTATCAACTGATGGCAAACTACTGGCCAGCGGATGAAGCCGTTCAAAACGATCCGATCGTTGCAAACAGAATGAACGAGATAAAAAAGTTAGTCGCGTCCCGGACGTTGAAGTCCGTAAATTGGAAAAATTCAGAACTTATAACCGGCGACGTCAAAGAAGAAGTTCTCAAATTAAAACGACAATCCGGAAAGGACATCGCCGTTTTTGGAAGTTCCGAGCTCGGAATTTTTCTGATACGGGAAGGTTTGATCGACGAGTTTAGAATTTTCGTAAACCCGATCTTGTTAGGAAAAGGGAAACCCTTGTTTCTCGGATTGTCGAATCCGCAAAAACTCAAATTACTAAAAACGAGAACATTCAATTCCGGTAACATGCTTCTCTACTACGGACCGGCAGAATAAATAGAATGAATCAAACAAACATCAATACAAACCTCGCCGGCAGAAAAGAATGGATCGGACTGGCGGTGATCGCACTTCCCTGTTTACTCTACGCAATGGACCTCACCGTTCTCTATCTTGCGGTTCCTCATCTTACCGAAGACTTAAAACCCTCGGGTTCCCAACTTCTTTGGATCGTAGATATCTACGGCTTTTTAGTCGCGGGATTTTTAGTAACGATGGGAACTTTAGGAGATAGAATCGGAAGAAGAAAACTACTTATGATAGGAGCCTTCGCTTTCGGAGTAGCTTCGGTTCTTGCCGCGTTTTCCAAAACCGCCGAAATGTTGATCGCTACCAGGGCCCTACTAGGAATCACGGCCGCGACCTTAGCTCCGTCAACTCTATCATTGATCCGTAATATGTTTTTGGATAACCATCAAAGAACGGTAGCGATCGGAATCTGGGGAACGAGCTTTTCGATCGGAGGAGCGATCGGTCCTTTGATCGGCGGATTGCTTCTGGAACATTTCTGGTGGGGATCCGTGTTTCTTTTGAGCGTCCCCGTCATGATTCTTCTTTTGATCGTCGGACCAAAACTTTTACCGGAATTTAAGGATCCGAACGCGGGGAAACTGGATATTCCGAGCTCTGTTCTTTCCTTAATATCGGTCCTTTCGATCATCTTCGGATTAAAACAAGTCGCCGAATACGGATGGGGAATTCTTTCCATCCTTACAATCGTCTTCGGGCTGTTAGTCGGAGTATTTTTCATCAACAGGCAAAAAAATCTGAAAGACCCGATGATCGATCTTGAATTGTTTCGAGTTCCCGCATTTAGCGCCGCGCTCGTCGCAAACAGCCTCACGATCTTTGTCGGGTTGGGAAGTTTTCTTTTCTTGGCCCAATATCTCCAATTAGTACTCGGACTATCTCCGATGGAAGCCGGTTTATGGACCTTGCCTTCTGCGGCGGGAAACGTGGTCGGCTCGCTGACCGTGCCGATGATCGTAAGAAGAATACGTCCGGCCCTTGTAGTGGCGGGAGGACTTGTCTTGACCGTGATCGGAATGTCGCTCTATTCGCTCGTCAACGATCAGTCCGGACTCGCGTACATAGTCGTGGGATCGGTAATTCTTTCCTTGGGAATTTGCTCCGTGGTAATCATAGGAACGGATATCATCGTGGGAGCCGCTCCTCCTGAAAAAGCCGGAGCCGCCGCGTCCATCTCGGAGACTGGAGTAGAATTCGGGGGCGTCCTTGGGATCGCGGTCTTGGGAAGTATAGGAACCGCCGTGTATAAAAACCGGATGAAAGGAGTGATTCCCGAAGGAATCAGTCCCGAATCCGCGGAAGCCGCCAAAGGAACGTTAGGCGCCGCCGTAGGGATCGCGAAAGAATTGCCGGAACAACTCGGCCATTCACTCCTCATTCCCGCCAAACAAGCGTTTACCGACTCCTTTCAATTGGTCTCGATCCTTTGCGCCGGTATCGCGCTGGTTCTGGCGGTCATCGTGATCGTTCTTCGTAAGAGTTTGGGAAGAGGAGAAGAAGTTTGAATCAGAAAAACCCGGTGACGGTGGAAACGGCTGACAGAATTCTGATTCTTACCCGAATTTTCGACGCGCCTAAAAATCTGATTTTCAAGCTCTGGACCACTCCCGAACACGTCGCCCGTTGGTGGGGACCGAACGGTTTTACGAATCCGGTTTGCGAAATCGACCTTCGCCCCGGAGGAAACTATTACTACGTTATGCGCTCTCCTGAGGGAATCGACTATCCGATACGCGGAACTTTTCTTGAAGTCATCCCCGACGAAAAAATCGTCTACACGGAAACCTTGGACGAACATCCGAAAGAATGGTTGGAAAGTATGAGAAACGAAATAGGGACCGGCGAAGAATTCGCTTCCAACTCCGTCATCACCGTCACATTCGAGAAAGAACCGGTCGACAGGACAAAAATCAAAATCCACACGCTATTCCGAACGAATGAGATCAAGGGAGCGTTTCTGAAAATGGGAATGATCGAAGGCTGGTCCGAAAGTCTGGATCGTTTTGACGCGGAAGTCAAAAGAACAAAGGTCTGAAACCGAAGCGAATCGCGACTTCGTCTAACGTAAAAAAATGAAAGTTGAAATCGAATTAGAAACTTTGAATTTTCTTTCGGAACGATCTTCCGATCAAAATGCGAAAAAGAAAACGGGAAAACTATTGTTCCATCCCGTCCTTTCGAAAGACAAAAATCAGTCTTTAGAAACTCCCGAAAAAAAACTCGGGAAAGATTATATTTCTTTGATACAGTCGCTTCTATTTTGAAGAGCGAAAATTCCTTCGAAAATGTAGAAAATAATTTCTTAACTCGTCATTGGTCCCGAAAAGACCGATTCGTTTTTATACGTTTAGAAATTTAATGACTGGATTCGTTTTAGCAATTCTTTAGGCCTTACCAATTCCCAATTCGGAACGAGTTTTTCTTCCTTTCCTACTATCACCTCTTTCGTCCAAATCCGCCAGCGCGTAACACCCGACCGTTTCAATGCGTAGACGATCGTCTTTTCCCCCGGAGGTAGATTCGGAAAAACGATCCGATTGGACGCGTCCTTATACGCAGGCATCACGGAACGAATCGATGGAATGATCAATTGATAAGTTGTTTCTTCCTCCCAAGAGGGATAATCCGCTTCGATAGAAAGAGAAACCAGACGAGCTCCCATATAGAGAAATCGATCGCAGTTGATCCAGCCGAGACTCAGTATCGGAAAATAATTCGATTTTGCGATTCCCGGTCTTTCTTCCGATCCGGCGTCTTCTGCAATACGCATTTCAAGTCTTCTGCTCGGCTGCGATGCAGTTTGAGATTTTGTCGGCGAAGGCTGAGTCAATTCCAAATCCGCTTTTGAAACGTTAGTCGTTCTTGCTACTTCGGTCGACCAATCCACCGTTCCTTCCTTGGTTTTACTTCCGTAGAAAATTTGAAAACCCGGCTCTACGTTTCCGGCAAAGGAAACTTTCGGCGGATTTTTCGGATTCGCCTGCGCTTTGATTCCGGATTCCGCGAATGCGTTCAGAAAGATCATTCCTTTTGTTTGTATCGGCCTCCCGAGAGAAGCAGTTGTCAAACCGGAGAGGAGGATATCCTCACTTTTATAATATTCGGAAACTTCGATGCGTAAGGAAGTCGAAATCGGATTTCCGTCCGCGTCCACAAGACTCCCGCTTGGAAATTGAATCTTGGTTCCTTCGTCCGCTTCTATTTCGGAATCCTTTTTAGGATCGATTACAAAAATCTGCGTGGGTTTATAATGAGAAGAGCCGATCCATTCCCATCTTTGCGAGGAAACAAGACGTTCCCAACTCGCACAATTGACGACGGTCAAAAAAATAAGAATCGAAAGAATTCGAACGATCATAAATACCTCTATTTATTATTGGTATCGAGTTCGATTTCAAAACAGACAAAGATTCTTGCAAAATTCAAATCGGAAAGAATGGAAATTTATTTCCATTCCGCAAAAAATAGAAAACCGCACGCACGTCTTCGACTCCGAACTAAAACGCAAATCTTTTTTTTAAATGAAAAATTTGTTCCGACAAACTAATTCTCACGTAAAAAGACTTGTTTCGGACTTTAAGTCCGATGTGAAAGAAAATGTGGCGGGACAAAACTCAACCAGCAAATTCTTCCTTCGAACGACAGACGTCGCAATTCCCGCAACCCTTGAATGTCGCATTAAAATATTCGTAGACGAATTCTCTTCTGCACTTTTCAGACTTGAGATAAAGAAGCATCTGATACAAACGTTTGAGACTTGTTTTCTTTTTTAGATCCAATAGTTCCGGAGAAAGGAGAGCGTCCGTCAACGGACCTTTCAACCTCAGAGAATTTCTTTCCAATTCTCCGGAGGTAACTCCGTGTCTTTCAAAAAGATTGAGCACCGTTTGAAGCCGATGGTCTCCGCGGTTTCTATGAACGACCTTGGACTGCAATTCTTCGTAAGTTAAGGAAGCCAGCTTTTCCCCCAAGTGTTGCATCGTTTGAAAAACTCTTCCGATAAAAACAGCGTCCGGATTTTGCCATTCGATAAATTCCATCAACACGGTAAGATCGTCTTGTATATAAAAAACGTGACAATCGGAAGGATTCCCGTCCCTTCCCGCGCGTCCGATTTCTTGATAATAACTTTCCAGAGAAGACGGAAGCTCCGCGTGAATGATCGTCCTTATATTCGGCTTATCCACGCCCATCCCGAAGGCGTTGGTCGCGAGAAGAATCATATCCTCCGATTTTAAAAACTGATTTTGAATCCGTTTCCTTTGGTCCGGAGCCAATTGTCCGTGATAGATCCGATGAGGAATTTTCTGAATGTCCAACTTCTCGCTGAACTTTTCTATGTTCTTAATAAGATTAAAATATACGATCGTACTTTCTTTCCGCGTCTTTAAAAGATCCACGATCGCGTCGACCTTCGCAGGTTCGTCCACAAAGGTTCGAACGTCCAAAAACAAATTCGGACGACAAATACCTTCGTTATAAACTTCGATTTCCGATTCTTCCAAACCGATCTGACGCACGATGTCTTTTTGTATTTCGGAAGTTGCGGTTGCGGTTAACGCAATCGTTACGGGCTTTCTAAGAATCTCCCTAAACTCGGAAATCTTCGTATAATCCGGACGGAAGTCGTGGCCCCATTGGCTGATACAATGCGCTTCGTCGACGGCAAGCAAGGAAACATTTCTGTCACGGAGGGCTTCCAAGAACGCGCGCTTCCGAAATCTTTCTGGAGAAACGTAAAGAATCTTATACTTTCCTTTTTTTAAATCCTCATAACTTCGAATTCGATCCTCCTTAGACAAAGAAGAATTGATATAACCGGCGTCCACACCGAGCGTCTTCAGTTTGGAGACCTGATCCTGCATCAGCGCGATCAAAGGTGAAATGACGATTGTCAATCCTTCCATCGCCAAAGCAGGCAATTGATAACAGATCGACTTACCCATTCCGGTCGGCATGATAACCAGACAATTTTTTCCCGAAAGAACGTCGCCGATGATGTTCTCTTGAGAAGTTCGAAAAGAAGAAATCCCGAAAAAAGTTTTGAGCTCGGAAACGGAAGGCATTCAGAATACATTCTTCGATCGATCTTTGAGAGCAAGAGAAAATGTAATTACTTGCCATCTCGCCGAATTCTTAGAATGCTCGTAATTCTGGGATTCGAAGAGGGAACGTTTGTCAATCACGCATATCACAAGTCTATCGCTCGAAAACATGGCGATCGAACTCTCAAAAAACGTCCTCGCGGAAAGGATAGATTCTCCCTTACGCGCGCCCGTGATCGTGATCCCAAGTACGAACATGAAGTTATGGTTGAATTTCAACCTCGCCCGCATCAACGGAATCACCGCGAACTTCCGCTTTCTATTTTTAGAAAAAGCTCTTGAGGAATTCTATATCAAAAGAGCGGGTTTCGATTTTGATCCGTTGCATCCGACCTTCCCGAGTCAGGAAGCCAATCAAAGAAAAATTCTAACCTATCTGATCGAAAATAGAGATCAAAGCGAAATACGTTTTTTAAATTCCTTCCTTCAGAGCATTCCGCGCGCGTTTTCTCTCAGCGCAAAGTTGACTTCGCTTATCAAAGATTACGAGCTCAACAGATCGAGTTGGATATCCGCCTGGGCTAAAGAAAAAGGGCTGGAAATACCGTCGATCTCGAGTCGTCCTTCTCCGTTGCCGCAAGAGGACGAATACTATCTTTTTCAAAAGAAACTCTATCAAAAAGTTTTTCTCGATTCGAAAGAGCCGAGCACCTTGGTTCAGTTTCTTCTGAAGGAAGCCCGAAAGAATCCTAAACGTTCCCCCAAGGAATTTCCATCGTTTCATCTTTTCTGCTTGTCCAATCTATCGGACACTTACTTGGGAATTTTAGAATCCCTTTCCAAAATAGATCGGCTTCCGATTTATCTCTATCAATTTCATACGGAAGCTAAGAAGAATCAGAAAGACTCTTCCGGTCCTCAGAGTTGGTCCAATCCTCAAATCCATCTCGCGGAAAGAATGAACCGTATCGAAACGACTTCTTTGAAACATATCGAAACGTCGCACGACTTTCCGCCGAAACTGAACTCGCTCAGAATCCTACTGGACGGAAAACAAAAACCGATCAAACAAAACGAACCTGCTTTCGACGCATCAGTACGGTTTTGGAACGCTCCTTCCGCGTATCGCGAAATGGAAGCCGTCGCAAACGACATCCTCTACAAAATGAATCTGAATCCCAAGTTGACTTATTTGGATTTTGCGATCCTCGTTACGGATATGAAAGTCTATCGTCCGACCGTAGAATGGGTGTTAGACGGCGGAATCCTTTTGCAAAGTTCGCAAAACGAAAAGCAGAACGATTTCCCTCCGATCCGAAAAAAAATCCCCTACTCGCTGACCGACATCAAAGCAAACGACGCGTCCTTGCTGTATCGGGGATTAATCGACGTTTGGGAGTTCTGTTCCGGCCCTGCGATTTCAAAGGAGAATCTGCTCCGTTTGCTCAGAAATCCTCTTCTTCAGAATAGGTTTAGAATTCACTCTCAGTCCGTTCTAGACTTGGAAAGTATGATCGACTCGGCGGGAATGATTTACGAAGAAGAGGGCCGAGAAGTCGACTCCTTTCAAATTTCAAACGGGATGAGAAGAATTCGGTTGTCTTCGATTCTTTCCAAAGAAACGGCCTGGACAGAATATAAGATCCCTCCGATCGAATCGGAATCGGACGAAACCTCCTTTTATCTCACCGCCTTATGGGAAACGATATTGAGAACCAAAAAGAGCGTTCTTTCCGTTTTTGAAAACAAAAACCCTCAATGGAACCCGGAGTATTTTAGAATATTAAGAAATTCTTTAGAAGAACTTTTTGAATTTTCGGAACCATACGAACAGGAAGCCAAACTTTTTTACGGGTGGCTGGATTCTCTCGAAGAATGGGACGGCATCCGTCTGCAAAATGAAAAAGACGGAGTCGCCCTTCTCAAATTCGTCACCGAACAAACTTTCGATCAGATCCCCTACCGCAAAGGCGCGTATCTAACCGGAGGAGTCACGATCTCTCTTTTGCAACCGATGCGTCCGATTCCCTTCAAACATATATACATTCTCGGACTTGGAGAAGGAAAATTTCCCGGAAACAACGACCGCTCCCAACTCAATCTAAGAAAAGATCTCAAAGAAGAATGGGACGTTTCCCGAAGAGAAATCCAAGAGTCTCTATTATGGGAAACGATTCATTCCGCAAAAGAATCCCTTACGTTGAGTTATGTGGGAAAAAATCTTCAGGAAGATAAAACGTTCGAACCCTGCTCTCATTTTTTCGAAATCATGGAATTCTTCGGATTGCCGGAAGCGACCAAACTTCCACTTCATTCGTATAGTATAAAATACGAACATACTCCGGAAGATATGGCGCAAGGTCTCGTAAGTTTCGATTTTGCGAGAATCTGGGTCAACGGAGACAGAAACGATCAAAAAATCCTGGGCCGATTCCAAAATCTCGACGACCTCACGAAAGGTTCCGCGTCAACGCCGGTCAACGAAATCGATCTGAGGGAAATTTCCCAATTCTTAAGCGATCCGCTGGACACTTATCTCAAAAAAAGATTGGGAATGTATTTGGACGAAGAAGAACCTTCGGAACAGGAAGGAGAGCTCTTCGATCTGGACGCCGTCGCAGAGGCAAACATATTAAAAAAAATGTATGCGATCATGATGCCGGATCTCGTATCGAATGAGCCTTGGTCCTGGAACGAGGAAACTATATCTTCCGCGCTGCTTCCCGTTTTACAAAAAGAAAAACGGTCGGCCCGCTTCCCTCAGTCGGTCTTCGCAAAAATTCAAGAAGCGGATCTTTTGGGATATCTTCGACAAACGAGCGAGCTGCTCTCCGGCTGGAAACCTCTCTTCCAAGGCGGAAAATACCATTCTTATCTGAGCTTGGGAGACACGGGACTTTCGGAAGATCTTTGTAAAAAAATTCCGGAACTTTCCGTTCTCATACGAACTTCCGGAAGAACTCTAAAGATCAAAGGAGAATGGGAACACGTCGTGGAAAAGGAAGGCGTCCTTTATTGGCTCCTTCCGAAAAGCCTGGAAGACAAACCATCCGAAAATTTTTACGGCTTTAAAGATTACTGGAAGGTAATGAGTTTTCCGTTCCTCACCGGCGTCGCCTTTTCTGCGTTAGGTGAAAATTTCAAAATTTATTCCTTCAAAGCTCGTCCTTCCGAAGATTCAAAAAAGAAAAACTTTCTTCCGATACAGTATCAACCCGAAGACTCTTTAACCGGTAAAGAATATCTGCAAAGATTAGCGGAACTCTATCTTCGGGAAGAACCGGTTTTTTTTCCCAGAAAGGCATTTCTCAGTTATTTCGTGAAAAATATTCAAGGAGCCTCAGGAAAAAAACAAACCCCGGACGATACGGCAAAGTTCGAAGACGAAGCCGCATGGAAAAATTATCTGAAAGAGGAATTGGATTCGGTAAAGGAAAATCTTTCCTCTCTCGTAAAACTATATCGCAAAACTCCCGACCTCGTTTTAAGTTCCGAAATTCGCTGGGCGAAAGATTTTTACAAACCGTTCTTGGATTGGAAAAAGGACCTATGAGCGATCTGACTCGGCCGTTCAAACTAAAATCCAGTTTTGTAGAAGCCTCCGCGGGAACCGGAAAAACGTATACGATCATGGAGATCGTCGGAGATCTGATCCAAGAGCATAAAATTCCTCTCACGCAAATCCTGATTCTTACTTACACCGAAAAGGCTGCGGGCGAATTGAAGGA
Source organism: Leptospira adleri (assembly GCF_002811985.1). GTDB lineage: Bacteria > Spirochaetota > Leptospiria > Leptospirales > Leptospiraceae > Leptospira > Leptospira adleri. Next base: position 98,418 of record NZ_NPDU01000004.1, read on the forward strand.
GAGGCTCCGAAAAAAACTGCTTCAATCCGATCTCACAAAAGAGGCGAGAGAACTCGATCAGGTTACGATCTCAACTATACACGGTTTTTGTAATATGATTTTACAGGAATATCCCGTGGAAACGGAAACTTCTTCCCGATGGATTTTGACGGACGCAAAGGAAAGACTTAAGATCGCGCTCTATCGGCTTCAACATCAGGAATGGAAAAATTGGGCGGCTCCGAACGAACTCGAATCTCTTCTTTCCGAATCAGAATTTTTAAAAAATAGGGATCAAATTCTTGCCGCGGGGGCCAAACTTTTAAGCGGGAAAAAATATCCGTATAACAACGATTCTACGCCGTTGGGCCCGGCAACGTTTCTGCAAAAAACGGCCCTCATCGCAAAGGAAATGGTAGAGGAGGATTTTAAGAATGGGGATTGGCTGAGTTACGATCAAATGATTCTTAAGACCAGAGATTCTTTAAAAAACCCGTTCTTAAAAAAAGCCCTCCAAAACCGATATAAGATCGGAATCTTGGATGAATTTCAGGACACGGACGCGGCACAATATGAAATATTTTCGCAGCTATTTCTGGATTCGAATCGGCAAGAATCCGAAAGGGCATTGTATCTCATCGGAGATCCCAAACAGTCCATCTACGGTTTCCGAGGAGCGGACATCGGAACTTATCTGAACGCAAAAAGGGAACTCAAAAAAAATCACGCGGAGGAAATTCCGCTCGATGTAAACTATCGTTCCGTATCCGAACTCATCCGAGGTTATAACGAAATCTTCGGCGGGAAAGAGGGAGAACTTAGTTTTTTTCCGATCGTTGAAAAGGGATTCGAATCGCAACCGATCGAATATACAAAAGTAAAACATCCTGAGAAAGAAGGAAAGGTTCGACTGAGTCCGCGGCACAAGGAAGGTCCGATTCAGGTCGTGCGGTTTCAGGGAAGGGAAACCTGGAAAACCGACGACGCCAGAGTGGCCTGGGGACAATTCATTGCCGAAGAAATCCTAAAACTCGCGACTCGGGAAAACGCCTTCGCTTACGAAACCTACGACGATCAAAAAAAAGAATATAATGAAAAATTAATAGACCTTAAAGAGATCGCAGTCTTGGTTAAAAGCAAGGCCGAGGGAAGAGTCGTAGAACAAGCGTTAAAGCTCAGAGGGATCCCCTGCTCCTTTTACAAACAGGAAGGGATTTATCAATCGCCGGAATCGGTTCAAATACGAAACGTCTTAGAGTGTCTCATAGATCCCAACAAACCTTCTTCCTATCGGAAACTTTTGTTAGGCGATTTGTTTCAAATACGTCCGGATCGCCTTTCTTACTTCGACGAACATTCCATCGATTCGTATGAAAAGTCCATCCTGGATCGCTGGAAGACGTTTGCGATGGAGCGAAAATTCGCAGAGCTCTTTCGTTCGATCGAAGAGGACAGCAGGATCTTTTTGACCGAAGAGGAAACAGATATCGCCTGGGAAAGAAAGCGGACCAACTACAGACAGATATTTAGAAAACTTCTTCAATTTCAAATCGCCAACCAAGCCGGGCTCGAAGAAGTATTAGAAGAATTGAAACAACTTCAATCCGAAAAAAGAAACGAAGAAGAACTTCCTCTTTTCGAGAAAGAAACCGAAAAAGACGCCGTACAGATTCTCACGTTACACGCTTCCAAAGGTTTAGAATGGCCTATCGTATTTTTATTCAATCTTTCCGGAAATTTCACGCCCGATGTCTACGACTATCCGTTCGTCGAATCGGAAAATCGCAGAACTTGGAAATTGAGCCTTTGGGACGACGAAGAAGAACGAAAGATTAGCAAAGAAGAATATTCTAATCAAACGTTGAACGAAAACAAACGCCTGTTATACGTCGGAATCACAAGACCCAAAATCAGACTTTATCTTCCGTATTTCACCCCGATCAACAATTGGAAGGCGAGAGACTCCGCGTATTTTAAGATTTTATATCCCAGACTTCATTCGATTTTGGAAAACGATCCCGATCCTCGACTCTTTCATTCCGTATTTTGGACTCCGCAGCCGTTGGATCAAACCGATCTTAAAATTCGCACGCGAACGGTTTCACCCGAGGTCCGTTTTACTCCTTTGATCTTTCAGGAATCGTATTCCCCGAAAACGATCTGGATCCACAGTTACTCTTCCCTCAAATCAAAAGTCGACGTAGCGTTGGACGAAAAATCGCTTTCAGTCTTGGAAGACGGAAATTTTTTTAAATCGGATGAAATAGAAGATTCTCCGTCGGAAACCGAGGATGCACTTCCCTCGTCCGCCGCAACCGGTTCCTTCTTACATCTTCTTTTGGAAGAATTGGATTTTTCTCTTTTTAAAACGAAGTCGCCGAAAGAACTTCTAAACGAAAAGAAGATCTTATCCAGAATGAATTTTCATCTCGATTACTTCCAGCTTTCCAAAACCAAACAAAAAGATGCGGACATAGAAAAGGACGTCTACAGAGAAAGAGCCTGCGAAATTCTATGGAATTCCTTAAACGCCGTAATCCCCGTAAAAGACCGATCTTCATTTCGTTTATTAGATATTTCTAATGAAAAAAGAATTTCGGAGATGGATTTTCATCTGGATCTGGATCCGCAAAGCAGCGGTCCCGGTAATTTTTTGAAAGGTTCCATCGATCTCGTGTTCGAATTCGAGAATCGTTTCTATCTCGCGGACTATAAATCCAATCTGCTCGAAGACTATTCCTTCTCTTCGTTGAAAAAGAGTATAGAAAGTCCGGAGAGCAGATACGATCTGCAAAGAGATATCTACGCTATGATCCTTTTCGAATATCTAAAGAATCTTTTCGGAGAAGAGCAAGCCTTTCGAAAACTCGGCGGGGTTTTTTATTTTTATCTAAGAGGGATGAGAGCCGGCGAAAACAAGGGCGTTTATTCGGACTTCGATTGGTCTTTAGAAAGATTAAACAAAATCAAAGACAACGTCCGCCTTTTGACAAATCGGAATTGGGAGGATTTTCTCTGATGGAGGAACTCTTCTCATCCTGGACTGAAAAATTGAAAGAAGACATCCTTCTTCTTTCGGAATTGGAATCGAAAAATAAAACCCAATCCAAACATCCGGAAGAAGATTCCAAGATTCTATTAAATATTTTGAATGAACTTTGGGAAGCCGGCGAAGACGGAAACCTTTGTATCCCGGTTCAAAAGGAATGGAAAAATTACCTCAAAACAAAACCGCCGGCTCTCGTCGTCGAAAAAATCGGAAACAAAGAATGGGTGTATTTCGAAAAAACATTCCGTACCAAGACCGAACTCGAAACTCTTCTCGAAGAAAGAATTCGCGGGAATATTAGGACGCGATCGGACTTGGTGAAAGCGGAATCGATTCTTAAAAAACTGGAATCAAAAAGTTTCGATCTTAAAAAAGGACAAGTTCGTTCGATTCTATCCTGTCTTTCCTCGTCGTTTCAAATCATAAGCGGCGGTCCGGGAACGGGAAAAACGACGGTCGTCGCGTTCTTATTACAAATTTTGAATGAACTTGGCGAGCTTCCTCCTGCCGAAGAGATCGCGCTCGTAGCTCCGACCGGAAGGGCGGCGCAGAGATTGACCGAATCCATCCAGGAGAATCTAAAAAGAATATCCGATTCGGATCAGAATCGTTTTCTGAGGGGACAGACGATACACGGACTTCTTTCCTACAAACCGTCGTTAGGCGGATTTTATTATAATCGGGAACGTTATCTTCCGCATCGGCTTGTCATCGTTGACGAAGTCTCGATGGTCGACGTTAATCTGATGCTCTCCTTATTTCAAGCGTTGCCGAAAGATCGATCGTTTCGATTGATTCTCATCGGAGATCCGAATCAGCTTCCTTCCGTGGAAAAAGGCGCGGTGTTAAGCGACTTCCTTTCCGTTTTGGAATCCGAGAACGGAAATCATATTTCCAGACTCGAGGAAAGCAACCGTCAAAAAAGAAACTCAAAAGGAGAAGTCTCTAAGATCGTAACTTTGGCCGAAGAAATTCTAAAGTACGATCCCGAAAATCTAAATCTAGGAACGAGAATCGACGACGCTTTTCCAAAAACCGATACGATCGGTGAAAACGTAGTTTACACAACTCAAGTCGTGTGGCTGCAAAATTCTTCGAAAACGGATCCCGACGTGTTGACGAGGGACGAGGTAGTCGAACAACTTTGGGAAAGAATTTTTTTACCGCAGATTCTAAGGATCTCGTCCTGGAAAATTAATGACGGAAGAGAATTTACCGATTTCAATTTTGTTAGAACGTTCCAAAACGAACTCGGTCGCTTTCGTTGTCTTACGGTGTTTCGAAAAGGATATTGGGGAGTGGAGTCGATTCAAAACAAAATCATGAATCTCGCCGCTCAGGATTTTTACGGCAGAATCACCTCTGCTCCGGTTCAGAACTTATTTCCAAAACGTCTCGCAAAACGTCTCTACTTCGTAGGGCTCCCGATCCTGATCACACAAAACGACAAGAGTCGAAAGTTATTCAACGGCGATATCGGGATCGTTCTCAGAACGGGAAACACCGGAGAATTAAGAGCGGTATTTCCGATCGACGACCGCCTCTATCCCTTCGCCTTGGACACGCTTCCGAAACACGAGCCGGCGTTCGTAATGAGCATACACAAAAGTCAAGGATCGGAATATGATACAATTCTAATATACTTGCCGGACGGCGGAGAATCCGCGGCTACCAATTTTCACAAATTACTCAATCGACAGGTTCTTTATACGGGAATCACTCGCGCTAAAAATCAGGTAATCTTAGCCGGAAATCCTAAGACATTTGAACTCGGAATAGAAAACATCCAAAAACGAAACACAGGATTTCGAATCAGAATAAATCCGTAAGCCATCTTCCCTCAAAGTTTAATTACAAGAAAACAGAAACCTATTATAAAAAGATTGCGGATTCCTACTTTAAATTTATGAAAGACCGTCATGATTCGGTCCTATGGTAGAATATTCATCCGTTCTATTTTTTGGATTTCCTTCGGAGTTTGGATCCTATTGCAGGGCCATTGCGGACCGATTCCGGATTCTTTTCCCAAAGCGAAGAACGGAATTCTACTGATCTCAAGCGAACTCCTTGCGGAAAATAAAATCGTTCCACTTTCGGGAGAATGGGAATTTCAGGAAGGGTTCGCGAATAAAGGATCTCTTGGAGTAATCGCGGTCCCGGGATTTTGGGAAGACAGCGAATTCCCCGCATTCAAAGGAAAGGCTTTTGGGGCGGCCACATACAAACTCAAAGTCGTCGGCCTTTCCGCCGGAGAATATGCGATCAAGTTTCATGAAATCCACAATGCCTATCGAGTCTTTATCAACGGAAAACAACTTCTGGAATTCGGCAAAGTTTCCGCAAAACCCGAAGGAGAAATACGCAGAATCGGAAAGCCGATCGTTCACTTTTTAGTCGAAAATGAAAAAGAACCTCTTGAAATCACATTAGAAATATCGAATTGGTTCGAAGGCGTGGGCGGAATCCGAAGAACTCCGGAGCTGGGAAACTTCCACTCCATTTCGGCAATTGATAAAACGAAAAGAAAATTGGATTTTCTTACTTTTGGAGCGTTGCTCTTTTTCGGCTTTTCCAGTTTCTTTTTCTATCTTTTGACAAAGGAAGAATCGTCCTCGATTTATCTTTCGTTAGTCTGCGCGACCTTGGGACTGAGAATTTTTTTCACCGAAGAACATTATATCTTTGAAGCGTTTCCTCAATTCCCTCCGCTGCTCGAATTCCGAATCGATCAAGGAAGTCTGTTCTTTCTATCGGCCGTTTTTTTAAGCTATATCCGGTCCCTTTTCCCGAACGAGCTCAAGCCGATTCCGTATCGTATATTCTTGATTCCTAATTTTCTCATGCTCGGAATTTTCTGGATGTTTGAAGGGGACGTATTAGAATCTGTCTTCGAAGCCTATCTCATCTTTATGTTCGCCCTTATCTTAGTAGTCTTTGTGGTGATGATAAAGGCCGCTCTCAATCAAAGAACCGGATCCGTCGTATTTTTAATCTCTTGCCTTCTTCTTTTGGTCGGCGCCTTAAACGACACACTTTCACGACTGGGTTTGATAACGACTCCCTATATCGTACCTTACACGTTTTTATTGTTTATCGCTTTTCAATCCGTCTTGATTTCGATCCGATACCGAAGCCTTCTCAAGTTTACGGATTCTCTCAATCATGAACTTGAGGTAAAATTCAGAGCGATTTCCGCGTCGATTCGAGAGGCGATCCTGGTCTCGGACGCAACCGGTAAGATTCTTTTTTGGAACGAAGGAGCCGTGAAGATTTTCGGCTGGGAAGCTGAAGAAATGCTGAATTCTCCTTTGGAAAAAATTCTTCCGGAGAGAATTCGAAATAAACACAAAAAAGCGTTTCTAAGATTCTATTCTTCAAGAAGAAAAAATCATCCTTCGCAGACGATAGAGATGATCGGTTTAAAAAAAGATAATACGGAATTCTCTTTGGAACTCTCCGTCACGCACTGGATCATAGAACAGGATCAATACGTAGGATTGATTATCCGCGACGTCACTCAGAGAAAGAATTTGGAATCGCAGAGAGACAAAGCGCTGAGTCTTCTCCAATCCGATCTTCACACCGCGGAAAAATTGCAGAAGTCGATGTTCCCGGATCCGAATTCTAAAAATTGGCCTTTCCCTTGGTCCGTATTGTATCTTCCGATGGGACCGATCGGAGGGGACCTCTACGATATCCGTAAAACTCAAAACGGATCCTGGAGATTTTTTATCGCGGACGCGACCGGTCACGGAACGCAAGCGGCTTTATTGACGATGGCGATCAAAGCAGACTACGACACGGTCGAGGACATGGATTCTCCGCCCGGAATCATATTAGAACAATTGAATCAACAAATTCATCCTATGTTTCACAACTTGAACGCCCTTTTTACGGCATTCTTATTGGACTGGGATCCGAAGTCCGGCAAAATCCAATATGCGTCCGGCGGACATCCCGAACAGATCATCCTCGCCGACGGAAAAAAAATCGCGTTACAGAAGACGGGACCGATCCTCGGATTAAAACCTTCCGCGAAATTCAGGACGGAATCTTATAGTTTTGATTCTTCGTTTCGGTTATTTCTTTTTTCGGACGGCGCCTTCGAAGTATTTGATAAGAATCTAATACAGCTTTACGGGGAAGACCGATTCCATTCTTACCTTCGTGAAAATTCGGAGACGCCGATTCAGGAGATCTTAGATTCTCACTTAAGGAGCCTGTATCTTTTTAGAGAATCCCAAGATCTAACGGACGATCTGACTTTTCTTGCGATCACGTTAGGAGAATAAATGCAAGTTCTTTCTTGAATTCCTCATCCAAATCCTGCTGGGCTGAAAAACAGGTTCCGCTATTTTAGGCATTCTATCCATCGTATTCTACACGATTAAAGAAGAATCAAAACATGAAACGGCAGTCCTCCATTGTTTCCATCAATCATCTTTCAAAGTCGTATTCGAACGGCTTTCAGGCTTTGAAAAATGTTTCCCTCGAAATCCAGGAAGGCGAAATTATCGCCCTGCTCGGACCAAACGGAGCCGGTAAAACGACTCTCATCTCCATCATCTGCGGAATCGTTAATCCGACCGACGGCTTTGTTCACGTCGCCGGAAAAGACATTCTAAAAGATTTTCGTTTTACACGTTTCAGGATAGGATTGGTCCCTCAGGAACTGAGCGTACACGCCTTCGAATCCGTTTGGGCGACCGTCAGCTTCACTCGCGGGCTCTACGGCAAAGCGCCTAACCCCGATTATATCGAGAAACTTTTAAAATCACTTTCTCTTTGGGACAAAAAAGACAGCACAATCATCACTCTTTCCGGCGGAATGAAACGAAGAGTCCTCATCGCCAAAGCGCTTTCGCACGAACCTGCAGTTCTATTTTTGGACGAACCTACCGCAGGCGTGGACGTTGAACTCAGAAAAGATATGTGGAACATCGTTCGAAATCTTAGGGAAAGCGGGGTTACGATCATACTAACCACACACTACATCGAGGAAGCGGAAGAGATCGCGGACAGAATCGGAGTTATGAACAAGGGAGAATTAATTCTAGTAGAAGATAAGAAAATTCTAATGCAGAAACTCGGTAAAAAACAGATCATCCTGGATCTAAGCCGGAATTTGAAAAAAATCCCGGCCACCCTGAAGACGAAAGGTTTGGAACTTTCCAATAACGGGAAACAACTCGTTTATACTTACGATTCTCACGCAAAACAAACCGGAATATCGGCGCTTCTTCAGGAATTAAAAAAGGCAAAGATAGAATTTCAAGATCTGAATACCACTCAGAGTTCGTTAGAGGAAATTTTTGTTCAGTTAGTCAAGGAGTCGGAATGAATCTGCACGCAATCAAATCCATTTATATTTTCGAAATGTCCAGAACCTGGAGAACCCTTTTTCAAAGCATCGCGTCTCCCGTACTTTCGACTTCGTTGTATTTCATTGTTTTCGGCTCGGCCATAGGATCGAGAATTCAGAGAGTGGACGGCGTCGATTACGGATCTTTTATCGTTCCGG
>NZ_NPDU01000040.1 GCF_002811985.1 Leptospira adleri
TCGATATGACCCATTCTTTCGCGACGGACTTTAGAGTGAGTTACCTCGACCCCGCACTTATCGCAAACCACACCCTTGTAACGGATGGACTTGAACTTACCGCAGTAACATTCCCAGTCCTTAGTGGTTCCGAAAATTTTCTCGCAGAAAAGACCGTCTTTCTCGGGCTTTAAGGTCCGGTAGTTGATGGTCTCTGGTTTTTTCACTTCTCCGTAGGACCATTCTTTGATCCTGTCGGGAGAAGCGAGGCGGATTGTAATCGATTCGAAGTCGTTATGGGATCTCATATCTTATGCGTTCTCTATAGTCTCGAATTTAATTTTCTTCTTACTCTTGGAATATTCATCTTCGTAGTCGGAAATATCAACGGTGTTTCCTTCCGAGTCGGTGATGATGATATCCAGAGCAAGCCCTCTAAGCTCTTGAACCAATACGTTGAAGGATTCGGGGATACCAGGTTTGATGGAATGGATTCCCTTTACGATCGCTTCGTAGATTCTCGCACGTCCGAGCATATCGTCGGACTTGATGGTCAACAATTCTTGCAGAGTATGAGAAGCGCCGTAGGCTTCGAGAGCCCAGACTTCCATCTCCCCAAGACGCTGACCCCCGAACTGAGCCTTTCCTCCGAGCGGTTGTTGCGTCACCAGAGAGTAAGGACCGGTCGATCTTGCGTGGATCTTGTCTTCCACCAAGTGAGCGAGTTTTAAGATGTAGATATAACCGCAGAAGACTTCGTTCATAAAAGGAAGTCCGGTTCTACCGTCATACAATTTGAATTTAGAATTCAGAGGAAGGTTCGCCTCTTTGCAGAAATTATCCACGTCGGTTTCTTCAGCGCCGTCGAAGACCGGAGTTTCAAAAGAAATTCCGAGTTTGCTCGCCGCAAAACCCAACTGAGTTTCAAAAATCTGACCGAGGTTCATCCGCGAAGGAACGCCTAACGGGTTTAAGACGATGTCCATCGGAGTTCCGTCTTCCATGTAAGGCATATCTTCTTCCGCCATCACGCGGGCGACGACCCCTTTGTTTCCGTGACGTCCGGCCATTTTATCCCCGACCAGAAGTTTTCTTTTTCTGGCCACGAATACTTTCACCATTTCTTCAACGCCGGCCGGAAGTTCGTCTTGATTCTCGCGTGAGAATCGTTTGATATCGATGACGGTTCCTTCAAAACCGTTCGGCATTCTGAGAGAAGAATCACGAACGTCCTTTGCTTTTTCACCAAAGATAGAATGAAGAAGTTTGTATTCCGGAGTCAGGTCGGTTTCCCCTTTCGGAGTCACCATTCCCACGAGAATGTCTCCCGGTTTTACCTCCGCGCCCACGCGGATCACGCCGGTTTCATCCAGATCGCGGAACGCTTTGTCCGAAAGATTTGGAATGTCTCGAGTGATTTGTTCCGGGCCGAGTTTGGTTTCTCTGGCTTGGATCTCGAATTCTTCGATGTGAATGGAAGAGAAAACGTCGTCGCGGACGATTCTTTCGGAAATCAAAATCGCGTCCTCGAAGTTGTAACCTTCCCAAGGCATAAACGCCGCGAGAACGTTTCTACCGAGCGCGAGAACTCCGTTGTCCACCGCCGGACCATCCGCAAGGACGGTCCCCTTAACGAGAATATTGCCGATTTCGTCTAACTTTTCGCCGGTGACGATTTGTCCCGCAAGAGTAGTTCCGCGTTTTACTTCGTCTCCGGAAGAAACGATAGGAGCGTACTGTTTGCTTCCGATCTGGAGAACGTATTCTTTTACTTCTCCGTTTTCTCCGGTGACTTCGATTTTTTCTTTGGATACTTTCGAAACTTTTCCGTTAAAATCGGAGTGAACCACGCCTACGATCGGCTTTTGATTGAAGCAGGTTCCTTGGTTTGTCTTTTTGAATTTTGTAAGATCGTAGGTATCGGATTCTTTTCCGCCCTTTCTTTCCACGACAATTCTTTCCGCATCCACGGAAACGACGACACCGTCGTGTTTGTTCACGATACAAATTCTCGAATCGTAAGCGGCTCTGGTTTCCATTCCCGTTCCGACAAACGGAGCTTCTTCACGGAGAAGAGGAACCGCCTGACGTTGCATGTTGGAACCCATCAAGGCGCGGTTTGCATCATCGTGTTCCAAGAAAGGAATCAGAGCGGTGGAAACCGAAACTACTTGCAGAGGAGCCAAATCCATATACTGAATCTCACTCGGGTTACGGAAAGGGAAGTCCCCTCTGTGACGAGTGGAGATCAATTTGTTTTTGAGTTCTCCTTTTTCGTCGAGAACACCCGATGCTTGTGCGATATAATGATATTCTTCTTTGTCCGCGGTAAGATGTTCGATCTGACCGGTGACTTTGGAGTTTTTCACCGTTCTATAAGGAGTTTCCAAGAATCCGTAGTCGTTCACACGAGCATACGAAGACATGGAAAGAATCAGACCGATGTTCGGACCTTCCGGAGTTTCAATCGGACACATTCTACCATAGTGAGAATAGTGAACGTCGCGCACTTCCATACCCGCTCTGTCTCTCGAAAGACCGCCGGGACCGAGTGCGTTCAATCTTCGTTTGTGTGTCAGTTCCGCGAGAGGGTTTGTCTGATCCATAAACTGAGAAAGTTGAGAAGAACCGAAAAATTCGTTGATCACGGCAGTGATCGGTTTGATCGAAATGAGAAGTTGAGGAGTTTGGGTTTCAATCTCTTGAACGGTCATTCTTTCTTTGATCACTCTTTCCACTCTGGAGAATCCGGTCTTGAGCTGGTTGGAAATCAACTCACCGACGGAACGGATCCTTCTGTTGCCGAGGTGATCGATATCGTCCGGATAATAATTCTCGGTTTCGGAGAAGAGGTTCAGAATGTAACGAACGGTTTCGATGATGTCCGCAGGTCTTAAAACGCGGGATTTTTCACCGGAGAATTCTTTCGGATTGTTGAATTCGAACTTGGAATTGATCTTATAACGGCCCACGTCTCCGAGATCGAAAGTTTTCGGAGAAAAGAAAAGACGAGTCAATTCGGTAGTCGCGTTCTCGATCGTAGAAGGTTCACCCTGACGCATGAGAGAATGGAATTTTAGAATCGCATCCTCGTAGTCGTTCACACCGTCTTTTTCAAGAGCGTTGATCAGAATCGGGTTATCCTTTCCTTTCGGAAATTCGATCAGTTCGACTTCCTTCACCTTCATCTCTTTCAAGATGGAGATATTGTCCTCGTTGATCTTGGAACCGGCTTCGAGCATGACCTCTCCGGTTTCCATGTTGATGATATCGTTGATGGTTCTTCTTCCGAGAATCTTTTTCAGATCTTTGGAAGTGGCGCCCGCGATTTTTTCTTTTCTGGAACCGTAGAATAAACGAAGAACCTCTTCGTTGGTTCCGTGCCCTAACGACTTGATCAAAAGAGTGGCCGGGAATTTTTTCTTTCTGTCGATTTTTGCAATCAGAATTCCCTTGTTGTCCATTTCGAATTCCAGCCAGGATCCTCTATAAGGAATCACTCTGGCGGAGAAAACGTCTCTTTCCATATCGTAAGAGAAGAAGATACCGGGAGAACGGTGAAGCTGGGAAACGACTACGCGCTCCGCACCATTGATGATGAACGTTCCCTGTTCGGTCATCACGGGAAGATCTCCCATGTAAACCGTTTGTTCGCGGATTTCTCCGGTTTCTTTGATGATTAACCTGATGACTGCTTTTAACGGAAGTGCGAATGTCGCGTCCGTGTCCTTACATTCTTGAGGAGAACGTTTCGGTTCTCCGAGAATATAATGACTGTATTCCATGATCATGTCATTGTTGGGACTTTCAATAGGAAAGGTCTCCCGGAATACAGCTTCTAATCCTTGATGCTTTCTTTTGGTTTCATCCTTAACGTCTGTCTGAAGAAACCAGTCAAAAGAACGCTTCTGAATTTGAATCAAGTTAGGAAGGTAATCCAGATTCGTAATTTTTCCGAAGTTTACCCGTTTTCTCTCTACTTGACCGTACATTCTTTGTGCTCCCTATCGATTATGAAAAAAACTATGACCTGTATAAACAAGATGAACCTAAATTCTTGCCTCGGGCAAAGAAGAAGGAATCGGACTCTTTCAGAGTAAGACCTTTTTTGAGAAAAGATACCAAAATTCCGAAAGGCTGTAAATACAAACGAGCAAGGGGGCCTGAAACCAGGCCTCCTTGCCGTGAGTGAAAGGATTTTTTGAAAGCTAGCGCTAACAGAGCTCTAACGAAACGATTAGCTCGCTTTGAGTTCGATCTGTGCGCCAACGCCCTCGAGTTTCTTTTTGAGGTCATCAGCTTCTGCTTTAGAAACGCCTTCTTTAACAGACTTTCCGCCAGCTTCAACGAGGTCTTTCGCCTCTTTCAATCCAAGGCCGGTGATTTCTCTTACGAGTTTGATCACTTCGATTTTCTTATCGCCAAAACCTTTCAGAATGACGTTATAAGTGGAAGCCTCTTCAGCCGCCGCTCCGCCGCCCGCTGCAGGCGCCGCAGTCGCTACTGCAACCGGTGCTGCAGCAGAAATGCCGAATTTATCTTCCATTTTTTTAACGAGGTCTGCAGCCTCAACTAAGGTTAGTTTTCCGATTTGCTCTAATAGCGCTTCTGTAGACATTTATATGCTCCTTTGATTCCGTTTAGTCGTTTTGCTATTTAAAAAATACGTTATGCGTTGTTCTTTTCCGCAACCGCGTTGATCGCTCTTGCAAGAGACGCGATGATCTGGTTGAGACCGGACGCAATCGTTCTTGCAGGTGCGTTGATTCCACCGGCGATTTGAGCGAGAAGTTGTTCGCGGCTTGGAAGTCCTGCGATCGCTTCTACACCTTCCGCATCCAACACCGAACCGTCCATATAACCCGCTCTTACGATGAGGTTCTTGTTGTTCTTAGCGAAGTCTTTACAGACTTTCGCAACGGCAGGGAGATTTTCGCCTGCGAAGATCGCAGCCAGTGGCCCTTGATACTCTGGTCCAAAAGAAATGTTTTTGTCTTTGTGACCTTCCGATTCTTTCAGGGCTCTTAAGAAAAGATTGTTCTTGAGAACTTTCATCTCAGAACCTTCCTTTCTCAATTGAGCGCGAAGACCGGTAATTTCTTCCACGGTCAATCCTGAATAGCACGCAAGAATGAAGTTATTCTTCGCTTCTAACTTGCCTTTGAGTAATGCGACTGCTTCTACTTTTTCCTGATTCGCCATTTTCTATAACTCCAAATCTTGTCCAGGTCAGACGGAAGTATTGACCAGTTCTTTCACGTCTACTTTCACACCGACTCCCATCGTAGGAGAAACGGAGAAAGTTTTCAAATATTCGCCTTTTGCATCGGAAGGTTTGTCGCGCATCAGAGTTTGAACTACGGTGCGGATGTTCTCGACTAACTTTGTGTTGTCGAAAGAAACTTTACCGACTCCGAGGTGAACGACACCGCCTTTATCGGGACGATATTCGATACGACCTGCTTTGAGTTCGCCTACCGCTTTTGCCACGTCGTTTGTGACGGTTCCAGCTTTCGGTTTCGGCATAAGACCTTTTCTACCGAGAATCGGACCGAGTTTACCCACGTCTTTCATCATGTCGGGAGTAGCCACGCAAGCGTCGAAGTCGGTCCAACCGCCGGCTACTTTTTCGATCAGATCCATATCTCCCACAAAATCGGCTCCGGCGTTCTTTGCGTCGTTTTGTTTGTCTCCTTTGCAGAAAACAAGGACGCGGACTTTTTTACCGGTCCCGTGAGGAAGAGAAATCGTTCCACGGATGTTCTGAAGAGATTTATAATTCACTTTCGTAGAAATCTCGAGAGTTCCGTCAAACTTTGTATAGGAAGTGGACTTTGCGAGTTCCACGGCCTGATCGATATTGAAGAATTTTGTGCTATCTACTTTTTCTTTGAGAGCTCTGTATTTTTTTCCGCGTTGCATGTTCTTTTCCGGCTCCTATTAATCTACGGTAACGCCCATAGAACGGCAGGTTCCCGCGATGATATTCACGGCCGCGTCCATGTCGTTTGCGTTGAGGTCTTCCATTTTTGTTTTGGCGATCTCTTCGAGTTGTTTGCGAGTGATCTTTCCGACCTTGTGAGTGTGAGGAGTCGGAGAACCCGTTTCCAAACCGATTGCTTTCTTCACAAGAAGCGCCGCCGGAGGAGACTTAGTGATGAATGTAAAACTGCGATCCGAAAATACGGTGATCACAACCGGAAGTTTCAATCCGATCTGTGCTTTCGATCTTTCATTGAATTGCTTGCAGAATTCCATGATGTTAAGACCGGCCTGACCAAGTGCCGGACCAACGGGAGGTGCCGGGTTTGCTTTTCCCGCTTCTACCTGAAGTTTAATCTGCTTTACTACTTTTTTTGCTGCCATGGATAGAACGCCTGCTTCCTTTGTTCTTTCTCTTAATTTTCAGTTTTAACCTGAAGATAATCCAGTTCCACAGGAGTTGATCTCCCGAAGATTTCTACTTTTACACGAAGCCTTCCCTTATCCGGAAAGATTTCGTCGACGAGTCCCGTAAAATTCGCGAAAGGCCCGTCGATAATTTTTAAAGAATCCCCTACTTTGAAGAGGATCTTCGGAGCTACCGGTTCTTCATTTGCGACGTCGCCGGACTCGGAGAATAAATTTTTCACCTCTTCCAAAGAAAGCGGCTCGGGACCACCGTCTTTGGATCCTACAAAAGTCGAAACGGACGGAAGAGACTGGATCAAAAATCGAGTATCGTCATCCATATCCATTTCGATCAGAACGTAACCGGGCATCAACTTCCGTTTGGTTACTTTCTTTTTGCCGTTTTTCATTTCGGCAACATCCATGGTCGGTATCTTAACCTGGAAAATTTTCTCTTCCAGCTTCTTCTGCTGAACGAGCTTTTCTATATTCTTCTGAACCTTATTCTCGTGACCGGAATAAGTCTGAAGGGCGTACCACTTTTTTGTTCCCATGGAGATAACTTAAAGATTCCTTCCGATCTTACCTTAGCTGCCCTGTTCCCAGAACCAGGTAAGGAGCTTTACAAATGCCGAATCCGCAAAAAACAGGAAAATGGAAAAAAAGAAGACAGTCACTAACACCACGACTGTGGAATAGACAACTTCTTCGCGGGTAGGCCACTGGACCTTTTCCAATTCCGCTTTACATTCCTGTATAAAAGTAGTTACTTTCACGATTTCCTGCCAGATGTATTGTAGGCCGACGCAGAGAGAGAAGAATCTTGCAGGCCCGGAGAGAATCGAACTCCCACCAAGGACTTTGGAGATCCTAGTTCTACCACTAAACTACAGGCCTGTATATTTCTTAGCCCTCTGCCAGGCTTGAACTGGCGACCCCTTCCTTACCATGGAAGTGCTCTACCACTGAGCTAAGAGGGCAATATTCCTTCCGGCTCTCTGCTAAAAGATGCCTAGGAATTCACAGTATTTTTAAGGTGGGCTAGACGTCAATCAAATCCGGCATAGAATTTGCTAATTACCGTTTTCTGATCCGTTTGACTGCAAAAATGGGAAACCGGAAGTGTGGGAACTCCCAAAAATTACAAAAAATCCCGGACCTGGGAGCGAAAGCAGAGAGAGCAAAAAATTACACGGAGTTTGCAACGGAACTCCCATGGACCGGGAAGGTGTTTTCACCTAAAGACAAGAGTCGGCGAAATTAATTTTCGTACAAGAAAAATCTCGGATTCAGATTCGGAGATCCGGATTTTTTTACGGATCTTTTTTTGAAAAAACGGCGAGCTCGCAACTTCGGAAATGGACAAGGTTTTACGGCTTTTCGGATATGGTCTTTTAGGCGGGTTGGGTCTAAGAATGCCCCTTCTATCCACATTCTCAGCCAATGAATTTTACATGGAATAAGGAGTTCCTACTTTATATGAAGTCTGACCGGGCGGGCATCGTGATTTGAAAATGAAAGAACATAATATTTACGGCTGTGCTTTTTGTTCTCGGAGATTCAATCGTCCTTTGTTTTTCCCGAGGAGTTCCCGCAAATTTCAAAGTATGAGGTCTTTTCTTTTCTTTTCTTCGGAAAAGAACCGTGATGTATGCGACATAAGATTCTTATAAGCGCATAAAAATGAACTTCCGCAAAAGTGGCGTTTTACGCTTCGAAAAAACAGAATGCGGTTCGACCGCTGCAAGATCAAAATCTCTCGAATCGTTTTCGAATGATCCCTATTTCAAGGCTTCGAAATGAAAAGTAGGAACTCCAACTCTTAAAAATTTCACAAGAAAAGATCCGATGATTGAAAACATACTCTTTTTCTTAGAACCGGAAATCGAAAAGCCTCTTTGAATCGACGACGGTTTACGTTATAAATAACCCCTGCCTCTTTGGAAAATAAGAATGATAAGATTCTATCCCAAAACCGATACGGAATATTCCAGCTTAACCTTTCCGACGAAGGAAAATAATATTTTTGAGGCACGCTGCAAGCGAACCGAAAGACCATTCATTTTGAAAATGAAAACAAAATTTAGATGGCAAGTGCATTCTAAAATTCTAAATTGAAAATCCGAATGAAAATCCTATCGGTGATTATCCCTGTGCAGGAAGGCGATTCTGAATCCGAAATCCTCTTGAGGGAACTCCCACGCTTGATTCCGGAGGAATGGGAAGTCGTCATTTCCCCATCGTCCGAAAAAGAAAATCGAGCAAAGGCCCTCAATTCCGGAGTCAAAAAGTCGCAAGGAGAATTTCTTTGGTTCCTTCATGGCGACAGCAGAATCGGTACAGAAACGATCCAATCTTTGCAAGACGCAATTTCAAACTTTCCGGAAACATTACATTATTATAAACTTCGATTTTATCCGGAGAGTTTAAGAATGAAGATCAACGCGACCGGGGCAAACATTCGGTCCTGGCTCTTAAACTCTCCGTTTGGAGACCAAGGACTTTGCATCCGAAAAGATATTTTTCTTCGGCTTGGAGGATTTAACGAGAAGACTCCCTATGGAGAAGATCTCCTTTTTGTCTGGATTGCGCTCGAAAATGGGATTTCTTTACGCAGAATCGATTCCTTCCTGAGCACGAGCGATCGTAAATACAAGAAGAACGGTTGGTGGAAAATCACACTCCTTCATCAATTTCTTTATTGGAAATTGGCTTTTTTCCACTTTTTAATTAGAAACGATAGGTTTCCGAAAATATAATTCGATTTCTCAGGATATCTTTTGAGTAGAACTGCGGCAGACCCCATATCGAACCTTTAAACTTTCCGCGCAGCCGAGCCTGATTCTTCTATCGTCCAGTCGCAGTCTTCGTAAAAACAAAAGAGCGCAAATAAAAACAATCGTAAATGAATTAACATTTAATAATATTCTAATAATCTATAGAAACCCGTTAAGACTGAAATCCGTTCTTTTTGTGAGTTCCGTCGCAATAAGGCTTATTCGAGGATCCGCCGCATCGACAGAGATAAGTTTCCGTAACTCTATGAATCGTCCTTCCTGTTCCTGTGCAGAGTTCCAAATTTCCGGTTATTTTCAGCGGCCCATTTCGAGTCGGCTTGATCGTAAGTTTTCCGTTTCTAACGAATAGAGGCGAAGATTCTTCGGTTGAAGGTTCGCCCGTTGCGTGAAAATCGATTTGGTTGTGACTCGAATCGCAGAAGGGTTTGTTTTTTGAAGCGCCGCAGCGGCATAACGTTACGCGAAATCCAAGATCCTTTTGATCTGCAATTTCCAAATCCGCGTGAAAAGCGAGTGGTCCGTTCTCGCGGACTCGAACTATATTTACGATCGGCGCTTTTTCGTTTTCCGAGTCCGGACCGTTCTTATATTGGATCGCTCCGGATGGACAGTTGAGGGCCAAATTTTGAACTTCTCCGATCGAAGCCCGATCGGGATAAATCCATTCCCCTTCCACGTTCGGAACAAAAACATCGGGTCTGCTGAGAACACAATTTCTGGAATGAATACATTTTTTTCCATCGAAGCGTATGCTTGTTTCTTTTCCGTTTACGATTTCCATTTTCCGACTCCTTCTCCTCGAGCCTAAAAACTATAACCCGATTTCTAAAATCAGCCAAGCAGAATCGTTTACGGATTTTAAAAAGGTAGCCGATCGGAAATTTCTTTCCTCTTAAGAATCGATCCAAAAATGAGTACTCAGATTTAAAGTAAGGTTAGAAATCGGATTCTGGGGGATTCGTATGGGTTTGTTTTGGGGTTTTATCGGAGTTCTGATTTTTAGTCTTACTCTTCCGGCAACAAAATTGACCGTAGGATATTTCGATCCTCTCTTCGTAGGCTTGGGAAGGGCCGTGCTCGCGGGAGTCCTTGCGGTCTTCTCGTTAAAACTTACAAAAAACGTTCTTCTTCCGATCGAAATTCTTCCTCGTTTAATCATTGTAATGTTAGGCGTAGTGATCGGATTTCCAGTTTTTTCGGCGTATGCCCTTCAACACATTCCTTCTTCGCACGGAGGAGTGATCACCGGAATTCTTCCCCTTGCAACGGCCATAGCAGGAACCGTTCTCGCAAAAGAATCTCAGACGATCCTCTTTTGGATCGCGAGTCTTTTCGGTTCCGTCATCGTCGTTTTTTATTCCCTTTGGAATCAAGAAGTCTCGCTTCGTTTCGGAGATCTTTTTCTTTTTATGGCGGTTCTTTCCGCTGCGATCGGATACGCGGAAGGAGGAAGACTTTCAAAAATATACGGGGGATGGAAAGTAATTTCCTGGTCTTTAGTCCTTGCTTTACCTTTCGTAACGCTCATTTCCATCTTTACGTTTCAAAAAGACGACTTGGAAGCTCCCTTCTCCGCTTGGTTCGGATTTTTATATACCGGAGTATTCAGCATGTTCTTGGGTTTTTTCGCCTGGTACAAAGGTCTTGCGACGAGCGGAATCGGAAAAGTGGGACAGATTCAGTTGTTACAACCATTCCTAACGTTCTTTTTCTCGGCTTTGATCTTGTCGGAAAGAATCGATTCTTCCATGATCTCGATCGGCTTAATGGTCGGCTTTTCCATCTTTTTAGGAAGAATCCGCTTTCAAAAAAAGGCAACTCCTCCTAAAAATCGGAAGATTCAATAACTTTAGTACATTTTAATATTTTAAACCTCTGCGGACATTCCGTGCGAGGAATCGTCCGTCAGAATTTCGAACGCGGCCTTCCTCTTTGAAGTCAATTTAATAGAAGAGACGTCCTCTTTTCTTTTTATGAAAATTTCTGCGTTTGCGATTTTACTATTGAGGCAGTATTTCCATCCTCCGGGGGGATTCCAATATTGAAGACAAGCAAAGTCTTGTCGATCGGCAAAAATTCTTCCCTTGATGGAAATTTCATTCGAACTCGCTCCGAAATTCCAATCGAAATAACGATACTTAGCCCGGCCAAATCCTTGAAGCGGGTGATTGAGTTTATAATCTTTTCCTCGGAATCGAAATACGATCGGAGTAATGGCGGGAGTCCAAAATGGTCCGATTCTTAGTTTTGCAGTCGCGAGCTCGAGAAAAGAATCGGCTTCTTCCTCGAAGCCGACGACTTGTCCCCAAGCGTAACGATCCGTATGCTTCGATCCCCAATTGTGATTGTGACTTCCGATCCAATCCTGCAATACAACCTCTTCGTTTCCTAGTTTGAGAGTTCCTGAAATTTTTATGGAAGGATTTCCGACTAACACCTTCGCTTTTGGAAAACCTCCTTCGTAAAGATTTTCAGGGAAGAGAAACAAAGGAGGACTTCCGCCCGAGATCTTTAGATCCCAGAAAAAATTTTCAGGTCCTTTTTTATTTCCCGCTTTTCCGATCAGATAAGAATCCGTCAGTTCCGAACCTCCGATCGAAATCAAAAGAGGAGAAGATTGAAAAGAACAGGAAGCGATCGGAAATTCAGATTTGGAAACGAAATGAGAATTTTTTTCTCCGTCGAAATAGATCGCCCAAAGTTCTCCGATCGCTTTTCCAGGATTTCCCTTCGGGGAAAATATCGTATAACGTATCCAGACGGCCTTTGCGAGAGAAGGATGATTGGCTCTTACAAACCAGCTTTCGTAGTGACCTCCAGGATCGTTCGCCTTGAATCTTGCATAGTTAAAATTGGATCCGATTCCGCCCATAATGCCTCTTTATTCTTTTCTCTTTTAAAATTTCTTTGTAAGAATTTTGCCGGCGCCTTTGTAAAAAAGAAGCCCGGTTCTTATTAAAGGATCGGCCCTACTCCCTCAAGAAGAATTCCGATTTCCTTTCGGAATTTTTTCTTTTGAGAATTTTAACGGAGAAACATTTAGAATATCGGTTCGGATCATTCGGGGCTTTTCGTTTAAGCGCATCAAACCAAAATCGATTCAGTGGAAAACGAGCCCGTTTTTTTCGATGGTAATCGATCCAAGTCTGAAATTCCCAAAATGAAATCGTGAACTACGGAAATAATTTTTCTATCACTTCTGAAACGGAGATTGTGCAGGCCGTTCGAAACTACAATCCGGGAGTATCGAAGATTTTGAACGGATCGGCAAAACGATTTTGAATATTCTTCCGGAACGTTTCACAGGATTTCAAAGAAACCGACTCTGCGACAGATTCTTAACGATATGAGAAAGACGGGGCGGGTCGCACGTCCGATCCTTCTCCTATTTAACTATATTCATTTAATTGAATGTATGAAATCATAAATTGCGGTCTTCAACTGAAACAATCCGGGTTCTTCGTAAGGAAAATGCCCCGCCCCTTCCAAAAGGACGAACTTTTTATCTCCGGGGATCCGATCGAAAAAAGGCCGACTGAGGGCCAATGGAGTCCAAGGATCGATCCCCGGATGCGCTAAAAGAATCGGACATACGTTAAACGATTCCGGTTCCAACTTCGGCTGAAATTCCGAAATCGTTTTCAACCAACGAAAGTTGACCTCTGCGCCTCCCGCATAAGGATCCTCCGAAAACACTTTAGAAAAATCGGGATCGTTTGTGATGAGTTCCATCTTGCTCAACCATCGGATCGGAAGATAGAGATCGTTCGTCAACCAGCCGAGACGGAATGCCAAATGAGTCCCCAAAATTCTTAAAAACCGATTTTTAGAAACAGCGTCCTGCACCTCGGTTCTCCTGAGGTCGGCGAGAGTCGTCACGATCAAACCCTGTACGTTTCCGTTCTCCGCAGCGACGTGATAAGCAAGCATTCCTCCTATGCTGAGTCCGAAGAGAAAAATTTTCGTTTTGGGTTTTCTTTCCGATTCAATCAAGTCGTTTAACAATAAGACCCAGTCGCCGTATTCCATTTTAAAATTTTGATCCGTCAGAGTAAGACCGAAACCGGGAAGATCCGGGGCGACGACTTCACATCCGAAATCGAAGACCGGCTTCGCGATCGAACCTAGAATTCTTCCGTTCCCTCCTCCTCCGTGAATCAATAGAACCTTACAATCGGAATTCGGATTCTCATATCGATCCAGATGAACCCGAACATCATTCCAAGCCCAGTATTCCTCCTTCGGAAGTTTACCGTCTTTTACCTTCAGACTTTCCGGAAGGAATTTTTGGTATCTCTGCCAATGGGTCGTGTTCAAATAACTTCCTCCTCTTTCGGAAGGAGAAATTTTGCAGCAATAAAAAGCGAGAATGCTCAAAAGTACGAATTTCAGTTTCATACTTTCCACGCTTTCTGAAAAAGTCTCTTTTTGTATAACTGGAAAACGTTCTTCTTAATTTCAAAACTATACAGGTGTCAATTTTTATGTCCGAAAAGATCGAAAAACAATACAACGCTATCATCGAAGCCTTCCTTGCTCGTTTCCTAACTTTAGATTATTCTAAGATTACGATCGGAGACATTGCGGAAGATTCGGGAATGACGAGAGCGAACTTTTACAGTTACTTTACCGGCAAAGAAGAACTTCTCTGGAAAACGTTTAAGTATGTTTTTTTGGAAAACAACGAGAAGGTAAAAGAGTTGAATGCGGACACACTTTTATCAGAAGGGAAACCACTCACATTCTATCTATTTGAAAACGTTAAAAAGAATCGAGAGTTCTACAAACGGATTTTTCAGGAGACGATACCTTACGAATTTCACAGCAAACTTTCCGACTTTTTATCGGAAGAATCGTATCGAACGCATCTGACGTTGAGAGAAAGATATTCAAATCCTTCCTTTCCTTATCGTTATATCTCGCATTATCTTTCCGGCGCGGTACAGGGTTTATTATCCCATCTATTGCGGAACGATTTGAATTGGGACTCGGAAACGATCTCGAATTGGTTTACTTCGCTTGCCGCTCCGGGAATTGTCAGTCAACTCGATACCGATTAGGGAAGAATCGGATTCTTATTTTTGAATTTACTCGGGCAATTTGAATTTGGGGAGAGAAAGGTTGTAGCGAACCGCGACGATTCGAATTAAAACCACAAGAAGGACGGAAAGGCCGGTGTTCCAATCCTCTTCTATATGCAAATATCTTAATGCAATATAAAAGACCGCTCCGGCGATACAAGCGGTCGCATAAATTTCTTTCCTGAAGATCAAAGGCACTTCGTTGATAAGAGTGTCTCGAATCACGCCGCCGAAGATTGCGGAGACCATTCCTAATATCACGGAGCCGAACGGATTGACTCCGGCTGCGAGAGAAATTTTGGTTCCTATCACGGTATAAATTCCGATTCCAATCGAATCAAAAAGAAAAATTTCCCTGCGAAAACGAACCCAATAACGCGCGAAAAGAATCGTCAATAGAAATCCGAAAAAGATAGCCCAGAGAACGTTTTCGTCTCGAACCCAGGCGACGGGATAATTTCCGAGGGTGATATCGCGAAGGGTTCCTCCTCCGATCGCGGTGATAAATCCCGTAAAAAACGCGCTAAAGATATCATTGTGATGTCCTTTTTTTTCCGCGGCGGCCAACGCGCCCGATACGGCGAAAAACCCTACGCCGGCGAGTTCCATATAATATGATAAATCCATAATGTACTTTCTATTCTTTTAAAAACGGGTAAAATTCTTCGTTTAAATCCGTAATGTATCGTTTTTATTTTGCAGTTTTTTTTCAAGAAAGCGTTTTCGATTTTTGCAAAAGGCGCCCGCCTTAATTCTATCTCGAACGGACTTGAAGTCCGATTTCAACCTTTTTTTAGCCGACTTCATTTTGCCGGAAGTAGGCGAATTCGAATTTTTCGAAATTTCAAAGAATCTTTACTTCCAATTCTTAAACCGATAAAAATGATCCGAAGGATTTTAAATTCCCAAGAGCGGTTTCAAACTTTGTTCCGTTCGGATAAATGCCGGATCAATTCCGAAAGCGTTTGAACGTCTCCGTCCTCTTTTTTTAAATAAGACCTCCAACCGAGCGATTTGGGAACGACCACGTCGAGTTCAAATTTATCTCCGCAATAAACGAGCGCACCGGGCGGAAGGTTTACAAGTCTCATCGCTTCCTCGAAAATTTTCGGAGAAGGCTTTTCGTATCCGAATTCCGCGCTTACGATCACAGGATTCAAATGTTCTAATATTCCTTTGGAATCGAGCAGATCTTTCAGACGATGATCCCAGTTGGAAATGACTCCGAGTCCCCAGCCTTCCGTTTTACAATAATCTTTGAGTTCCCAAAAACCCGGATCGATCTCCCAGAGTTCGGGATCGGCAAATCGATTGTAGATGATGGGGAAAGCTTTTTCGAGAGGAACGCTTCCGGGGATTCTCGAAAGAAAGTCGTTTAACAATTCTTTCCACCAGCCCGGAGTACCGCCGGGATGAACTTGATATTTGTCCCGATGATCGGGAGGCGCGTTCTCGTTCATCTTGTGCCACGCTTCGGAGAAGGCTTGTCTGAATATTTCTCCGGAGTTCTCTTCCTTTTTTAAACCCGCTTCCAAAAGTATTTCGAGATAGGTTTCTCCGGCCGCCTTTTTCAAATGAAGAATGGTATCCCCTACATCCAAAAACAAATAACGATTGTGATTCACAAGACTGAGTTTTGAGAACCCTTTCCTTTTTGCATCCCGCTTTCGAAAGCGATTCTTCTAAAATCAAAAAGGACTTGTAAGAGAAATTCCAAAGTTCATTCTAAGAGTCTATGTCAGGTTCAAACTTTTCCATTGGAATCTTTATTTTTCCGGGTGTCACACAACTTGACTTCACCGGTCCCTTCGAAGTGTTCTCAAGAATTCCGAAAGCAAAGGTATTCTTGTTTGCTCAATCGAAAGAAACGATCGCTACGGAATCAGGAATGAAATTCATCCCCGACTACGATTTCTCTACTTGCCCCGAGCTGGATATTCTTCTGGTCCCCGGCGGTTCGGGGACCACACATCTGATGGAAGATTACGAAGTTTTGGAGTTTCTTAAAAAGAAGGCGGAGAATTCTAAATTTATAACTTCGGTTTGTACCGGTTCCTTGGTTCTCGCAGCGGCCGGACTTCTGGACGGTTACAAGGCGACGACTCATTGGCTTTCCTTGGATGTCTTAAAATTATTTCCGGTTCAGATTTCAGGCGAACGTTTCGTCAAGGACCGCAATCGAATCACGGGCGGCGGCGTCACCGCGGGAATCGATTTTGCCCTTTTTCTTACCGCGGAATTTTTCGGAACCGAACTTGCGGAAGAAATTCAATTGATGATAGAATACAATCCTGCTCCTCCGTTTACTTCCGGCCATCCCACGACTGCGACTTCTCATCTCGTGGATAAGGTGAAAGGAAGTCGGGAAACCGCACAAAACCGAAGAAAGGCGGCGGCGATTCGAGTTTTAGAATCTCGTTCTAAGTCCTAAAAAGAACTTTTTGGTAAAAAGGGGGAAATGTGGGAACTCCCTCTTTTTTAGGGATTTTTTAAAAAAAATTCCCGCCAATATAAGTCCTCTTCTTCATTCTCTTTGATCTTAATTCTTATAGAAAACGCAGATTCCAAGACAAAGAGACATAATTCTTCAGAAGAGACTGAAAAAGTAGGAACTCATACTTTTCTAATACCACGGGAAAGTCTTGACTCTTGGTTACAAATAACTAATTTTGTTACTTGTAACCAAAAAAGGAGAAACCCAGATGAAACAAAAGAAATTAGGAAAGAACGGTCCCGAGGTTTCGGAAGTTGGGCTCGGTTGTATGGGAATGTCGGATTTCTACGGAAACAAGGAAACGAGAGATCGCTCCGAAAGCATTCGAACAATCCACGCCGCTCTGGACGCGGGAATCAATCTTCTCAACACCGGGGATTTTTACGGAATCGGTCACAACGAACTTCTGATCTCGGAAGCCTTGAAAACGACTTCGGCAAAGCCTCTGATCAGCGTAAAATTCGGCGCTCTGAGAACTCCTCAAGGCGGCTTTAGCGGATACGACGTAAGACCGGCCTCAGTGAAGAATTTTGCGGCATATTCTCTGGTCCGTCTGGGCTTGGACGTGATCGATATCTACCAACCTTCTCGCGTAGATCCGAGCATTCCCATCGAAGAAACCGTCGGTGCGATTTCCGAACTCATAAAGGAAGGAAAGGTCCGCTACTTAGGTCTTTCGGAAGCCTCTCCGGAAAATATAAGAAGAGCTCATAAGATTCATCCGGTGACGGCGCTCGAAATAGAATATTCTTTGGCGACGAGATTCATTGAGAAAGAAATTCTTTCTACCGCAAGGGAACTCGGAATCGGAATCGTTCCTTATGGAATTCTTTCCCGAGGATTACTTTCCGGAAAGATCTCCGGAAATCTGAAGGAAGGAGATTTTAGATCTCATTCTCCCCGCTTTATGGGAAAAAACCTTGAATCCAATCTGGATCGAGTCAATGTGCTTCAAGAACTCGCAAAGGAAAAAAACTGCACGCCTGCGCAACTTGCGATCGCTTGGGTTCTTCATCAAGGAAACGATATCGTTCCCTTGTTGGGATCCACAAAAACGAGCAGTCTGAAGGAAAACTTAGGAGCGCTCTCGATTGAATTGAGTCCTGAAGAATTGAAAAGAATCGACGATTCTTTTCCGGAAGGTTCCTTTCAAGGAGAACGTTATCCGGCACCTCAGATGCAGACGGTAGCAAAATGATATATGCCAAGAACGGGCTTAACGCCGGAAGAACTCTATAACAAAGCGCTCGATTCCACCGAAACCGAAATCCGCAAGAATGGGGTCGAGCGTTTGAAACTGACGGACATTGCGAGGGATCTCAAGGTGAGTCACGCGGTTTTATACAAATTTTTTTCGGATAAACAATCCCTCCTGGACGAGGTTTCCAAGAGATGGTTGGATAGAATCGATCGTGAGCTGGAAAGAATTTCGGCAAAAGAAGAATCAGTCGATTCAATCCTGAAAGAATGGTTTCTCACTCTTCATTCCATGAAACGGAAAAAGATTCTCATGGATCCCAAACTTTTCGTAGCTTTCAATCTTTCCGCAGAAAAGACGAGACCTTTTGTCGTTTCTCACCTTTCCACAATGTCCCGACTTTTAGAAGAATTGATTTCGAGAGGAATGAAATCGGGTTTGTTTCATTGTTCGAGCGCTAAGGAAGGCGCGAGAATTCTTTTTGAAGGAACGGCCGCGTTCCATCATCCGAGACTTGTCTTAGAATCGATTGATCAAGAGCGAACTCCTCTTTTAGAATCGCTCCTTGATACTTTGCTTTCCGGTTTGAAAACGAAATCTTCTGAAGGACGTAAAAAGTAGGAACTCCTTCTTTTTAAAATCGAAGAGAATGTTTCCTGGGAACAATGGGAGTTCCGACTTTCCTTTTTCCGAGAAACAACCTCTTCGGAACGATTGTTGATATCAAAAGGATTCTTTTATGATTCTTCCCAAAGACGGGAGGATTTCGAAACCAAGACTTTGTTTGAAAATCCAAGAAGTGCGGGAACTCCCTGATTTTTTTGTATAGGAGGATCTTTTCCCGAATCCGAAGTCCCAACCAAATTTTAGAACCCCGCAAAAACAAAAAAACGCAACCGATTTCATAAGAGCTCCGACATACTATAGAGATTCTGAATATTCTAAATCTCTCTTATAACGAACGAAGTCCAAATGCAAAACCGGATCCGAAATCCATCTCATTGGAGTTTAAAAATTCGATTTTTGATCCGGCATTTCTCAAATTCAACGAATCGGGTGAGCCAGAAGATGCGGTTCGTCCAAATCTTTCCAGAGCGCGGAGTTTCCGATCGTAATCGATGTTTCGTGAATCTCCCGTAGGAACTCCTCTTCCTTTGTCGGATTTTTTTTCTTGTCTTTCGAATCGAGAGATTCCTTCAAACTCGCGAGAATTTTATCCAAAAGAAAATGGATCGGTTTATCCCAGATCGCGGACGTAGTTACGATCACGATTCTCCTGTGCGGAATCACATAGACAAACTGGCTCCCCTTTCCGTTCGCCATAAAAGTTTTTTTACCTTCGAACTGATGAGTCCAGAGTTGGTATCCGTAATTTTGCGCGGCGCCTGGCTGGATCGCTTGTTTGACCCATTCCGATTTTAGAATTTTTCTGCCTCGAAAAATTCCATTGTCAAGATATAACATACCCAACTTAGCCATATCAATCGGCTTCAATCGAAGTCCGAAGCCCGCGGTCTGTCTTCCGGAAGGAGAAGTGTACCACTCATAACCTTTGAAATCGAGCCAATGAAAAAGAGTCCTTTCGGCAAATTGCAAAAGAGTCATGCCTGATTTATTTTCGAGAACAGCCGCAGCCAATTGAGAATCTCCGTTACTGTAATCAAACTTAGTTCCAGGTTTATCTTTGACTTCGGGTAAAAGCGCGATGACGAGCGGATCCTCCGCCGTTCTGATATCGTCCCTTTCCGGAAACTCGGACCAACGCATCCCGGAAGCCATGTGAAGAACGTCTCTCAGACGAAGAGATTCCTTTCCTTCTAAAAGTGGGAAAGGCAGATTTCCAAGGGAACGTAAGGAGTTCATCACCGGTTCGTCCACCGTCTTTAGAACCCCTTCTAAATTAAGAATTCCTAATAAAGTAGAAGTGACCGTTTTTGTTACGGAATAAACGCTGTGATTGTGATTCCGAGTGACCCCGCCCGCATAACGTTCCATTACGAGCTTTCCGTCTTTTAGGATCAACAAAGAACGGACTTCAATTCCTTCGTCTCGAATGGATTTTGATAAACGAATTAGAGGAACCGAATCCAAAGACACATCCTCGGGAAGCGCAATCTGAAATCCCTCGTAAGGAGTCCGATCCAGTCGTTTCGGAGGGAAAGGGCGCAAAGCGCTTTTCAAATGGATCTCTCCCTCCGGTTGAGTGGACGCGCAGGAAAGAATCAATCCGATCCAAATTAGAATAAGAACCTGTCCCAAAACTGGGACAGAACCTTGCAGCTTGATCTTTCCGACAAAATAAAATAAGGTTTTGGGACGCGCTGTAAGCCAAATTCTCATAGATTCATTCAGTCTCGTATCATCGACTTTCAAATCGATTCTTTTTCTTTTGAAAATTATTTTTTTGAAATTTCTTTCCTTATTTTCAACAGCCGCAGGTATTGATTCGTTTCTCTCAAAACGACTAACTTGAAAAAACGAAAGTTTTGCATCATTTCTAATCCGAATGTCAAAATCATTGGCTGTTCAATCCCTCTAAGGCAAATCAACTCTCAAAAAACCTAAAAATCCAAACTCGATAGAATTCTTAGATTTGAATTTGTGTAGCTTTTTTCCTATCTTTTGAAACAATCAAGGTTGAGCCGATCCAAAGAACAATCAGATGAATACAAGATACGTTCAACATTCTTTTCTGATAATCCTCATTCTAATCCAGATCACAAACGTTTCCTGTCTGATGCGGGTCGACTGGGACGGAGGCGATAAGAACTTAAAAAAGGCGCCGTCGCCGGACGCGTTTCCCACGGCCGAAGAAGCGAATCTAACACAAGCGGAACGCGCTCGATTGATCAAAGAAGGGAAAAGAACCACCTTCGGTCCGGAGGGAATGGAATTGGTTCACGGAGGAGATCCTGCTTTTTCGTACGAAAAAGCATGTACACAACTTCTTTCCAAGTGCCAAGGAAACTGTATGGAAGAATGGTATCCCTTTACTTCCATATTCTTGCCGATCATAGGATATCGAAGCGCGAAACAACGACAATGTATGGATCGGTGCAATCAATTCTGCAATCTTCCTTTACCGAGCAGAATCCTCTCCGGCGAGACAAGAACGTTTCCCACAAATCCCGGACCCCAATCTCAATGACGCCTAACGTCGACAAATCGAATCGACGGTTCGGAAACGTTTTAAGAATTCTTGTATTGTTTTCCTGGACGTTCATCCTCGCGGATTGCATCCGGAACACACGCTCATTCGAAACGTCCAAACCTGCGAAAACACAGACCGACTTTCGCTCCGAAATGAAGATTACACAAATTGCATCCGGCTTAAAGGATCCGGATCCTCAGGAACCCGTTTATAAAAACGGGCGAGAAGTGATCGCGACTTCCAGAGAATTCGACCCAAATCCTCCCCTTCTCGGAATAGAATTGGACGAGTCGGAGGACGGCGAAGAATCGAAAGAAAAAAAATCGAACGGCCCCGCGAAGGAAATCAGGGATCAAAACCCTCTGGAAGCCTGGAAATACTCTTGTATCTTTCTTCATCCGGATTGCACCAAAGGTTGTAAGCGAAGTTTGAATCTCACGAGCAAATACGTTCGGACTTCCAACTCAGGACTGTTAGCTGAATGTGTTCAAAATTGCAGTTCCAATTGTTTGGATTATTTTGAAGAAAGCCGCCGAAGAAGCAGAGGTTCACGTTCTTCACAACCTCGCACTCGATAATCTATGTCCCGAATTTTATCCACTCAATTCAACTTATAGGATGAAAACTTCTTGCCAAAGCGAGAAAAGGAATCAATGTTTCCCTCCGGAGAAACCATGGCTGATTCAAACGAAATCATTGTATTTACCACTCTCAGTGATCGGGACCTTGCAGAGATTCAAATTTCGGAAATGCTCCAAGAAGGGATCATCATTTCAGGAACTATTTTTCCGGACGTAACCCTAATGTATCAGTGGGACGGAAAGATCGCGATGGATACTGAAAACAAAATCATGATCAAGGCGAGAGCCGATCAATATTCTAAAATAGAAGAATATATCATGAAGCAGCATCCGTATCT
This sequence comes from Leptospira adleri, assembly GCF_002811985.1. Lineage (GTDB taxonomy): Bacteria > Spirochaetota > Leptospiria > Leptospirales > Leptospiraceae > Leptospira > Leptospira adleri. The sequence goes on from NZ_NPDU01000040.1 coordinate 22,011, forward strand.
CGCGCCCGAAATCATCCGTATGGACGTCAGTTTCGGATCGGAAAATTACAAAAAATTCATCAAAGCAAAGATAGAAAAAGCGGGTTAGTCCCCGCTTCCCAATAGATTCCTCATCACTCTTCCTATAATCTGCGGATCCAATAGAAGCGCAAATGCAATGCCGCATAACGCACCCCAGAGGTGCGCGTCGTGATTGATTCCGTCTGATTGGGAATTCTTGGAGGAAAAATAAGTATAAGCCAAATAGAATACCGCGTAGATCGCGCCCGGAATCGGGATCGGTATAAACATCATGTAAAGCGACAACCCCGGATAAAATAAAATCGTCGCGAACAAAACTCCGCATACTCCGCCGGAAGCGCCTAACGTGGCGTAAAGCGGATTGTCCGTGTTTTTTCGCCAGGAAATCACGCTCGTGATCAAAATTGTCCCGATATAAAATAGAATAAATTTAACCGGACCGACCGTCTGCTCCAAATTCTTACCGAAAGAATAGAACGAAATCATGTTAAAGATCAAATGCATCCAATCCGCGTGTATAAACCCCGACGTCAAAAGAGTGTAATAATTCTTATCCCTTTCGAGTCGATACGGAGTGAGAATGAATTTTCGAAGTTGAGCTTCGGATGAAAAACACCATACGCTGACGCCGAAGGTGACGAGACAGATCAAGATTGTAATCAAACTAAGTTCCCTATATTTCTATTTTTCGATCGATGGATCTTCTATATGAATGGAAAGCATTTTATCCCTTAGGATCGCCGCTCTTTCAAAGTCCAAATCTTTTGCGGCTTTCATCATCTCTTCGTGAAGTTTCTCTTTAAACACGGCCTTGTCCGGGAATTTCTTCGGATTAAATTTCTTATCTATGTCTTCGAGAATCAAATCTTCCGAAGTCCGTTCTTTCTCTTCCCTTTCTATGATATCCCCGACTTCCTTTTTGATCGTAAGAGGAGTGATTCCGAACTTGGTGTTATGATCTTCCTGGATTTTACGGCGTCTTTTTGTTTCGTCGATCGCCTTAGCCATAGAATCCGTGATCTTATCGGCGTAAAGAATCGCGGTCCCGTTTACGTTTCTCGCCGCGCGTCCGATCGTCTGTATTAGAGATTTATAATTTCTTAAAAAACCTTCCTTGTCCGCGTCCAGAATCGCGACCAAAGAAACCTCCGGAATATCCAACCCTTCTCTCAAAAGATTGATTCCGATCAGAACGTCGTAAACTCCCTTCCTCAAATCCCGAATGATCGCGACGCGATCCAACGTCTCCACCTCGGAATGAAGATAAGCCACTTTTAAACCGATCTCTTCGTAGTAATCGGTCAAATCCTCGGACATCTTTTTTGTCAAAGTAGTCACGAGAACACGTTCTCCGGCGTCGATCCGTTTTCGTATTTCCACGAGCAGATCTTCGATCTGATTCTTCGTGGTCCGCACTTCGACTAGAGGATCCAAAAGTCCGGTCGGACGAATGATCTGTTCCACGGTCTTTGAACTTTTTGCCAATTCGTATTCGGCGGGGGTCGCCGAAACGTAAAGAGTTTTCGGAGTCAAGCGTTCGAACTCGTCGAAGTTGAGAGGCCGGTTGTCAAGCGCGCTCGGAAGACGAAAGCCAAAGTCGACTAACGTTTGTTTTCGCGCCTTGTCTCCCGCGAACATTCCTCCGATCTGAGGAATCGTCACGTGAGACTCGTCCACGATCAGAAGAAAATCTCCCCGAAAATAATCGATCAAACACGCGGGTCTCTCTCCGGCCTTTCTTCCCGTGAGATGTCTGGAATAATTTTCGATCCCATTGCAATATCCCATCTCCTGCAGCATTTCCATGTCGTAGTTGGTGCGGGATACGATTCTCTCCGCCTCGAGAAGTTTTCCGTTTTTACGAAAGAACTCCGCCTGTGCTTCGACTTCCGCTTTGATGTTCTCGACCGCCTCTTTTACCTTGGGTCCGGAAGTAATGAAGTGTTTTGCCGGATAAATATAAGCTTTTTCTAATTTAATAATCGTCTGCGCCGTGACCGGATTGATTCTACTGATGGAATCGATCTCGTCGCCGAAAAACTCGATTCTTATCCCGTCCGTATGATACGCAGGATAGATTTCGATCGAATCCCCTCTTACCCGAAAATTACCTCTCGAAAAATCGATGTCGTTTCGATTGTACTGAATGTGAAGAAGTTTTCGTATGACCGCGTCTCTTTCGATCGTATCTCCGACCTTGAGGGAAACCACCGAGTTCGTATATTCTTCCGGTGAACCCAAGCCGTAGATACACGAAACCGAGCTTACGATCACTACGTCGTCCCTTTCCAACAAGGAAGAGGTCGCTCTTAGCCTGAGTTTGTCGATCTCCTCGTTTATCGAACTGTCCTTCTCGATAAACGTATCCGAAGAAGGAACATAAGCTTCCGGCTGGTAGTAATCGTAATAGGAAACGAAATACTCGACCGCGTTTTCGGGGAAGAATTCCTTGAACTCGCGGAACAACTGCGCCGCCAAAGTCTTGTTATGCGAAAGAACCAGAGTGGGAAGCCCTAACGTCTGAATCACCTGCGCCATCGTAAACGTTTTTCCGGAACCGGTCACTCCTACGAGAGTGATCTTTTGTTCCCCTTTTTGAAACGAAGTCCCGATCGTTTCGATCGCTTTGATCTGATCTCCGGCGGGTTTGTATGCGGAATGGATTTTAAAAATTGCGGACATCTTCGTTAAGATAGTTTTTTCTTGGCGTTGAACTGAGCTTGTTTTCTTCCTTCCAGGATTTCCAAATCGAGTTCGTCGAAAAGTTTCTGCATGACCATCATTCCTCGCATCAACGTAGCCGTGGATGAAAACTTTCCTCTTTCGATATCCTGTTCCAAGTTCAGTTCTTTGAGATTGTTTACGATTTTGATGAATAAGGTCTGGGATCGATCTATGAAATATTCGACTTCGACTTCGGTTCCGTCTCCGTATTTTACCGCATTCTCAACGGCTTCGAGGGCGCCGATACAAAGATCCATCACAATATCTTCGGGAGTTCCTTGGCTTTTGAGAAAAAACTCGAAGCGGCTTCGAACGTATTGCATCGGTTGAAACGCGATTTTTCCGAGAAGAACATAACTGTCCTTAGACGGGATTTTTTTTCCTTCGGTTTGATCCGGGTGAACGTGAAATTCTTTTTGATTGAACTTGTTTAGTTTCGCGAAACCGGAATTCACCAAGGATTCTAAAATTGCGGCGACCGCGGAATTTTCCGTGTCCGGTTCGTCTTTAAATTTGCGGAGAGTTTCCATCCGGATCCAAGCGTAAAAATCGTTTACGGTTCCGGTCAACCCCTGAGAAAGCATCGATTGAATTTGTTTTTCGATTTCTTCTCTTGTGAGGTGAAAGCTCATACTTTATCCATTTAGATGCAGAATTCTGAAAGTGTAAATCCGTTTTTACCAGGACTTGATTTGACGCATCGCTTCATAAGAAATTACGGCGACTGAATTGCTTAGATTCAAACATCGCGAGGAATCTTCCATCGGAATTTTTAAGATCTTTTCCTCATTCCAAGATTTTTTCATATCCGCGGGAACTCCCGAAGTTTCGTTTCCGAAGAGGAAAGCGTCTCCCGACTTATATTTCACTGACGTATAAGAACGTGTGCCGTGAACGGAGACCAGATATAAATTCGTGTTCGAAGGAAGAGCCGCTTTATAATCTTCTAAAGAAGAATGGAGTGAAATTTTTACCTTATCCCAATAATCCAAGCCCGCGCGTCGCGCGGCCTTTTCGGAAAGATCGAAGGAGGCTTGTCCGATGATGTGGAGATCCGCTCCCAACGCCACGCAGAGTCTCGCGATGTTTCCGGTGTTGGGAGGAATTTCGGGTCGATAAAGACCTATATGCAGCGACATGGAATCATTTTTTCTTATTCTTATTCAAAGAATTCTGAAGAATCGCGCCGAACGAACTCGTGGACCCGCTCGTATCCGTGCTCAAATATCCGCTGTAGTCCATTCTTTCTTGGATCTCTTTTGCTTTCTGAATCGAAAGAGAAATCTGCTTTCTCTCCGGGTTGACTTCCATTACAAAAACGTCAACTACGTCTCCCGGTTTAAAACTCTGGGTCAAGGGAATACGGCTTGGAACTCCGGTTTCCCTTCCGGGAACAAGGCCGTTGAAATGATCGTCTAACTTAACAAAAAGACCGAACGGTTTTAAAGAATCGATCGTTCCTTTTACGATATCTCCTTCCTTGAACGGAACCGTCTGCGCCCAAGGATCCTTCAAAAAATCCTTCACGGTAAGCGCGATCTTCTGAGTTTCCCAATCGATTCGAAGGACTCTCGCGCGCAACGTCTGGCCGACTTGAAATTCTTTTTCAAGTTCCGGATTCTTCTTATAAGTCGCTTCGGAGATGGGAATCAGAGCGCTGAGTCCGTCCATCTCCACGATCATGCCGAAATTCTGGATCGTTTTCACTTTGCAGGTGACGAACATTCCTTCTTTCAATTCTTGTTTGAGAACTCCGAGCTTGGCTTCCTTTGCACGGTCGGAAATTTTTTTCTGAGATACGATGAGTTTTCCCCGAGTCCCGATATCCTGAATCAAAAATTTGAGTCGTTTGCCGACTAAGCCCGATTTTTTAAATTCCGGATCGATCTGGGAGAATGGACAGAACGCCGTGAACTCTCCGATCTTGACTTCGGCGCCGGATTCTCCTTCCGAAATAAATTGACCTAAGACGGGAATCTCCGCTCTTTTAGCGATTTCTAATAGATCTTTGTTGAGGGAATCTCCGCTCAGACAAGTCGTGAAGTGAATGTCTCCGTGATCCTCTCTTAAAAAATACGCTTCGATTTCGTCGCCCGGAGTCGGCAAACCGGATTCGAGAAATTCTTCTGAGGAAATGATTCCTTGCGTTTTAGAATCCTTTGCGGTAACGAATATAAAATCTTTTTTGGCGGAGTTCACGACGGCCGTAACCTTCGTTCCTGCTTCCATCGCTTTTTTCTTTTTAAAGGAAGCGTCTAACATTTTCTCAAAGAGTTCTTTTTCAGATTCTTTCATTTTTTCCCTCTCTTTTTTGGATTGGAAGTGGATTCCTTTTTTTCAGGCGGATAGGAAATTTCGCCGGCGATCGTTTTGCGGAGAGATTTCAAATTCTTTAGACTGATCATCGGGTCTTCCGTGAATACGTTGATATAAGCCGGCTTTCCTTCCCGGATTTTTCCTTCGTGCGGAGCTTCCAGAAAGGAACAAGTGGATTCGGTCGCGATCCGAATGGTTTCTTCGTTTCCCAAGACGGAGGCAAGAATCTCCATTTCCTTCCAACCTCCGATGCCCGGATGAACGTGAAGATTTCCCGTGCCAGAAGCGAGAAGCAGCCCTTGACTCAGATTTTTTTGTCTGACTAAAAAAGCAAGATAGGATTTGTATTCTCTTTCCGCATTCTCCCTTTCTTCGTCTTTTAGATTGGAAAGTTTTCCGGCGAATTCCGGTTCCGGAGAAAGATTCTTTGCAAAGAACGGACTCCATTCTTTCAACGCGTTGAGATCCGTTTCCCACTCGGGAGTTCCCGCAAGTTTTTGATAGTAATAGACGGAAAACATAGGACCCCAATTCAAATTGCGGAACACGCCCGGAGAAATTCTTCCCGCGATCCCGTCAGGAACCGGATGAAAGAGCGTCGGAATTCCGGCGTTGATTCCCTCCAGAATACTGAACTCATCTCCAAAGGCGGATAACGCTAGTTTGATTCCTTCCGAATCTGCGACCTTCTTGAGTTGATATAAAAACGGGCCGTCAAACGCAAACGTCTCACCTTCCTGATATCGATAAAAAAGATGAACGGGAGAATTTGGTCTTTTTTTCATTCTCGCGACCGCATCTCCGGAAGAACGTATCACGATATAACCTGGGAGGTTTCCTAAATTCTTCGTTTCCGCGCTTTCCGCGATCCAAGGAGAATCCGACTTTCGAACCCAAGGAACAACCTTTCCGGATCGGTGCGCTTCTTTCGAAAGTGTATCGACCCAAGTAGGATCTCCCACGGACAAAACTCCGGTGAAACCGTGAGCAAAAAAAGATTGAAGCGAAAGAAAAACTCCCGCTCTATCTTTTTGTCCTCCGAGAGAATCCGTGGAAAGAGTTACATTCGAATCACAAAATCCGGGAAGCGCGTACGAAACTTTTCCGGAATAAGAATTTAACTTTTTGATAGCGACGACCTTACCGTTTTCGATTCGAATCTCGGAGACTTCGGAGTATTCTTTTTTTCCGGGAAGCAGATAACGTATTCCGCTCAAGGTCAAAGACTCGGAAAAGAGCGATGGAGAGATAAACAATAACATCAAAGAAAATGCAGTCAGCTTAAAAAGAGAACGTAGTATCTTTGTTTCTAAAAGATGCTTCTTTTTTCTCGTTCTAACAATCACTCTCTTGACAAACAAAACAGATTCAGGAATGTTCATGGATGATGGGGCAGGAAATCCGAGATATATCCGACAATATCCGGCTAACAATTGAGAACGGAAAAATCCTGTCTCTGAAAACCCACAGGATGACTCATTCTGTCGAAGAGCATATCCAAGAGGCAGTCGGTCTGATTCTGGATAAGGTAACTCATCCTACTCTGGTTCCTACGGTTTATACTATAATAAAAGAGTTGGCAATCAACGCCTGCAAAGCAAACCAAAAAAGGATTTTTTTCGAAGAAAAAGGTCTCGATCTCAACGACGCGGCCGATTATGAAAAAGGCGTTCGAGAATATAAAAATATTTTCAGCGAAGCGATGTCCGAACTCTACGGACAGAAGGCAAGAAAGGAAGGATACTATTGCCTGATCACGTTTCATTATTCTTTTGATGGAATTCGGATCGAAGTCATCAACAACGCGCCCGTCACTCAACAGGAAGAAAAATCTCTCAGAGAAAAATTGGAAAAGGGAATGCGCTACAACGACATCGCCCAATTTTATTTGGACAACGCGGACAACACCGAAGGCGCGGGAATCGGACTTGCGCTCATTCTCATCATGCTTAAGGGAGAAGGAATCGATCCTTCCTATTTTAGAATTATCATTCGAGAAGACGTTACGATCGCAAGATTGGAAATTCCGCTGACACCCGACTTTCAGAGCATCCGAAAATTAAATCATAAGAATTAAATGCGACTTCCCCTTTCGGTTTGTATCATCACCCTCAACGAAGAAGACAATCTAGAACGTTGTCTCAAACCTTTGGACTTCGTTTCCGAAATCGTCGTCGTGGATTCCGGGTCGAAGGACAAGACGGTGGAGATCGCCAAAAAATACGGCGCCAAAGTTCAGGAAAGAAAGTTCGACGACTACGTAAGTCAGAAAAATTTCGCGCTTTCTCTCGTGACAAACGACTGGGTTCTCACGCTCGACGCTGACGAGGAAGTATCTCCCGATCTAAAACAGGAAATTCTAAACTTATTTAAGAATGGTTTACCCAAGGCGGACGGCTATTCCACGCCGAGGCTGACCTGGTATTTGGGAAAATGGATCCGTCACGGAGGATGGTATCCCAATCGGAGGATCCGGCTTTTTCAAAAAGTCAAAGGAACTTTCGCCGGCGGACTCGTTCACGAAACAGTTCATCTCAGCGGAATATTCGAAAAACTGAATGCACCCGTATATCACTATTCTTATAAGAATATAAGCGATCATATCCGTTATATCAACGCCTATTCCGACCTAGGCGCTCAAGAGAAGTTTCGAGCGGGGAAAACGAGCGGACTTTTTCACGCATTTCTGGAAGGTTTTTACAAGGCCTTTTGGATGTACACGATCCGGTTCGGTTTTCTGGACGGAAAACAGGGTTTCGTTTTGGCGATTTTCGGATTCTATTATAATTTTCTAAAGTATCTCAAATTGTACGAATTGAACCTGAAGGACGAACGGGAAAAACGCTAAAAAAAATCAAATTGTAGAAAACAAAATCGAAGAGCCGCCTAACAACGGAAAGAAACGAATCGAAAAGGAGATTAATCTCTTCTTTCTTTGTTGTGATTGATACGATTCATGATGTAGAGCGCGAGCAGGCCGCCTAAAAGAACCGCGAGTAGGTTTACGTTTGAGATTTGATAGATGCCGAACTTGGGGGAAATCAACCAAAGAACTATGGAGCGAATAAAATCCTGAAGGAGCGAAAGGATGATCAGGGAACCGAGAAGGGCTACGATGAGCGCTCCCCAAAATCCTCCGAGAAGATCCTTACGCTTGTAGTAGTAATAATACCAGGAAAGTCCGCCGGAGATTCCGACAACGAAGAGAACGTCAAGAATGGTTGTCCACCAGGGAGAGCCTGAAAAAGAAGCAAGCGGCGCCAAAAAGAGTTGTGCACCCAGTCCGTGTAAAAAAGAATCAGGTAAATTCAGTAGGCTCATTCCAATACAGCATTTTCGGGAATTGTCTTTTAGTCGACTCATTTTACGACTCGCTCCAAAACTTGCTTCTTTCGGAGCAAAAAAGTCCAAGCTCCCGTATCCGATGTTCCACATTATAAGTTTCCAAAGAGAGAATGGAAAACGCCGAGGGAATTTGATTTTAGAAATGAGCGCCTTCCAAAGAGAATTTTAAATTTGAATAAAGAAACAAATCAGCCCGCTACAACTTTCGGTATAGTTGGTTTTCCCCTTTCCCATTCCCTTTCCCCACTGATTCACAATTCGATTTATAAAGACAAAGGAATGAATGCTTCCTATCTAGTTTTTGAAACTAAGGAATTCGATCAAAATATCGTTCGAGAACTTCAGAAATCAGGCGTAAAAGGAGTCTCCGTTACGATTCCGCATAAGGAAAGAGCCTTTGCAATCGCGGACTCAGCGGATGAACCTTCTCAAATTATGAAGGCTTCCAACACCTTGGTCTTAGGAAAAAATTCGATTCATGCGTACAACACGGACGGAGAAGGAGCCTATCGTTCTATTTTAGAATGGTCTCCGGAATCTTTGAGTCGCGGTAAAACGTTGATTCTTGGGAGCGGAGGGAGCGCTCGCGGAATCGCTTACAGTCTCGCGACCTCCGCAAACCCCGAGGAATTGATTTTATCTTCCCGAAACGAAACCACTGGAAAGGAGATCTGTTCTCTGATCTCGAAACATTCTTCCGTAAAATCGGTGTTTGTCGATCCCAAGGATCTCCTTTCGATCCGGGATCAAATCTCGTTGGTGGTTCATACGACACCTTTGGGGATGAAGGGTCAATCACCGGGTCCTTTTATCGGAGAAGAATTTTTCAATTCTTCCATGACGCTTTTTGATATCGTATACAATCCTTTGGAAACTCCTTTGGTCAAAGCCGCCAAGAGCACGGGCGCAAAGATCATTCCGGGATCCGAGATGCTTTTGTATCAGGCGATGAAACAGTTCGAACTTTTTACCGGAGTGATTCCGGATTCGAACGACGTCAAAAAAACGAGAGAAAGATTGTCCGTCGCATTGGCAAATAGATGAGTTCCGATTTTTTCGAATTTATATCTCAGCTTTCCAACCTGGAGAAGACGAGAAACTTCAACGTGTTCTCCGAATATTCTTTGGAACCTTTCGGAAAAATTTTAAAAAAATACGGATGGGATCAAAGGGGAACAAAAACTCTTTGTAGAATTTCGGTCGTCGGAACGAACGCGAAAGGTTCGATCGCTCATTTTTTAGGGGAATACTTCCGTCTTTCCGGTCTCAAAACGGGGCTCTATACTTCCCCTCACCTTCTTTCACCGCTGGAAAGAATTCGAATCGGATCCGGTTCTGAAACCTTTCGACAAATTTTAAAGGAAGAATTGAACGTTTTGTTAAGCGAAATGAACGCTCAGGGAGCGGAGCCGGAACTAAAGACACTTTCTTTTTTCGAATTATTCACCTGCGCCGCTTTTCGTTTTTTTGAAAAAGAATCGATCGAAATTCAGATCTATGAAGCGGGATTGGGGGGAAGATTGGATGCGACGAAACTCGCGCGTCCGGACGTCGTGGTTTTGGGGGCTATCGGACTCGATCATAAGGAAATATTAGGAAATTCTAAAATTGAAATTCTTCGGGAAAAATTGGGAATCTGTTCCGAAAATACGAAGGCGATTTTCGCTCTGGAACAGAAGGAGCCGGAACTCAATCGGAGAATCAAAGAATTCTGCGATGAAAAAAAAATCTTCTGTGAAATTTTAAAAGAAGAACCGTCTAACGCCGATTATCTGACTCGGAACAGATTCTTTTCGTTTAGGGTTTGGGAAAAAATTCTGAACTTGAAAGAAATGAAAGATTCTAAAATTCAGTTTCGGCGTTTGAATTTTACTGATTCCGAGGTCGACGTTTCACTTCCCGCCGGACGATTGACCGTTTTAAGAAATTCTCCCTTATTGATTTTTGATCCGGCGCACAATCCGGACGCGTTCGCAGAGACGTTTCGAAGTTTGTTTTCTCTTTATCCGAATTTGAGGTTTCAAGTTTTGGCCGGTATGCTAAAGGACAAGGATGGGATCGGCATTTTGAAACTTTTAAGAAACGCGACGTCGGAGAATTCGATCGCTGGTTTTCGATTTTTAAAAAGAGAAGGTTTTTATCTTCCCGAAAGCTGTGAAGAAGAGGAGATTATCGATTTGGAGGAAATGCGCACGGCCCTTCGGTCGAATTCTGGTTTTGAGAATCCGATTTTGGTCCTTGGTAGTTTTAGATTGTTTCCGATCGTCTTGGATCTGATTTAACGACTCTTTTAAGAACCGAACCAATCTTCGTAGTGCAGAATGCTTAGAAAATTGGGCGGCTCGCATTCTAGCGTGCGGGTAATCTCGTTGTTTAACAAATCGAGGTGGAGGATATATCTGTAATTTCTGTGAAACGTGGGAGCTCCCTCATTCATAGTTTACACGAGAAAAGAATCCATTTCGATCTCATCCAACCAAAGGAGATAATTAAAAAGATAACAGAGGGAAACCCCATGAGCCTGCGCCAAAGCCCCCAGGAGCGCCCAACTTCCCGTACTCACACGAGCGTTGATCCTCTGCATATTCTCCCTACCCTCGCTCGATTGATAAAGGGTCTTCCCCGCCTTTTTACCCAACCTCCTCGAAGCCCCCAAATACTTTCCATATTTTCTCAAAAGATTCGGAATCCTCTTCGGAAGACTTCTCTTGTCCGAATCGCTCAAACCGAATAAAGTTTTTTTCGGAATCAAAAGAGTAACCACGTCCGAATTTCTTTCTTGAAGAATCGAACGCAATGCCTGATCAGAATTTAAAAGTAAAGTCCCCATACCTTGTACGTTTCCGAGATTTTCAAAAATGACGCGGGGATTTGAAAAAAAATGATCCGAACAAAAATAAAAATCTGAGTTAAGACTCGAGGAAGCGTAAGAAAGGAAGAATCAAAACAAGAATCGGCAGAGAAACAAAAAATAAAACTCTAATACTTCAAATTAAACTTCGCGTAAGAATCCATTTCCATTGTCTGGCCCGGAATCGCAAAAGGATTGTTGACCCTTGTGGGAACGATTCCAACATCCAAAGTCTCTTCGTCCAAACCTAGAAAGTAAAACGTCGCAGATAAAATCAACATCAGAGCCATTCCGTAGACCATAACCCCGCCGGTAACTCCCTGATGTCTCCCGAAATTCCCGGCCAACTTTTGATACTTCCCGGCGTCTGAATTCGCTTCGCGAATGATTGCCTCTTCGTACAAATACATGCCGATAAACGTATCCTGAGGAACTACGTTAGCCGCAAGATACAAACGAGTAAGACTCACCCGGCTTTCCGCACGGTCATACAAGGCATTCGCTTTCAAATTAAAATAATAATAACCTGCATAAAACAAAAGTGTCCCGTACATAGAATAGATCGAAAAGTCGTTATAAGAATGGTCCAAGAAAACATTCTGCTTATTCTTGTAATACGCGACGCTGTCGCCGGGTTTTAAAATAAAATCCAAATTCGTTTCTTCTTCTTTTTTGATTTCCACACCCTTAAGAATATCGACGTGACCTTCCATGGAAACGCGAAGTCGATTGTATCCGGTCTTCACGGAAGCGCGAACCAAAGGTGTTTTCCCCAAAAACTCGGAACCGAGATAAACGTTGGCGCCTTCCGGATTGGAAGTGACCGATATCAAACCTTCTCTTGGGGCCCGGGAAAGAATCATCTCAAAGTTGCCGCCGTCTTGAACGGGAACCCGTTTTTCCTGGCTCTGAAATCCATCCATATAATACTTGATCACGTGATTTCCCGGAAGAATGTCCGATCTCTGAAGCGGCGTTTTACCGAGGAATTGTCCGTCAAGAAAGACAAGAACTCCGTCCATATCTCCCGATTTAAAGGAGAATGAAATCGTATTCTTACCCAGAAGCTCTTTTTTGATTTCGCTTATCAACCCTTCCAATTCTTGATAAGAACGTCTAACGCTAGTCTTAGCCTTGAATTCTTTTTTGGATCCGTCCTTGGAGGATCTTAGGACCAACTTGAGCTCCATCTGAAACTCATTCTTTTTTTCATAGGAACCGGCGAGATGATAAAAACAACCTTGCTTATTGCCGGAAATAAACAGAGTGCTGTCTTCGGGAGGGGTTTCGTTTGAAATATAATCGATCTTTAATGTTAAAAATCTAGGATCTTTATCCGGAGAAATCTCCTTCGCGTTCCTTACTTTTTCGAGAACTTCCGCGTCCCATTCTCCTTTTCTGAGTCTTTCTTTTCCGGTAGGTTTTCCGAATCCGTGTTGAATACTTTTCGGAATCACGTCCTGATCGAAAATCTGGAACAAACTTTTAAGACCCGAGTATAAAACGCTTCCATAACCTTTGCTAAGATATTCCAGGTTAACGTCGGCATTCTGATTTTTTAAGGGAAAAATACAAAGTTTTCTTTCGGTTTCAAAAGTGATTCTTTCTCTCATCCCCGCTTCCGGAAATCGATAATAATCGTCGATTCCTTGGGCGGAAATTGAAACACTCAAGATCGCTAATATTAAAATAAATGCAAATACTCTACTCATCTTTTGTCCACGTTCAAAGCGGTGACCAAACCTACGATTCCGAATATGGGAATCACGAGCGCGAGAGGCGCCGAATACGCATAATCTCTCGCAAAAGAAATTTGTTCCCCTAATCCGGGACCAAACCAATCGCTGCCGGCGCTGACTCCAAGATAACTGAAAAGCGCCAGTGTCATAACTACCGCGGGCAATCCTGTCGTAAACAGAACTTTCAACACAGGAATCGCGGACGGGAAAATATGATTTCGAAACACATTCGCTCTCGAGGCCCCGAAAAAAGTAGAAGCCAAAACGAACGGACTTCCGTCCGTCTCTCGAATTTTACTCTGTAGAGTTTCGTAAGACAATGCCCAATCTCCCAGAAGAATCGCAACCACCAAAACCGAAGGCCCGTTTCCCAAAGCGTGAACGGTGAGTAACGCGACAAGAAGCGAAGGAACGGAAACAAAGACCGATGAGATCGGAGAGAAAAACCATTTCCCCGTAAGCGGGATCGAATATTGAAACAAACAAATCAGAGAACTAAACAGCAAAGTAAGAATTCGAGAAGGAAGAGAAAACAAAAGTGTGGAAAAGGCGCCGTAGGAAAAAAGACCGAGAACATCCCTTCCTAAACGATCACAACCGAAAGGATGATTCCAAGCGATCGGACAAAAACTATCCTCCAAAAAAATTTCGGTCGGAGGGCTTTTCCAAAGAATTCCCGCAAGAACAAGCGCGCCGAACGAAAATCGAAGAAGATGACTCGCTGAAATCAAGATGCGCTCTCCTTTCCTGTTAGGTTCTCTTGGAATCGAAGGGAGATCCTGCTAAAGATATAAAACGTAAGGCCGCTGTAAAACAGAAGCGCGCTTAACAGCTCGGAATCCATCGTCTGAATCGCGTAGTACATGGATTTTCCGATTCCCGGAAAGAAAAAAATCTCTTCGACGATCATCGCGCCGGAAAGAAGAGAACTAAAATCGAGCAAAATCAAGACTGCCAAAAAAGGCAGAATCTTAAATAAAACATGATTCCATAATATTCTATTTTTAGAATATCCACGCGCCCTCAGAACCTTCGCGTAAGGAGATTTCAATTCGACTTCCGTAAGACTCGAAGCGAACTGAAAAATTCGGGCCCATACCCTCGACCCCAACGCGATTCCCGGAAGAATCACGTATGTCGTATTCCAAGGTTCGTAACCGCCGGGTGGAAACCATTCCAAACGAACGAAAAAAATCAAAAGTAAAACAACGCCTACTACGAAAACCGGAGTCGATAAAACAAGATTGCTCAGAAAATAAAAAAACTTTCTTAACGAACTCTCTTCGGTCCTGCCGCCCCAAAGAGCGAGCGCGATCGCAAACAAACTTCCCCAAGCAACCGAAAAAATCGCAAGGTGCAAGGTCGGCAAAACTCTAGAGGAAATATGTTTCCAAACGGATTCTCCCGATGCCGTTTTTCCGGATTGTAAAGTAAGAATTCCTTTAACAAAGGAAAGAATCTGGGAAGAAAAAGTCTTTCTATCCGGAAAAGATTCTTCCTTGGAAAAAGAAGAATCTGCGTAGAGATATTCTTTATTGAGAGAACGAAGATGGCCGAAAAGAACGGAAAAAAAAATCAGAGCGACAAGAAATAAAAAGAACCTAGAGATTTCTCCCTGCACGATTAAACATTCCGAGAAAAGGCTTTTTGAATTTCCTCAAAGGATCTGGAACGGATCAATTTCTCTCTGTCTTCCTTTACGTTTAAGGCTTTTGCGATTTGAGCGAGAGTTTTGATGTGTTCCTGAAATTTAGTCTTAGGGACGATCAGAAGAATAAAAATATGAACCGGCTGATGATCGATGGAATCGAAATCGACGCCTTCTTGATTGAGTCCCATCACACATTTGAGTTCGTCTACGAGATTGACCGAGCAGTGAGGAATGGCGACGCCGCTTCCGATTCCGGTAGACATCGACTTTTCGCGCGCCAAAAGAGATTCTAAAATTTCTTCCATATTTTCAGAATCGATCTGATTTGTTTCCACGGCTTTCTGCAAAAGTCTGGAGATGACTTCTTCTTTGGAGCCGGGTTCTAAATTGAAAATGATCGTTTCCGGATGAAGAAGAGTCAATAATTGATTCATAGAATCGCCTCTGACTCTTTGCGTTTTTTATTCATATTCTTATGTTTGCAACGATACGAGATCATCATTCTAACCACAAATCCGGTTACTCTAATTGTCCGAAATTATCTACTCTGCTTCCCAGAAATATACGGATCAGACTGGCTTCAATGAAAAAATAGAAAACGGAATAGGTGAAAAGCGGTAAGTAAAAGGCAATTAAGACTTGGATGACATAAAAAAGGACTCCCGTCGCCAAAACGCCGATCAGCGAATAAACCCAAGCCGTATATAAATTTCTTCCCGGAGACGCAAACAGGATCGCAAAAGAAATCCAAGTGGAAAGAAGAACCGGCGAAAATTCCTGAGCCAAAGTACCCGCCCCCAAAATCAAACCGACTCCGAAAAGCGCCGGAATCAAAAACGCAAAAGGTCTTTTTAAAAAGACCGGAATCAAAAAAAGAATCGAATAAGCTCCCATAGTTTCCAAAGAAGAAAATCTCCAAGGAGAATTTCCATCCTGAGAATACGAAATTACGCTGTAAATATCGGAAATATTAGAATCCCGAAAAGAAAACATCGACTGGGAAGCAAGACCCGAAAAAAGATCCACCGCTGGAAGAAGAAGATAGAAAAAGAGAAAGATCAAAAGTTGAACGAGTGAAAGCGGCACTTGAATTCGAAGCCGGTTTTCCAAAGGAGAATACAAAACGATTCCTAAAAGCCCGGCGAGAATCGCCCAAAGAACGGTGCCGGGATGAAGCGGCAATAGAATCGCGTAAATTCCGATATGAACAGTCCACTTCAACGGATAGACGAATCGTTTTACAACCGCAAATTGATAAACGAAACATGCGGAAAGAAGAAGTCCATAACAAATCCATAATGGAATCGTTCCAAAAAAAACGATCCCTAAAACGGAAAGAATCGAAATCAGAAGGTCCGGAAAAAAAGGATCCGACTTACGAAAGAATCCGGACTTTGTCACGAGAAGAAACTCAGACACGAGCAGTCTCCTTGGAATTCGATTTTGCGGTTTGAATTCTTTCCCGAAGAGAAATTCCGGAAGGACATAAAAATGTGCAGATCCCGCATTCGATACACGCGTTAGACGAAAACTTCCCCTGCCCGGTTACGAGCGCGATCGGATTGCATTCAAGAGGACAATTGTATGTGCATTCTCCGCATTCGGTGCAAGGAAATTCGCTCTGTTCTCTGATCTTTCCGGCCACAAAAAGAATCGAATGATGTTTGTAGATATCCAGATAATATTCTTCGGAAGAGGAATGAAAATCCCCTCCGTCGAAAAAGGAGTTGAACGTAAAGTTCGGATATTCCTTCCTCTTTTCCAAAAGCAGAAAGCTCAGACTTTGTCCGTCTCGGAACTTGATCGGAGATTCTTCTTTTTTGAGACCGCCGTTTTTGCCGACGTAATAGATGCTGATATGTCTTTCGATAAACGGAATCTTCTTAAAGAGCGCGCGGTAAAGATGATAGAGAGTTTCCGGACCGAGATAAA
>NZ_NPDU01000041.1 GCF_002811985.1 Leptospira adleri
TTTCATTGGATTCCTCCCATTTTCTAATCCTCAGACCAAAAGGGCAAACCCAGGTTCCAATTTTTTTAATAAGAATTTTTCGACTTCTTATTAAAAAAATGGAAACCTTTCTCGAAAAGAGAATCTGAAATCTCTCAAGTAATCCGAAAAGGATCAAAGTCTTTTACCCCGATCGCCTCGACAAAACGCAAAAGATTAAAAAAAGATCATTCGTTTTGAATGCTGATATCTTCCTTCTTGATTTCATATTTGATGGCGAGACGATCTCTGAGATTGGAAAGCAGTTGTTCTCCATTCTTATAATAATAAAATTCGGGATTCACTTTGATCACGATGCTTCTCAAACTCGGGAGTTCCTTCAAAAAGAAGGAAACTTCCTGAACCAGCTTTTCAAGAGTTTTACCGAAAGGACAACCTTTCAACTCGATCCCGACTCCGTGACTTGAGCTCGTAAAAGGATGCATTTCAAAAGGATACGCCTTTTTGTCGATAAGCGAATTCACGTTTAGATTCAGACCTTGGCAGATTTTTTCGACTAGGATTTTTGTATCCACCGGCTTTAATAGATATGCGATGAGATTTTTATTATGAACCGCCTGCAATATCGTTTCCTTCTCGTTGCTCACGGTTAAAAAGATAATCGGCGTTAGTCGATTGACTTCGGGGATCCTTTCCAAAAGACCGAGTCCGCTTTGTTTCGGCATTTTATTATCGGTGATTATCAGATCATAACGTTGTTTTCTCAGTTTGATTTCCGCGGCGACTCCGTCCACAACGTGATCCACCTCGAAGTTATATCTTTCCAAATGACGGATGAGAAGTTCCGCGTTGCTTTCGTCGTCTTCCGCAAGAAGAATGGAATAGTTCGGTGCGATTTTCATACGTTACTAAGTCTCCGATAAAAAGTAGCGTTACACTTTTCTTTTGCTTTTGATTTTTGACAATTTATTTCATGAAAATGGCATATAATTTCGAAAATTTGTCTTTACAGCGCGTCCCAAAACCTTATTTTATTTTGTCGGAAAGATCAAGCTGCAAGGTTCTGTCCCAGTTTTGGGAAAGGTTCTTATATTAAGAAGAATTCGTTTAACAAAGAATTATTTTCTTTCTAAGACAAGCAGCGTGAGATCGTCCGAAAAACCTTCGTGTGCGACTCCCATAAAACGATTCACTTCGGAAAAAACTTTGTGACAAAGTTCTTCGAGCGTTTCGTTTTCGGAAGAATCCAAATTGGAAAGCAGACGTTCCTCGGAAAACATCTCCCGGTTTGTATTAAAGGCTTCTATGATCCCGTCCGTGTAAAGAACCAAACGATCTCCCCGATCCAACCGAAACGGGACCGTCTCCAGTTTTAAAGGGATCAAATCCGTAAGCAGGGCGCCCGTCTGATGGAAGACTTGAGGTTTCTTTCCTCTGCTCAACAATACGGGAGGACAGTGTCCCGCGTTAGTCATCCTTCCCTCTCCTGTTTTAACGTTCAATGTCCCGAGAATCGCGGTGATAAAATGACCAGCAAATTTTCCCGCCAGGGATTCGTAGATATGAGCGACGCCATATTCCGGATTTTGAATAAACGACCCCCAATTGGAATAAGACATCTTCACCATCGAAGCGAGCAAGGCGGCCGAAACACCGTGACCGGAAACGTCGCATATAAAAAAACCGAGCGTAAAATTCTCCTCGTCGTAGAGAAAGTCCACAAAGTCTCCTCCGAGTTCCATCATCGGTTCGTAAAGAAATTGCAGATCGAGATATTCGGATTTAGGAAGAGTCGCCGGAAGCAGTGCTCCTTGTATTTTTTTAGCCATCTTGATCTGATGTTCGAGCTCTTCTTTTTGACTGAGAATGATTCTAGTCCGGGTTCTTACCGTATATTCCAGACGTTCATTCGCTTTTTTTAATTCTTCTTGCGCCTTCTTTCTTTCCACGGCTTGAAAGATCCTTGGAATCATATCCGAAAGCGAACCAACAAAAGTTTGTTCCTCCAGCGTCCAGGAATGACGCTTGCCCACGTGTTCGTTGCAGATGATTCCGAGAAGTTTTCCGTCCATAAGAATGGGAGCGTCCAACATGGAAAGAATGTTCAATGGGATCAGATAGTTCGGAGCGAATTCTCTGGTGGACTCGTCGCGGACCGCGTCGTCGGCGACGATCAATCTTTCGTCTTTGAGGACTTCGAAATAACGCGGATAATCTTTTTGAAAAAGCTCCATTCCGGAATTATGGGAGTTTTCGGAGAGGATGAAAAGATCGAGACATTGAATGGAAGTTTTTGTCTCGCTGTAAAACCAGATGCTGCAGCGCTCGCAATCCAAGGCTCTTGAAATCGATTCCGTAAGAACGTGTAACGCGGGAGTCAAATCGCCCTTGTCAAGAACAGGGTTTTTAGCTAAGGACATAAGTTCCCTGTTAAAGCGACGTAAAGTTTCCTCCTTGGTTTGGATTGTGTTTGGCAGCATCGATTTGTTTGAAAATCCGTTTCGCTTGGATTCTTAGAAATTCAGGTGATTAGGCTGTCACAAAAATAGGAAAATTCCATCCATTTTTGTTCTTATAAATCAATTATTTACAACGCCTTCCGATTCTTCATTAAAGGAACGTCTCCGCAAAAACCTCCTAAACTCGGAAGACATATTAATCGGAAATGAATTTTACCCTTGATTCCGCTCCTGAAAACAAAAGAGATCGAAGGAGTTCGACTGTAAAAAGATATTTCAATCTAAAAACGGAGGTTTTGTCGGAGTTCCGACAAAGTCGAAGTGTGAAAAAAAGAATTGAAGTAAAACAGAAAAGAGCCGCTTCGAACGGAAAAACAGAATTCTTATCATGATAAAAAAAAGGGACGGAAGTAAATCCGTCCCAGGAGATTTTAAAAGAGTTCTTTAAGGAATGAATCAATTCCCTAAAAGCCAGTTTCCTTCCGAGGATTGATCCGTAAGATTGATCCAAAGATCGCCGGCTCCGATCGAATTCTTAACCTCTAAGAGTTTTCTGTTTTCATACGGAGTTAAAGGTGCGGAGAATTTATATCGTCCTCCCGTCTCCGAAGAACACTGTGAATTTCCGGAAGACCAAGCACCTCCGCCTACGGTAACATACCAGTTCCCGGAAGAATCCTTACAAGAGAAACGATTCCAGGAAGAACAATTGAGGTCATTCCATCTTCCGTTGGACCATACTACCGCGCAGTGTTCGTTCCCGGCCCAGTTGTTCGGCTCGGAAGAATTCCAAGACCAGATCGCCTTTTTCGCAAAGTCGGGATCGAATTGATCGATACCGAATACGTTTACCTCGCAAGCCAACATAGATTGAATGTTCGCATCGGTAAAAGAACCGCTTTCTTTGACTCCGTCATAAAAGCCGAAGTAGTTAGTGGTATCGTTAAAAAAACGAACCATCGTAGAATTGTAAGTGGTTCTCGAATAATTGCAATCGGGATAACCTTTGAATTCTTTGGGGCTTCCGGTCGAACCTCCGAAGAATATTTTTTTAAAATAGCCGCTCCACTGAGAATCGTAACAGCCGTTGCTCATTAGAAGAATTCGTTTGTTGGAAGCGACCATGTCGCCTAACTTCGGCATATTCTCCGGCGACGGAACATCGGAACAACTTCCTGAATAACGATAAAGCCAAGGATCCAGATAATCTTTGAGAGTTTGAAGCGCTTCCGAAGAATGTCCGTCGAACTTATCTTCCACGTAAAGAACGAGGACTTCGTTGCGGTTCGAGGAGTTGGAAATCCAATTACGAACTTCCTCCAGGCCTTTGTAGAAAGGGCGATCAAAAACGTTACAACCTACGTGGTTATCTTGACCGTGACAAAGAAGAAGCTCCTTACGAGCGTGAGTTCCCAAGGTCCAATGAACGTCCAATTCGATAAAACGAGCTCCCAAACGAAGCTGTTCTCCGATCGAATACTTTTGATTCGGAAAAGCGTAAGAGAAAAAAGGTCCCGCATAGGACTTGCTGTTATACGAATTGTGAGTTCCGTAAAAAAGAGCCCTGTGAACAGGAAGATTCGCGTTTACCTGCGTTTTTCTTTGAATGGAAAGAACCTTGTTTTCGAAAGATTTTTCGAAAACGTCGATCGGATTTTCCGCGACGGCCCCTCGACTTGCATAAAGATTTCCCATCGTTCCCCAAAAAAGAGAGAGGATGAGAATTGATAAAATTCTCTTCATAAGTTTCACCTTTTGTTTATTCGGCTTTCCTCCAAATCGGAGGTCTTCACTTAAAAAAGGATACTAACCGACGAGTTTCAAAACTCACTTATATTCCGCTTACAAAGAATTCTTTTTTCCAAATTGAAAAAATAAACCGAACCGGCTCCGAAAAACCCAAAGACCTCCTCGTGTTTCGGTCCAAAACCGAAAGAACACGGGACTCAAACGCCAAAAAAACGGAGGGCAAAACCATTTATATTATATTCATTTTTCTGAATATAACAGAACCAAACGCCGAAAAGGCGAGTGAAGACTCACATACAAACGCGAAAGTTCGAATCTCGGCCGGAAAGTAAAGTATGCTTATTGAATATTCCTGACAGACTTTTGACACAAAGCCCGATCCGTTTTTAGGAATCGAAATAATTTTTTAATTGGAGAATCCTTTGATGCAGTATACTATTAGATATTCTTTATATTAGGCGGATTTGGAATTTTTTCCGGATCTAAAGCGGATTTTAAAAGATGGAATTGATACAGGAAGCCTTAGACAATGTCGGAGATAAGATAAGATTTGTAGAATTCATTCCCTGTCCAGTATTACTATCTCAAATCAAAGAAGATCGGTTCCAAACCCTCTATCTCAATCGAAGTTTTCGAGAAACAATCGGTTACAGAATCCAAGACATACCGACTCTCGAAGACTGGTTCGCAAAGGCTTATCCCGAGGAAACTTACAGAAGGTCCGTCCGAAACGATTGGTTCTCTGAAGTCGACCATGGAAGAATAAGCGGAAAGCTCAACGCTTCGATAAAGGCGAAAATTCTGACTAAAACGAACGGAGAAAGATGGTTTCACGTTCGAAGCGCGGAATTCGGAGAATTAAACGCGGTAGTATTTCAGGACATAGACGATTTAGAAAAACTTAATATAGAACTCACGCGCACAAATTCCACAAAAACACAACTGCTGTCCATCCTCGCACACGATCTGAGAACGCCTCTGATTCAGATCATTTCTCTGATCTCTCTTTTTAAAAACGAGGATTTATCCGCTACGGATCTTTATCCGTATTTATCGAAACTGAACATACAGACCTATCTAACGATCGATTTGATCGACAACACTTTGAATTGGGTGAAAGCGAACGCGAAGAGCATTTCCATAAGCAAAACTACCTTTTCGCCGATGGAAACCGTTCAAGAATTGATAGCCCTCTACAACGACTACTTGAAACTCAAATCCATAAAAGTCGAAACCGAGTTAGACGAAACCGTAAAAATTTTCACGGACAAAGAAATATTCAAAGTTATCCTCCGTAACTTATTCGTGAATGCTCTCAAGTTTTCAAATCCTGGGGGGACTATCACATTCAAGGCCGAAAGAAAAGAAAATAATAAATATCTAATATCCGTTTTTGACGAAGGAATCGGAATGTCGACGGACGAACTTGCAAAAATCCTATCTAAAGAATCGTTCACTTCTCAAGGAACTCTCAACGAAGGTGGAGCGGGATTGGGGATCAAACTCTGTAGAGACTTCGCAAAATTAACCGATGCGGATTTTTGGCTGGAAAGCGAAAAAGGCAAAGGAACTTCCGCAAATCTTATCTTTAAATAATTTGGCCGCGCCCCTGCGCAGATTTTAGAAAAACGATTCCGCTCAATTTCAGATCCTTATGGAAAATCGATTGATTCCGAAAACGCGCAGGGTCGGGCTCTCCGCTTCGGTCAAGTTATTGTGCTTATCTGAAATAAAATATATCCTCGGAAAGGATCAATAACTTGACCACGCATCGATCCCTCGCGGGATCGTATTCTCTACAACCGAAACAGAGTCCGAAGACGTCAAAGATAACTTCGTAAGATAATCTTAATAAACGCCCAACTCGTAGAACCGACGCAAGAAGAACGTTACGTTACTTCCGTAAGTTTTTTCGTCTCACAGAACGAACCAAAATAATTCTCAAAGAACCAAAAATCAAAAAATAATTTCTTGAAAACAAAGGGTTAAGATCCAGTTTCTTCAAATGCAAAGAACACATTCACAATCGCAGTCTGTTTTATTAAAAAACGCGTTAGCGATTCTTCTCTTAATTTCCTCCCATTTTGTTTTCGCAGAGGACAAACTCTCGCTTCGATACGTCATCACCTCCGAAGGAAAACTTAACGTTAGAGAGAAACCGAAAGACGGAAAAATTCTCTTTCAATTGGAAAAGGGCGAAAGCGTCTGGGTCAAAGAAGATACCCAACTCGAAGAATGGCAGGAAATCAAAACAAAAACCGGCGCCAAAGGATTTGCGGCTTCCGAATTTCTCAGTAAAAAAAAGCCGGAGGAGTTATCGGATGCGAAACTCTTCGGCTCCATAAAATCCGGTTCGGAAGGATCCTGGTTTCGATCTTTAGCCATTCGAATCAAAAACCAATGGTTTTCCGCGAGCGATTATTCCGCCGAGGCTTACTTTCTGGAAAAGAAAAAAATCCAAGACAAGGAAAAAGCCGCCGCCTACGAACGCTCGAACGTCGCCGGCGAATTTTTACCGGAGACAAAGGAAACAACGGGTTGTCAGGAGAACAGAGTAATCAAAGGAAATTTCAATGCGTTTCGAAAAATAGATACGTATCACGATTCCGTCTTTGCAATTTTCGGATCCAAGATCGGCGACAAAGTCAAAGCGGATCGTTACAATCCTTCGGAAAAGGTTTCCAAAATTTTGGACGCTTCCGCAAATTCCATTTTTAAAAAGAAACATCCCAATAAGGCGGAACTTAAATTCTTAAAAAGAGGGGATTTTTATACGATCGATTCTCCCGGAAAAAAATATCTTTTCGTTCGCTACGCGGTCAAAAAGGATCCGGAAGAAAAGTCCTATTATGCGGCGATTCACGAGTTCAACGGAGACGAACCCGGAAAGATCATATTCGAAAAATTTGATATTCTTATGAACGAGCTGACTTTTTACGGAGGACAATATCACTTTATCGACGCCTTAGATCTGGACGAAAACGGGACGCCGATTCTTATCCTTCACCACAACGGCTACGACGGTTATATTAACGAATTTGCAAGAATCATAAGCGGCAAACTTCAGACCATGTTCCTATCGGGCGGCGACGCTTGTTGAAAATTCCTTTTTCAGAAATTTTTTAGTATTTTTTTGAAACGGAAATCTATGGATAAATCGTTTGAATCTCCCTTTCCTTTTATTAGAGAAGGGAGATTTAAATTCGATAGTAACCCGCTTATCTTGGAGCTTAACGCGTCAACCGCCTTTCTTTGTCAGCATCTTCGATGAGACGATTTGTTCGATGTGTTCCGCAAACGTTTCCGAAATCGGACGATACGCAAGCCCCAGATCTTTTTCGCTATAAGAACGATCCAGAACAAAAGAAATTCCCACGTTACGCGAAATATAAGGCCAGGAAAGTCCGAAAAAAGGTCCAATTAAATACGTTATAAATTTCGGAAGCGCCTTTTTGGGTACAGGAAAGCGATTTCCGAATTTTTCCTGAATTTTCTTAGCTACGTCTAAGAACTTCAACGTCTCCGAAGATACGATATGCCTTCCCTTTGCGGAAGGAGTAAAACCCGCTAGGATATGAGCGCGTGCGACGTCTCTCACATCGACAAAGTCGATCGTCATATCGGGAACGCCGGGAGCAAACTTACCGTTGATCATGGAAAGCATAAAGTTCACACTCGTACCGTCCGCTCTTTCGGAAAGAGAAGGCCCCATCACAAAGGATGGATTGATCACGATCAAATCCCATCGATTCTGCGCCTCGGCGATTTTCCAAGCCTCCCTTTCTGCAAGAGTTTTAGAATAAGGATAAGGCTGATGAGTAAGATTGCTCGTGGTGTTCCAATCCTCTTCGGAAAGACGATGACCCGTACGATTGGCCGCGTCGATGTTATCTCCCATCACCGCGGCAACGCTCGAAGTCAGAACGATTCTTTTTACGGAAGGACTTTGATTTGCCGACAAGAGAACGTTCTTTGTTCCGAACAACGCAGGCTCCACGAGTTCTTTCTGAGGATCCTTGACGCCGTCGATCACAAACGGAGAAGCGGTATGGATGATCAATTCCACTCCTCCCTTCTCCTGAATCGCGTTTAAGAACGAACCCTCTTTGAGAAGATCCGCTTCGAAAAATTCCAGTTTACCGGGAAACCTTTCCCCGAGTTTTAGAAGATGGGAAATCTTTTTAGAATCGCCTTTGTCTCTTACCGTCGCTCTCACGGAAAGACCGTCTTCCAATAAATATTGAATGACCCAGGATGCGATATAACCAGCTCCTCCGGTGACAAGCACCGGCTTTGAACGATCGATTTTCTGCATTTAATTTCCCTCGTGTATTCCTCTAAAAACGGTTAATTAGGATTTTCTGATATACTTTGATGGCCGGGGTGAACTTGGATTTTCGGAAATTTCGAAGCGATCTTCTTCAAAAAAGCCAAGGCCTCTTCATTCTTCTCCAAATTCTCCGTAAAATCTCCGGGAGGAACTTGATTCTCCCAACCCCAACTCGTATGGCAAGAATCTCCTAAGATCAACTGCGTTCCGGAGGAACTCTTAATCAAAAACGCAAGACTCCCGCGGGTATGACCTTCCAAGTGAAAGATAAGAAGCGACTGATCTCCGAAAAAATCAAGTGCGCCGGGAGAATTTTCCGTTTCTTCAAACTTAAGCTCCGAAAGATTCGGATTTTCGCCTAACACGTTATCGGTGGTTCCCTGTACGAATGCGTTGATGAATCGTTTTCCGGTCGATTCGTTAGGGCCGACGTAGATTGGAAGTCCGAAGGCGAAGTCTTTGGTTCCCATGATATGATCGAGATGCATGTGTGTTAAAAAAATCCCTTCCACTTTTTTAGGATCTTTTTTGAGCCACTCATCAACCGTTATTCGAATCTTTAAAGTGGCGGTATTCATCGCGGAGGCTACGATGGAAGAAACGGGCCATTCCTTAGGATCTTTTCGAAACTCCTTGGAAATACCGGTATCGATCACGTATCTTCCGAATTTCGGATGATCGATCACGTAAAAATAAATCTGAATCGGTTCCGGCCCAGGCTTTAAACCGGCGGCCTTCGGATCCTTTAAGTGAATCAAGCCGGCTCTTTCCACTTCCCAATCTGCAGCCGTAAATTTTTGAAAGACGATCGGTCCTTTAACGTCCTGACTCAAGTTCTGTAAAGAAAACGGTTTGCCGAGTTGAACCTGTTTAGATTGGCGGGAAGTCACCGAACAGGAAATGAAGAAGATAAGAAGTGAAACTCTAAGGAAATATTTCATAACCTTAGAATTTTTGTTAAAGCGAAATGAGCAAGGTCAATTTGAAACCGTTGTATGAAAAATCCGAAACAAAAAAAGTCGGAAACGATTTTTTTTGGGAACCGAATTCGGATTCGAACGTCGAGGAGAACTTTTATCGAATCGATGAAACGAAAATCAAGTAGACGACTAAGTCGGGCGAGATTCGGATCTTTCGGGTTCTTTACGGTTGAAAAATCCGAATCTCAAAGGGTCGTTCTAAGAAATGAAATTCAAAATAAGAATTTTACATTTTCATAATTTAGAATTTTCATCGGATTCCAAGTCCTGAATACTTCTGGTGAAATACATCGCGACTGCGAGTAAAACGAAAAGCCCAAACGTTCCTACGAGCAACGCAAAGTCTTCCAGCTGAAGCAGCGTAAAAAAGAAAATATAAAATCCTAAAATGGTTCCTCCTGCCACGAGAAACACCGATTCTCCCCTAAAAAACGCCCTCGAATAAAGCGTTACCAGAGCGAGTATCATGGAACTGGATATCCAATAAGACACGTTAAACGGAACATGTTCGGTCAAGGATAGAAGCAGAATATAAAAAAGTAAAACGGCAAATCCCAAAAGTAAATATTGTATGAAATGCAATCTCACTTTTTTATACACTTCGATAAAGAAATAGGTTATAAAAGTGAGGAGCAAAAAAAGTTCGCTGTATTTGGAGGAGCGAATGGTCTTGTGATATTCGTCGACGGGAAGAAGAAAACGAACTCCGAACTTGTAGTTTTGAATCTGATTTGTTTCGGCGATTCCTATGAAGTCCTGAGGGTAGTTTCGATTCAATTCCAGAATTTTCCAAGTCGCTTTAAAACCTGAGTCGGAAATTTCCCTGAAACCGGGTAAAAAGTCCCCTTCAAAAGACGGAGTTTGCCAGGGAGAATTTAGAGTGACCTTGGTTTCCTTGGCCACCGGTAAAAAATACAATTCCTTGCTTCCGTTAAACAGGAGTTTGGCGGAGAATTTTTTGGCGCGGGTCGAATCCCAAGGCAACTTAACGTTGACTCCGGAATTAAAAACGTCGACCGTTCTTGTCCCCGGACCCATTTCCTTTTTTACGTCGCCGATTTGAATCTCGATCTTTTCGCGGATTCCCTTCACGTCGCTGATTCCGAGCGATAGAAACGCTTCGGACCATAACAAATCCTTATTGGAAATCGGAAGCGAATGCTGACTAAGAGGAGCAAAACTTCCGCGAATTTCAAGATCGGCCTGATACAACGGAACCACATAGATTCCCCTGTATCTTTTTTCGGGTTTTACCGAACCTGTAATCTCCAAATCCTCCGGAAGAAAGTGCGCATAACGTAGAATTCTTTCGTTTTCTCCGTTCGTATTTTGGATCGTATCATAAAAAGGGACGGACACCAGCGGACCGCCTATGATTTGGTATTCCCCCCATTTGGAGGTGACTTCTATTTCAGCTTCGTTTCGAGTTTGTTCCCTTTCGTGAATCAGGGAAGAAATCATGGAAGAAGGAA
The DNA here is from genome assembly GCF_002811985.1 of Leptospira adleri. Lineage (GTDB taxonomy): Bacteria > Spirochaetota > Leptospiria > Leptospirales > Leptospiraceae > Leptospira > Leptospira adleri. The sequence continues at coordinate 10,970 of NZ_NPDU01000041.1, forward strand.
TCAAAAGTAAAAGCGCCAAAATTCCTATTCCGATAATTCTTATCGTAAGGGAATTTCTAAACCAGGCAAGAATTTGTTGAACCGGTGTCTTTGCGTCCATTTCTGAAAACTATATTCGAAGCAGAGCTTGTCAAGATTTCTATCAAACAATGGATCTCGAAAGAATCTTCGTTCTATAATTCGAGAATAACTAACGTGAAAGGACCCATTCTCCTTGAATCTTTGATAAAAAGAGCGGGACTGAAAATCCGATCTTCTTACTTTCAATCGGACTCTTCCCCGTTTTCGTAAAAACTGAAACAACTTTCTTATTCGCGATCAATTGATATTGAAGATCGTTTAACTCAAGTTTATCGAGCTTACCTCCGACGCTCTTCAAAATATCCTGAATTCCCTTCTTAAGATCTTTGATCTCGTCTTCCGGCGAAATATATCTTGCTCTTGCAAATTCTTTGGTTCGAAACTCCATCAACTGAAAAAGTTTCTTTTCATCCTTTTTCTGAAAGCCGTTGAATAAATCAGCGATAAGTTTTTGAATCTTATCCTTATCATCCGCGGTTAATTGAATTTCTTCGGCGAGATTCCAAAGATCCGAAGGGGGAATTTCGGCCGGAGTAAAACTGATCTCTTCTTCCAAAGGAAGTTTCATTTGGGCTTCCTTTCCTTCCTCCCATTCGAAAGCCGCGATCTTTTGACCTTCGTCCGGAAATTGTCCCCTTTGTCCAAGGTAAAGAATTGCTTTAATACGAGGAGAAACTACGTCTTCCTTTTTCTTTCTAAGACCTTTGACTTTGATCTTATTGACTCCGGGAAGAATCCAAACGTTCAAATCGATCTGACCGCTTACGTCGTCCATTTTAGATTCGGAAAGAATGGGCATTCCGTTAAACTCGATCGAGCCGATCAACCCCAACTTAGAATAGACGAGGTTGTAATAGCCGCCTTGAGTTTGGGAAAACAGAGAAACGCTCAAAAGAAAAAGGAAAACAAAAAAAGCGTTTTTACTAATGCGAAATCCATTGCTAACGATCCGAGTATTCACGGAAGAAATGTTATCATCATATCGGTTTTTCATAAAATTCTTATGTTTCCTCCCGACAAAATCACTTCGACGGCTCGAACGGTTTGACGCCGTTTTGATCCCTTCTGTATTTTGAAATCGTTTCGTAGGCGAGCTTTCTCACGCGATTGATTCCGCCTAACGGACGATGTTCCGGTAAACTATGCCAAGGATTAAAAGAAAGGTTTTCGCAGAATCGATCCTGTTCGGAGGTCGCAAACTCTTGAACCGGAATTTCGATTTTTGCGACGGAAACAAAAGGAGAATCGGTTTCGTTCCATTGAACGGCAGGATCTTCGACGGGCATGGAAATCGGATTCCCTTGTTTTTGAATCATAAATTCAAAACACGCGGACTTTTCCTTAAGATGGGAAATCATCGTTTGACGGAGATAATTTTCGGAAGGAGATTCCGGAACCGGAAGTTCCTTAGTTTCACAAGGTCTCGCCGAATATTTAACCGCAACGGATTCTTTTCCCAAGCGATAAGGAGTCGTACTCCAATAACGAATCTCCAATACGTCCGGAATTTTTTTTCTACGGATCGAAACGGATTCTTTCAAAGCGGTGAGCTTCCAATTCCAGGGTAAACCGCCGAAAAAATAAGACATCGGCTTCTTCGCGAAAGCGGCTTTGAATAGGGAAAGATATTCGTCAGGCGCACCCGCGGGCAAAACGGGGTGATTGATCAGAAGAAAATCCTGTGTTCTTTTTTCATCCTCCGCCAATTTAGGGCCGTCCACTCCCATTAATTTGATCCCCATTCCTCGGATGTCTCCTTCAAAGTCCGCCTTTTTAGTGATCGAGCCGTTGGAAAATCGGATCCAAACCGGATACGTTTTAGAAGAATTGAATATACCAAATCTGAGTTCCTCCGGAACATCCGAAGAAACCGCAAAAGAACCTTTCACACAACCGTGAGCGAAAGGGTGCGCGTCCCTCTTAGCTTCGGAGCCTTGCGGATATTTTTCTTTCAGAGAGGAGATCAAAAGTGCGAGCGTTTCTTGAGTTGTTTTTTCTTCGTCCGGAAAAACGAATTCTTCTCCGGGTTTTGTATCTTTCGGAATCGCCACTCGGGGTCCTTGTCCGACCCAATAAGACAAAATTAGTAAGAATAAAATTCCAACTGTTATAAATCCGATTTTCTTTAACATCATTTGCTCCAACCGACTTGAATGGTTTCGAGGATAAAATCATAGATTTAGGAAAATTCTTCTCTTTTATTTTGAAAAGGGCGCTCCCTTTTAAGTGAAAGGAATCAGCGTTCTCAAATTCGAAAGAATCGGAGACCTTTCAATTCTTCCAGAGTTCCTTTTTCATTCGATAATCTGATAAAAAACTGTGAAGACGAAGGTTTGGAAGAAGAGAATCTCCGATTCTCCATCAAGTGACATAGAAAACGACAGAATTAGAAAAAAACGCGTCAAAAATCCCGTTCCGGTTTAGTTTTTTAGTTGAAAAACCGAAATCAAACAGCCACAGAAGTAACGGGACACCCATGGAAATAACCGTACAAGACGATATTCACATCATTAAAATTGCCGGATCGATTCTTCAATCCGATAGTGAAGAATTAGACCGAAACCTGAGTGAACACAACTTTGACCCTAGCCCGAAGATCATCATCGATCTTACCGAAGTCAGCCATATCTGCTCGACCGCGTTAGGCATCATTGTCTCCTACAAAAAGAAATTCAAAAGTGCAGAAGGCGATATCATCATCGTGGTCAACGACGAAGACCTTTTGCAACTTTTCGAAATTACGATGTTAGATAAAGTTTTCAAAGTAGTCCCGAACATTGAAGACGCTTTTGACGAATTCAAACTAAACCGTTAATTCGCTATTTGAAGCAGCTTGCTCTCGCCACAAACAACGCGCACAAAGTAAAGGAAGTCGGCTCGATCCTCGGAGAGCTCGGAGTTCAGATTCTTACGCCAAAGGATCTGAACGTTGCTTTTGCCGCGGATGAAACCGGCTCCACTTTTTCCGAAAACGCTCTCATCAAAGCGAGAGAGCTATTTCGTCTAACGCGACTTCCTTCGATTGCGGACGATTCTGGAATTTGTGTCTCCGCGCTCGATGGGGCGCCGGGCGTTCATTCCGCAAGATTCGGAGGGGAAGGACTCGACGACAAAGGGAGGGTCCTTCTCCTTCTGGAAAAATTAAAAGGGAATCCGGACCGAAACGCGCACTATACGTGTGTCATCGCGTATGTGGACGGAACTACGGAAAGAACGTTTGAAGGAAAGTGCAAGGGGAGGATTTCGGAAGAATACGACACGAGCGGTATTTACGGATTCGGCTATGATCCGATTTTTATTTTCCCCGGATTCCAAAAACCTTTTTCACAGGTTCCGGACTCTGAAAAAAACCGGGTTTCGCATAGAAAAGAAGCCCTTCAACAGCTTCTTTCCTTTTTAAAAACCAATCCAATCTGATCGATTGATACATTAGAATTTTATGATGATCGCAAATGCTCCGATCAATCCGATAATCGCTCCGAAGACCCATTTCGTTTGAGTAGCAATCGCCTTGTGAATCTCTGCAATTTCGGATTTCATTTCCGATCGATGATCGGCGAAATCTGCTCGAAGATCCGAAAAGTCCGAGCGCAGACTCGACATTTCCAAACGAATTTGATTTGTCTCTTCCTTGAGAATACTACCAAATCGATCCTTAGCGATTTCGATCGTATTCGTTTGACTGTTTCCAAAGGAATGATTCAGAAAATCCACAAATTCTACCGTACCATCCTGACCTAAGACCTCTCCCAGACGTGTGGGAACTTTTTGAACTAACGCTGACATAAGCATAAAATGCTCCTAAAATAATTTTCGGGCAAGAAGTTTTCTTTCTCCCCATAAACTACGGTTCCAAAGCGCATTCAAAATATTCGATTTTTTGAATTTATTTTACAGAATTGTATTCAATAAATTCAGTATCTTTTTACGAAAAAGAAAATCCTCAGATAAAAACAATTTCGATCAATAATAAATCGCAGGATAAAATTTAAATTCGAGTTATAAATCAACAAGATCTAAAAAAACCAAGAATCAAACTTTTGATTCGAATCTCTAAATTTAATTTCAATCCTATCGACAACTTTCTAAAAAAAGAAGTTCGATCCGATTAGACTACGTTATTCCAACTGTGTCTTGCGCCTTGATTGATCGCCTGTTCACAGCGTAGAATATACAGATGAGTGGCTCTGTCATCGACATTGATCTCCTGTACTTTTCTCATGTATTCTATGCAGCTTTCATAATTCTGCTTCATATATTCGAGGACGGCTTTTTCAAAAATAGGTTTTGTGTATAATTTTAATTCCAAGAGCGAAGGTTCCGAACCGTCCACGATTTCATACACACAAAGATGATCGCTTTTCCCCTTTACCGTGATCGTATCCAATAAGCGATAATTGTATTTATCCGGATCGGGAAGCCTGTACATCGTTTGTTCGCTGATTATGATCTTAGAACCGTAAATTTTCGTTAAACCTTCGATTCTTGAAGAAACGTTAACCGCATCCGAAATCACGGTCCCTTCCATCCTCTCATCGCTCCCGATCGTTCCCAACATCATCTTTCCGTAATGGATTCCGATTCCGATCGTAATCGGCATATAATTGGATTTAAGGCGGTGTTCGTTGTACGTGTTCAGATAATTCTGCATTTCTATCGCGGCATCTACCGCATTTTCCGGGCTTTCCTGAAACAGCGCCATAATCCCGTCGCCGAGATACTTATCTATATATCCGGAATGGGACTGAATGATCGGATTCATTCTTTTGAGATAAGAATTGAGAAAATTAAAATTTTCCTCCGGGGTCATTTTTTCCGAAAGTTGAGTAAAAGAGCGGATATCCGAAAACATAACCGACATCTCCTTTTCGATCTGATCCCCTAAACTTACTTCCAATATGGAGTGTTTTCCTAAGTTGTTTAAAAACTCCTTCGGAACAAAACGCGCGTAAGAAGTGTAAAGTTTCGTTAATTCTTCATTCTTATTGTATAATTGTTCGTTGAGAGTTTCGGTTTTAGAATGTATCTGCGAAAAACGGATCGAAAGAGAAAATGCGATCGAAAATAAAAACAGCAAAAATCCCAACTCCATAAAGGAATTCTGATTTGTATAACCCATATAAGAAAAGAAACCGTGCAAAAGAGAAATCAGAAGTATAAAAAAACCCGCCAGTAAAACCTTGCTCTCGTATCGATTCTTATTCAAATTCCGAATCGTATGATACAAGCCGTGAAATATCGAAAAGAAAATATTTACTATAGAAAGCGGAAGCAGATTCCTCCAGAAAAGTCCGATAAAGGAATACTCGTTCTTTCCGAAAAAAATGGGAATATAAGACAGAATGAAACACGCATAGATCACCGACGCAAAGGCGATAAAAAGCCCGGAAAGAAATGAAAGATCGGATTTAAAAAAATTATGAAAGAATAGAATCATAAAAACTGAAAAAAGAATAATTCCAGTCCCGTTTAAAAATTGATTCAACCACGCGTCGTTATAAAACCAATACGTAAGCGTTCTATATCCTAACGTTTGTATCCCTCCGAGAAGACAAAGAATCCCAAAGTAAAGATAATGTCTTTCGGTCTTTCTAACCGAATAAAATAGAATGTGATAAAGGCCGCTGAAGGCAAAAAAGCCGAACAGGATCGAAGCCCAGATCAGATGAAGATTGAATCGTTTCCTTATATTCTCTTCCAAACCGATATAAAAATCGGTTAGAGCAAAACCTCCCAATCCTCCGGCGCTTCTCACTCTGACCGAAATCACGTTTGGAATTCCGATTTTTACGAGGGAAGAATCGATCGTGTAAACGTCGTTTCTCGTATCCGATGCGACGAGATTTCCGTTCTTCGAAATTTCTCCCTTCTTTCCGATCAGACGTCCGTTCAGAAAAAATTCATGCGCGTTTTCGATATAAGGAATCATGACCGCGAGATTCTTACCTTCGTATTCGGGTGAAAGAATAAAATTCATTCGAAACCATCCGACGCCGTCGTAGTCGTATCCTTCCAAATGCCAACTCTTTGCGACTTCGAAGAGATTCCAGTGAGTGTGAAAATAATCGGAACCGGAATAGGAAACCTCGTCCAAGGCCTTAAAATACCAGCTTCCGTTCATCGAATAATCTCGGGCTGGATTTTCCATCTTTAAGGTTCCGAGTTCCACTTGGGCTTTCAATTCCGTCAAAGAGATCGTGAAAAGAAAAACGCATAAAAAGAAAAATGACGCAATCAAACCGATTCTATATGCAATTTGATGAATTCCCTTTTTATTTGTTTTTGTTTTTAAAAGGTATGATCGAGTTTGTTTTGTTTTGTCCGCTGCGGTTGAAGGCTTCGAATTCATTATTGTTTAATTCTTATTCCAATTTTGTACAAATAGGATAAAAAGAGAGGATTAGACAATTCGAATAAGATCTTATCAACCGATTCCTAATAATCGTTTTCGTCTTTTTTATCTTCATTGAATTGTAAATAAATTTTAAACAAAAGCTACTGCATTTATAAATGAGTTTTAAACAGAATCCATGTCGCATTAATATTTATAAGTCTGCAATTTAACGGAACGAGAGAATGAAAAAGTCGCGTGTTATTGCGGAAGGCTTAGAATTTGCACAAATAAAAAAGCCTATTCCGGTGTTTCGAAATAGGCTTTGTAATCCCCCGATCGGAAAATCGAATCGATTGAGAAGTAAAAAATTTGAAGGTTAGATCAGGTTTCCGCGAGAACGGGACCGCCGGACAATCGTTTGTAAAATTCCGCTCCTTCTCTTTCGAGAAAATCTTCGTAACTTCCTTTGAAGTCCCGAATTCCTTCCGTGGAAACTTCAATCACTCTGGTAGCAAGAGAGGAAACAAACTCGCGGTCGTGCGATACAAAGATCACGGTCCCTTCAAAGACGGATAACGCGTAGTTCAAAGCCTCGATCGTCTCCAGGTCCAAGTGGTTCGTGGGTTCGTCGAGCGCGAGAAGATTGTCTCCGGTCATGATCATTCTTCCTATGATGATCCGAGACTTTTCTCCTCCGGAAAGTACGCTCGTCGGTTTTTTAGCCATATCGCCGCTGAATAACATTCTTCCTAAAATGGCGCGGATTTCCTCCATCTCGGTGCCCGGATCCGCATAACGATAAAGCCATTCCACGATCGTGTCCGCGTCTTCGACAATTCCTTCCCTGTGATCCTGGGGAAAGATGGAAGCGGTTACGGAATCTCCGATGATTACTTTTCCGGAATCCGGTTCGAGTTGCTTCATAAGAGTTTTTAGAAGCGTAGTTTTTCCGACTCCGTTGGTTCCGATGATGGCGATCTTTTCACCCTTCGTGATGTTTGTCGTAAAATCCTTGAAGATCGGTCGATCATAGGACTTGGAGATATTCTCCGCGAGAATCACGTCCTTGCCCAAAGGTTTTTTGATTTTAAAACGGATATAAGGAGAAACCCGAGAAGAAGGTTTAACGTCGTCGAGTTTGATTTTTTCGATCTGCTTTTGTCTGGAAGTCGCTTGTTTCGATTTACTCGCATTCGCGCTGAATCGGTTTACGAAGTCCTGAAGTTCGGCGATCTTTTCTTTCTTACGTTTGTTTTCGTCCAGAAGTCGTTCGCGAGCCATCGTGGAGGCTTCCATATAATCGTCGTAGTTTCCGGGATAAACAGTAAGTGATTGATAGTCCAAATCCGCGATATGAGTCGCGATCGAATTGATAAAGTGACGGTCGTGCGAAATCACGATGACGACGCCGCGATAGTTCGTTAAGAATTCTTCCAGCCAGTGAATGGTCTTGATATCCAAGTGGTTGGTAGGCTCGTCCAAAAGAAGAACCTCCGGTTTTTCAAACAAAACCTGAGCCAATAATACGCGGAGTTTAAAACCTCCGGTCAAAAAAGAAAGAGTTTGTGTATGACTTGGAGTGGGAATTCCTAGACCTTCGAGCAATTCTCCCGCGGTGCTTTCCGCTTCGTAACCGCCGAGTTCTCCGTATTTTTCTTCCAATTCGGAAACTCTCATCCCATCCTCGTCCGACATTTCCGGTTTGGAGTAGATCGCGTCTCTTTCCTGTGAAACTTCCCAGAGTTCCTTATTCCCCATGATTACGGTATTGAGCACGGTTTCGTTTTCAAACTCGTAGTGGTCCTGTTTTAAATATCCGACCTTCACGCCCGCGTCGATGGAAACCGCGCCGTTTGCGGCTTGTTCGAGACCCGCGAGAATTTTCATAAAGGTGGATTTACCGGACCCGTTCGCGCCGATCAATCCGTAGCGGCAGTTCTCCTTAAATTTAACCGAAACGTTTTCAAAAAGAATTTTTTTACCGAAGTTTAGGGTTAAGCCGGAAGTGCTGATCATCTGAAAATACCTGCCAGGGGGAGAATCATGACCATGATTTTCAAGGTAGGGTTTTTTGCCAAGAAAAAGGAGAATTAAGAAGTTTTGAAATTCTTCCGAAGGTTAGAGTGTATGCGTTCCAAACTTCGATCCATTCTTCCTTTGATCCTAAGTTTTCCCTTCCTTACGGGTCTTCAGGCCGAGGATAAATTATTTACCGGAAAAATTCTTCAATTCGGGAAATTGTTGAGTACGGAGAACGCATTCATCCCGATCGAGTCGAACGAAATCACCGCGGAACTTTCCAAACTCAACGATAAGACCGTTCGAATTCTTTGCAGCATGAAGGGTTCTACGTGCAACCCGATCCGTTACGAAATCTATCCGTTTCTCAGCTCGAACGAAATCAAACCTTGGACGATCAAAAAAATTCCGGACTACGTAAATCATAATATCTTCGCGTTCAATCCTACGGCTTCACCCGATGGAAAATATCTCTTTTGGACCGCTTACATCAAACGGGGAAAATCCGGAACTCAGAAGATATGGTATTCCAAACTCGACGAAAGAGGATTTTGGGAAGACGGAAAAGAGATGGGTTCTCCTCTGAACAACGAGATGCCTTCGGCGGTGATCTCCGCTCTTCCCGGAGGAAACGAACTTTTCGTCTTCGGAACGTTCGGCGAAAAAGAATTGTTGGACGAACTCGGCAAAGAATTCGAATCCAAGGGAGAAGTCGCCGCACGTTCTTCCAAGAACTCGAACGAATATAGAAAAAAAATCGAGGAACTCAGAAACGAATACGACGACAAGACGAGAGAGATCACAAGAAGAGTTCCCCTCTACAAAAGTTTTAAAGAAAAGGGTTCCTGGTCTAAACCGAGTATATTAAAATTTCCTGATTTTTATAATCTCTACAGAAAGAAAAACGATTCAAGTCAGGAAGTCTTCGGAGGTTCCACTCTTTCCTCTTCCGGAAGAATTTTGATTTATTCTTCTCAACATAAGGACGCCAAAGGAAAGCTCGATCTTTACGTGAGTAAAATGTTATCCGATGGAACCTTTCCTCTCGGAATGAACTTGGGCGAGGTGATCAACTCCGAACATGAAGAGATGGCTCCGTTTCTAGCAAGCGACGATCGAACTCTTTACTTTTCCAGCGACGGACAAAAAGGACTTTCCATTTATATGACAAGAAGAATCGGAGATGGCTGGGACCAATGGACCAAACCTACCGAAGTTTCCGAAAATTTAAAAGGCGTGAATTTCTTCTCCATTCCCGCGAACAGCGACTGGGCTTATATCAGCAAAGAAGGCCAGTTATTTATGGCGTATCTTCCGAAAGAAATGCGTCCAGATAAGGTCGTCGTGGTCAACGGCAAGGTGGTCGATACGGAAGGAAATCCTCTTTCGGCGGACATACATTATGAATCTTTAAAGTCTCACGAAAAAATAGGAAGTGCGAAAAGCGATCCTTCAACGGGTAACTTTTCGATAGTTCTTCCCTTCGGCGAAAACTACGGTTTTTATGCGCAGAAAAAAGGATATCTTCCCGTTTCCCAGAATCTAAATCTGAGTTCTCGGAAATCAATTCCCGAAAACGTGGAGGTCGTTTTGCAGCTGCCTCCGATCCAAGAACGGGGAACGATTCAAATCAATAATTTATTTTTTGAATCGAAAAGTTTTCAGATCGCTCCCGAATCCGCTCCCGAACTCGACAGACTCGCGGAAATCGTAAAAGAAAATCCGGAAATCGAAATTCAGATCGAAGGCCACACGGACAACGTCGGTAAGAAAAAAGACAATCTTCTTCTTTCCGAAAAACGCGCGTTAGCCGTCGCAGAATATCTTTCCAAAAAACACTCGATCCCGATGCGAAGAATTCAGACTCGCGGCTTTGGAGACGGCGTTCCTTTGTATAAAAACGATTCGGACGAAGGACGTCGTAAGAATCGAAGAGTGAACTTCACGATTTTGAAAAAGAAATGAGGCAACGCGATTTCCGCTGAACGGAAAACCGTTCGGGTGGATCGAATTGCTTGCCAATTATAAACGGGAACCGCGGGAGTTCCCACAGATTCTGTCTCTTACGAAACCTATTGAATTTTGAACCGACTTATCGTTGTTAAACTTGCGTATGAGTTCCTACTTTTTTAGGGTTTTGAGAGCGTTTTAAATTTTGTCTTATCAAAATTTTTTTTTGCGGAGTTCCCGCGTTGATTTTTCTTTCAAAGGATCCGCCTCTTAGAGTCGCTTTATAGGAGATCCTACAAAAGTTTAATTTCAATTTCACATTTTCCCCGGAGAGGCGGCTGGAGCGAATTGAAGTGAAGCCTTTCTTCGAGATTTGATTTTTGATAGAGTTCCCACACTCGTTCTCGGATCAAAATAAATGTTTTTCGAAGGATTGGTTTTACGGAATGGAAAATAGTAGGAACTCCTATTTTTTAAAAAGAAAAGCCTGAGTTTCTTAGCGACCGAACTATAACTCAAAAAGAATCCCCTCAATATTTCCAAAACGAGTCTCGTTTTGCTATCTCAGACGCCACCGGAGTTCCGACCGCAATCCGTTTTTAGAAAGAAATCCGGGTATTTCATGGGAGTTCCCACACCGATTTTCAGGACTCAATATAAACCGAATGAAAAACATACCGGTCGGAGTTCCGACAAAAACCCTTTCTTCAGAATTCATTTGACAAATTTCAAAATCCGGGTTCGGGGCAAAATCGGAAACCAGTTCGAAAGAATTCTAATACTTTACAAAGATTCAACGGTTTCTATTGTCTTTCTCTGAGATCAATAGAGATATAGAGGAAACGATGGCGTCCGGTAACGAGAAATTATTTTCCATTCTTCATTCAATTAAGGAAGGTCTTCGAAACCTTTTCCTCTTTTCAAAAACGTATTGGAGACAGATCTTCAGATACGGCGGAATTGCGACTTTGACGATCGGCTCTTTTTTGATCGGCGGTTCTTACGTGGTCTGGCTGACTAAAAAGGACGAGGTCGTTTCCAATCTGGATAAATTTAAGAATGAAGTCACGAACTACTACGAGATAAGCCAAATTCGTCCGATCCGAATCTTAGATCGAAACGGAAAAATGATCGGAGAATTTTCCAGAAGAAAGTTCAAACCGATTCGCACGGACAACCTCGTCGAACACGGAAATATCGTCTGGGCGCTCCTCTCATCGGAAGATCGGGAATTTTACAACCATCACGGGATCAACTACACGGCTCTTTTAAGGGCGTTGATCATCAACTTGACGACGTTTCAAAAACAAGGCGGCTCCACACTTACGCAACAGCTCGCAAAGCTGACTCTGGATCTCGGCGCGAGAAACATCTTCAATAAGATTACGGAATTCTACTGCACTTTTTACTTAGAAAGTCAATTCGATAAGAACACGATCCTCGCAATGTATCTCAATCGGATCTTCTTGGGAGAAGGAAATACGGGCGTCGAAGAAGCAAGCCGCTACTACTTCAACAAGGCCGCAGCCGAACTAACGCCGGAAGAAGCAGCCATGCTCGTGGGAATCATCCCCGCTCCGTCCAATTACAATCCGGTACGAAGTCTCAAAACCGCATTAAAAAGACAGAAGCTCGTTTTGACCCCAATGGCGGATAACGCACATCTGAATCCGAACCCTTCCAAAGTAGGGAAAAATTTTTCAAAACTCATAGAATCGAATCTCAAAAAATTTAAAGCGATCTATAAGGTCGAAATCACAAAAGACGGCGAAAAAGAATTTTATTCTTCCGATATAGCGAGATACGGTTTTGACAAAGACTTTACCGTGAACTTAGCTCCCGACTTCAATTACGGAATCCGTCAGCACATCCTGGATACGTTCTCCGAAATCGATATCGAAACCAGAGGGATGAACGTCTACACAACCCTCGATTACGAAAAACAGGACGCTGCGGAAAAATCTCTCAGAGAGGGAATCGAATCCGTCCGCAGAAAGCTCCTCGAGACCAAAGCGAACTATCAAAAGAAGGATAACGCGGAGGAAGCGAGAACTCAACAATCCATCATAGACAATATGAACGGATCTCTTATATCGATCAATCCGAGCAACGGTTATATCGAAGCGATGGTGGGTAGTTACAAAATTTCGAATATATTCCGGCTGAACCGCGCGGTTTCCGCCCTAAGACAGCCCGGTTCTACAATCAAGGCTCTCGTTTACGCGATCGCGTTTGAAAATCGGATCATCACTCCCTCCTCCAAAGTTGTGGACGAAGAAATCAACATCAGAGGTTATTCTCCTAAAAATTGGTATAAAGGATACAAAGGCGAAATCACTGCGAGAGTCGCCTTCGCTCAGTCGATCAACACGGTCGCGGTTAAATTGTTAAACGAATTCGGAGTCGGCGAATTCTTGGAAAAAGTCTCGATGATTTTGGACATCGATAAGACGACCTTGGAAAAAAGATTCCAACCGAATCTTTCACTCGCGCTCGGTTCGGGAGAATTGTCTCCGATGGAACTCGCCCTCATCTATTCAACCATCGCGAACGGCGGTAAAAAAGTAACTCCGATTCAAATTTTAAGAATCACGGATTCTGAAGGAAGTGAAATGTTCTCAACTCCTCTCAAAGGTCCGGAAGAAGCGATTCAGATTTTGGATCCCGTCGCCTGTGCGGAAACGATGAATCTTTTGGAAGCGGTATTAAGCGAACAAGGAACTATGAAGTTAAGACTCAAGGATGAAAATTCTTTCCCGATGGGAGGAAAAACGGGAACGGTTCAATCCCCGAAAGAAGCCAGAAAAAAATGGGGATCCCGGAAAGGAGTCAGGGACGCTTGGTTTGCCGGAGTCAATCCCGACTTGGTCACGACGGTCTGGATCGGAAACGACGTAGGCGCACCGTTCGAAGGTTCAGGCTCCGCAATCAGCGGCAACATCTGGTTTCGATACGTGAATTATATCGCAAGCAATATCGGTTTTCCGGACTCCCTCATCAAACCGTTTAACGGCGATTTTGTGAAGGTGGATGTCTGCGGCGACACCGGATCGCTTCTACATTCTTCCGTTCCCTGCGCTCATCCCCTTTACGGACAATACTATTACATCGGCGAACAACCCGGACCGCCTTCTGGCGCGACTAACGTAACTCCGGAAACTGCGACTCAACAAGAAGGTTCTCCCGTAATCGGTGAAAGAAAAAATCAGCCTCAATTGGAAGAAGGAGACGAAGATTCGGTGGAACTCGAGCTTCCCGAAGTCAGAGAAATTCCACCAAATTAGGATAACGTTTTGCCTTTTCGGAAAGAAGAAACGTTTCATACGGCGACCAGAGAAAGACCCAAGGAAATTCTTTCAGAAGAATTTGTAACGCCTTGGATGTTTCCGATTCCAAGTTCAAAGAATCGGATTTCCTCGCCTTGGAAAATAAAGTTTCCAATTCCGGATTTTCGTAGTGGGCCCGATTTCCTCCGTTTCCTTTGTCCTTTCCCGAAAATAAAGGATCGATAAAGTTCCAAGCTCCGGGAAGATCCGCGTACCAAAAAAGCAACGTTAGATCTCCTTTGCCTTCCGAGTTCTCTTTGTAAAGAATCGCCTTTTCCATGGGAAAAATCTTGATCTTCAATCCGATCTCTTTTAGAAATCCGGCCAAAGCCAATCCGTTCGCGCTATTCTCTTCGTCGCCCCGCATCCTAAAATCGATTTCCCTTTCTAAAATTTGCGGATAACAGGAGGATTTTTTAAGATACTCGATCGCGAGATTTTTTTTATGACTCGAGATCGCGTTGATCTCCGGATTCTTATTTAGAATTTCCCGTTGGATCCTATCGGAAATCGTTCCGGGAGGAGCGGAAGCAAAAGTGGGATCCGCGTTTCCTTCGAGCAGTTTTTGAATCACAAGATTCGGATCGATCGCGGTATTGATCGCCTTTCTAAAATTGAGATCGAAACAGGGTTCTTTCGCTTGGATCGCGACGTATTGAACCCCCGCCCCTTTTCTAAAATAGAAATTCTCTTTTTTGAGATTCGGATTTTTAAGAAGAAAGTTGGGAAGACGCATAAGATCCATTCTTCCCTTGGAAAATAAAAAAACTCCCGTGGAAGCGGAAGCCAGAATTCTCAAACGAATCTTCTTGGGAAGGTCCTCTTTAAAGAACGGGTTTTTTTCCAAAAGGACGTAATTGTTTTTTTTCCATTCCTTCAAAACGTAACGACCCGCTTTTGGAACCGAAGCAATATTCTTTTTTTCTAATGTTTCAAAGGATTCAGCTTCGAGCGGGTCGGATTCTTTTTGTTTACAACAAACGATCGCGGACGGAGGCAAGGAAAGCGCGTCGACGGCTTGTCTGAGTCCGCCGGTGATCTTGAGCTCGATCTCTTTTTCTCCGATCACGTTAGTCTCCCTTAAGAAAGAATATTGATTTCTTCTCGGCCCGGGGGTGTTTGCGAGTCGATCCAAGGATTCTTTGACGTGCTCGGCTCTTAATTCTTCTCCGTTGGTTAGAAAATGAGATCGAAGTCTGAGTCGAAAAGAACGAAGTTCGCCGGTTCCTTTTAATTGAAAGGATTCAACGAGTTGATAACCTTCTTTTCCGTCCGAGTTTTTTTGAAATAAAAACGGATATAAGAATTTTCCGAGAGTCCTCGAAGACAAATCCGTGGAAAACAAAGGATCCAAGCTGATCGGATCCGAAGGGATGGAAAGAATCAATTCTTCCAGATCTTCTTCCCGAGGATTACAACCGGAAAAAAGAAGGGACAAAACAAGGATTCCTGCAAAAAAGGGTAGAGAAGTATTCAAAAGACTAAACCTGTCCAATGAACATCTATAAACGGCTCCTAAAGTATTCCTTCAAGTACAAATACAGACTGATCTCCGGGGTCGTACTTTCTTTTCTTGTTTCCGTCTTAAACGGAGCGTCCCTCACTTCTTTGATTCCGATCTTCGATTCCCTGGGCACCGGTGAAAAGACGAGTTTTGAAATTTCCCTCACAAAAAAAGACAAAGCGCTCATCCAACGTCACGAGGAAAACGATTCTTTTTCGAGCGTGGAATCCATCGAACTAACGCTCGCGCAGTGGAAAATCAAACTCAACTCCTCTCTGAAAACGATGAGCCACGACGAACTCGTTTTGCTTTTTTGTTTTATCGTCTTTCCGGTTTATCTTCTCAAACTGATCTTTCTTGCCGCGGCGGTTTATTTTATCAACTCGGCGGGTTATCTTGCGATTCGGGATCTAAGGGCGGAGCTGTACGCGAAGGCGCAGACTCTTCCTCTCAATCACTTTGTTCAGGAAAAAACCGGGATCCTGATGAGTAGAATCATCAACGACGTGGAAGTTCTCGGTAAACTGATCAGTTCCGATCTCAAAGATGCGATCATAGATTTTTTCTACATCATCACACATTTACTTCTTCTTCTCTATCTGAGTTGGAAAATGTTTCTGGCGGTTTTTATCATCGTTCCTCTGGTGATGGGTCCGGTTTCCGCGTTCGCGGATAAGATTCGGAGGGCGACCCGAAATCAACAGGAACGTCTTTCCTCGTTAAACGGACATCTTCAGGAAGTGATCTCCGGAATCAGAGTGATCCGCGCGTTCTCTATGGAAAAAGCGGAAGCGGATCGATTTAGGGAACTCAATCAAGATCTTTCGGACAAAACCTTCCAAGGACATTTTTATCATCAGATCGGTCCTTCCTTGACCGAGCTGTTTAGTTCGATCGTCGCAGTGATTTTTTTGAGTTTCGGCGCATATCTTATGGAAGACGGAACGTTCTCCAGAGGAATGTTTATGGCGTTCTTCCTAACGTTGATTTTTTTGATGAGACCGTTCAAGCAGATGAGTATGCTTTCCAACTCGGTTCAAAGCGCGATCTCGGCCGGTGAAAGGGTGTTCGAACTTCTGGATCAGGAAACCGACGTTAAAAATCCGGAACGACCTAAATTCTTAAAGAAGATGGTGAAGGGAATCCGATTCAAAAACGTGACTTTCAGTTATCCCGGTTCTAAAAATCCTGCGATCCAGGAAATCAACCTTGATATTCCGAAAGGAGAAACGATCGCGCTTGTAGGAGCTTCGGGCGCCGGAAAATCTACGTTAGTCGACCTTGTTCCAAGACTTATCGATCCTCAAGAAGGCGAAATCTATTTGGACGATATCGATATCCGGGAATTGGATCTGAGCAATCTCAGAAAAAAAATCGGAATCGTGGCTCAACAGGTTTTTCTTTTTAACGGAACGATCCGCGAAAACATCTGTTACGGAAATCAAGACGTCAGCGACGAACAACTCCACGCGGCCTGCGAACAAGCCTTCGCGATGGAATTCATCCTTTCCTTCGAGGAAGGTTTTGAGACGATCGTTGGTGAACGAGGCGTGATGCTTTCGGGAGGTCAGAGACAGAGAATCGCGATCGCGAGGGCGCTGCTCCTCAACCCTGAAATTCTCATCTTGGACGAAGCGACTTCCGCGCTCGACACCGAATCCGAAAGACTCGTCCAACAAGCCTTGGAATCGCTTTATAAGAATAGAACCGTAATCATCATCGCGCACAGACTTTCCACCGTTCAGATCGCGAACAGAATTTTTGCAATGGAAGACGGAAGAATCGTAGAATCAGGAACACATTCCGAACTGATTCAGCTGGACGGAAAATACAAAAAGTTATACGACATCCAGTTCGCCGAGACGGCCGAAAACGCTTAAATTTTAGAATATTCTAATTTACTTATGAAATCCTTTACGGTCCTATCCCTCGTTCAAGTCCTTTTGTTCCCGATTTTTTACGCGATTTCTTTCTTATACAGAGGGCTTTTTCTACTCGATCAAAGACTCACTCCGAAAAAAAAACTTCCGGGAGCCTTTGTGATCAGCGTGGGAAATCTGTCGATGGGAGGCACTGGTAAAACTCCGTTCTCCATACATCTCGCAAAAACGATTCACGGACAATTTCCGGAAAAAAAAATCATTCTTCTTTCGAGAGGTTACGGTTCCACGGGAACCAAAAACGGTCTCAGGGTTACG
Source organism: Leptospira adleri (assembly GCF_002811985.1). Classification (GTDB taxonomy): domain Bacteria; phylum Spirochaetota; class Leptospiria; order Leptospirales; family Leptospiraceae; genus Leptospira; species Leptospira adleri. Next base: position 28,382 of record NZ_NPDU01000041.1, read on the forward strand.
CAACAATCCAGCCCGAGAGAAGCGGGAGACGAACCGTTACTTTTAAAAAAACACCTTCCCTTTGCCGAGGTTTGGATCGGAAGCGATCGTTACGCTTCTTACATTCGATTTAAGGAAGAATTGGGAATCGCCGAAAATACGATCGTGATTCTCGACGACGGATTTCAACATCACGTTTTGGAAAGAGACTTGGACATCGTGCTCTTGGATTCGAGTAAGATTCGTACGGAAAGATTTTTAATTCCCGCCGGAAATTTGAGAGAACCTTACTCGGCGCTTTCAAGAGCGGACTGGATCGTATTTTCGAAATACGAACCTTCGGTCGAAAGAATCGTTCAGAACTTTCAGACTAAATTCTCCAAAGGAATTTTAAGATTTTCCTTGGAACCGGACAAACTCTTATCGCCCGATATGAAATTGGATTCCACAAAACTATTATACGGAAAAAGAGTTTATGCCTTCACCGGAATCGGGAATCCCGAAGTTTTTTTCTCCATGATTCGAAGTTTTCATCCGGTCGAATTGTCGACGAGATCCTTTCGGGATCATCATTCTTATACGATGGAAGACGAGAACGAACTCCTATCGATTTCAAAGGCTTACGACTTTGTGATCTGCACTGAAAAAGATTTGGTGAAAATTTCCGAACCTCCGAAGAATTTAAAAATTCTTCTCTTAGAAAGCAAATTGGACAAGGAAGATAAACTCATCTCATCCCTTAAGAATCAAATCGTATAAGAACGATTCTTCGAAAATGAAATCCTTCGTATTTGATCGACTTTCAACTCCTTCTCTTCATTTTTAAAATAGAATTTCGAAACTTTTGCAAATTATAGATTTTTGTTTTTATAACAAACGTAACCTTAATTTCCAAGAACGATTCCGCTTCTTTGGAAAGATCTTTTTCTTTCTAAATCGATCCCTAAAAAGTTAAATCGAATTGCAGGATTTAAGCGATGTGTTAAGATTCCCCGATACCGGTTTTAACCCGACTTCAAATATGAAAAAAATTATTTCCTTACTGTTAGCAGTGTTTCTTTCCGCAAATTTATCTCTTCGTAGCGAAACGATTCTTCTCAAGTCCGGAGAAAAATTGGAAGGTTCGATCGTAGCCCAAGACAAGGAATCCGTGACCGTCAAACTCGCGGACGGCAACACGAAAGTTTTTCCGAAGTCGGCGATTCGAAAAGTTTCCTTTGCGAAGACATCGGAACCGTCTTCTCCAAAAAAAGAGCCGCAGGTTTCGGAAAAGGAAAAGAAAATCAAAGAGGAAAAAGAACTCGCGGAAAAACAAAAACAGGAAGAGGAGAAGCTCAAAGCCAAAGAAGAAAAACTCAAAAATAGAGAGGAACAACTTTCCAAGGCCAAACGACATTACCTGGAAGGTTCCTTCGGAGTCGGAAGCGGCGAAAGTCAATCGGAGCTCCGTCCTTTCTTTCAAACCGTTCAGTTTGCGGGACTTCTTTTTAGCAGCGGCGGTCAAGCCGAACTGCAATCCACTCCTTACAAAAGTAAAAATCACAGTTCGACAACTCGGTTGTATTACGCCTGGAACCGATTTACCTTTGAGATCCGCGGAACGGAAGCTAAGGGAAATTTGGACGTCGGCGGCTTTCAAACTCTTTCTTACGGAGGTGGAAGCGGTTCCTCTTCTTCCACTCCCGACAAAACCGCGAATATTCTTTTAGGAAACGGCGAGACGAAGTTTCAAAAAATTTCTTCCAGGGTCGGCTTTACTCCTTATCCGCATCCGGTTTTAGATCTTCAAATTTTGGGAGGGGTGGAAAGAATCTGGACGAAGACCTCTCAAGAAGTCGATAGTCTCGGAGGAATCACCGCCACGGGAATCAATCCCAACCGGGTGAGTTACCGGGAAACGAGCAATCCGTTCAAAGGTTATAGTTTTGGAATCGGATTCGAATGGAAATTTTTGGAAAGGTTCGCTCTTCAAGGACAGATCTTACGTTTGGATATGCAGGGCCCGTCCTCATTCCGAAGCAACGAATTTAGATTAGAAGCCGCTCCGTTCAAATACAATCAATTCGGCCTGGACTATCAATGGAAATCCACAGGAACCGAAGTGAACGTGAAATTCTCCGCGAAGATCAAAGGTGATCTGAGCTTATTTGTGGAAGCGAGCAATATGACCCTGAAAAACAAATTACAATCAGGTTATATAACCGAAAACGAAGGCGGGGGAAATTCGGATCCGTCCCAAATCTTACTGAAAGTTTTCGCGCCTCAGATTTTGATCCCGATCTTATTGGATTCAAAAACGGTTCTAACCTACGTCCAGGTGGGCGCAAATTATCGTTTTAATTTTTGAGCCGGAACGGAATCTTTCCAGTTCCACCATTTTAACTTTTCCGAATTAGGACGTTTTGTGTTCAGAGCGTAATGGACGCAACGGAAGACGTAGAGCATACAACGATCGACGTGTCCTCCGTGGAATTCGCAGATCTGAGAGTAGAGTTTTTCCGGATCTTTCGATTTGATTTCATCCAAACTCCGAAAGCCTAGATTCCAATAGTCCATTGCTATGGACTTGCCCACTCCCGGAAGAGTTTGAAATTCTTTTAGAATATCGGATTGTTCCATATAATCCATATTGGATTTTGAATATTCTTTTTTGTTCATATACCAGAGCACGCCTTACAGTCGGATCTTTTCAAAAGAGAAACCTTATGGAAATTCATTGACTTTGCTTCCAATTGAAGAATCGATCCGAAAACTCCCGGAGATTCTTCGTTTACCAATCCCAATAAGAATTTAACCGCCTCCGTCGCCTGAATACTTCCGATAATTCCCGCCATACTTCCGATGACGCCCGCCTCGGAACAACTTGGGATCGCGTTGGATGGAGGAAGGGTTTCGTAGATACAACGATAACAGGGATCGATTCCGGGACGAATTCCTAAAACCATTCCGTCGAAACGAAGAATCCCCGCGATGATCAAAGGAATCTTCAGTCCACAAGCGACGTCGTTGACCAAAAACTTTGTTTCGAAGTTATCGGAACCCTCTAAAATTAAGTCGCTGTCTTTTAGGAGATTCTCCGCATTCTCTTCTTGGATACGAAGAGGAAAAGATTCGATTTCGATAAAAGGATTCAGTTCTTGAATTCTTTGTTTTGCCGTTTCCGATTTGGAGGCGCCGATCTCGGAATGTTTGAAAAGAATCTGTCTCTGAAGATTGGTCGTATCGATGATATCCGAATCTAAGATTCGAATCTTTCCAACTCCGGCGGCGGCGAGATAAAAGAGAACGGGGGAACCCAATCCTCCGGCGCCGATCACCGTAACGCGGGAGGATTTGAGAGTTTCTTGGCCCTTACGTTTGACCTCATCCAGAAGAATGTTCCGCGAATAACGGCTGATTTCCGGAGGGGTCAACAAGGGTTTTTAGGAAGATTAGAGTTTGAGTTTCTTTTTGATAAGATCCAAGAAATCGGAAACGTATTCGTCTCCTCTGCGATTCTTATCCGCAAATTCGAAAGCCTCTTTTGTGGAATCTTCCAGTTTTTCATTTTTTGTAGTGATGTTCAGAAGAGAGGCTAACGACGCGTAGACGATGTCGCCGTTTTCGGAAGAGATGATCTTATTTTTGAGAGCGATCGTAGTATCTCCCGGTTCGGCGATTTTTCCAAGAGCGATAGCGGCCGCGGTTGCGATTTTAGGTTCGTTGTTGCGGTTGAGAAGGTTGATGAGTTCCGGAATCGCCGATTTCTCTTTTCCTTTTCCAAGAGCCACGGCGGATTCGTATTTTTCGCTGTCGGAGCCGGAAGAAAGAGTTTTGATATGTTCGTCGGTCGATTTTTCCGCGAGAAGGGCTCCGGAGGTAAAGAAAACAACGAATGCAAGAATTAGAAGAGAACGAAATTTCATGAGGGACTCCTTTCCCTCGGAAGAATCGCTTCCGGAAACGGAATCGTCAATCGAAAATTGGTGTTCGGTTCGACTCGGGAATTTGAAGGAAAACCGGTCCGTCGGAAATACGACAACTCCTCCGTGAAAGTCGCGCGCCCTGACAAAACTCAATGCGCCGCACTCTATGGATCGTGACGCAGGGCGAAAGGTGCCGGCGGGAAGAAACGCGAAATTTTCTCTACCACGGAATTCAGCTTTTCACAAGGAAAAATCTTTCTGTAGGAACTCCCGCAGAGAAATCGCACGTTCAAAGGAAGGAGGAATTTTAGAAAAAATCCTTTCCTCAATTTTCTTTTCAATTATTTGTCCAGATCGATCTTTTTTCCGGCTATACTATTCAAAACCGAAGTTTGAAAATTCGCAATCGTTAAAGGACGTCTTTCTATGGAAACAATCTCTCCGATCAGTCAAATCCCCTCCGAACTCACGGGATTGAATCAAGCGCACAAACGAAATCTCTGGTTGACCGTGCTCGGGCTTGTCTTCTTTGTTCTCGTCTATCTTTCCCTGAGTGGATGGTTTGCCTGGGCGTCTTATTCTTTTATCCGCCACGGACTTTCGGGAGCGGGTCCTGAATTGTATTCTTGGATCGCTGGAATCGGTTCCGGATTGATCTCCTTATTTATGATCAAGGCATTGTTCTTTGTAAAAAAGGGAAGTATGGGGGACGAATACGAAATCACGGAAAAAGACCAACCCCAACTCTTTCAATTTCTCTACCAATTGGCGGACGAAACCGGAGCGCCCAGACCGCACCGCGTATTTCTTTCTCCTCAAGTCAACGCCTGCGTCTTTTACGATCTTTCCATGCTCAATTTTTTCTTTCCTTCCAAGAAGAATCTCGAAATCGGACTCGCGCTTGTAAACGTTCTGAGCATCAGCGAATTGAAAGCCGTCCTAGCTCATGAGTTCGGACACTTTGCCCAAAAGAGTATGGCCGTTGGGAATTGGGTCTATATCGCTCAACAAATTGCGGCTCACTTGATAGCAAGACGAGACGCGCTCGACGATTTTCTTCGTTCGGTTTCGCGCTTCGATATTCGAGTCGCTTGGATCGGATGGATTCTACGTTTGGTGATTTGGTCCCTCCGATCCGCTATGGAATCTTTTTTTAACCTGGTCGTCCTCGCACAAAGAGCCCTCTCGAGAGAAATGGAATTTCAAGCCGATTTAGTCGCGGTCTCCGTGACCGGAAGCGACGCGTTGATTCACGCCTTGCATAAATTACAAGCGGCCGACGAAGCCTGGGAAACTACTCAAGGTTTTATCATGGATCATATAAGAATGGGAAAAGCCGCAAAGGATATCTTCCCGATCCATTCCAAGGTCATCGATCATTCTCGAAAAATTTGGAACAACCCTCACTACGGAAAAGCGCCCGAACTACCGAGCGAAAACCCCGAAAAACACCGGGTTTTTACTTCGGAGATCGCTCAACCTCCTCGGATGTGGGCGACTCATCCTTACAATCACGAAAGAGAAGCCAACGCGAAGAAAAGATACGTTCCGAAATCCATGGACGATCGGAGCGGTTGGCTGGTATTCGACGACGCGGATTCCTTAAGAGAGAAATTTACGGAACGTGTTCTTTCCGGTTTTAAAACGGAATTCAAGCACGATCCTGAAATCCTAACGTCCGTCGACGAATTCTACAAAAAGGAATATCTCAACAGCGATTATAAAGGAACTTACTTGGGAAGATCTTTTGTGCGTTATGCGTCTTCTCCGAAAGAATTCTATGCTTATCCGGTAAATTCTCCGAAGGAAGAACTCGAAAATCTTTATCCTCGAAATTTGTCTGAACAACTCGAAAGACTTCGATCTCTGGAAAAGGAAAAAAATTTGCTTACCGGTTTGCAGGAAGGCTACTACACTCCTTCCGACGGAATCATCCGCTTTCGGGGAGAAGAATTAAAAAAGAGAGAACTTCCTGCGGCGATCAAAAGTCTGGAAGAAGATTGTAAGGAAGTCCAAAACCTTCTCTTCGACCATGATAAAAGATGTCGTTCGGTTCACAGAAAAGCCGCAGAAGAAATCGGAATGGGTTGGCCGGAATACTTGCAGGGCTTGCTCGAAGTTCTTCACTACGCGGACCACGCAAGAGCCAATATCGAAGACAGCAGAGCGCTTTTGAATAACGTATATTCCGTAGTTACCGCTGATCGTCACGTAAGCGGCGCGGAACTTACCCGTCTTGTCTCGGCCGGAAATCAGGTGTTCGACGCACTCGCCGAGGTTCACAAACATAAGGAAAATATAATATTAGGATCCGAACTCCTCGAAGACTTGGAACTGAAAGATTGGTCCTCCGCTTTTAGCAAATTCGAATTCACTCGGGCCACCGAGGACAATATGCAAAAATGGTTAGAGGTGGTGGATTCTTGGATCGACGAGGCATTGGGCGCCCTCTCAGCGCTCAAACACGCAAGTCTGGAAAGGTTACTGATCGCAGAATCAAAAGTTGCCGAAAAAATTCGCAACGGCCGATCCAAGTTAGAACCCGCGCCCAAACCTTCGCAAGTCGTATCGGAATATTCCACCTTAACTCCCGGGAAAGAACGCGAATTGCAGAAACGCCTCGATCTCTGGGATCGATTTCAAACTGCGGACGGACTTGTCCCCGGGATTTTGCGTTTTACGGTCGCCACCGGAATTTTGGGCGCGGCCTTATATCTGACGAGTTTCGCGGTCTTTCGTTAAATTTGCAAAAACGATTCCGGGTAATTGGAGAATTCGGATTCTACTTTCGATACGTTGTATGCCTTTATAAAAGTTTAAGAATTCGAAGAAAAAATTTTCTAAATTCCGCTGGTTTGTACTTTTCGGAAAAAAGGTTTCTCGGAAAAGAATCAAAGTCCCACCAATCACCTAACCCGCAATTTGGAAAAACGATTTGGGATCAACCGGAGCCCAATCGAAATTTTATAGGAGTTCCTACATTTGGGACTTTTTACTTGCAAAACATTGATTTTCTGATAGAGCAAAGTTTCCCGAGCTTTCCCGCCTCCGCTCCCCTCCACCCGAAATTGGGGTGGGGCTTTCGTTTTACGAAGAATTGTCGTTGTTACGACAAATTCTTTGAAAGATTGAGTTCACAATTGCAACTAAGGTCATGCGGAATCTAAAAAGAACCAAGATGGGAAATTCTTTTTTGCCAAACGGAAGTAAAGATTCGAAAACTCGTCGATTTTTCGGTCCTCTTGTGATTGTCATTTCTCAGAGTTTCGTAAGAATGGTTTGAAGTTCCGAAAAATCACTGAGATATGTCCGCATTCCCGCTCAAACTTGATCCGATCAAATCCTTCTTTCGCTATTGGAAGAAAGAATTCTTCCCTCTCAAAATCTTAGATAAGTATTTATTCGGTGAATTTTTCAAAATCTTCATCGGGACCGTAGTTCTTTTGACCGGGATCATGCTGCTCTCTCTCGTGAACGACAACATGAGAAACTTTACGACGACGAAAGCTCCTCGTTATCACGTCGCACTTTTCCTCGTTTACAGTCTTCCGAAAATCATCTCAACAACCGTAGTTTCCATGTCTTTGATGTTTTCGATTTGTTTCACGGTCGGTCAGTTTTCGGTAAACAAAGAACTCGTTTCTATGATGGCCGCCGGCGTTTCATTTTTTAGAATCGTAGCTCCTCTGATTCTTTTCGGAATTCTCATGTGGATCATCATGCTTTTGGGAACGGAGTTCATCGTAAGACCGGTCAACAAACTCGCAAAGATAGAACACGATACTCTTACGGAGGGAATGGGAACGTTAGCCAACAGCGTATATCAGTTTCACGTAAAGGGAAAGGAAGGATTCTACTATTTGTATTTTTACGATCCGGACAAAGACGAGATCAACGGAGGGTTCAACTACATTCGTCTTCGACCGGACGGATCTCCTGAGACCGTTATCTCCTCTTTGAAGGCGAAATACAATTACGAGACGAGAATCTGGAAAATGAAACGTGTCGAGGAATGGCATTTCGACAACGACCTAAATCTTTCCTCTCAGGAATCCTTTGATGAAAAGGAATACGAACTTCCCGAAGATCCGACCTACTTCAAGGTTCCGGCGGGCTCCGTCGAGGAGATGAACTTGATCCAGTTGGGCGAAGAACAAAAAAGAAGAATTCAGAAAGGACTTCCTTACGGAGACGTTCTTACCGAAAAACATTCCGTCTTTGCTCTTCCGATGATGACGATCATCGTGACTTTGATCGGAACAATCGCGGGCTATTTCACAAAGAAGACCGCCGGCGTTGCTTCCTTGGGAATTACGATCGGAGTCGTATTGATCTATTATATCTTCAATTCCGCGGGGAAATCTCTGGGAGAAAACGGAGTCATTCCTGCGTTCTTAGGCGTTTGGCTTACGCCCGGAATGTTTTTGGGATTGTGTTTTTGGATGTTTCGTCGCATGAATCTATGAAATCTTAAGTCAATTTATATTTTTTTTTACAATTTCCGAAAAAAAATTCATTTATTTCCCGAGTACCATCCGATATCTAGTATAGATTGTCTACAGAATTAAAATCTTTGATGCGACATAGAGCACTTAAGGAAAGAAGTCCCTTCTAAAGTTCACAACAACAAGTTGGTGTTCTTTCCGGATTTAGCATTCTGAAGGGAGGAAAGAACATGGAAGTTCCACTCACAAATCTGATCAGCTCTGCGGAAAAACTAATCCGCGACAAACGGTCTTCCGTTAGCGGAAGAACCGTGTCCGCACAGGAAGGACAAGGAAGTCTGGACAAAACGGAATTTTCTTCGGGACTTACTTCCCGATATCTGAAAATCCAGGAAACCCTTTCCGGCTTACAAGGAGAATTCTCCAAAGAACAGATGAAACTCGGAATCTTGAATGAGGGAAATACGCCGAATAGCGAACTCATCAACATTCTTTTCGGAGAAACACCTTTGTTTCGAGAATTGTCCGAAAATCCGGATATGGATCAAGCCGTTCTAAAAGAGCAGATTCAAGATAAGAAAAATAAACTTACGGATTCAATTCGTAATTTGGAAGTTGAATCGGAAAATATTTTTTCAGTCGGAATGTTGAAAGGTCAGGAGAATTTCTCCAAATCTCTGGAAGCCATCTCCGGAAAAGGCGTTCAGATGAAACAACTTTCGGAAAAAACAATAGAACGATTGATTAAAGAATAAGAATCGGGGAATTTTGTAGAGTTAAGTTCCCCGTTTTTTCTCCCGTAACATCTTTCAAGCATAAGACAGAATTCTTTTTCCGCAACGTTCCCCATCAATTTCAAATTGACTTCCTAAGCGCCGAGATTGTCTACAGAGACTAAAATTAAGAAAATACTCTATTTTTCCCTGCTTTCGTTTCTTTTCATAGCCTGTCCAAACGAAAAGAAAAATGTGTAGTGAAGTATTCGCCTGACAGTCGGGTAAAAATCAGTGGTCCCGATTTCTTCTGAAAGTAAAATCGTTCCGATAGAGATTTCAAAGGAAAACAAATTGATTCTCGAAATTGCTCTCCTCACCAATCTCATTCTTCTCAGATAACGTCCTAAAATTTTCGCAGATTTAAGAATGAATGAGAAGGCTCTCCTTGCCGATTGAGTTTGTAGCGATCAAATTCAAAAAAAGGAGAACCCCCCAATGAGGGCAGAAGAAGAAAAAGCGCACCTGAAAGTAATCCAGGTGGATGAGACCCAGCTCAAGAAAGACTTGAGCGAACTCGTAAGAGGCTCAGTGGAAGAAACGCTGAACGCTCTCTTAGATGAGGAAGCGGATAAACTCTGCAAAGCCTCAACGTATGAGAGAAACCCGGATCGAGTAGATACAAGAGCGGGTTCGTATAATAGAAACTTCGAAACAAAAGCCGGAAAAGTAAAGTTAAAAGTTCCGAAACTTAGAACAATTCCGTTTGAGTCGGCGATCATCGATCGATACAAACGAAGGAAGAGTTCGGTAGAAGAAGCTCTCATGGAGATGTATCTCTCTGGAGTTTCTGTTCGGAGAGTCGAGGATATCACCGAGAGCCTCTGGGGAACGAAGGTTTCTCCTTCAACGATCAGCAAACTCAACCAGAAAGTTTTTGTTCAGATTGACGAATGGAGAATCCGTCCGCTTACCGATGAATATCCTTACGTTTACTTGGACGGACTTTACTTGAAGAAGTCCTGGGGCGGAGAAGTTCGTAACGTAGCGATTCGATAGTGTCCTTAAAGTTTCGCACAAATGAGAACTTGAGAAGAGCTCTCCTCACACGATCAAGCCATGAGCTTTA
>NZ_NPDU01000042.1 GCF_002811985.1 Leptospira adleri
TGGTCTCTCTCACTTTCTCTTTTTTATTCCTCGAGAATCTACAACGTGGGAGCCGTTTCCATCACGGAGAACAACAACCAGCAATCGATCAAGGAACAAGCGATCTATTCTCGGGACGGAGTCGGTTTTACGGTCGGGATAGGACATCGTATTTTTATCAACTGGACTCACTTCCACCGTTATTCTCCGAGTATCTACGCTTCCACAAACCCTTCCTCTCTCGTTTCCGATCAGGTTCTTGCGGAGGTGCGGAGAGGTTGGCAGTTCCGTTCTCAGATTTCAAACGGTCTCGCCTACGACATTCGGGACAACGTCTTCAATCCGACACAAGGATACGATCTTCTTTTTCAAGTGGATAACGTAGGGCAGTTGTTAGGCGGTCAATCCCACTTCGATCAGTATCGAATTCTCGCGGAATACTATCATACTTGGTTCGATTACAGTTTGTTCGGATTATTTCGGAACAACGCGCTTCGCCGATGGAGAGTCGTTCAAGAATTCAGAAGTTCTTCGCTTTTCACTTTTCAGAGAGTTCCTGCTTACGGAAAACAGGATCCGATCCAAAATCCCTACATCCAGTTGCAGGATTTGCAATTCTTAGGCGGTTACGAGTCTCTCCGCGGTTGGTTTTACAACGACGCAAAATATCCGACCGAATGGAGGGACGGTGCGGCGAGCCGAATGATTTTCGGATCCGAACTCCGATTTCCGATCGAACCTAGTTTGCTCTGGCTCGTTACCTTTTTCGACGCGGGAGCTCTTTACGAGGAAGTCAACCGTGCGCAAGGAGTTCGAAGAGATCTTTTTACGACCTACGACCAAAGAATTCTGGAAGCGCAGCAAAGGGATCCGGTGGGTTATGCGCTTACGAATTCTTACAATCTTACCGCTCTTCGAAAAGCGGACTATACGTACGAACAATTGAATAATCCGGCCAACCTCGTTCTTTCCGGAAACAATATCGCCCTCGATAAATTTCGATTCTCGTGGGGTGTGGGGCTCCGTATCCAAATTCCGGTTCTACCGCTTCGGATTTACTTTGCTCAAAAGCTGAAATACACGGGAGTCGCGGACCATCCCTTTACAAAATTCGATTCGGACAATGCGTTTCAGTTTGTCTTCGGGATCGGAGATTATAGGTTTTGACCGTGGATCCCCTCCTCGAAGGTTTAAACGAAGAACAAAAAAAAGCCGTCCTCCAAGTTTCAGGTCCGGTTCTAATCTTAGCCGGAGCCGGTTCCGGAAAGACGCGCGTCATCACGCATAGAATCGCAAATCTTCTCATCAATCACGGGATTGATAGAATCTGCGCGGTAACGTTTACAAACAAGGCCGCCGCGGAAATGCAGGAGCGAGTCAAACACCTCGTTCCATTCTTACCCGCAAATCTTCAAATCAAAACCTTTCATTCTCTTTGTCTTTATATCCTAAGAAGAGAAGCCTCGTTTTTCGGATTCGCCGGAGGTTTCACCGTTTACGATACAACTCTGCAGGAATCCCTTCTCAAACAAGTCGTGAAGGATCTTTCTCTCGACCCTAAATTTTACAAACCATCCATGCTCGGAAATTATATCAGCGGTTTGAAGGACAAGATGTTGTCACCGGAAGCCTATTTGGAAAAGGAAGGGAGAACCGATTTTTCAAAAAACGTTTCGGCGATTTATAAGGAATACGAAAAGAGAAAGGACGCGAGCAAAGCTTTCGATTTCGGGGACCTCATCTGGAAGACCGTTCAACTTTTGCAAAGATCCCCGGACGCACTTTCCAAGTATCGCCACAAATGGGAATACGTCATGGTGGACGAGTATCAGGATACGAACAAGGTCCAGTACGAACTCGTGATTCTTCTCGCGGGAGAAAAAAAGAATCTCTGCGTGGTCGGAGACGACGATCAGTCTATCTATTCCTGGAGAGGCGCGGATATCGCGAACATTCTCAACTTCGAAAAGGATTTTCCCGAGTCGACCGTCATCAAACTCGAAGAAAATTACCGTTCTTCCTCGAATATCATTCTCGCCGCGTCACGCGTCATCTCAAACAACACACAACGTAAACAGAAGGAAATTTTTACGAACAACCCCAAAGGTTCTCCGGTGGTTTTGACCGAGTATCAAAACGAATCCGAAGAGGCTCACGGGATCATTACTAGGATCCGGTCGGCGTATTCTTCCGGAACGGAATATAAGAATATTGCAATATTCTATAGAACTAATTCTCAATCCAGATATTTCGAAGAAGCGCTGCGGAACATAGGAATTCCGTATAAAATTTTCGGCGGGTTCCGATTTTTCGACCGCGCGGAGATCAAGGATTTTATCGCATATTTAAACGTTGTTTCAAACCCGCTTGATTCGGTTTCTCTTTTAAGAATCGTAAACTATCCTCCGCGCGGAATCGGAGATTCCGGAATAGACAAGATCCGGGAATTCTCTCTGGAAAAAGGGATTTCACTTTTGGAAACCTTGGGAAGAGAGGAGATTCCTCTCAAAAAAGCGGCGAAGGCGAAAGGAAAGGAACTCTTTCACCTTTTCAGCGACCTTGTGGAAAAAACGGAGAAGGGATCCTCTCCTTCCGAAATCGCATTAGAACTTTTGAATCGATCCGGTCTCATGTCCTATCTCAAAGAGGAAGGAACGGAAGAATCGATAGCCCGTCTCGAAAACCTCCAGGAACTCGTAAACTCGATCGAGGAATACGAGAAGAATTCGGATTCTCCTTCTTTGGAGGAATATCTCAATCAGATCAGCCTTCTCACGAGCGAAGAGGATACAAAGGAACTCACCGATTACGTCAATCTGATGACGGTGCATAACGCGAAAGGATTGGAATTTCAAATCGTATTCTTATCCGGATTGGAAGAGGGAACGTTTCCTCATAGTATGAGTTTGGAGGATTCTCATTTCGGAGACGAAGAGGAACGGCGTCTTTTTTACGTGGCCCTCACTCGCGCGCGCAAAGATTTGTATCTGAGTTTTTGCAGAACTTCCCGCAAATTCGGAAAAATCGAAGATAGAATTCCTTCCCGATTTTTAGCCGAGGTTCCGAAAGAATGTTTCGGAGAACAGCAGTTTGCGTCGAGAGAAAGAACCGCGAGACGTCCTCAAGGACCTCCCCTCGCGTCTAAGGTACGAGAATTGGAAGAAGAATTCGATACCGGTTTTTCCGAACCTCCTTCCGCCGATAATCTTCGATTGAAAGCAGGCGACCGGGTAAAACACAAACAATTCGGGATCGGCACGATTTTAACGGTTTCCGGAAAGGAAAAGAATACGAAGGTGGCGATTCGATTCGGAAACGTGGAGAAGAACTTTTTTGTTGCCTACACTCCGCTTGAGAAATTATAAGGAAGGGGTAAGTTTACTTCCCAGAAGTCCGATACTAGTAGCAGACAGGAAACCCAGATGAAGAAAATATTCGCGATATCTCTATTACTTCTCGTTGCCTTTTCCGGTATTTACGCCGGCAAGTCTCAAGGTGTTGTGGAAGAATTTAACAAAGTGGAAGAGTTTAACAAGAACATCAAAATTTCGGACGCTTTCAAAAAGGCCACGCTCGAAAAAAACCTGCTCTCCGCGGTAAAATACACTCTGCATCATAGATATCTTGAATACAAAGAGATCACAAAAGATCTCAATGTGGAGACCATGCTGTATGAACCGCAGAAAGGGACTTACACGGTCTATGTAAAGTATAAGAAATTTCTATTTTTCTACAGCTACAAAATGGATCCGGAAATTTATCTGCAAACTCCTGAAAACGAAGTCTTTTATATCCGTCCGGAAAACCTAGACGATCCTCATAAGGAAAACGCGAGCTCCCCCGAAGCAAAACCGGTTAAATAATTTTTTTAGAGCGTTTTCCTTCTTGGATTCGATTCAATATCTCCAGCCCGCAGTAAATTCCGTACTGGAAGCGGGCAAAATCGTATTAGAAATTTATAATTCGGATTTCAAGGTCACGGATAAGGGCGGCAACGATCCTGTGACCGAGGCCGATCTCAAAGCCGGCGCTTTGATCGGCGAAATCCTACAATCCACAAAGATTCCGGTTCTTTCGGAAGAAGATAAAGAAAGAAAGGATATCTCCAAACTGCCGGCGGCATGGATCTTGGATCCGATCGACGGAACGAGAGAGTTTGTGCATAAGAATCCCGAGTTTGCGATCAGCCTCGGTTTGTCCGTGCAAGGGAAAGCGGTCCTCGGAGTCATTTTAAATCCGGTGACGTGCGAATTGATTTTCGGGGAAGAGACGGTAGGAGTGGATTATCTGAAATTTTCGGAAATACCGAATTCTTATGAAATCGATTTCAAACGTTTCTCGAAAAAATTAAGTTCTTATTCTCCCGTAAAAACGGTTCTGATTTCGAGAACCGAAGAAAGAGAAGGACTTTTTAGCGGGGACATGCTTCCTCCCGATTGGAAATTTTCCGCGATGGGTTCTATCGCTTACAAGCTGGGTCTCGTCGCCGCGGGCGTCGCGTCCATTTCCCTTTCTCTCAAGCCGAAAAACGAATGGGACGTTTGCGCCGGCATCGCTCTTGTGAGAGCGTCGGGCGGTTCGGATCTTGAAATTCAGTCCGGCGAGCCGTATCGGTTTCAAACGATAACGGGAAGAGGAGAAGGTCTCATCGCGGGTCATTCCGAATCTTTGGACCGACTCTGGAAAAACTCAAAGAAGTATTTTCAGTCCAGTCTTAAGGATTGGAATTAAAACGATCGTCTTCGAAATTCTATATGAAAAAAAAAGAATATTCTGAAAACTTGATTGATAAGATCAAGATCGGCGTGGACGCGAGGCCGTTTTCGACGCCCGTTTCCGGAGTCGGAAAAATGATCCATAGCGCTCTTTTGGATCTTGGAAAAGACCCCAGTTTCGAATTTTATCTTTTTTCCCACAAGGATCTGCATCCGAGTTACGCGGATCTTCTTCAGCTTCCCGGGATTCGTTTTATCAAAGGAGAGGGGATTCTTTCCAAAAAGGGCGGAATCTATTTTGCGATCGCGCTTCCCCTTCAGCTTAGAAAGATCCAGCTTGATCTTTTTTGGGGAACTCAACAGGTGTTTCCTCCGTTTCTTTCCAAAAAAACTGCGACCGTTCTTACTTACAACGATCTCGTCGCATATCGTTTTCCGGATACGATGCGGACCTTGGCTCGTTTGCAGCAGAAATTCTATCTTTCGCGTTCCGTCCGCCGCGCGGACAAACTGCTTCCGATTTCGGAATCCACTCGAAACGAGGTGGCGAAATTCTTTCAAATCCCGTTCGAAAAAATGAAAGTGGTTTATCCCGGAATCGAGCTTTCCGAGTTTCAAGGGCTTCTTAAAAAAAAACCGGGGAAGCGCGTGGATTCGCTCCCCAAAAAATACTTTCTTTCCGTTTCCACGGTGGAACCCCGAAAAAATTATCGTTTCCTATATAACGTATATTTGGAATATTCTAAATCCGTAAAACGTGAGTCTAAGTTTTCCTGGGTAATCGGCGGAAAGGCCGGCTGGGAAGATCCGGAATTTATCGAAACCCTCCGAAGCCAAAAAAGCAAAGAAATGGGAATCCACTGGATTGAAAGTCCGACCGACGTCGAACTCGCCCACATGTACAAAAAGTGTTCCCTCTTTTTATTCTCTTCTTTGTATGAAGGTTTCGGAATTCCCCTTTTGGAAGCGCTCAGTCTGCAAAAACCGGCGATCGTTACCGATCTTTCTGTGTTTCGCGAAATCGGCGGGAATCAGATTCGATATTTAGAACTGGAACAGGATCTTTGGGTAAAGGCGCTTTTGGATTATTCGAAAAAACCGTATCCCGGTAAAAAAGTGGATATTCGAAAATTCTATCGAAGCGTCGCCGCGAAGACGATCGCGGATCAAATCCGAGAAGTATTGAATTCTAAAACCATTTCCTCCAACCGCTGAGCCTATTCAGAGTTCCTGAAAATTCCAGGCCGATTTTGGAATCGATTTGAAGGTGAATCCTCTCCCGATCCAAAGGTTGGAGCCGGATCGTAAAAAATTCTTCTTCGTTTTTGAAACTTAGATAATCCGGCAGAAATTCAAGAACGTGCTTTTTCGAACTTCCGTTAAAAGGAATCGCGAAATTCTTTTCCGTTTCCTTTCCTTTCAAAAGAATCAAGATTCGATTTTCTCGAAACTCCAGTTTTGCTTTTCGATTTGTTTCCGAAAAATAAGCTTCTTTGGTAACGGGAGTGGAGATCATCCCGGAACCTGCAAATCGATCTTTGTTCAGATAATCAAAGAATTCTTCCGGTCCGGAAAAGTAATTGTAGAAGACTGGATTCACTGATGGATCCAGTTTGAAAGCGGCTCGCAAGCTGGAAAGATTTTTTCCATTTACATTCTTTTCGATTCTAAGAAGATGTTGGGAAGATGTTCAGAACCCTTTTTCTTTTTACGCTTATCGTGAGCCTCTTCTTCGACTGCAACTCTGCCAAAGAAGAATCGATTCTCTACAAACTCGAACTTTCCGATACGGAAGGCCGAGCTACAAGTCTCAAGGATTATAAGGGAAAGGTTTTACTTTTGGACGTTTGGGCTTCTTGGTGCGAACCTTGTAAGGAAGCCGTTCCCGTTTTGGAAAAAATTTCCAAGGACTTGGAAGGTAAGAATGGAACTCTTCTGGGGATCAATACCGAGCCGGAACTTTCCAAAGCCGAACTCCTCAAAGCCTCTCAGGAATTCGGGATGACGTATCCGTCATTGGTGGATCGGGATTTCGCGTTGATAAACGAATACAAAGTCGAAGGACAACCGGCGCTTCTGGTGTTCAGCGTTTCCGGAAAACTCCTGAAAATTCAGTACGGAATTGTGGAAAGAGATTATCCGAAACTCAGAGCCAGCTTTTCGAATTGGTTCACTGCACCATAGTATTGTATAACGCGGTAAATAAATAAGGTCTTCGGGAAACGCTTTGGAAAAAAAGGGTTTATTTCTGAGGTTCGATATTTAATTTTGAATACTTACCGGCAGGATCTTGCCGGAATTCCTAAGTTGTATTGAACTAAAGATATCAGGAGTGAATGAGTTTCATGGCGGAAAACTTAGCCCAGCTATTTCGTGAATCTGCGGAAAAATTCCGGGACCTACCGGCTTTCTTTTCAAAGGATTCCAAGAAGGACTACTATCCTACTACATACGGTCAACTGTACGAACAAGGTTTGAATCTTGCGGAAGCTTTGATCGAGTTAGGTGTTCAACAAAAACAAAGAGTAGGTTTGATCGCAGACAACCGTATCGAATGGATGATCGCAGACTACGGCGTGATTTTATCCGGTGCCGCCGACGTTCCGCGCGGAACTGACATTACAGATTCTGAAATCGTTTATATTCTCAATCACTCGGAAGTCGAAGTCGTTTTTATCGAAAACGATAAAATGCTCGAGAAGTTTAATAGAAACAAATCCCAGCTCAATAACGTGAAGACCATCATTCTTTTGGACCCTGCGAGCACAGCTCCCGGCGTTCTGAAAATGCAGGATCTCATTGAGAAAGGAAAAAAACTCAGAGAAGGCGGATCTAGAAAAGCGGAAGAAAGAATCGCCGCGATTCAAGCGGAAGATCTTTTCACTCTGATCTATACCTCCGGAACTACGGGACTTCCTAAAGGTGTTATGTTGAAACATTCCAACATGATGCACCAAGTAAACCACGTAAGTCCGATGCTCAATATCCAGCCGAAGGCTCGTCTTCTTTCCATTCTCCCGATTTGGCACGTTTTCGAAAGAGTAGTCGAATACGTTTGCCTCGGACTGGGAGCGGCGACCTATTATACGAACGTGAGAGATCTTCGTCAGGATTTGGCGACGGTGAAACCTACGTTTATGGGTTCCGCGCCCAGACTTTGGGAGAACATTTACAACGGAATTTATACAAGAATCAACGACCCGGCTCAAACTCCGGCGCTTCGCAGAGGTCTTTTCAAACTCGCGTATTTCTTCTCGAGCAAGAAAAACCAAGCGGTTCGCTTTTTGACCGGAATTCAGGTCGACTACCGTGGAAGAAATCCGATCAATTCCTTCTTTTACGGAATTCTTATGTTCGTTCAGCTTCTTTTGACCGGACCTTTTACATTAACCGTCATTGCGGGTGCGTTAGGCGCCTTTCTGGCGGGAACCGAGTTTCACTTTCTGACTTCTCCGCTTTATACGATCGCCGGTTTAGCCGTGTTCTTAAACAGCTTTACGTTGGATCGTATCGTACTTGCAAAGATCAGAGCCGCTACGGGCGGTCAACTCAAAGCCTCCATTTCCGGCGGCGGCGCGCTTCCTAGACACGTTGACGAATTCTTCGGAAACATCGGGATCAACGTTTTGGAAGGTTATGGAATGACGGAAACGTCTCCGGTTATTTCCGTAAGAACTTTCGAAAAATTGATCATCGGTTCCGTGGGTGTGGTCGCTCCAAAAACCAGACTTCAGATTCGTAACGATAACAACGTGGTTCTCACCGAGATCGACGAAGAAGGCAAGATTTCTCAAGGAAAGCTCGGCTTGAAAGGGGTAGTCTTTGTCAAAGGACCTCAAGTGATGAAAGGTTATTTCAAAAACGAAGAGGCGACTTCCAAGGCCATCCAAGACGGCTGGATGAACACCGGCGATATGGGGATGATCAACTTCAAAAAGACCCTGACATTGACGGGACGTGCAAAAGACACCGTGGTTCTTTTGGGTGGAGAAAACGTGGAGCCGGTTCCGATCGAAAACAAGCTCCAAGAATCCGCTTATATCAGCCAGTGTATGGTGATCGGTCAGGATCAGAAGAATTTAGGCGCGATCATCGTTCCCGATTTCGAGAAGCTCCAAGAGTGGGCGAAAGAAAACGGAATCAACGAACCGAACAACGAGAAGCTGATCGAAAATCCGAAAGTGTACGACCTCTACAGAAAAGAGATCAAGGCCCTCAACAATACGAAAAACGGATTCAAATCCTTCGAACAGGTGACTCCTTTTATCATCATCTCCAAACCTTTTGAAGTGGGTGAAGAGTTGAACAACATGATGAAAATGAAACGTCACGTGATCACCGAAAAATACATCGATAAGATTAAGAAAATCTACGCTACCAATCAAGATTAGAATTCTCCGATCTTTTCGAATGGAAAAAGCCAGCCCTCAAAGCTGGCTTTTTTTATTTCTTCTGAGAATTGGAAGCCGCACCGATAGAAATAATATATGGCCGGCACTCAGAAACAACTCCAGAAATCCTCGGTATTTTCCCCCTCCGGACACGGAGATTTATACGCCTTGGATAATCTTTATCTTTCTCCTATGAGAGAAAACGAGGTCTGGAATTTTTCCCAGGTCGCCCAGTTCTCACTTTACAACTTGGGATTTCTTTGTATGCGTTCGATTCTTACTTCGGGCCGATCCAAAGACGCGATTTCGGTCGGAGGTTTTACACCGGGATTTGTAAGAGGTCTATCGAAAATCGACGGGTTTGAAAACTGGAACCGCTTCCGGACGGAAGGATTTATTCCCAGAGTGATCGGGAAAGAATTTCCCCTCGCGATGAATTCCGAAATTCATCCGATCCTCAATCCTGCTTTGGCCTCTTATGAAAAAGAATTATTCGAAGAATGGAATCCGAAGGCTGTTTCGATTTTAGGAACCTGGGAAAATCAGGAAATTCTGATGACCGGAGTTTCTCTTCCGGAAGACGAGAAAAATCTTCCGAAACTCCTGAAGGATTTGATTCAAACCCTTTCGGGAACCTGCGGTAAGTTCTATCTTCGTACGGATAAACATTCTTATCTTTGTCTTAAAAAGGATAAGGACAACTTAGGTCCGGTTTTCTTTCAGGAGAAAGAAAAGGTATGGGATTCTTTCGTATTTCTGATTTTGGAAAAAGAAGTTTCTTAACTCAAGTGTTTGCTGAAGAGAAAGGCTTCGATGTTTTCGTAGTTTTCCTCTTCCGAAAGTTCTATGATTTTTTTTACCAGAGTTCCGGCCTGATGAAGCGAGACGGAACGAATGATTTTCCGAATCGGATTTAAGAAAGGGATCGAAACCGAAAGATCCCGAATCCCGATTCCGATTAAGAAGATCGTAAAATTCGTATCCGATGCAAGTTCTCCGCAGATCCCCAGAGGTTTGTCGTAATCCCTAGAAACTTCCACGATTCTTATCAAAGCCCGCAGAAAAGCGATGTGATAAGGATTGTAAAGAGAAGACACGTGGATATTGTTTCGATCCACCGCCATGATGTATTGTAAAAGATCGTTTGTTCCCACCGAAAAAAAATCGGCTTCTCTCGCGATCAGATCCAAAGCGGAAACCGCGGCGGGAGTTTCGATCATCACTCCGACCTTAATCTTCTTGTTGAACTTCTCTTTTTGAGCGCTCAGTTTACGTTTGCATTCTTCCAATAGTTCCCTGGTTTTGACGATCTCCGCGGGGCCCGTGATCATCGGCAAAAGAATACTCACGTTTCCGAACGCGGAGGCTCGCAAAATCGCCGTTAGCTGCTCGCTGAACCATTCCGGATTCGATAGGGAATAACGGATTCCTCTGTTTCCCAAAAACGGGTTTTCCTCTTCCTCTCCCGTCGAAAATTTATCGGCCCCGATATCGAAAGTTCGGATCGTAACGGGTTTGTCCTCCATTCCTTCCGCGATCGCTTTGTATGCCCGAAACTGTTCTTCTCCGGAAACGTTGCTGTCCTGGTATTTTAAGAATAGGGATTCGCTTCGAAAGAGGCCGACTCCTTCCGCACCGGAACGGATCGCTTGTTCGCAGTCGAGTTCGGATTCTAAATTACATTTGATTTTGACTCGGATTCCGTCCTTGCTGACGGCCCTCATTTTTTTGGTTCCGCTTTCCTCCACCGGATAAGTGGAACTGAACCCGTAGTATTTTACCTCTTCCAAGGTTGGAAATCGTACTACGTTTCCGGCCTCCGCGTCCAAGAGGATGAATTCGTTGTCTTTTACATAGGTGGAAAAATCTTTTAGACCTACCACAGTGGGAATTCCGTAGTTTCTCGCGAGGATCGCCATGTGACCCGTTTTCCCGCCGAGATCGGTAGCGATACCGCGGATTCTCGTTTTGTCCATAAGAATCATCTGAGAAGGGGTGAGTTCTCTTGCGACCAGAATGAGATCCTCTTTTAATCCGGACAGAATGGAATCCTCTTCTTTTTTGCCCGCGATAAATTCGATCAATCGGTTGGAGACGTCGTGGAAGTGATCCACTCTTTCCCGAAAAAACTCGTTCTCCATTGCCCTAAATTTTTCGGAGATTTCGTGAGTTACGTTTTGAACCGCAAGAATCGCGTTTTCTCCGAGGTCCAAAATTCTTTTTTGAACCGAAGTGGAAAGGCTCGGATCCGAGCAGATCATCGCCTGGGTTTCTAAAATTTCCTGAACTTCTTTGTGATCCGGTCCGGAGGCTTCTACGGATGTGATAAGGATTCGAAGACTTTCCAGGCTTTCTTCCAGAGCCGTCTTAAACTTTTCGATCTCTTCTTCTTTAGCGGATTCGTGGACGTAAGTTCCGGTTAGGATCGTATTCCTCTTTTTTCCGGTTTTGAGGACCTTACCGTATAGTTTTCCCGGGAAAGCGGTGATTCCGGGAAAAACTGTCCTTTTAGAGGGGATCATTTATAGAGTTGATTTCCGAGTGAAAACTCGACTACAGAATTCTTGAAAAGAAGAATCTGACAATTCTTTTCTAAAAAAGGCGGGTTTTGGTCCGGACAAACCACGACCCCTGGCGGGGTCGAAATAGAATCGGCAAACGATTTTTTAGACGATCGCCGCCTTTCTTTTGAAAAGGGGAGTTCTCCGGCTTTTGTATTTGCTGATTTCATCCCCGGTAACGCTGCTCATTACCAACTTTGCCATGGAGATATCGAGTGCGTGTCCGGCCTTCGAAGCGAGATAATGTCCGATGATCGGACGTCCGGCGATGGATATATCGCCGAAAAGGTCCAAAATTTTGTGGCGGACGCATTCGTTTTCAAAACGGAGCTGCTGGTTTAAGTATCCGTCTTGGGTCAAGACGATTGCGTTGTCTAAGGATCCGCCCATCGCCAAACCTCTGGCTTGCAGGGCTTCTACATCCTTTAAAAACCCGAAGGTTCTCGCGGGAAGAATTTCCTGTTTTATCTTTTCTCGGTCCAAAGAGATCGTAATACTTTGTCCTTTGAGAAGAGGGTGAGGGAAGTCGATCGTATAAGTTACTTTGAGTTCGTCGCTGGGAAGGAGAACCAAATATTTGTCTCCGTCTACGACCCAGAGCGGATTTTGCACATAGATCGGTTCTACGACTTCCGGATATTCTACGATTCCGACTGATTCCAGGGCTTGTAAGAATGGAAGGGAAGAACCGTCCATGATCGGCACTTCAACTGCGTCGATTTCAAGAATGAGATCGGTCAGTCCTAAGGCATAAACCGCTGCCAAAAGGTGCTCCACCGTTTGAATTCGATAGAGACCGTCTCCTAAGGTTGTCGCGTTGCTCGTATCCACAACGTTGCTCAGTTCCGCTGGAATCGAGGCTTTTTCTTGCCCCTTGCGATATTCAAAAACGATTCCCGTGCCGGATGCGGCCGGATGGGCGACTAGATTCACTTCCTTTCCGGAATGAAGTCCGATTCCCTTGATTCTAACTGTATCCTGGATGGATTTTCTATATATGGTTTCTTTCATAGTTTGTGCATTTTCGATCTTTCCAGAGGTCCTTATTCAAAAGACGGAATCGGGTGGATCGAAGTTCGCTTTTCGTATTGAAGAGGAGGATCGAATTATGATATTTCACGGTCTCGTCCCGGCCTCTTTCCCCTATAATAAGCAAGGTCTATGCCAAAGGGTGTATTAAAACCGGTTTTTTCAAGCCACTGAGGAGGTGTTTAGGGCAGGATGCGACATAATTTGAAATAAATTTCTGACAAACCGTCTCTTTTTTGCAACAGTGTATCGGCCGGGACACAGGTTATTGTCCCATCGATCACCAGGGCAATTCTTCTCCGTTTTGATGAAAGAATTTACCGGAGCTTGCGAGATTTAGGGCTTCGATTCGTTCCGCTAATCCGACAACACTTTCTTCCGTTGAAATCCCTTGTCGTCCGGTCATTTCCGTCGCGACCATTCCGGGATGGAAGATTCCGACCGAGATTCCTTGAGAAGAAAGATCTCTTGCAAGACTGACCGCGATCGCGTTCAGTGCGGCTTTCGATGCGCGATATCCGTAGTAAGAACCCGAACTATTGTCCGCTATGGATCCCATTCTACTCGTTAAAAAAACCAACTTAGCGTTGGGTTTGAGAGACGGAAGAAGTGCATGAACTACTTTCAACGGTCCAAGCGCGTTGACTAAGAATTGGGTGATGATATTGTCCTCGTCGAGACTTTGCAGATTGTCCGGAATCAAAATTCCCGCATTGTTGATGAGGATATCTATTTTTGTGTCCAAAATTTTCGAAGTCAATCCTTGGATCGAGTTCGAGTTGAGAACGTCGATTCCTTCAAAGATCTGCGTGGGTTTCAGACGAACGAGCTCCGTGGAACTCTTTCTGCAAAGAGCAAACACCTGATCTCCTTTCGAGAGAAAGTGTTTTGTAAGTTCCAATCCGATTCCGCGGTTTGTTCCGGTGATGAATACGTTTCTTTGTGTCATAGTGTTACTCCAATGTAATTCTTAGGATCGCTTCTGAAAACACTTTTCGATTGACGTTTGGGTCAATTTATTTACATTGCTGCTTCTATGAATTACGAGATCATCCACAAACCTTCGTATTCTTTTTTAAAAGTAAAATTGTCACCCGGTGAAACCATCAAAGCCGAAGCGGGCGCGATGGTCTACATGACCCCCGGGATCGACGTTGAAACCAAAATGGGTAGCGGATTTCTTTCCGCACTTTCCCGGCGATTTTTCGGAGGAGAATCCTTTTTCTTCAACGTCTTCAAGGCTCCTTCCGCCGGCGCGGAGATCGGCTTTGCGCCCGAACTTCCGGGAGACGTAGTCGGAATCGATCTCACGGACAACGGTCTTCTCGTGGAAGCGGGCGCGTATCTCGCTTCGGACGAAACGATCACGATGAAACCTAGGTTCGGCGGACTACGTTCTTTTCTCGGCGGAGAGGGAGTTTTTCTTTTGGATGTGACCGGCAACGGAAAACTCTTTCTGAATTCTTACGGAGCCATTCTTCCGATCGAAGTAAAAGGCGCTTATACGATCGATACGGGTCACGTTGTCGCTTTTGATAAAACTCTTCAGTATAAAATCGGAAAAGCCGGAGGAAGTTGGAAATCCACCCTTTTCGGCGGCGAAGGTTTGGTTATGGAGTTTACCGGTCACGGTAAAATTTTGATTCAGACTCGGGTTCCATCGGGATTCTTATCCTGGCTGACGGGGCTGCTTCCTCAATAAGGAAAAGGTAATATTATGAATATTGAAATTCTTAGCAAACCGTCTTATAGTTTCGCAAAGGTGACTTTGAACGGCGGAGAATCCATTAAAGCCGAATCGGGTTCCATGATGTCGATGAGCAATGGGATCACGATTCAAACTCACAAAGCGCAACAGGGCGGATTCTTAAAAAGTTTGAAGGCCGCGTTCCTCGGCGGCGAATCCTTTTGGATGAACACGTTCACGGCTTCTTCCGGAAACGGAGAAGTTTTACTCGCGCCGACTCTTCCGGGCGACGTGGATAAGATCGATCTGGCGGGCACTGTTTACGTTCAATCGAGTTCCTTTCTCGCATCTTCGCCAAACATAGAAATGGATACGAAGTTCCAAGGTTTGAAAGGATTTATCAGCGGTGAATCCCTATTCTTCTTAAAACTTTCGGGAAACGGACCTCTTCTCATTTCCAGTTACGGCGGAATCGACGTGCTACAGGTAGACGGAGAAATGATCGTGGATACCGGTCATATCGTGGCTTTTGAAGAAGGACTCAACTACGAGATGACCAAGTTCGGCGGTTGGAAGTCTTTCTTTTTAGGCGGAGAAGGTTTTGTCGCGCGTTTTAAAGGAAGGGGTAGAGTTTGGATTCAATCCAGAAACGTTCCGTCCCTGGGAAGTTGGTTCAGAAATCAACTGCCTCCGATCAAAAGATAAGGAGAATGAATCGTGAAACATGAAATATTACTAAAACCTGATTTTCCAATCGTACAAGTGGAACTAGAAAACGGAGAAACGATTCGAGCCGAATCCGGAGCGATGGTCGCGATGAGTCCCACCGTAAAGATGACCACAAAAGCGGAAGGCGGAATCTGGGCTTCCGCCAAACGCGCGTTACTCAGCGGCGAATCCTTTTTTCAAAACACGTTTAAGTCGGAAGGCGGGACCGGAACTCTTTTTCTTACGAGTCAGACTCAAGGCGATATCGAATACCGCAAAATGAAAGGCGAAGAATTGATACTCAGTCGAGGCGCTTACGTGGCGGGCTCCGAGTCTTTGGCCATCGACAGCAAATGGGGAGGATTCAAAGGTTTTTTTTCCGGAGAAGGACTTTTCTTTTTGAAGGTGAGCGGAGCGGGAGATCTATTCTTTTCGAGCTTTGGTGCGATTCATACGATCGAAGTAAACGGTCAATATACGGTGGACACGGGTCATATCGTCGGCTTTGAAGGAACTTTGAACTATACGATCCAAAAGGTCGGCGGTCTCAAGTCCTTGTTTTTGAGCGGAGAAGGTTTGGTCGCCGTGTTTTCCGGAACGGGGAAACTCTATATCCAATCCAGAAATCAAAACGCATTCGCCGGCTGGGCCAACCAATGGAGAAGGGTTGAAAAATCCTCTTCTTCCGGTTAAATTATAAAAATCAATCTAAGGATCCCGGTCATTGGACGGGGAACTTAGATTGATTTCTGCCCTTTCTCTTTCCATTCTAAATATCCAAATTCCAATCGACTTTCAATTTGCCTTTTGAAGTTTTGCCTGCGAAAAAATAAGAACTAATATATTCAAAAAAATGAATCTATTTTTACGATAAGCGGCTGTGCGCCGACGATATTCTAATTCTCCAAACCACAATTTCGCGTTCGAATTATAGAAACAGGAGTTGAATCCGCGTAAAGTCGCTTATCAAATCGATCGTTTGCCGATCTGCTTTAATAGAACCCGTCAAATCGGAGTTTCGGTATTGCCGGGCTTTTGTGGAACTCGTTTGATTTTTGAAAAGGTGATGCCTGATTCAAAAGCAAAACGTACTTTTACAAAGCAATTCTAAAATTACTTCTCATTTCTTAAGTATCGCCGAACAAGTATATTCAAAAAGCAGAATGGACTCGAGCCGTAAAAAAAATATCGATGGATTCAGTTCCGGCTTGGAAAAATGAAAGCGCCGTATGAAATCGGATCAATCGATTTAGGAGTAGGACCATGAAGAAAATCATAGCGCTCGCGCTTTTTCTTTCCGTATTTTCCACCGGAATTTTTGCCATTTCGGAAATGGAAACGCTGTTGATAAAGGAAGCGACGAACCCGGAATTAAAAAAGATCGCCAAAGACTATCTGCTGAAAAAAGCGAAGGACCACAAGGATCTGGCCGAGAAATACAAATCTCTCGCCACACGAAGCCAAGGCGGTAAGGCAGCTTCTTCGAATGAAGAACACAAAAAGTACAAAAAATTAGAAGAACATTGTATTCAAGAGGCGACCGAATACGAAAAAGAGGCGGGCAAACTCTAAACTTTTTAAAACCTCCCTCGTATTTTTATAAGGGAGGTTTTTTTAGAAACAGGTTTTATTCATTGAAATTCTATCGAATAAAACGCGGAATCCATTTAAGTTTTATTCCGCTACTGCCTCGCCTTCGATCTTAATCGAAACTTCTTCACCGACCAAAACTCCGCCGGTTTCCAAAGCCTTGTTCCAAGTGAGACCGAAATCCTTGCGATTGATTTTTGTTTCAGCCTCGAACGCAAAGTGAACGGTTCCCCACGGATCTTTAGCGGAACCGTTGAAAGTAACGTTCAATACGACCGGCTTCGTCACACCTTTGATCGTAAGCTCGCCCGCGATTTTAGAAACGGATCCTTTTTTTACTGTGGCCTTTGCGGATTTAAAAGTGAGAGTAGGAGTTCCTTCCGCGTCGAAGAAATCCTTGGACTTCAAATGACCGTCGCGTTTTTCATCGTTAGTGAAGATGGACGCGCTTTGGATCGTAACATCCAGAGCGGAAAGGGCCCCCGATTTTTCGTCAAAGCTAAACTTCCCTTGGAATTCTTTAAAAGAACCCGAAACGTTGTTTAAGCCGAGGTGTTTGATTTTAAAACCTACGGAAGTGTGAGCCGGATCCAATTTAAAATTGCCGGCCTCAAGACCTGTCAGTGATAACAGGATTACAAAGAACGCGAAAGAAATTCTTTTCAAGTTCATTCAAATGCTCCTTACCCGATGTTCGGATGAATTAGGACTAGAAGAATTTCCTCTCATAAAAATTTCAATATATTTTCTAAAAATTCCATATAACAGAATAAAGAACAAGATTTTGGTCAAAATGAATCGTTTCATCTTCACTTTTAGGTCAAAAGCTAAGTTGAGTGGAAGTTAAATGCGACTTCTGTTTCCAAGGTAAAAACGACTCTGAACCCGGACATTCTTCTATGTTTCGTTCTCGGGTTTTGGATTTGTATGCTCCGTCCGAAAAATACGAATCGATTTCCTAAGTTCCATCGGTTGTGGATCTAAGGAAAGAAGATTGGGTTATCATACGCAAAATATCATTACCTCCTTCGAGTCTGAAACGGATAAAGATATCATCGCCGAGATGAAAGCGTTTTTCCCGCTTGCCAAGGTGAAAGAATTTCATTCGGACTTTCACGGTATCGTCGCTCAAGTGGAAAGAGACGAGTTGATGAGAGAATGCGCCGTCGAGGATGTGCAAGATCTTGAAGAGGAACTGGCTCTTATCGATGAGAGGACGATCGAATTTACGAAACATTTTCCGAAGAAAATTTTCGTTTATATCGAAGTAGATTGTTTCGGGGGAATTTGTCATTACGACGGTTTCAGCGTAAAGGATGGAATTAAAATTCTTACTCAAGAATCTACCGAGAGCGGACATATACCTCTCTTAAAAAGTATTTTTCCAACGTATGAAAGAATTTATTTCGAACCTTTTATCAGGGATTTTTTTATCCAAAAGGGAAGAATCGAAGGAGTCATCCAGGACTTTTCTCTCGGCGGACTTTTTATCGGATTCAATTCGGAATATACGGATACTTCCTTGTATAGAATCGACGCGGGTTCCAATTATCTTTTTTTTGAAAGAATGGAAGAATATTATTTTCTCTTCGAATCGAAAGAAAAATCGGATGATATAAAAGTTTCAGGGGTCATCTATAACGACGATAAGGAAATCCTACGGGAGATCGAAGATCATATCCTCGAAACATTCTTCATTATGACGCACACGATCGCGATTTATATGGACGGGGTTTTGGAGCCGAAACGATTTGAAAATAAAGTAGAATCTCGTATTAAAAAACGAAAATCCTTTTGGCGAAGATGGATCGACTGAAGTAAGAAGCAACTTCCGCATCTTTTTTTTTCGTAATCTGAATCGGAAATATCAACTAGACGCGCGGTCTTTATTGTTTTGTTCCGGGTCACATCGAGAAAATTCCACGACTTCGCTTCCTATTTTCGTAACAGATAAGAACTGATCATCGAGGCGGTTTCGCGAAGAATCGTCTCCGGGTCGACGTCAAAGCCGTGTAAAACCATATAACTTACGATATCGTCCATCGCTCTTTGTGCGATCAAAAGACGAGTCGGTTCGGAACGCAATTCCAGTGTTCCACCGAAGTGAAGGAGTAATTTGGAGGCTTCTTTCCGAATTCTTTCGCGTTCTATTTTTTTTACAGCCGCCGCTATATTTTCATCGGTTAGAGAAAGAATAGCGAGTTCCCGATGCAGCTTCGGATTTTTCAAAGCGGATTTTTTCATTCGGACAAGGATTTCATAAAGAATGACCCCGAGATCGGATTCTCCTTTCAGAGTGTCGATCGTGTCGGCTGCAAGATTTCCGTAAAATTCTTCGCTGTATTTCCTTATGATTTCCAAGGCGATATCGTTTTTATCGCGGTAATACGAGTAAAAGGTTCCGATCGAAACGCCGGCGGCGTCTACTATATCCCGAATCCCGGTTTCTGAATATCCTCTTTGTTTTACGAGTTTGTAGGCGGCTTCGATGATTTTTTCCTTCGTTTCAATCGAACGGCTTTGGATCGGGCTTCGAACTTTCTTTTTTTTGGGACTCATCGATTTCTTCGTACGTCCGGGGAATTTTTTTCCAGATTCTAAGAATGTGAACAAAGTTCAAATTTTTTATTTGCGTCGAATTTCGCGAAATTTAAATATGAACAATGTTCATATTTTGGAACAGGAGGTGAATTTATGAATCCAATCAAAAAACTTAGAATCGAGGCCGGAAATTTGAACGGGAAGAATCGAATCATTCCTTATCGTAAGGAATCTGGAACGAAAGGAGGCATTCTTATCGGAATGAAGTTTTTACTATTTCTGATTCTTTCCATCATTTTCTTGATTCATTGCGGGAAGTCCGGACAAATTCGTTTTTTTAAGGACCAGGCTTATCACTTTCAAACCTTACGCGCGTTAAACGACATTAGGGCCGATGGAGCGGATACCGGAGAGGTTTTCGAGGCGGTCCGTCAGATTCGGGAAGGCGATTCCGAAAGTTGGTTCTTGACTTGGGAAGCTCTGGCAGAGCGAGTTTTGGAAAGAGGTGAAAAAATAAAGAATCCGATGAGCCGAGGTTATGCCTATCTTCGCGCTCATAACTATGTAAGAACCGCGGAATTTTTTCTCTCTCCGGAAGATAAAAGAAGGCTTCCTTCTTTTCAAAAAGGTGTGGATCTTTTTTACAAGGGTTTGGATACGCTCTTGGTCCGTTACGAACGGATCAAGATTCCGTACGAAGGTAAACAACTCAATGCGGTTTATTATCCAGGTCCGGCGGGTTTCGAAAAAAAGCCGTTGATCGTTCTTGTGGGAGGTTTTGATTCCACATTGGAAGAATTGTATTTTGTCTTAGTGAAGAGCGCGTTTGAACGCGGTTACGGAGTTCTTACCTACGAAGGCCCGGGACAAGGTTCCGCGATTAGAACACAAAACTTAGGATTTATTCCGGAATGGGAAAAGCCGACCAAGATCGTAATCGATGCCTTCCTTTCAAAACATTCGAAGCCGAAGGAAATGATTTTGGTAGGCATGAGTTTGGGAGGATACTTGGCTCCGCGTGCGGCGGCCTTTGACGATCGATTTTCGGGAGTTGTGGCTTACGACGTCTTGTACGATTTCGGGGAAGTGGCGGAGAATACGGTTCCAAGTTTCGTTCTCTGGTTAAAAAAGAATCGATACGACGGTCTCATCGAAGTTTTAGTTTCGATTAAATCCGCGTTTTCTCCCAGTTTCGCCTGGGGAGTTAAGAACGGGCGATGGACTCTGAAAACGGAGAACGCAAGGGAAACGTTAGACGCTTTTTCAAAGTATTCTTTGGAAACCGTCGCTTCCCAAATCAAACAAGACGTTCTGATTCTTGCGGGAACCGAAGATCATTTTATCCCGCTCAAACAAGTGGAAGATTTTAAATCGAAGTTAACGAACGCAAAGAGCGTTACAACGGTGATTTACGATAGAGCATCGGGTGGCGCGGAACACTGTCAGTTCGGGGCTCAATCTCTCTGGCACGCTGATTTTTTTGATTGGATGCTGAGATTTTCGGATAAGAAATAAATTATTTCAATTCGTTTGAATGTTAAAAATTAGAGAAAGGGAGCCTTGTTAGAAAATTCTCTCAGGGCTTTCTCATTCTTCCCTTTTTTAATCCGAAATGAATTTTGCGAAGGTCTCCGTTTCCAATGTCGACGGCCGATTTACCGTTATTCGGTAAAACCGATCTTGTTGTTTTGGACCGACCGATCGCTCTTAGAATGAGGTCGTTTGTTGTGTCGGGGAAGATTTTTGATCCTTACATTTTTTCAATCGAATCGAAAAGTCGGGGTTTTGGCTTTGGGTAGTTCCCGCAATACGGTGATTCCCTATAGACGAGAACGATTTTCGGATGTAGTATGAGTTTTGTCATTCGAGTGAATGGCAAGAGAGAAATTCCAATGAAAGCAAACGTAAGAATTCTGTTTCCATTTCTGGGGATTTTTAGTTTTCTCGTTTTTTTCGGTATGAGTTGTCAGCCGTATTTATATCGAAATTACAACGACTGCGCCGCGAACTACGCTGGAAATTGCGAGGGCTATCGCGGTTATTCTTCTTATGGATATCAAAACCGTGCGGGATATCCGAATTACTATCGAAATCAGTCTTATGGTACGTTCGGAACCGGCGGCGGTTATCGGCACAACCCGATGCACATTCCTTCCGGTAGATTTCACAATCTCGGCCGTCCGAGTCATTGGAAACTTTAGAACGGAGAATTTTTAATTTCTTCCACCGTAACCGATCACATCCATAAAAGCCGAAACGGAAAATACGGCCTTTCCAGGTCCGGGTTCGCCGTAGCCGGGAGGAACCGGTAAATTATACTTTTCGAATGTAGCTTTCCAGACTGTCAAAAGTTCGCAGAAATATTCAAGAGGCGGCCCGGCTTGTGTTCCTAAGGTCGTATACGGCTCGGGGCACCAGGCAGTAAAACGAGGCATGATTCCCTTGGACATAAAGAAATCCAGACCTTCTCCGGTGGAAGCGATCGCTTCTGCGACCGTTGCAAAACCGTAGGGTTTGGAAAGTTCCACTCCGCCCACAAAGTTCGGGATCACGTAAGAAGGTCCGAACACTTCGGCGGAATCCACAACTCTTCGAATCCAATTGTCTCTTCCGATATAAGCCTCTTTTCCGGGGCATATTTTTTGAAAGAGATTCTTATCCCAGACTTCGTAGTTGGGATGATAGACTTGAATTCCGGCGTTTTTAAATTTTTTACAATCCTCGATTTCCCAGGCCTGGGAAACGATTTTTCCCATCCATCTTCCGGGGAATTTAGATTCGATGGCCTGAGCGTAATCCAAGTAGAAATCGATCTCGTTCTTTTTCTTTAAGGAAGTGATGACACTTCCTCCTGTGATCGTGTAAACCTTGGCGGTTTTATCTTCGGCGTCGATCCAAGAAAGAACTTCCAGAATGTCTTCTATGTCCTTTACGCCGGTGTAAGGTCTTCCGGCATTCTTCTGCTGACGATAGTTATGATTGATATCGCAGTAGGCGCATTCCTCTTCTTTTCCGAAATACTGACAGTTTCTGAAAACCGTAAGATAGATCAGATAACCCCATTCGATTACCGGAGCGATTTCGCCCGGAAGTTTTCCGTTCTGAGTTTTGTGTCTGTACCATGCGGGAAGAGGAGGAAATTCTACGTTTCCTAAAAAAGTTTCCCCAAGATAAAGAGAAGGTTTTCCGTCCTGCGATTTTTTGACTTTGTAAGGAGAGTTCGGGTTGTTGCGGGTGGAGATCACGGTCGGAAGGAGATTGAAGTGACCTCCGGAAACCTTGATCTCTTCGGGCGCCTTAACGTCCGCACCTTCACTCAATTCAGAAAGTGGAATATGATCAAAAGAGAATATAAAGTAGTCTTTGGTCTTATATTCGCCGGTCACTTCGAACGCTTCCTTGAGAAAGTGAATTCCTTGTCTCAGGATGTCCTGTTTTACGATGGCTTCCATCGGAATGGATTTGTATTTCCTCTCCATTTCTTCGAGGAGGGGAATGGTAGAACTTTGGCGGATTGAATCTGTGACTTCCATCTCTAATTAGACAATCTTCCCGAAGGAACCGAAATTACACGCAGTTTTTTTGAGAGAGAAACCTCCGTTTTTGATCAAACCACGTTTCTGTCGTTCTCGTTCTAATCGTTAAATAGAAATCGTTTCGCGTCCTAAAAACAAGTTTCTTTCCCATTTGTGAAATCCTGTTGACCCACGGAGGGAAAAAAGTAGGAAAGAATCATGTTTTTTAAAACTACATCGTTTCGCGTCTTCCCTCCGGTCTTTTTGTTCTTATTTGCCTCCTTCCATTCTTCGCTCCTCGCAAAGAATCCAACCGGAGCATCTAAAAAAGTTTCCAAGGAATCCAAAATCTCCGCGATTCCCTGGTATACGACCGTTGCGGGGGGATTTCAAGAACCTACGGACATTCAATTTTTTCCAGGCGATTCCAACCGGATGATCGTTTTGGAAAAACGTGGTAGGATGGTGGAATTCGATCTCGCCAAAAAACAAAAAACGATCCGCGCCGACTTTACGGGACAAGTGGAAACTCTTTCCGAGGAGGGACTTCTCGGACTTGCATTTTCTCCGGATTTTGCGACGGATTCTAAATTCTTTGTTCACGTAGTCGTAAAGGAAAACGGCAAAGATCATTCTAAAATTTTAGAATTCGAATGGAAATCCGATTCTATTCAAAGAATCGAGGACGCAAAACGGACCGTATTAAAAGTAGAACAACCTTATTCCAATCACAACGGGGGTCAGATCGCCTTCGGACCGGATCGAAAACTCTATATCGGTTTTGGAGACGGGGGCGGCGCGAATGATCCTTATAAAAACGGACAAAATCCGGGAACTTTCTTGGGAAAACTGCTCCGTATTGCACCGAATTCTAAACTTGTGGGCGCTCCTTACAAGGTTCCGGAAGACAATCCTTTCCTAAGTAAACCCGGATATTTACCCGAAATTTGGGCGTATGGACTCAGAAATCCCTGGAGATTTTCCTTTGATTCCCTTACCGGGGAATTGTATTTAGCCGACGTAGGGCAAAATTCTTTTGAGGAAATCGACTTGGTTCAAAAAGGAGGGAACTACGGGTGGAATATCAAAGAAGGCTTTCACTGTTTTAAGTCCAATCCAGGGTGCTCGTTACCCGGAATCGCGGACCCAATCCACGAATATCCGAGGGAAGAAGGGCATTCTATCACCGGAGGCTACGTTTACAGAGGCAAGGAACTCCCTAAACTCGTAGGTTCCTACGTTTATGGAGACTTTGTTACGGGAAGAATCTGGGTTTTGAGGCAGAAAAATGGTAAAAAAATATCGAATGACCTTCTCTTCCAGGTACCATTCCAAATTAGCACCTTCGGACAGGACGGAAAAGGCGAAATTTATTTTGCCGATTTTGGGTCAGGAAATATATTGCATTTCGTAAAAAAAAATTGAAAGAATTGGAAAATCCGATTATGTTGCCTGTTGAGTAACATAGATAGAGGCTGCCACCACCGCAGTCCTGTTATCAATCCAATCTTAAGGAAAATGGGTATGAAGAAGCTATTAATCGTTTCCTCCATCGCTTTGACCGCCGGAATTCTGGTGTTCAGCGCATGCAAGAAACCTACCGAAAATTCCCAGGCAGCCACTACTGGTAAAGAAAACAGTCCCTCGGCTGTAGTTGTTTTCAGCGTTGGAGAAGCTAAAATTCTTCACACTGACTTAACGGAAGAAAAGGCGACTTTGGGCGCGAGTTTAAAGACCGGCGACAAAGTAACTACAAAAGAAAAATCTAAAGTTGATATTCAATTTGCAGACGGATCCGCGATTCGTATCTCTGAAAATTCAGTAATCGATTTTGACGCTCTTTCTATCAATTCGAAAGGAAACTCCGATACAAGATTGGCTCTTGTTTCCGGAAAGGTTTTCGCGAAAGTGAACAAGGCTTCCAAAGACGATCAGTTTTCCGTGGTTACTCCGACCGCGATCGCTGGTGTGCGCGGAACTTCCTTTATCGTAGAGAGATCTAAATCCGACAAAGCCACTGTAAAAGTGTTGGACGGTGCGGTTGCAGTAGCTCCTCGCGTCGCCGCTCTGGAAGGATTGAGCGACGAAGAAATTGCGAAGAACGAAGATCTGAAAAAGATCCAACAATCTCTTGCTTCTTCCGAAATCGTTCTCGAGAAAAATCAAGCTTCCGTAATGAAAGCGGATGATAAATCTCTTGATATCAAAGATACTTCCAAAATCGGATCTAACGTTGAGAAAAATATCTCAGGCGTTGTTAAGAAGTTGGATAATTCCGGAATTTCCAAAAAAGACGAAGAAGAACTTAGAACAATCGTAACCGTCGACAAAGAAACTTCCGAGAAAATGGTTCGTATCAACGAAGAATCTTCCGGAAAAGTGGACGAACAAAAAGCGGCCGCTCTCGAATCTGAAAGAAAGAAACTTGAAAGTGAAGTAGCTTCTCGTCAAGAAGAAGAAGCTAAGAAATTCAAACAAGTTTTGATTTCCGCTCCAAAAGAACTGAAGTCCAGCAAAGATATCGTAAACTATTACGAAAGAATCGAAAAGATCGTAATGACTGACGGATCTTCTTTGATCGGTGCAATCGTTGATCAACAAGGATCCACTATGATCGTTCATACCGAACAAGGTATTAAGAAGATCAATCAAGCGGATGTCCAAGAAGTGATCTACGACTTCCAAACGAAAGCTAAATTCTGATAACAGAGACTGAACCTGAAATCAGGTGGAAAAAACCCGGGTGTAAAAACTCGGGTTTTTCTTTGTACGGACAATTGTTTACACAAATGAGTTGGAACAAAACGAGAGGATGTTCCACGGGAAGAAAGTTTGTTTATAACGCCTATTGTTAGAAAGCCTACCGACAAGTTGGAGAACAATGTAGATTCAACAGAATCCCAGTAGAAATTTTTGTAGAAGCTCCTACATTTACGACTTTATACTTGCAAAAAGTATGATTTTCTGATAGAAAGAAGTCTGCCCGGAGTTTTCCACCACCGAAACTCAATGATTCGCTCCCTACGAGTCGCTCATCACCCCTCCACCCGAACTCTGAGTGGGGCGCGCGACGTTTTACGAAGAATCGTCGGAGTTACGACAGATTCTTTTAAAGATTCCGTTCACTTTGTGGATAAGGTTCTGCGCAGCAAGAGGGTGGTGATCCGACGATAGTTTCTCATAGAGTCACTTATCGTTTTAGAAGAATTCCCCTTGCGATTCTGGATATAGATTGTAAGAATTGAATCCAGGACTTAAAACGGAAACACAAAGCGAAAATTGGAATTCTTAGAGATCTATCTACCGATTCTCGGTCTATTGCTATTCTCCATCACCTTCTACTTGGCTTTGAAGTTAAAAAGTCTGTCCTCTTTCTTAGATGGGATTTCTTCTCAATACCGCTTACACCACTGGTTTGGAATTTTTACGACGCTTTTCGTTTTCGCCCACGTCATCTTTGAGACCGTTTCATTTCCGGAAATACTTATTATCTGGGATGAACCCTCCGTCTTAACGGGAGAGATCGGCTTTCTGATCTACTCGTTGAGTATTGTCTTCGCATTTTGGAAGTTGGAAAAATATCGCCCCTGGTTTGTGATTCATCTTTTTTTGATTCCTTCGTATTTCCTCACCGTCATTCACGGTTATCTCTTTCTTTCCGAAGAATCTTCGCACAAGATCTTATTTTTCATTTGTGTAATTTTGGGTCTTGGAAGTATTCTCGCGATTCTTCTTAGAAACTGGAGTGGAAATTGCTGGAAAATTCAAAAGATAAACCGAATCTCCGATTCTTCCATTGAATTGGATCTGATCCCTGAATCCGAAAAACAAATATCCCGTGAAGAATATACAGCGGGCGCGATTCTTTATCTCCGTTTTTTAGGAAAAGAATACTCTTCTGATTGGCATCCTTTTTCGATCGCCTCCTGCTCAAAAAGCGATTTGCTTCGGGTAAGAATCAAAAGCCTAGGAAAGGATACAAGACAGTTGTTAAAATCGATTCCCGGAGACAAAATCAAAGCATTGGGTCCGTTTCAGGAGTTGAAAATCGATTGGCAAAAGGATCAGGTCTGGATCGCGGGTGGAATCGGAATTGCCCCTTTTTTAGGAAAAGCGAGATGTTTAGAATTTCGTTCCTCCGGGAAGATTCAACTTTTGTATTTTTTTTCGGATCCAAATGATTTATCTGTCCGAGCCGAGTTGGAAGAAATTTCAAAAAAATATGCTCAGTTTCAATATCGTCTTGAAGAGGTTCCACAAAAACAGCATCCGGATCTTTCCATTCTGAATCCGTATTTTTCTAAAAATACAAATGCGGAATATCTTATCTGCGGACCGCCAATGTTTATGAAAACCGTTCGAAGATACTTGCACTCTCAAGGTATTTCAAATAAAAAGATTCATTCAGAGGAATTTTCCCCATGGTAAAATATTTTGTTATAATCGGAGTTTGTCTCCTAACGCCCGTCTGGCCGAAAGATAAAACCATCTCAATGGAAGAATTAAAACTTCACAACACGAGTACAAGCTGTTGGATCCTGATCGAAAAGAGCGTTTACGACGTTACCGAATATATTACCGTCCACGACTCCCTTCGATACGATATTCGGAAATGGTGCGGGACCGATTCCACAATGGCGTATTCAAAAAAAGATCAATCCGGAAAAAGTCATTCGAAAAAAGCCGACTTACTTTTAAGAAAATACAAAATCGGACTCTATCAGTTCGATTGATTTTTTTGAATCCGAAGTTCTAAAACTTCCTTTTTACCTTGAGAGTTGCTACGAACGATAAATCCATTCTCCAAAATAAACTCGATTCAATCGAACTTCTGATTCCAAAGCGAAAGAATCGAATCTAAAACTTCTTCCATATCCAAAAGCATTACTTGCTCTTTCCAGTGAAGAATCATCTTATTTTTTCCAAAACGATTGATTTCCGCCCAGTGCGCCGAAACTTCCGGGATGAGGTTGATCGTCTTTTCGAAAAGATCCTTTACTTCGGATTTGCTAACCGGACCTTCTTTTCCGGAAAGAAATTGAATGATCGAATGATATAAGATTTTCTTAATTTCCTCGGGCGGAGGTTGAGCTGTAGAACCTTCTAAAGAGCCCATGAGACTTGCTCGTCGGCGTGATACGAACTTCTTACCAAAGGACCGGAGAAGACTCCCTTGAATCCGATGGACTTTCCGTAGATTCTCAGTTCCTTGAATACTTCGGGGGAAATATATTCTTTTACGGGAAGATGCGTCGGAGTCGGCTGCAGATACTGTCCCAACGTAAGAAGGGAAACTCCGACCGCCGCGAGGTCCCGCATACATTCTTTGACTTCTTCTATCGTTTCTCCCATTCCCAAAATCAAACCGCTCTTCGTCAGAAAGCCTTGTTCTCCGGCGATCTTCAGTACTTCCAGGGATCGGTCGTATCTTTTTTGAGGAGCTACTTCCGGAAAAAGTCTTTTTACCGTTTCTACGTTGTGATTGAATACGTCGGGCTTGGACTGAAAGATGATTTCTAAAGATTCCTTCTTCACTTTGAGATCCGGAACCAAAAATTCGATCTTACAATCGGGAAGGCCTTCTCGGATTTTTACCAAAGTTTCCGCAAAGTGCGCGGCTCCACCGTCTTCTAAATCGTCCCGATTGACTGCGGTGAGGACGACGTGTTTGAGCCCGAGCGCGATCGCGGATTCCGCTACTCTTTGCGGTTCTCCTTTGTCGAGAGGTTTCGGTCTTCCGGAAGCAACGTCGCAATAAGAACAACGCCGCGTGCAGATATCTCCTCCCAACATATACGTCGCGGTCTTGCGGGACCAACAATGATTGAGATTGGGACAGGACGCGCTTTCACAAACCGTATTGAGTTTTTTTTCTTCCAGAGATCCTCGCACGATCTCGACCGGATTGTTCCCGGGATCGGGAAAGGTAAGTTTTACTTTGAGCCATTCCGGTTTTTCAGGAGCTTCTTGGATAGAATGAGTGCGGGGCTTTTTTTTAAGAGGATTCATCGTAACTTAGACCGAAAAAAGATCGGACCTTACGCTTCTATCCTGGCCGGGCGAAGAACGAGGTCAACGAAGTTTTAGGTAGAAGATTTTCGGAATCTTTCTGAAATGGATGAATCGATGAAGTCTCAGGACGATTTACCCCCTAAGGACGGAATCCGACTCAATCGCTATCTCGCGGATTGTGGTCTTGGGTCCAGAAGAAAAGCAGAAGAGTGGATCCTCAAGGGACAAATCGAGATCAACGGAAAACAAGTCACCGATCTTGCGGTCCGTGTCCTGCCGGAGATCGATGTGGTTTCTTTTCGGGGAAAGGTGGTTCGACCGGATCGGGAACCGAGACAACTTCTAATTCTCAACAAACCTGCAGGTTATCTTTGCTCGCACGGGGACCGATTTCACGAAAAGACGGTCTTTTCCATTCTTCCGGAAAAGTTTAAAAATTATAAGATTGCGGGAAGATTGGATTTAAACTCAAGGGGACTTCTTCTTTTGACAAACGACGGCGAGCTCGCGCAGAGAATTTCCCATCCGTCCAACGGTTCCGAAAAGGAATACTTAGTCCGGTTGAAATTCGACCCGGGAGAAAAGGAGATCCAAGCCGCTTTTCAAAAGGGGATTTTAGATGCAGGGGAAATTCTGCGTGCGAAGATGGTTAAACTCGTCCCCGGGAAAGACTGCGTCTATCGAGTGATTCTCGGAGAGGGAAAAAAAAGACAAATCAGAAGAATGTTCCACTCGTTGGGAACACACGTGTTGGATCTGCAGAGGATTCGAGTTGGATCGATTCAATTAGAAAAGCTAAATCTTCCGGAAGGTAAATATCTTCTGAAAGACGCGGTTGGGGTTTGGGAATGAATTTTTTAAGCATAGAATTTCTTTTATTTTTTTTAGTCTTCTACTTAGTATACTGGAACGTTCCGGAAAAAAGCAGAAAGTATCTTTTGATCGCAGGTTCCGCATTCTTTTATTCGGTTTTCAGTTTCAATTTTCTGCTTCATCTCGCCTTGATCGTTTTCGCCAACTGGGCTCTCTTTCATTTTTGGAAAGAAAAATCCTGGTATGTAAAGTCGGCGGTGACCCTCAATTTAATCAACTTGGGTCTATTCAAATATTTTTATTTACTCATGGAGTTTGTAGGTTTCGTTTTTTCGATTCCCGCGCTTCAAGAGAAGACGACGTTGGATGCAAAGTTATCCTCCGCGTTCGGACTGACCGGATTTGAAGTCGTACTTCCCGCGACGATCAGCTATTACACGTTTCAACTGATCTCTTTGGCTGTGGATTCGAAAAGAGAGGGATTTAACAAAGACGTTTCCCTTTCCGGATTCTTTTCTTATATATTCTTTTTTCCCGTGATGATTGCGGGACCGATTCTTAGATACGATCAGGTATGCGATCAGTTTGCAGCTCCCTCGATGAGTCCATCCAAACTTACGGAAGGACTCTGGTTGTTTTTGAGAGGTCTTGTCAAAAAAGGACTTTTGTCGGCGGCCGTTGTACCTTTGATCGCTCCGGCTTTCCTTTCTCCTAAGGATTATTCCGGCTTGGCGCTTTTGTTGACCTGTTTTCTTTTTGCGATGAATCTTTATTTCGACTTCTCAGGGCTTACCGATATGGCAAGAGGGCTCGGAAAATTGATGGGATTCGATCTTCCTGAAAACTTCAAAGCGCCGTTCTTTTTTCAGAGTTTCGGCGATCTTTGGAGAAGGTGGCACCTAACGTTTTCCTATTGGATAAGGGATTATATCTACATACCTTTAGGCGGATCTCGAAAGGGAGAATTACGAACTTCGATTAATTTTATCGTAACGTTTATGTTAGGCGGACTTTGGCACGGAGCGAGTTTGAATTTTCTTTTTTGGGGACTTCTCACGGGGGTTTATCTTTCACTGGAAAGACTCTTTGAGGTTCAGAAATGGAAAATTCTTCCGGAGGTTCCTTATCTCAAACCGACGCTTCGATATCTTTTCGTGTTGCTTGTCTATTCCATTTCCTGGACTTTTTTCTTTACTCCCGATTTTAATTCTGCGATTTCTTCGATAGGTAGAATTCTAACGTTTCAGAGAGGACAAGAGTTAACCGGACTGGAAAGCGGGATCTATATGCTGATTTTCGTATTTCTTTTTCATGTCTCCGAAGAATGGCCCGAAAAATATTCGGT
Source organism: Leptospira adleri (assembly GCF_002811985.1). GTDB lineage: Bacteria > Spirochaetota > Leptospiria > Leptospirales > Leptospiraceae > Leptospira > Leptospira adleri. The sequence continues at coordinate 30,887 of NZ_NPDU01000042.1, forward strand.
TCCTGAAAAATGGCGCATGAGATTGCTGCCGGTCCTGGGACTTGTTATTCTTTTTGTCATGGTTGGAATGAACGCGGGTAACGCGGACTTTTTTTACTCTAAGTTTTGAGCGGTATTATGAAACGAATTTATATTTATTACCCGGTTATCTTTTTGATTTTTGTGTTTTGTTTGGATAAGATCTTTACGATCGAATATTTCCGGAAGAATTTTATACAAGCGGGAAACACCGTCTATTATACGCAGAGAAAATCCTTGTTTGAAAAAATGAATCGAGACAAGGATCTTAAAGAGCGTTCTCTTGCTTTGGCCTTCGGAGATTCGAGGGCTTATCCGTATTCTGTGGCGGGAATGGATAAAAAGCTTCAGAAGGATTGGATTCTTTATAATTTTTCCGGTCCGCAGGCGGTTCCCGCGTACGGCTTTTATTGGTTTGAAAAGATCCTGAAACAGGGAATCAAACCCAAGTTGGTTTTTTACGTGGTGAGTCCGGAAGGTTTTGATGATACGAAGGGAATGTATTATGACCCGTTTCTAAAATACGGAGCCGACGACGAATTCATCTTAAAATATTTGGATCATATTTCCATAGAGGACAGAAAAAAACTCTTTTTAGACCGTCTATTTGCCGTTAGACGAATCAACCCGGATCTCAAGTTATTTTCCAAAAGATTGCAGGAGGGAAAGTTGTCCGAGTACAATCCTGCCTTGAACACGGATTATCTCGTTCTCAATCTAAATCACGGAGAGCAATTTGCTTATACTACTTTTTTCAACGATCCCGATCGTCTGGAAAAGGACGCGATTCGAATTCGAAATTTATATCTTTCCAGTTTTACGCTCGGTCAGACTCAATTTTATTTTGTGGAACAATTTCTCAAGTTAGCGAAGGAGAACGACGTAAAAGTCTATTTGATCTGGCCGAAAGTGTATGAAACGTATCGTAAGAGATTTTACGAATTGGAAATGGAAAAAACCTGGTGGCCAAAGGTCAAAGAACTTTCCAAACAATACGGAGCGATTCCGGTGGATTTGAACACGCAGACTTCTTGTGATTTGTTCTACGACGCTTCCCATCAATCGATCATGTGCTTTTTAGAATCCATGAAACTGATGATGGATGATTACTACGGAATCAAAAAAAATCCCTGACGGATATATCGGGCTTTCCGTTACAAAATGGAATTGTTTTGGAAAGGAAGTTCCGAAGACGATTCCGGAGAAATTTTTTAAAACTTAAATTTGTATTCAAGCGGGCGCTTGAAAATTTGAGAGATGGATGGATTTGATTTTCGAAGACGAATTTCGATCTAGGTAAAACCGTTTTGAAATTACTGAATTCTACTAAGAACGGATCTGAAATCCGGCTGCAATGCTTTTTAGAAAATCGGTTTGTCGAAAACGGAGTAAACGATAGAGATCTAACGATTCTATTGTTTGCATTTGGGTTTGAAAAATCGAGGATATCCGAAAAATTCTTAAAAAGAAACTGAAGGTGGAATCGAAAAACATATTATGAATCCTTAAAGTTTCAAAGCCCTCGCTCGAGGGCTTTGAAAATAGAAATCACCACTTCAGTTTTTTGGCATCCTCTAAGAATTTTTCCAAACCGATATCCGTGAGCGGATGTTTGAAAAGCTGCAAAAACGCGGAATGCGGCATCGTCGCGCAGTCGGCTCCTCTGAGAGCGGATTCTTTTAAGTGCATCGGCCCGCGGATGGACGCAGCGAGAATTCTCGTATCGTATCCGTAGTTGTCGTAGATCTCTCTGATTTCGGAAATAAGTTCCATACCGTCCCAGCTCGTATCGTCGACTCTTCCGATAAAGGGGGAAATAAAAGTCGCTCCCGCTTTTGCGGCGAGTAGCGCCTGCGGCGCCGAGAAACAAAGAGTTACGTTCGTTGGAATATTCCTTTTCGTGAGTTCAACGACAGTCTTGAGACCTTCGGGAATCAAGGGAACTTTTACGACCACGTTTTCCGCGATTTCGACGAGTTCGAGCGCTTCCTTCAGCATACCGTCAAACTTGGTTGAGAGAACTTCAGCGCTCACTGGGCCTGGAACGATCGCACAAATTTCCTTGATGACTTCTTTAAAGTTTCTTCCGGACTTTGCGATGATAGAAGGATTGGTTGTGACCCCGTCCACCAGACCGTAAGATGCGATCTCTTTGATTTCATCGATATTGGCTGTATCTAGATATAATTCCATGATAAAAGGCTCCTGAAAAATACGTGCTTAGATCATGGTTGGAAAGCTAGGTCAAGGTCAATAGAATTTTGAGCAAATCCGCTCCTTTTGAAAACGAGATTCTCTTAGGAAAGTTGAATTCGAATTCTACTCGATTTTTGTCAATCGGCAACCTGCGGAGTTCGATCGGAGAGTCTATTTCTCCTCGGATTGAAAGTTTTTATCTCGCGACCGCTTTTAATTCGAATTTGAGATGCCGATGGAAAACGAATATTTTCAGATCGCGAAGACGTCCGCTTCGCTTCCTGAACTTAAGAACTTCGCTCTTGTCGAATGACCCGTAGGGAATGAGACACCTGAGTTTCCCTGGATCGCGAAGACGTCCGCTTCGCTTCCTGAACTTAAGAACTTCGCTCTCTATGGATCGCGAAGACGTCCGCTTCGCTTCCTGAACTTAAGAACTTCGCTCTCTATGGATCGCGAAGACGTCCGCTTCGCTTCCTGAACTTAAGAACTTCGCTCTCTATGGATCGCGAAGACGTCCGCTTCGCTTCCTGAACTTAAGAACTTCGCTCTCTATGGATCGCGAAGACGTCCGCTTCGCTTCCTGAACTTAAGAACTTCGCTCTCTATGGATCGCGAAGTTAAGGAATCAAGTCACGAAGCGTTTTGATTTCTTCGGCGTTAAAAAATTCTTTGTATTCTTTTTCGATTTGGAATTTAATAGAGGAACTGAAATAGTCGACCCTTCTTGTGAAAGGCATTTTTTTATAAGATTCTTTCCACTGAACGATATAACCGCCCTTAGGTGGGGACTGTTTTTCGTCGGTTTTTTCCCAGAGAACCGCGCCGCCGATCTTATTTTCTGCTAAGGCTTCCTTCTTCGGCTTTCCGTATTTTTGTTCCAGTTTTTGTTGGACTTCCTTTCCGGGAAGATAACGAAACAAAACTCCTACGGAAAATAAAATTCCCGGAGCCGAATGATTTCCTTCGTCCATTTCCGATTTGTTTTCCGCAGTAGCGCTTGCGGTTTGACCCTTAGGTCTGGAATCCAAAACGATCTTTGGAGTAGAATAAAAACGATAAGAATAAAGAATCCCGTTTCTTCGAATCAGAAGTGTTTTTTCCTTATCTTCAAAAACGATCTCCACTTTTTCGTCGTTCTGAGGGTTTGTGGAAAGAGATAAGAATTTCTCGCGAAGGTTCGCATAACTTTCTCCCCAAGAAGATTCCGCAAAACCTTCCAAAAGATTGAAGGCCTGTTGTTGGGTATTATTCGGTTGTCTCCGATTGGGACCTTCGTCCGGCAACTGAGCAAACAGGGCAGCGGGTGCGATGATGAAAGTAAGGAGAAGAACGAGAATTCTCATATTCTAACTATCGGCAGTTTTTTGGGAAACTTATTCAGATTCTTCCTCGTAAGAAGGCTTTTTCGAACCCGAGAAATGAATTCCACCGATCTTCACCTTTCCGTTCCAGCGCAGGACGAGTAAAACCGCAATGATTCCAACGTTCGGAAGTACGAACAAGAATGGGATTTCATGAAAAAGTCCGTACACCGCAAGATTGGAAGCGATGACTGAAATCGAACATCCGCTGATTACGGGCACTTCTTGTTCGAAAAAACGGACCAAAAAATGATTGGGACTCGTGGATGGAAGATCCTTTAAAATAAGTTCCACCAAAACGCCGTAAGTTGTAAAGAGAGTCACGGGAAGTAAAAAGGAAAGAAAGAAATAATTTCCAAACGCGTCCGCGTAGTGAGGAGCTCCGATGATTCCTCCCATCAAAGTCCAAAGATAGGAAACAAAAGCGGAAATGAAGAATGCGATCGCTCCGTACTGAAGGCTTCCTCCGGATTCCAAAAGTTTGAGTAGTTCTTCCGGAAGAATTCGGATCCAGTCTACGAGTTCCATCCTTTCAAAGGAATCTCTTCCTGAGAGAAATAGGAGTTTGAAGTAATAGCTCACAAGAACTAAAACCCCGGCTACAAATCCGAAGAAGATGAGATAGAGTAGAAATTCCATATCAGTGTCTGAAGTGCCTCATACCCGTAAAAACCATAATCAATCCGTGTTCGTCCGCGGCTTGGATCACTTCGGGATCCCGTACGGAACCGCCCGGTTGGATGATCGCCTTCGCTCCCGCCTTTGCGAGTGCGTCGATTCCGTCCCGAAACGGAAAGAAAGCGTCGCTGGCAACATAAGAACCCACGACGGAAAGTCCAACGTTTAACGCTTTGTTTGCGCCCAATTGAACCGAGTCAACTCTAGACATCTGACCGGCGCCGATTCCGAGAGTCGCGTTTTCTTCGGTATAAACGATCGCATTGGATTTGATAAAACGTACGCAGGACCAGGCAAACATCAGACCTCGGATATCTTCCGCAGTCGGTTGTTTTTTACTCACGATTTTGAGATCTTTCTCCGTGATCGTCGTATAATCCCTGTCTTGTATAAGAAGTCCATGATGGATCGGTCGAAGGTCGAGTTCGTCCAAGGCTTCTTTGAAGTCTTCGATCTCGATAAGACGAATGTTCGGCTTTTTGGAAAATATTTCCATGGCTTCCGGGGTGAACTTCTGAGCGATCACACCTTCCACAAAATTTTCTGTGATGACGGTCGCCAATTCTCCGCTTACGAGTCCCTTGATTCCGATCACACCTCCGAAAGCGGAGATCGGATCCGTTCTTCTAGCGAGCTGATACGCTTCGAGAGGATCGTCCGCGTAAGCGATCCCGCAAGGGTTCAGGTGTTTGATGATACAGACCGTGTTTTCCGGAAGAAGACTCGATATATGAAAGGCGGCGTCGAAATCCAACATATTGTTAAACGACAACTCCTTCCCTTGCAAAGGAGAGAAGTCGCTCTTCACAAAAAGAGGTTCGTAAAAAGCGGCGGCCTGGTGCGGATTTTCACCGTATCTGAGTTTTTGTTTTTTTAAGAAAGAAAGATTGAGAACGTCCGGAAAAACATCGCCGGCTTGTTTGTCAAACCAGGATGAGATCGCTGTGTCATACATCGCAGTATGAGAAAAGGCTTTCCTCATAAACTTCGCTGACACTTCTTCGGAGATTCCTCCGGAGGAAATCAGGGATTGAGCCTCCGCGTAGTCGTTCGGATCCGTAAGAACCAGGGTATGTTTGTAATTCTTCGCACCGCTTCGGATCATGGAAGGCCCGCCGATATCGATGTTCTCGATCGCTTCTTCCAATAATACACCGGGTTTGGAGACAGTTTTTAAGAACGGATATAAATTCACGACAACCAAATCGATCTTGGGAATCTTCAGCTCGTCCATTTTTTGTTTATGGGCCGGATTCGAGGTCACTCCTAAAAGTCCGCCGTGAACTTTAGGGTGTAAGGTTTTGACTCTTCCGTCCAGAATTTCCGGAAAGCCAGTGTAATCATCGATAGCGATCGCGTTGATTCCTTTTTCTTTCAGAAGTTTGAGGGTCCCGCCTGTGGAAATGATCTCCACTCCGTTTTGATTTAAGAATTGCGCGAACTCGACTAAACCGGATTTATCGCTGACCGAAATCAGGGCTTTTTTGATTTGTATCATTTTCTATTGAATGCTGACCTTTCTATTTTGGATCTGAAGCCGACCCTGGCAAAAATACTGAACCGCGAGTGGCAGGATTTTATGTTCCTCTTTGAGAATCTCCAGAGTCAAATCTCTTTCCGACATTCCCTCCTTGATTTTCACAACTCCCTGCAAGATCACCGGACCGGAATCGACTCCTTCATCCACAAAATGAGCCGTACAACCGGCGATTTTTACTCCGTATTCAAAGGCTTGCTTTTGGGCGCCCAAACCGGGGAACGCGGGTAAAAGAGAAGGGTGAATATTGATGATCTTGTTTGGAAAGGCTCTGATAATTTCGGGTTTCAGAATCTTCATATATCCCGCGGTTACGATCAGATCGGGTTCTAGTTCTAAGAGTCGATCGAGAAGGGCTTTGTGATACGCCGCCTTGTCTTCGAAGGATTTGAAATCCAGAACTTGCACGGGAAGACCGAATTCTTTTGAAACTTCCCGGGCCTTGCAACCGGGGTTGTCCGTGAGAAGGGCAATTCCGGTCCCGGCGATTTTGCCTTTTTTTACATTTTCGAGAACGGCTTTCAGAT
>NZ_NPDU01000043.1 GCF_002811985.1 Leptospira adleri
CCTTTTTTTGAATTTGATCGTTACAAACTCAATCGGCAAGGAGAGCCTTCTCATTCATTCTTAAATCTGCGAAATGTTTTGGACGTTATCAATGATTTTTGGATATTAACAAATTTTCCTGCGAATTCTTTGAACAGATCAACGTGCTTAGAGTTATACTTTGATTATTCTGAGAAGGAATTCTTTCCAAGTGGATTTGACCCGAGATTACTTTATTTAAGGGAATACATAGTTCGTTGGTTGAGAATTCTGCGGTAGATAGCAGATTTTGATGTGATAGTAATAGTTTTTTTGCGAAGGAAATAAATTGGACGGAGCTCCGCTGAAAAAGTGATAGGATAGATGTAACTCGAGCAAATTATTCTTTTTGAATTTGCTTTTAACGCTTTGTGCTGACTCCTTAATTCCTTCAAAATATAATATGATGGCCTTTAGCTAAAAAAGGATTCATTATAGATTCAATGTTGGTCGAAGTTACGACCAACATTGAATGAGGTAACTCGCTTATAAAAAAAGAAAAATTTTCAAAAAAACAGCAAGAAATTCTAATATTCGGATTCATTGAAGAACTGTAAAGAGTATGGGAAAAATAAAACATTCTAATGTCTTGAATCATCTCCGATCACTTTCGGAAAATCGAAAGAAATATCGAATCGGTGAAGATTCTAAAGCAAAACGAATTTCAGCGTCGGATCTTTGGATTCCAAAACGAAATGTTCCTGCTTTGCAAAGGCGAATTTCGGAATTCGGTTCTCTAAAAAACTTTTTACATTTTCTCCTTACAAAAAACCGTTTCAATTTCTTTTCATTACTGATTCCGTCGAAGAACGAGAAAACAATCTATCAAGACGTAAATTTAGAGTTGGTTCGATTTCCGTTTCGTCCGGATTCCTCAGATTGGGCGGAGTTGCGAGTTGTTGCGAGATACTATGGCCTTTCCATTTGTAACTTCTTCGTAATTCTCCTTCAGATGGAAGAAAATGAAAACAAATCCCGAAAGCGCTTTGTGTTTAAATCTGAAAAAAATGCTAATTTTGGAAAAAAAGAAAAGCAAAATGGAATTTCCTTAGTTCAGAAAATTTTACCAGGCAGAAGGTTTATCTCGTTTTCCCTTTTCTTTGTAGGGGATTTTGCAAAGAAATTTGCTTCTGATTCTTAATTTTCCTAGCGTATGGCGAGGAAATTAATAATTTGAGGGATGGTCTTCCGTCCAAAAAAAAATTCAAAGAAAAAATTTTTTTTTCAAAAATCCGCCTCCTTGGAGAATATCTTGGAACTGTAAGTGGTATGAGGACAAAAAAAGAAAAGCAACCGGTCAGACATCTGAGGCTATTAAAGCCGCATCGTTTCAGTAAAGATCTTTCAAGTGAGAAAGAATCTGTCGTTTTTGAAACCGAAGGAATTCTAAAAAAATTAGGCTCCCCTTCGGACTTGAATGTGCCTGAGGAATTGGTTCCTTATTTGGAAGAAAGAATCCAGAAGGCGGGCGGCTCGCTGAGGATTCTTTTAAATCAATGTCTTAGGAAAAAGAGCCTTTTGGTTTCGATTCAATTCCATTTTCCAAGAAAGAAAATCGGATATCAAAAACAAAAACTTCGGTTAGTCCGATTTTCTTTTCGTCCTTTCGACGAAGACTGGATAGAACTCAGGAGGCTTTCCTTTTTTCACGGAATTTCGATGTGTCGAATGTTTGTAAAACTTTTGGAAATGGAATTCTATCCAATATCGGAATATGCTTCAAAGTCTATTTCAGATGGTGAGAATTTATCTCCTTGGCAATTAAGGACGGGAACATAGGAAATTCAAAAAGTAAGGAACTTCCTGCGCTCCGCTTAAGATCTAAATTTAAGAATTTTGTAAATATTTTCTTGAAACTGAAGATTCCGGATCTAGAGTGATCGAATCTTAGTTCTTAAGAAAATTTTGGAGTGTAGGATGTTCCGAGAAATGAATAGAATTTTTGCTTTAACTCTTGTCTTTGGTTCTTTGTTTTTTTCTTCTTCTTCCGTTTTTGCAGCGGGAACTTATTCTGAAGGTTGGGCGGTTGTTAAACTCGTTCAATTTGAGAGTCGCGGAATTATTTTCGATTCTCACGAAGGTCTCCTCGAATTTACAACTTTTGACAAAGCAGAAAAATGTGACGCATCAAAAGACGAATGCTTTTCTCCTCTTAAAGAAAAGGTAGAATTTAGCGTTCGTCCGGAAAATGGGGACGTTGTAAATTTTTTGAACAACAATTTGAATCAAGAGATTCTTGTTCATTATAGAATTCACCGTTTTGAACCGATCGCGCTTTCTACGGATTTGGAAGTGATCGGCGCCGTAAAACAGTTACCTGCGTTTCCGAAAGATATCACCGATAAAATTATTGTAGATAAGTCCGGCTCGAAACGTAATTTCTCCGTTGCGGGTAGAATTCTAAAATTAGAATATCAAGGAACAATGATCGGCACCTATGAAGGTCTCTATTTAGACGAGGTCCGTGGAAAAGTTCATCCTTTTTCCGTTACGAATGAAAACGTAGCCGCATTTGCTTGGGATACGATGAAGTTTGGGACAAAATACTTTCTCGGAGTTTCCGTAGCCTTCGCTACCGGTTGGAGAAAGTCAGATTTTGATATTTTTGAAATCAATTACAAAGCTCCTGCAGGTGGGGCTTATCCGGAAGTGAAGAAGTGATTTTCTTTTAAAGAATTGTTTTTCTTAGCATAGGACGGAACTCCATCCTGTGTTAAGAAAAAGTTCGCGTTCGGAACTCGAGCATAATTTAAGAATTCAACCATCTCTCTTCTCGAAAGATTTGTCTAGGTCTATCAGGTCGGTCAACCATTCGGAAGCGTTACCGGCCCGATCCTTAATTCTTGCTTGAAGCAAGAGTTTCTTCCTAAATTTTCCAAATGATTTTGGAATTCTCACAAGGATCATTTTTCGATCGGATTCGAATTCGTAGGGATAAATTTCTCCATCTAAAAATATTTCTGCACCGCCTCCGTAACCGGAACCGATATCGGATACGGAATACATTCTTTCTATTATGGAATTTGGACGGACCTCCGTATCAAATCTGTGACGGGAGATCAAATATGGATGTTCGATTCTGGGTTTGGAACGATCTTCTAAGACTGCGATAATGCCGATTTTATTAAGGACTGCACTGGTCCCTTCTCCGGAAGAGGTTGTTTTGAGCACTCCCCAACGTTTGGTCCCTTCTTCCAGAAGATAAAGATTTTCTCCCTTCCCCAACCTCCGTCCTTTCCAGATCAATTTTGCTTCTCCGGACCAGCTGATCCCAGTGGATTCGATCTCAATCAAATCGCTTTTAAGAATCAAACCTTCAGGTATAAAAGTTTGATCCGGCGGTGTTCCGACCTTTTCAAAAAGAATATTACCTTTCCCGAAAGTGTTTCCTCGCGGTGTTATAAGAGAAAATCTTTTGTCTTGCGAAAAATATTCGATAGCGGTCGCCTTTTCGATTCTTCCTTGGGATCCCGTATTCAGAATTCGGAGCTTCAAGGACGAAATGTTTTCCTCCTTGTCTCCGGCGATAATCTCGAGAGGAATCTCTTCTCCCTCCGGAAAAAGTCTCAAGTCAATGCTCGGCTTTTGATTCGGAAAAAGATTATATACATAAACGGGGGGATTGAGAGAAGAACGGTTGGAATCATAGATTGATTGGTGATCTCTTGCCTCCGCGTAACTCATCTTTTCAAATTTTCTCATATAAAGAATCTGAAGTCCGGAGACAAGTTTTGCAAAATAGAGATTATTCTTGTTCCTTGAGTTCATTCGATCAAAAGCGCCGAGTTTGATTCGAACCTCCCCCCCGATTTTCAAAGGTTCAGGATCGTTCGTTTCGTAGATTCCAGTCTCTTTTTTTAATAGAGGAATCCGAAACTTCTTTCCGTCGGACGAGTCGACGTACAAGACCAACATTTCGGGCGGAGTTCCGTCCTTATCAGTCATTCTTAAATAGGCAAGAGGATTGAAGGTATCTCCATTTCCGTGGAGCTCAAAGTGCAAATGTGGAACCCCGGTTCCCGATTCTCCAATTCTTGCGACCGCCTGTCCTTGTTTGATGGAAAATCTTTGATCGGAAAATTTGACGGAAAAAATTCCGTCACTTAGAAGATGAAGCGCCTGTCTTAAATTCTCCAATTCTTTTTTTGCACCTTCTAAGTTGAAAAGATGAGCGAACTTCGCCCTCAGACCCGAGGGGGAACGGACCATGAGATTCAATCCGTATCCGGAAGGAGATTCGGAAATCGATTCTACAAAACCGTCAAAGGGAGCGATGGCTGGAAGACCGTTCACATGAAATGTTTTAAAGTCGGCCCCCATGTGCAAATGGTGGACTCGATATTCGGCAAAAGAACCGGAAATCGGCGTCTGAAACTCCATCGGAAACCGGAGCTTTCCTTGAAGTTCGGGAAAGAGCTGAAGTTCTTCTGGTCGGTCCTCCGCGCGTAACGCGCTCGCACAAAGAAGTAGCATCCCCAAGAAGAAGCCTCTAAAAATCAAGAATCGATTCATCCTCCCAAGAAAATGGAATCCAATTTGAAATTTGTAAAGCCGAAAAGCATTTCCGAAAAATCTCTTGCGCGGAGGTACGACCAAGAAAGATCCTTCTAAGTATGTTCTTTGGCCGTCTGGCATTTTTGATTCTAACAATCCTCTCCCTTTTTTCCTGCACCTATTTTACGAGAGAACCTAGAAATCCACCTAAGATAGACGGTGTTCCGATTCCGGACGATCAGAGAAGACTCTATGTTCAAAACTTCAGAAACAATTCTTACGGAATGGGAGTTCAAACTCTTCTCACGGAACTGGTTCGTTCCGAAATCGATTCGCGAGGAAGATTCCTGCAAACCCGGGATAAATCTCTCGCCGCTTATCGTCTTTACGGAGAAGTCGTTCACTATCAGCTCGTCGGAAATCTTTTGGATCAAGGCGGTCAAGCGATCTCCCGAGAAATGTCCGTCATCGTCCGCCTTGAACTTCAGAAAGCGGGAGGACAAAAAATTCCTCTGGAAAGAGAGGAGATTCAGGTAAGAATCATGTTTTCAGACCAAGTCGGATTTCGCGAAAGCGAGAATCAAGCCCAGTCCCGTCTCCTAAAAATTATGGCCGTCCGGATCGCAGAAGAGATGGAAAGAGCCTGGTATTTTTCTATTGCCGGAAAGATTGATCCCTGATAATCTTGACCCGCCCCTTGAGTAATCTCTTATGAACCGAGAAAAACAAGAAGCCATCCTAAACAAAACCGAACCCGCTGTCCGCATGGAAATGCAGACTTTTTCAGAATACCTTCAGAAAGAAGGACTCAAGATCACCAGTCAGAGGATGTTGGTAGCGGAGAGAATTTTTTCTCTTCACAATCACTTCACCGCGGAAGGACTCTTGGAAGAATTCAAAGATCAAAGAGATCAAATTTCCAAGGCAACCATTTATAGAATTCTTTCCATCATGGTATCCGCCGGACTTCTTCAAGAGCATAACTTCGGAAAAGATTACAAATATTACGAACATATCATCGGTCACAAACACCACGATCATATCATCTGCACCGTTTGCGGAAAAATTGTGGAATTTGTAGACGAACGAATCGAGCAACTGCAAGAGCAAGCGGCGAAAGACAACGGATTCAGAATCACAGGCCACAGTTTGAACATCTACGGAACCTGTAACGAACACACTTCCGGTAGATGATTTTTAAAACCACTTCCGAGGATCCGCATACTCGAGCCAGAACCGGGGTTCTCGATCTCAACGGAGTAAAACTAAACACTCCAATTTTTATGCCGGTCGGTACTCGTGGAGTCGTAAAAACCCTCGATACAGAAGACCTCGAAGAACTTGAGTATTCTCTAATATTGGGTAACACCTATCACCTCTATCTTCGTCCCGGAACTTCCGTTTTGGATCGATTCGGCGGTCTGAAAAAATTTATGACCTGGAAGGGAGCGCTTCTCACCGACAGCGGAGGATATCAGGTCTTCAGTCTCAATTCACTTTTTAAGTATGAAACTGACGGCGTTCGCTTCCAATCTCATATCGACGGAAGTCGGCATTACTTTACGCCGGGATCGGTGATCGACGTTCAGAGAAGTATCGGCTCCGATATCATGATGGTCTTGGATGATTGTGCGCCTTTTGATTCGAGTGCGGAAAGGCTAAGGCAGTCATTGGATCGAACGCATCGTTGGGCGGAAATGTCAGTCGAGCACTGGGAGAAAAATAAGAATTCTCAACATCTCTTCGGAATTTTTCAAGGTGGAATCGATTTGGATTCTCGTCTCGAGAGTTTAAAAGCGATCGCATCACTGCCGTTTGACGGAATTGCGATCGGAGGACTCTCCGTGGGAGAACCGAGAAAGGATTTTATACGAATCCTTGACGGAATTTCCTCTCACACTGATCGAAGTCGGCCTCTCTACTTGATGGGAGTGGGAACCGTTCCCGATATTTTGGACGGAGTTAAGAATGGAGTAGATATGTTCGACTGTGTACTCCCGACCAGAAACGCAAGAAACGGACAAGTCTTCACTTCTTTGGGCAAGGTGAATCTTAGAAATGAGAAATGGAAGAACTCCGAAGCTCCGATGGACCCGAATTGTCAGTGCAAAGTTTGTAAAAGATACAGCATCGGCTATATCAGACATCTTCATCACGTCGGAGAGATCACGGCATTTTCACTTTCAACGTTTCATAATTTATTCTTCATGAAAAATTTTCTTTCAGAGATACAAAAATCCATTCAGGCAGGAGAATTTTTAGAAACCTATGCCAGGTGGAAAAATTTGTACGAAAAGCCTGAATTTTCCGGTTGACTATTTAAAGAATCGCCTTTCCTTTAGTAGAGCTGGCCGGAAAGAGACAGAAAGGAGTTGCTGATTATTTATGGAAATAACCAGAAGAGAAAGCGGGAACATTGTGATTCTGGACATAAACGGAGAAATCGATCTCTACAATGCCCCAGAGATAAAAGATGTAATCGCTAAACTCATCGAGGAACAAAAATATTATACCATTATCAATTTGGAAAAAGTTTCCTACATTGACTCGTCTGGTATTGGTGCACTGATTTCCAGCCTCTCCAACCTGAAGAAGTATCAGGGGGGACTTAAAATTATCAACGTCTCCGGATCGGTACGAAAAGTATTCGAGCTCACAAAGCTTACTTCTTTCTTCGAGATTTTTGATAATGAAGCCGAGGCAGTGTCTGCCTTTAAGTAAGATCGGATTCTAAATTTATCCTACCTTTTCTGAAACCTGGTGCCGCTATGAAATCAATCCAAAGAAAAATATCCTCCGCTTTTATAATTTTACTTACAGGTGTTCTGATTGCCTGCGGAGCTGAACTTCCAATTCAGGAGTTGAGCGACGCAAAGAATTCGATCACCAGAGCGAAATCCGCAGGCGCTGAAAAATACGCTCCTGCGGAACTCGAGGAAGCTCGTAAAAGTTTATTGAACGCTCACCAAAAGGCTTCGGAAGAAGATTTAGCGGAAACGAAAAAGTCCGCAGAATATGCAAGAGCGAAAGCGTTAGACGCATCCGAAAAATCATTTCCATCGTCCGTAGACGATGCGAGAAAAGAATCCTCGGCTTCGATCGATTCCGCAGACGAAGCTTTCGCCGTCCAGTTGGCGTCCGAGCCTTACAACTCTGCGGTTCAACTTCGTAAAGAAGGGGATACGCTTCGGGAAACTGCGGATCGGACCCTGGAATCTTATCCAAGAGAATCCGGCGACGATGCAAAGTTGAGAACTCGTTTGGCCGCATTTGATCAATACGAAGCCTCTCGCCAGAAATACGCGGACTCTAAAAAAGCCGCAGACGAATCCAAGGTATTAGCCCTTTCTCAAAAACAACAACTCATCGATTCTCTCGCGGACATCGAGAAAAATCTAAGCGACGCCGACAAATATGCCGAAGGAAAGGATCCGGAGGTAGCAGAGACAAGAAACCGTTTGGATTCTGCGAAAGCAAAAATCGAAGAAGGAAAGATCAAAGACGGTTATGTCGAAGTTGACGATATCCGTAAAAAATCCGGAGAGCTCGTAGCAAAGAATATCAAGGCCTACGCTGAAAAGCAAAAGGAACTCGCGAAACAAAGCATCGCTTCCGCTACGACTAAATTAGCATCTTTTGATAAAACAAAAGTCAACGCTTCCAGGGATTTCCAAGTATCTTACCAGAGAGCTGAAGAAAATCTAAAAGCTGCGGAAGAATCCAGAGTTTCAGCGGAAGATCTTTATTCTTCCGAGAAGTACGAAGATTCTATTGCCCGCTCCGAAGAAGCGATTCGTCTTTCCAGAATCGTTGTCGACCAATCCGCAGAGCTTGCGGAAAGAATGGAACGCAAAACTTCCGGAGACAAAATTGCAAATCGCGATACAAAAACCGGAAAAGACGGAAAGAACGACAAAACGGAGACTACGGAAGGAAAGAATTCTTCCTCCAAAATGGGAGAAGACGGCTTGCCGGAGGGTTGGAAACGTTATGTGGTTCGTAAAAAAGTTCCGGCTGATTGTCTTTGGAGAATCGCAAAGGATAAAAGACATTATGGAACTTCTAAACTTTGGAAAAGAATCTACGAGGCGAATCGCGGAAAGATCAAAAATCCGAATCTGATTTTCCCAAAACAAGTATTGCTGATTCCACCAGCGAAAGGGCCGACCAAGTTCAATAAAAATCAGGTTCCAAGCAAGAAGAAACCGGCTGCTGCGGAAGAAGTTGAGGCGATTGAGCAAAATCAAAAGCCTGCTTCAACTGAAACCGAGGAAGCAGAGTCTGAGTCCGGCGGCGAAGACGCTGAAAGCAAAAAGAAGAATGAAGTGAAGGAGCCGGAAACTTCCGGAGACGACGCTGGTTCCGAAGCGGCTCCTGAAGAGGAAAACGCTGAGGAAGAAAATCCGGAAAATCTTCAGTAGGAAGAATTTTAGTTCTTTTTTAAAACGAAGGCTTGGTCGAAACGACCAAGCCTTTTTTGTGTGCGGAGTTCCGTCCACTTTTTCAAAGAGGACATGCTTCTTTCGGAGTCGGACCTCCGATTTATTTCATTTTATCGTATGATTTCGAGAATTCCGCCGATCAGGATCGGAATAGCAGCCAAGAGCGCCGCTCTTAGGTCGGTTCTTCCCTGTTTTTTACATTCTTCCAACTTTTCCATTTCATCCTTAGTCGCGTCCTCATCGATCTTTCGGGTTTTCTTAGAAATAAAATCCAAATACGTATAATTTCCGAACATGCCGAAAACCAAAAGTCCTCCTCCAAACGCAGAATTGGGAATGTCTTTTTCCAAAAAGTAGGAAAGAACGACGGATGCTCCGATAATGAGTCCGTAATAAAGAATCGAAATCAAATACATCTTTCGATAAGCATACCATACGGGACCAAAAAGGACGGCGCCCCAGTTCCAGGAGTAGAGATTCATCGCAGAGGAATTCTTTCTCATCTTTTCCCACTTTCCAAAATAAAAATCGGCTTTGTTGCCGATAAATTCCCGATTCAAGTCCTTCTCGTATTCGTCCAAAAGACTTTCCAATCTTTCATTTCCTCTTCCTTTCACACGGATCTCCTGTTTTGATTTTTAGAATTTTTCGAGGCTCATTCGTGCAACAGATTTTCGGGAAATTTTTTGATTCCTAAATTCTTCCCTTTTTGAATTCGCGTTAGTTACTTCCGAAGATTCAAATTCGAACGTTTTCTTTTTCATTCCGTTGCGGAAACTTTCGGAGTTAATTTAAGAATTTTCCGAAATCGGAATTTGTTTCCGAAAAGCTCTCCCGAAATTCGATTTCACTTTTTTGAAGGTTGCACAAATGGATTTTACGAGCTCCATTTTGGAGAAAATTTTTGACATTCCTTTCCGAATTTTGCGGGACGAAAATGTTCCCCGAAGAACGGTTTCTTATTTTGCCGCTCTTGACGAAATTCACTTGATTGTGTCTTCTGAATTGGAAAACATTATTGAAATGAAGCGCGCTTATACTCAGCCTATTTCCTCTGTAAATTATCAAGACTATGAGACCTTGGTCACGCTCGCGTGGCGGGAAGACTGTCCCGATGAGGACATCACTTCCGTATCTCTTTTTTCTCCTGAAAAAAAAGCGAGCGCCAGCCTCAACGCAAGAGAACCCGGAATTCTTTGCGGAACAGGAGTATTAGAAGTATTGAATGTTCTTTCCGGAAATTCCATTCAGTATGAATTCTTAAAAAAAGATTCGGACACTTTCGCGAAGGGAGACACTCTTCTTAAGATTCAAGGCAGCTTGATCGGCATTCTTCGAATCGAGAGAATTCTTTTGAACTTTCTTCAATATCTTTCCGGTATTTCCACGCGTACGGGAGAAGTCGTTTCCAAATACGGAAAAAACGGTCTTATGATTTTGGATACGCGCAAAACGCTTCCCGGTTATCGCAAGCTCGCAAAATACGCGGTCTATTGCGGAGGAGGAAGCAATCACAGACTCAATCTTTCGGAGATGGCGTTGATCAAAGACAATCATCTCGCGATGTATTCTTCCGCTCACGAACCTGTAAATACAATTAAGACCAAGTTCCCGGGAAGGCTTGTGGAAGTGGAAATCGATTCTCTTTCGCAACTCGAAGACGTGATTACATCGGGCGCCGACGTGATTCTTCTGGATAACTTTTCCCTGGAAGACGCGAAGATCGCTTATACGACCTTGAAGCAAAAGGCGCCTAACGTGCAGATAGAAATCTCCGGAGGAATTACTCCCGAAAAATTGGAAGCCCTCGCCGAACTTTCCGGAGCGGGCGTGAGTATGGGATATCTGACTCATACGACCCGTTTTCTGGACCTCGGTTTGGATATAGAACAACGCTGATAATGGGATTTGTGAAAGCGCCCGCGTCCAAAGAAATGCTCTTAGAAGGCGTTCGAGAAACTCTCGGCGACAACGCCTACGAATCCGTCCTAAGGGCGTATGACGTGTCCGAGAAGGCGCACCAGGGGCAGTTCCGTCTTTCCGGAGAACCGTATATCGTTCATCCGCTTCAAGTAGGTTATCTTCTTTTCGAACTCGGTTTGGATGAAAAGGTAATCTGCGCCGGACTTCTTCACGACGTGATCGAAGACACCGAATATTCCCGGGACGATATGATCCGAGATTTCGGCGAAGACATTACCGATCTCGTGGAAGGCGTGACTAAAATTTCCAAGATCAAAAGTCAGTCTAAGGAAACGGAAGCGGCGGAGAATATCCGCAAGATCATCGTTGCGACGATCAAGGATATCCGAGTCATTCTTATCAAACTCGCCGACAAAACTCACAACATGAGGACCCTTTCTTTTCAACCTGCGGAAAAACAAAGAAGAATCGCTCAGGAAACTCTTTCTCTTTACGCTCCGATAGCCGGAAGGCTCGGGATTTATAAGATCAAATCCGAACTCGAGGATCTCGCGTTTCAGATTCTCAATCCGGAAGAATACCAGGAAGTTAAGAAAAATATCAATTCAAAGAAGTCGGAACGGGAAGGGTTTATCGAAACGCTGAAGATTATTCTTCTTCAGAGACTTTCCGAAATCCAAATCGAAGCCGACGTCGACGGAAGAGCTAAACATTTTTATTCCATCTATCGAAAGATGAAACTCAAGGAAAAAACGTTCCACGAAATTTTCGATCTTCGCGCGATTCGGATCATCGCCAACGAAGTGAAGGATTGTTACGGCGTATTAGGAATCGTGCATACGCTTTGGAATCCCGTTCCCGGACGTTTTAAGGATTATATCGCGACTCCTAAAACCAACATGTATCAATCCCTTCATACGACCGTGATCGGGCCGGACGGAAAACCCCTCGAAGTTCAGATTCGAACGAGAGAAATGAACGATATCGCGGAATACGGTATCGCGGCGCACTGGATGTATAAGGAAGGAAAACCTTCCGCGACCGGGAAGAGTGTAAAGGTAAAATGGTTGGAGCTCTTGAGTTCTTGGCAGGATTCGGCCCTGGATCCTAAAGAATTCGTCGAAGAATTAAAATACGATCTTCACGAGGACGAGGTTTTCGTCTTCACGCCGAAAGGCGAAATTCTTCAGTTACCGAAAGGCGCTACGATCCTCGACTTTGCGTTTCGGATCCATACCGATGTCGGTTTAAAAGCAAAGGGCGGAAGAATCAACGGAAGAATGCTTCCTCTCCGCACCGAGATCCGTTCCGGAGATCAGATCGAAATCATCACCGATAAAAGGACCAAACCTTCTCCGATCTGGCTTCGCATCGTAAGAACTCCGTCCGCGAGACAGAAACTTCGGGCTTACTTTCGAAGACTGAGGGAAGAAACGAAAAAGGATCTTCAGCAGGAAGCCGAATTCGCCGCCGAGATTACGCTTAACGCGGACGTTCTGGAAGAACTCAAGAAGAAACCTTCCGCGAGACCGACGAAACAAATCGACTTAGCCGCCGGCAAGGTGATCGTCGCTGGTCTTCGCGGAATTCCGGTCCGGCTTTCCGGTTGCTGTTCTCCGCTTCCTGGAGACGAAATCATCGGATTTGTCACGAGAGGTCGCGGCGTGAGCATTCATAAAAAAGGATGTGTCACCGCCAAACAACAGGAACAAGAAGAATCCATGCGCGTTATCACCGTCGAATGGGATTACGGTCAGAACGAATCCATTCCCGTTTTGATCGAAGTCAAATCGAAAGACCGCCAAGGAATTTTTATGGAAATCGTAAAATCCATTTCGAACACTCAGACCAACATTCGAGAATCCAAAGCCTCCACGGATCAGAGGGGAAATCTCGTTGCTAGTTTTGAAGTGGAAGTGGAACATTTGGATCAGCTCAAAGAAATTCTAAGCAACCTAAAACAGATCCCGGACGTATACCAAGCTCACAGAATTAAAAATTAAACACGAGGTGATTTTTTTGAAAAAGGTTTATCAACTTTTTATTTACTGTTCTTTTCTTTTTGTATCCGCAGGCGTTCTCATCCAATGCGGCGAAAAAGAGGAAGCGGATACTTCCGCGGTAGTGGAAGAAATTCCCTGGAAGGGAAGTTCGGATTCGATCCCCGCGGCGCTTCGAGTTCACAACCCGATCGTTTCTCCGGAAGCGAAGAAGGGAGGAACCTTTCGGATCTACAGTCATCAATTTCCGAAGTCGTTGAATTATTATCTCGATCAGTTTTCCACAACCGCTCATATTTTCGGTCTGATGTTCGAGCCGCTTCTCGACTATCACCCGATCACCCTCGAGCCGATTCCTCATCTTGCTTCTTCTTGGAAAATTTCGCCCGATAAAAAGAAGTTTACCTTTACCATCGACTCTAACGCGACTTGGTCGGACGGAAAACCGATCTCCGCGCACGACGTTCTTTTTACTTACGAAACCCTGATGGATAAGAATAACAATACAGCCGTTTTCAGAATCGATCTTTCCCGTTTTGAAAAGCCGGTCGTTCTGAACGATCGGGAAATCGAATTCACCCAAAAAGAGATCCACTGGTCCAATTTTAACACGATCGCAAATTCTCTCTACATTCTTCCGGCGCATCATTTCCAAGGGAGAAATTTCGATAAGGAGAATTTCGATTTTCCGGTGGTTTCCGGGCCTTATTCCATGTTGTCCGCAAAAAAAGGCCGTTACGTGAAGATGAGAAGGAGGGGAGATTATTGGATGCGCGCTTATCCCTTCTACAAAGGATTGGATAACTTCGACACGATTCTTTTTAAGGTCTATAACGAAGAACCGATCGCGTTTCAAGCATTCAAAAAAGGTGATATAGATATCTACCCGACTTATACCGCTTCGTTTTGGGTAAAGGACGCGGTGGGGGAAAAGTTCGACGAGAATTACATTCTCAAACAGAAGATCTATAATTCCAAGCCGATCGGTTTTCAAGGTTTGGTTTTTAACACACGAAGAGAGATTTTCTCGGATGTGAGAGTTAGAAAAGCGTTCGCTCATCTTGTGGATCGAAAACTTCTTATCGAAAAATTGGCATACAACGAATACGAGGAGACTAACGCGTTCTATCAGGATTTGTGGCCGGCGAATTCTTCTCCCAATCCTCCGATCGATTTCGACGTGAAAAAGGCGAGAGAACTTCTCGCCGAGGCAGGTTGGAAAACGAATGCGAGAGGAATTCTGGAAAAGGACGGAAAGGAATTTAAGTTCAACATCCTGGAAAGGGATAAGAAGTCCGAAAAATATCTCACTCTGATTCAAGAAAGAGCGAAAGAAGTCGGGATCATAATCGGTCTTGAATCTACGGATCTCGCGGAGTGGAGTTCTCGGATGGATAAATATGATTTTGATATGACCTGGGCGGCTTGGGGCGGAGGCGTTTTTAAGGATCCGGAAGCGATGTGGTATTCCAAATACGCGGAAGAAAAAGGACAGCCCAATCTTGCGGGTTTTAAGAATCCGGAGGTAGATAAACTCATCGAACAACAAAGGACGGAATTCTCCGTTCCAAAAAGAAATGAGATCCTTAAAAAAATAGACAAGATTCTTACATCACAAGTTCCTTATGTTCTTCTTTGGAACACGAGCGCGACAAGAATCATGTATTGGAACAAATTCAAGTTTCCTAAAAATCCGCTCGGTAAATACGGAAGCGAGAAAGAGGCGTCTTCTCTTTGGTGGTTGGATCAGGATCGTTCTTCCCAACTCGAGGAAGCGATTTTGAAAAAAGCGAAACTTGCTCCTATTTCCGAAAAGGTTTATTTTCAGTAAAATTTAAGTTTATGGCTCAGAGAAATCGTTTAGGCGAGTTAGGTGGGGTCATACGCGATTTCTTAAGTTCGCCTAAAATTCCCAACTTCATCGAGCTCTTGGAGAAAGGGCTCGATAAGGAACTTTTTTACGATCCTGAAAAGACAAAGCCTGAAATTCCGATCGAGGATCTTCCAGTCGATTTTCGTCTGCGAGAATCCGGTTTTGTTAGAAAGACGTATGAAAGACTGTTTCCGGTTTCTCACCTGTTTCGCATAACGCATCGATACGAGAGAGAATATCTTGACAACTTTATGCCCCTCTCTTCCGAAAAATACATCGGAAGAGGTTCTTATAAATTCGTATATGCGCTTCCTTGGAATCAGGTCGTTAAGATAGGCAAGTCGAAACTTCCTTCGGATCCGATTTTTGGTTCCTTATACAAACACGTGAATAAGAATCTGGATCGTTATCTGAAACCGGAAGAAATTCATTTGATGGATTTTTTGAAATCGAAAACTTGGGGCCGTTCGGCGAAGGAAGACATTCAGTTTAAGTTTTCCAGGCTCGGTTTGGAACGTCTTCATTATTGGAAACTAAAATCTCTCATTCCCGATTTGGTTCTTCCGACTCGTTATTTTATGGGTCTTCGCGCGAGAAGAACTCCGTTCGGGATTCCGCTTCTTACCCTAACCCCTTGCGACAACCAAAATCTTCTTCCCGGAAAACATCTAAAGGAATTCATCCGATTGAACGAGAAGATTCGTCAGAATCCTTTGCAGGACGCCTTCTTTCCGAAGTGGAAATTGAACTTTGACACTCATAAGTTCGGCGTGATCAGCCGTTCCAAGTTGAAAAAGATCGCTCTGGATTTTCATAGAGTGATCGAAGTGACAAAACACTTGGCAGAAGAGGAAAAGCTGATTTTCGATATTCATTCGGAAAATATCATCATCACGTTGCCGGATTTTTCTCTTAAGATTTTTGACTACCATGTCTTCGACGAGCATCTCTACGAACCGAGCAAGGAGAATCCTTCTCCGGAGATCGATCATATCAACACGATCCGTGAATTTGTTCGTTCTTTTGAACTAGGTTGAAAGTGGACGGTAGACCGTCCACTTTCAACGGTGAAATCCATGAGAAACGGCCGGACAAAAGGTATTTCGGCTGCAAATCCTAAAATGCGTATCGCTTTTTTGAATCCGGGACAAAGAGCGTATTGCAGAATCTTTCACACGCGGTTTTTCGGAGGACAAAGTGGACGGAACTCCGCGCGACCACCTATATCACAGGAGATTTAGATCACCTCTTTGTCGGTCCAATTTTTCTTTTTACAGAAAGGCCTTCTATAGGAGAGTGGATTTGAATTCATTTTCCTAAAAGGACCTTCCAGCAATGATCGATCGATATTCCAATCCCGCCATTTCCAAAATTTGGGAATTAGAGAACAAATTTGAAATCTGGAAAGAAATAGAAATTCTCGCCTGCGAAATTCGAATGAAACGCGGAGAAGTTCCACCCGAAGATTTTCAGGAAATCAAAACAAAAGCGAAGTTCAAAGTAGAAGAAATTCTCGAGATAGAAAGTAAGGTTCACCACGACGTCATCGCATTCTTGACCAACATGAATTCCTACATCGGACCGGCGGGACGACATGTTCACTACGGTCTTACGTCTTCGGATATCGGCGACACTGCCCTTTGCGTTCAGATGGTTCAGGCGATGGATCTCATTCTGAAAAAGACGGACGAGCTGATCGCCGTAGTAAAGGAAAAGGCGATCCAATATAAGGACCTACCGTGTATCGGGCGCTCCCACGGAATTCACGCCGAACCGATGACGCTCGGACTCAAGTTCGCATTATTTTTTGAAGAATTAAACCGAAATCGAAAAAGAATGGCCGACGCTCGTGAAGAAATCGCAGTGGGAAAACTTTCGGGAGCGGTGGGAACCTATTCCAATATCGATCCTGAAATCGAAGCCTACGTATGCGAAAAGATGGGACTCCGAGTGGATCCGATCGCCACACAAGTCGTTTCGAGAGACCGTCACGCGTTTTATCTTTCCGTACTCGGAGTGACCGCTTCCTCTTTGGATCGAATGGCGACGGAGATTCGACTTCTTCAAAAGACCGAAGGAAGAGAAGTGGAAGAACCTTTTTCGGTGGGACAGAAAGGATCTTCCGCTATGCCTCATAAAAGGAATCCGGTGATTTGCGAAAGAATCTCCGGACTTTCACGAGTCGTCCGTGCGAACGTAAACGTGGGTCTACAGGACGTCGCACTCTGGCACGAACGGGACATCTCTCATTCATCGGCCGAAAGAGTAGTCTTGCCGGATTCTACCGTCGGATTGGAATATATCCTGGATAAGATGCTCTTCGTAATCAAAAATATTCACGTCTATCCGGATGCGATCGAAAGAACGTTAGGCGTCACGCGTGGATTGATCTTTTCGCAAAAGGTTCTACTCGCACTCATCGAAAAAGGAAAGATCGTGCGCGAAGACGCATATCTAATCGTTCAAGAGCACGCGATGGCGGTCTGGGGAAATCAATCCGAAACTCTGAAAGGAAGACTTGAAAAAGATTCCCGCGTCAATCAGGTTCTCACACAAAGAGACTTGGACGATATTTTCAGGATCGAACCTTATCTTGAAAAGATCGGGCTTATCTATAAACGACTGGGACTGGGTTAGTGCGAAACGTCTCCGTATTCGGGCTCGGTTATACCGGGAAGCGTATCGCGGAAAAACTCCTGGCTCTTCCCGAAATTTCGTTACGAAGTTTTTCCGCTAAAACTCGAATCTTAGGAACGGAGAATTTCGATTTCTCCGATCCCGATTCTCTCGACGAGTTTTCAAAAAAAAATTCTCCAAAGGAGATGGAACTCGGAATCGTAACCTTTCCGATCCAAAAACTAAAAGATCCGAATCGATTTCTGGACGTTCTTTTTCTGTCGGTTCAAAATTTGATTCTTCTGGGAACTACGAGCATCTATAGACGGGATCCGGATATCGTGGAGTCGACTCCGCTTCAAAAAGATCACGATCGATTTTCCTTGGAGGAAGAATGGCTGCGCAGGGGAGGAAAGATTCTCCGTCTCTGTGGAATCTACGGTCCAGGAAGAAATCCCGCGGATTGGGCGAGAAAAGGATTGGTTAAGAAGAATTCAAGACAACTCAATCTTATCCACGGCGACGACGTCGCTTCGACGGTCGTTCGCCTAACGCAGCTTATTCGAAAAAAAGGTTTTGATTCCCTCCCAAAAGTCTTAAATCTTTCGGATAACCAGTGGCACACTTGGAAGGAAATATTCTCGTTCTTGGAAGAACACGATAAAATTCTCAAATCCGAAATCGTAGAATCGGAAAGAGAGGATAGTTTTATCGACAGCGGACTTATCCGGAGCCTGCTTCCTGATTTACAAACAAAAGACTTTTGGACAGAGTTGGAAAATCTGGAAGGAATCAGTGATCTCTGAAATTACAAATATCTTACATTTCTTTTCGATAGGCGGCCTCGTCTCTCTTCTTCTTTTTTTTTCACTCCGCTACTGGTATGACATTCGGGGAAAGATAGCCGTCTTCTTTATTCTTTCGATTCTTTCCTATTTGATTCTCAACTTGGACGTGAACGTTCAGATTCCGCCGATGATTCGGAATCTTCTTTTCCTCTCCGTCTTGTCCTTGCCTTTTTTTTTACTGGCTCATCACGTTAGCCGCCTTTGAAGACCATTTCGAAATTAAAAAATGGTTTTGGGCGCTACTCGCCGGAAAATTGATACTTTCCACGATCGCCACTTATCCGACCCTCGGGCAGATCTCGCTTCGAGGTCCGGTGGAATCCGAAAAAATTCTTTCCAGCATATTGTTGCCTTCTATTTTTTCGCTCGGTTTCGTTTTGACCGCGATCATTCAAACCTACATCGGAAGAAAAGACGATCTAATAGAATCAAGACGCACACTCAGACAAATTCATATTCTCATATCCGGAACCGTGATTGCGCTCAATATATTTTCGCATTTATTTTTAAGAGGAAAAGAAGTCTCCGAAGTGTTGGATCTGATCAACGGAATCCTCGCCTGGGGACTCATTCTTGCGTTTCAATTTTTGATGTTCGAACTCAAAGAGGGATTGATTCAAAAGAAAGCCGGAGTTGCGGAGGAAGAGAAGCCGCTTGCGGTGGATCCGATTCTTCAGAAGAAGCTCATCGATTCTTTCGAAAAGGAAAAGATTTATCGTTCCGAGGGTTTGACCATACGTAGTCTCGCCGACGAACTTCAGGTTCACGAATATAAACTCAGAAGACTCATCAACGGAAATCTAGGGTTTCGTAATTTTAACGACTTTCTCAATCGTTATCGAATTCAAGAAGCGTGTGAGATTCTTTTGGATCCCGGGAAGGACGAGATCCCCGTCATCCGCATCGCGATGGATCTGGGTTACCAATCTCTCGGGCCTTTCAATCGCGCTTTTAAGGAGCTCACGTCTCTCACCCCGACGGAATATCGAAAAAATCGGGTGGATCCTAAAATAAACCTGAACGATTTTGAAAATAGTAAGCCCAAATAGACTTTTCAGACAATAATATATTGAATTCTACGAGTCTTATCTCTTAGAATCTGGAGAGAAGAAGAATGGAAGAATTGCTTTCAAAGGTGGGTTACACCGGATTTTTCGGGATCGTCTGGGGAACCCTGTTTGTGCGTTATGTGCTCTTTGCGGGCGGCGCCTTTCTCGTGGTCTGGGTCTTTTTCGGAAAAAAACTTTCACACAAACTCGTTCAAGGAAAAAAACCAGAGCCGGAAAAGATCCGGCACGAGGTGAAATACTCGCTGATTACGTTCTTTGTTTTTGCACTTTCCGGAGTTTTTACGGCTTGGTCTCAGGTGAACGGATACAATCTTATATACGAAAGCGTTTCTGACTACGGAACCGCGTATTTGATATTCAGTGTTTTCGCTTTGATTCTTTTACATGATACTTACTTTTACTGGACGCATCGGATGATGCATCACAAACTTCTATTCAAAAGTTTTCATCTTGTTCATCATAAATCCACAAATCCTTCTCCGTGGGCGGCTTTTTCTTTTCATCCATTGGAAGCGATCGTAGAATCGGGAATCATTCCTCTTGCTTCGGTTTTGTTTCCGCTTCATCAAGGCGCTATGCTCGTTTTTTTCGTTTATATGACTTCGCTTAACGTTTTGGGTCATCTATCATACGAACTTTTTCCTTCCTGGTTTTTACGAAGTAAATTCACGAACTGGCACAACACTACGACGCATCATAATATGCACCATAAATACTTTAACTGTAACTATTCCCTCTATTTCAACTTTTGGGATAAGATCATGGGAACCAACCACGAAAAATATAAGGAAACCTTCGAAGAGGTCGCGTCCCGAACTGCGAACTCAACCGAGGGAGAAGTTCGCGGACAAAAAGGGAAAACAAAACAATCCGTCGCCGCTTAGAAAAATAGAAATTCCAATCTCTTAATTGAGAGGAAAAATAACTCGAGTTGTATGAGATTCGCCGGAGGAAACTTCCTCGATATTACCTTTGAGTTGTTGGGTCAGCAGCGAAATCAGCTCCGTCCCCAGGGAATCTTTTTTCGGAGGAGAATTCGGATTCTTACCCGGACCGTTATCCGTCACTTCGAGACAGGAAAGATTCCGTTTATCCATCGTAAAACTGACCGAAAGTTTTTTGGTTCCGTTCACTTTTGGAAACGCGTGTTTCATCGAGTTCGTAATCAGCTCGTTCAGAATTAGGCCCAATGGGATCAGAATTCCCTGGTTTAAAACCAACGAATCGCAGCGGACCGTGGTCTGGAGTTCTTTCTCGTCGTATCCGAAAAAATGCATAAGATTAGAGATCAGTTTTCGGATATAATCCGGAAGAAAAATCTGACTCTCAACGCTTTTTGAATATAACGTTTCGTGAATCATCGCCATGGACGCGATTCTGTTTTGGCTGTCGTCGAGGACTTTTTTAGCTTCCGGTTCGGTCGAATATTCGGACTGAAGCCCGATCAAACTTGATAAAACCTGCATATAGTTTTTAACGCGGTGATGGATTTCCCTAAGGAGCAGTTCCTTTTCCTTTAAAGAATTGCTGATCAGTTCCTCTGCCTGTTTCGGTAGAGAATAGTCGATGATAACTCCCTCCAACGCCTGTAATCCGCCGTTAGAATCGAAAACTCCGATTCCTTGTTCGAAACACCACTGAATCTTTCCGTCCTTTTTCCGGATCCGATAAGTCAATTGATAGGGAATTTGCGCGCTTACGGATTCGGAAACTCCGGATTCGACAAGAGGTCGGTCTTCGATTAAAATCAGATCTCCGAAATTCACGATTTTATTTTCCAAAAAATCTTCGGCAACGTAACCTGTGAGCTGTTCACATCCTTCGCTGATATATTCCATCGTCCAGCGCGGGGGGTCGTTTTTGCAACGATAGACGATACCGGAAATATTGCTTATGATCGTGGAGATCTGTCTTTCACTTTCCCTCAGTCTTTCCTCGACCATCTTCAAAGAAGTGATGTCTACGATCATAGCGAGCGCTCCGTCGTAATTGCCCGAATCGTCGTACAAAGGATTTGCGGAAGCGATCGCGAATTTTTTTTCTCCTAATCGATTCACGAAGTTGTATTCTGAAATTTCGGTCTTTCCCTTTTTCCTCTCTTCCAATCGATGCGCGACGGAACTTCTTCTTTCGGGTTCTACTATGTCTAAAATATTCAAACCCAGCATATCTTCGGGTTTGATTCCGTAGAGTTGTCCGATCTTAGGATTTGCAAAAGTAGTTTTCCCCGTTTTGTCTAAGATCCAGATTCCTTCCTGAGAAGTGTCTATGATCTTTTTGTAAAGTGAATCGAGCCGGATCTCGGATTCTCTCGACCATTCAAAGTAGATCAACAGAATTGAAATCGCGGAACTCAATCTAAACAGACCGCCTAACAAAAAACCTACGATTGCAAATTCCGGAATCGGTCTTAAGATCGGATAGTCCAGGATATGGATTCCCCAGAGGATAAAATTCCATCCGGCGATTTGATTTCCTCGATAATAAGTCGAAGGCAAACGGAGGAATAAGATTCCGGAATAGATATGAGTTCCCCCCACGATCATATAAATCGGCGCGGAAGCGAGATCGGAGCCCGGGAAATAAATTTCCTCGACGACGGCCCATGCGAATCCTATGGGCAAGAGCAGATAGGCGGTTTTCGGAATTTCCTTTTTTAGAAATAGATAACTACCGGTCAGAAGAAAAAAAGCCCTCGTTACGTCCGCGCAATGAGTCGCTATCGAAACCCATTCTTCCTGTCCAAAGGTCGCTCGAAAAAGATTTCCAAGAAGGAAGATGAATTGAAAAAACCACGAAAGCAACCAAAAGAGCAGGAATTTATGTTTCTCCGTCAAATATAAAAACAAATAAACAAGATTGAGAATGACGACGGCAGTCAGCGCAAAGAAGACGGAAGGAATGATCCAGGAAGGCTGCATAGAAGATTCGAAATCAATTCCAGAGTAAATTCTTCTTTCCCATTCCTGCAATTCATTTTCGGAAGAATCCGAATTTCATCGTTCGTCTTCGGTTTTATAGATCTAAAACCGAGTCGTAGCGCAATTCAAATAGAAGGATTTTTTTTTAAGAGTTCGCGAAAAAATAAACCGAACTCGGAAAGTCGGATGGTTGAATCCGATTTTGAAATTCTCCTCACATCCTTTCGGATGTAAGGAAGCCGTTCATTGGATCCTATATTCTCGTAAACAATAATTTCCGGAAGGATGTTTGTATTCTTTTTTGAGAGTTGTACTTTTGCCGACTGCCGCCGAACGAATCGCAAACTTATCCATCATTTCCTTTTGTCCGCAGGTCGGCGCGATTACGAGCGCCGATGAAAATTCTTCCCAGGTTTTCCACTTGTGTCTGGAATCGTTTCGGTACTTTCCTTTTTCGAACGTTTTCATTCTCATCAGTAGGTCGATCTCGGAGGCGATCAATCTTCCTTTTTTGTCGAAGTTGAATTCCTCATGAAATCCGTTGAAGACGATATATTTTCCTTCGGGGGAAATTTTGACAGTGAGATCTCTTGCGGGTTGGAAGAGGTCCGTCTGAAATCCCTTCAAACAAAAGTATTGGACCTTTTCGAAACTTTTTGTCAAAAGCCCGCCTTCTCTCACATAAAGGCTCGCGCTCCAGAAGAATACGATCAAACCGAAACCGGCCGCGGCGATTCTTTCCTTTTTAATCGGACTTTCAATAAAACGAAATACCCAAAGCGAGAAGATCGTAAACAAGGCCGGTAACGGAGGAAATACGTGTCTCAGTTGTTTGTTACCGGTGGTCGCGTCTATGATGATATATTGCAAAAACAGAATACTCGT
The DNA here is from genome assembly GCF_002811985.1 of Leptospira adleri. Taxonomy (GTDB): domain Bacteria; phylum Spirochaetota; class Leptospiria; order Leptospirales; family Leptospiraceae; genus Leptospira; species Leptospira adleri. The sequence goes on from NZ_NPDU01000043.1 coordinate 23,091, forward strand.
TACGGCGACGAGCGGGTCTCTAAACGTCTCGGATAGCGAGGTAAGAACGGATCCTCCTTTTTCCCGTATGCGTCCTTTGAAAAACCAAACGATCAGGGCGATTACTCCGAAAAAGAAAATGCGAAAGATCCAAGGTTCCTGAAAGACGTGACTGACCGGACTGGTCGTCGTTGGGGAGGAAAAAAGGGCGAATACAAAACTTTTCACGTATTCGTTTACGATCATCTGCGCGTTGATCAGGCTCATCACCCGATCCGGATTTGCAAAGATCCACGCGAGCGAAGGCGCGATCGCATAGAGATAGATCACTCGGATGGAAGAGGGAGCGATCTTTTTCCATTCTTCTTTTTGAAAGTAGAGAAACAGATTGAAGTCGATAAAAAGAAGAACCGTGCAGTAGTAGATGATCAGCTTAAACTGTTTCTGATCGAGATTTAGATTGGTGACCACTCTTAAAATCGGAAGAGATAGTACGAGCGCGACTACAAGAATCAGAAAAATTCTTCGAATTCCTTTATAACGTTTTACGAATGCGAATTTTACGATTTCGGAATATTCTTTGGGTTTGGAGACGACTTCATAAGCTACGATCGCGATGAACAAAAGAAGACCGTAAGGATACTTTGTGAAAAATAATCCGAAGAGCGACAAAACTACCGATAATTCTATCTTTTCCTTTTTATCGAATTCGGCTCGATACGGATCTTCCTCCGTCTGTTTGTATATCTTATAAAGAGTATAATAAGTCCATAATAGAAAAAACATCCCCTGAGTTTCCAACATCGAAGAAAGGCTGTAAGACGGAGCTTCGGTCGTGTGCAAGGTCAACGCGAGCGTGAGAATGGAAACAAGCCCGGCTTTCCAAGCGTAACCGGTGATCTTAAAAACGATATAAAGGATCGTAGGAAAACAAAGAACGTAGAAGACGAGTCCTAAGAAAGAATCCTTCCAAGTGATCGGCATTTCGCCCGGAGTCATAAGCAACAAAAGTGAAAGCAGGGAACGCAGCGGAGGCCAGGTTGGAGATTCTAAAAACGGAAAGAAGGCTCTCCAGATCCGAAACTCCTTGAAATCCTGATATTGATCCAGGACTACGTTGAGTCGTATGTTTTCATCCCAGGTCAGAAGATCCTTGAGGCTGCAGGTCCGGATAAAAATTTCCCAGTTCGCATAACCCATGTAAAACGCAAGTCCCAGGGATAACAAACAGAGTAGAATGCCCGGGATCAGAAATTTGTCTTTTTTCATCTTCGTCTCCGCGAAAGTGGACGGTCGTCCCGCTTTCTATCGTTTCTTTGTCTGCTTTGCGTTTTTGGAGGAATACACGTTTTCGATCACATACAAGGGCCTGCTTTTGGACTCGTCGTTGACGCGGCTCAAGTATTCTCCGATCATTCCGAGCGCGAGAAGCTGGGTCCCGCCTAATATGAGTACTACGATCATCATCGAACTCCAGCCGGTGATCGTCTCCGACGTGAAAATTCTCAGATAAATGACGAATAACGCGTAGATCGCTCCGCCGAACGCGGTGAAAAAACCGAGATAAGAAGACAACTTGAGAGGAGCCGAAGAAAAGGACGTGATTCCGTCTAACGCGAATTTGAGCATCTTTCCAACGGAGAATTTCGTGACTCCCTCAAAACGTTCCTCTCTTTCGTATTCGAGACCCGTCTGTTTGAATCCGATCCAGGAGATCAGTCCCCGAATGTAACGGTGTTGTTCCCTCATGGAACAGAGGACGTTCGTAACTCTGCGGCTCATGATTCTAAAATCGCCGGTGTCGATCGGAATGTCGAACCTCGTGATCTTCTTTAGAATTCTGTAAAATACGTGAGCGGTTAAAAGTTTAAACCAGGATTCTCCCGGTCTTTTTTTTCTCTTCGCGTAGACTACGTCGTATCCTTCGAGTAGTTTTCCATAGAGATCGTCCACGAACTCGGGAGGATCTTGCAAGTCTCCGTCCATCACGACGACTGCTTCTCCCCTTGCTGTATCGATGCCCGCCGTAATCGCCGTTTGGTGGCCGTAGTTGCGAGAAAGGTTTACGAGATGAAAGCCGTTTGTCTGCGCGCAGAATTTTTTAAGAACTTCGAAACTGTCGTCTCTGGATCCGTCGTTGACGAAAAGAACTTCCAGATCGTCTTTTTTAAAGGATCGATTTCGAATCAATAAGTCTTGGAGAATGAAAAGTCTTCTCGTGAGTTCCGGAATGGTTTTTTCTTCGTTGTAGATCGGGATGACAACGGAAAGGAGAGGAGGTCTTTCGGCCATAAGATGTACCAGTTAGGATCGCAGAAGTCGGCTTTTTGTCCAGAATTATTCCCCGCTTTCGTTTCGGCGCTTCTTCTTTCGTTCTTTTCCGGTTTGTCTATGAAAACGGGTTTTTGCCCTGATTTTTAGTGCTATGCTTAAAAATTCTCTTTACAAATTGCTAGGAAATTAAATTATACTTGCATCCAATATCCAAGTCAGGGTTATGAAAATTAAAGTCACCACGAAAAACGACGTCCACATCATCAAGATTGAAGGGCCGATCAAAGCAGGAAATGAGTTCGAGCTCGGACAAAAAATAGAAGAATACATTTCCAAAGGTGACGTTCCGAAATTTATCATCGATTTAAAAAAAGTTCCCTTTATCAACTCCGCAGGTCTCGGTATGTTTTTGAATATTTACAAACACATCGATGGATTAAAAGGTAGAATGGTTTTCACGAACCTCAATTCCGATATAGAGAACTTGATGGAGATTACCAAGCTCGCCAGTATCTTTGAAATCTATAAGACCCTGGAAGAAGCTCTTGAATCTTTTGAATACTGATCCTATCAGAAGTCGTGGAAACATTCAAACGTCATTTCCAACGCCATAAACGACTCTATTACATTCTTTTTAGTCTATTATTTATTTACAAACTCGCATTCAACCGGTTTACGGGGCAGTACGTCTTAAACAAAACTATTTCCGGTGCGATTCGGGGGAATACAACCTTCACGGTCACAAAGTTTTCCCTTTTGTACGGGATCACTTTGGAAGATCTGATCGTTCGATCCGATGAATCCTTTGAAAACAAACCCGTATTTTCCTTAAAGGAACTGGATCTCTCCTACAATCTTCCGTTGTTGTTTTTGGGAAGGGCAAAACTTTCGAGGATCGCACTCGTCGGACTCAACCTCGATCTCAGACAAAAAAAAGGAGAATGGAATCTTTCCAAACTCTTTCCTTCTTCGAACGAGCCTTCTAAAAAAGAAGAACCTTCCTCTCCGTTGGAGGAGATCGCAACGTATCTTCCCGTAAGCGCTTATCTCAAGTTCGAACTCAAGGATCTTTTTGTACACGTCGCTTCGGATTCCGGTCCTTCTTCTTACAGAGCGGGGATAGAAGGATTCAATCTTGCACTGGAATTGGACACGGTTCGTTTTCGAAAGATTCCGATCAATCTAAGAATTCTTCAGCTCATCGATACTCTTCGTTTTCAACTCAATCCCGAGAAGACGGTTCAGATCTACTTCGAGGACAATTCCAAGTCCATCCATCAACCCTTTCGGATGAATCTCGAACTCATAAGAGACGATTCGGTCGCGGGCGGTCTTCTCGTTTCAAAGGCGGACATCGGTTCGGATTCGGTTCCGATCCGAGTGCGCAATCAACTCTTGGCGCCTTTCGGTTTCGCTTTTCGTTATCAACTCGGTTATCTTGAAAAGGAAGACAAACTCAAACTCGAAAATTTGGAATGGAAGGTCAACCAAGACGTTTGGCTGCAAGGAGCCGGCGAGATTTCGGGAGTTTCGTCCAAGGAGAGAAACGTTCAATTCTCCGTTCAAAAATCTTCCATTCGTTTGAAACCGCTTTCCGATTTTTTATCGACGATTCCCGGAATTCCAAAGATGAAATTGGATGGGGAATTGAGTCTTGCGCCGATTACGATCTCCGGTAAGGATACTCGTTTGAAAGTGTCCGCGGATCTTAGCGCGAAAGATCTTCTCGTATCGATCGCAGGGAAGAATCATAAGATTCCGACCTTACGTTTGGTTGCGGATTCCATCCTTCATCCTCTAACGCAAGAAGAGGCGACCTCGGCAAAGCCGATTCCGATTCTTGAAAATCTGGAATTGAAAGAGCTGACTCTGACTTACAACGGGATCGGACTCGCGGCCACGGGAAGAATTCTGCGGGGTTCGGAACTCGATTTGGATCTCGCCGTCCAAAACTTAAATCTTACGGATTATGTGAACACTCTCAACGGAATTTTAGGGCTTCAACTGAAAGTCGGAGGTTCATTCCATTCTTTGAATATACTCGGAGGAGTTCAGATAGGAGGTTTTCGTTTTCCGATGGGAAGGGGAAAATCATCTTCGATTCCGGTTGTGATGGATCTAAAGTCGCAGATCCAATTCGAAAAACCGTTCGTCCCGAGCGTCGTCAGACTTGATTCTCTTTCGCTTCTTACAAAAGGCGTGGAAGGAAAGGAATCTCTTTCTATTTTTACGAAAGGAATTCTTTCCATGGAAAAAGGATTTAGGATGTCCCTTTCTTCTCTTCGCTTGAATACTGCGTTGGATCGCCTAACGCCTACACTTCCTCTTTCTCTTCGCGAAAGTCTGATTCCGGTGAGAAACAACTTGGGAAGTCAGATCCGTCTCGACGGAAACGTCGACTACGTTCTTGCGGAAGGCGCTCAATCCGTGACGGGAAATCTTCTATTCGATCTTCCGGGAATTCAAGTGCAGGATTTGAAACTGGATCTGGACGTTAAGATCGCAAAAGATTCTTCAATTACGCTTCCTAAATTTTCTCTCACCGCGTTTCAATCCAGATTTAAGATGGAAGCAAGCGGAAGTCTTCGCAAGGCGACAAAGACGGAAGAGGGAGTTTTCGGAGATCTCATTCCGGATCTCAAAGGCGGTATCGTTTTTAAATCCGAAAAGCCCGCTTATCTTTTTAAGGGAATCACGTTCGAAGGTCTTTTTTCGATCGTATTTCGTCTGAAGAATTCCGTTGCGAGCGGAAATCTACTTTCTAAAAATACGAACATCGGTTATGCGAACTCATTCTGTCCGGGAGAGAATTGTAAACTCTATCAGATAGAAGGGATGAACGCTGAATTTCCTTTTGTACACGACCTCGCGGTCAAAACGACTGCGAACTTAATCGACGGCAATAAGGAGAAGTTCATCAAAACCTACGGGAGAATCCCGATTCCTAACTTTACGATCAAACAAATCGTGGGAACTCATCCTTCCATCAGCGGTCTTCCCTTCGATTACGTAAAACCTAAGGCCGGTCAGCCCGGTCTTTCCGCGAGAATCGACTATTCCGAAAACTTTCTAAAATTAGAATATTTGAAAATTCTAACGTTAGACGGACTTGTTACCGGAAAGGACATTCTCGTAAACATCGGAGAGGGAAAGCCCGAGAAGATGGAATTCAGCGCCGTCGTTCAGATAAAAGATATCGATCTGAAACAGCTTCTGCCTCCGAAAAGCAGATCCAAAATCGACGACGGAAAGATCAAGGCGGATCTGAACGTTTCCGGCAGAAATCTCGCAGATCCGATTCCGAATATAAATCTTTTCTTTAGCGTCTTTCAGATCGGACAGGATTTTGCCAAGAGCGCGGTGAATATTTTCACACCTTCGAACTTATTTACGGATTTTATCTACAACAGCTACGCGGTCGACAAGATCGAAGTGGAATTGTCCAAGGGTCTCGTTTACGCGGTCATTCAGTTCAAACGTTCTATTTTAAATACGATTATAAATCTGGAAAACAGTCAGATTTCACAACAGAGAATGCCGCTTGCAAACTTCTTAAAAAGAGCGAGATCCGAAATCGATACGTATCAATAAAGGAGAATCCAGTATGAGACGACTCATTTTTAATCCTAAGTTTCCGATTCTGTTTTTGGGGATTTTTTTTGCGGGCTGTATCATTAAGTCTCCTTTGATCACGTTCACGCAAACTCAGACTTCCTCTGAAAAACAGATGATAGGAGAGGATAGAATTCTCGAGAAGGACGGCTGGCTTATTTCTTCGATCAAAACCTCTTCCGCCGGTTCCGAAGTCTGGAAAAAGGATTATTCAGGGGATTCTTTCTCGCTAGGAGATAAGAATATTATAATGTCCTTAAGAGCTCTCGCATATCTCGCTCCCGAAATCAAGAACTGGAAAGAGGAAGGTTTTCTTGCGGAAGGAAGGGACGGTAAACTCAGAATCAATCCTTCGGCGGCGGAGGCAGGAGTCAAAAACGAACTTTCGAAAAAGGAGATCAAATCCCGCATCGATTCTCTCGTATCTCTTGCGAACGAACACAGAAATAAGGTGATTTCCTCCAAGATGAGCGCGGACACTAAGTCGGATCCGAAAGAATCCTCCGCAAATCTGCGCTCGCACCTGGAACAGACCTGGTATCGTCTCGTGGAAAAAGGGGAATATTACGAAAAGTCCGCGGGCAAATGGGTGCGTAAGGAGTAGATGAGATGATTCGTTTCTCCTGGATCTTAAGTTTTATTTTTATTTATCAGTGCGCCTTGTTGAAGTCGAGCGCGAAGATCAAGCCGCTCGAGTTCAATTATTCTTCGATAGCGGTAAATTACTTCACGCCCGAAAACGAAAAACCTTTTCCTCTCACCGTACAAAGAGGAAACAACTTATACAATTCCGCGACGGCCGACGGGCGTTATCTTTTTTATACGACGGGTCAGAAGGGAAATTACGACATTTGGTTTCGAGATCTCAAAAGTTCGATCACGGTTCCGATCACCGAACATCCGGCTCCGGAATTAAAACCCGCGATCAGTCCCGACGGAAGTAAGTTGGTCTTTGTTTCGGAGCAGTACGATTCTTCCGGAGATATAGTTTTGCTGGAAATGGACCCTTCCCGCTGGGCGGAAAAAATTCTACAGGGAAAACGTTTTCTAAATTCTGATTTTATTGTATTAACAAATCCTAATTTTGATGTTCCGGGACAAAAGGACGGGTTTGCGGATACAGATCCTTGTTTTTCCCCGGACAACCGTCGTGTGGTTTTTTCCTCGGATCGTCTGAGTCCCGGAGTTCAGAATCTGGTCGTTTTGGATACGGAAGAAAAGGAGCCGATGAGGCTTCTGACTCGGAACGGAGGTACGTCTCCGGTTTGGTCCTCGGACGGGAAGACGATCGTATATCTTTCCTACGAATCCTCGAATTCCGGGGACGTTTACGTTTTGGATGTGGCTTCCGGAAAAACAGAAAGGATCACTTCGGATTCTTATCTCAACTTTTCCCCTTCTCTTTCCACCGATAAACGTTATTTGTATTACACTTCGATCCGAAACGATACGAACGGAAACGGCCGTCTCGATGAAAGGGATAACAGTCTGATCGTGAGAAAAGATCTTAAAACCGGGACGGTGCGTCGGCTAACGTCGGGAAACGATTCTCTTTTCGATTCAAAGTTTTCTTCGTTTAACGGGGGTTCGATTCTTTTTACGGCAGCATATTATAATACTTTAAATATCTATTTTATTCCCGCCTCGGGTTCCGTTTCCAAAGAAAAGGACATCATATCCCAATACGAACTCGCGCTTCAATACAGGGATAAGCAGAGTTTCGAGGATTTTTTGCTGGCGATCGACGCGATCGAATTTTATTTTTTCGAAGACCCAATCTTTCCTTTGATTCATTCCAAGGGGCTGCTTTTGAAATTCAACGAAGCGAGAGAATCCGGAAGAGGTTCTGCGGCAGCGGATGTAAAAAAAGAAATCCTTGCCTCCCGCCTCCATCCTTCCAAAGGACTCGCTTACGGGCTTTTTTTGGCCGAAGAACGCAGGACCGTACCCGCGCAGGCGATCCAGGAACTGAAAAAATACTACGATCAGATCCGTAGCGTGCCCTCGGTCGACAAAAATCTATTGGCTTCCATTTTGGAAGAAGAAGGAGATCTTTCGCAGAAGACCGGCGATCTTTCCGCTTCCCTAAAACTATATCAGGAAATTCTAAACTATCATCCCGAGTATTACAGGATTCGGGATATATATCGTAAATTGGGCGATCTTCAGTTTAAAAACGCATCGGCTCATTCTTATAAGATTCCGGATTCCTTTTATTCGATCGCGAACGATCCGAAGGCCGGGAAGGAAGATCTGAAGTTGTTGTACGCACAGATCGATCGGGAAGTTTTGGAAGGCAAAAATTTTTCCGAGAGAATCGGCGCCGCCGAGGCGGGAATCTCGACAAATTCTTTGGAAAAAAAATCGGTTCGTTTGTTTCAGTATTTCTTATATGTCAAGGCGCTCGGTCTGAACGGAAAGGGTTCGTTCGAGGAAAGTAATTCTTTGATGAATTCTTTTCTTGCGTCCGTTCCGGAAAACGATCCTCTTTTTTTAAAGGGACATCTTCTCAAGTCGGATAATTTTAAAGGCCTGGGTGAAGTTCAGAAATCGTTCGACGAACTTCGGATCTATTTGGAGAAGTACGATCCGCTCTTAGGAGTGGATCTGGACGAAAAGGAAATCGAAAGATCCTTTATCTATTTTGAGAACAAGGCGAGAGATCACGATCGAAGAGGAAATCTTCAGGACGCGGCTTTTCATTATTTTTACAACACGGAGAATATGTTTCTCGTAAAAAGTAGAAACCTATTCTTAGAAACCTTATATAAGGAATACGCGGTATATTATCAAAGGATGATGGTCGATTCCGTATTTAAACTCGCGAGCTTTTTGAGCGAGGAAAAACAAAAGGCGCTTTTAAAACAAATCGATATCATAGACATCGCGAGCGTGGATCCTCTTTCGGAAGAAGGACTTTCCTATATAAATCAATACTATAAAATAGCAGTGCCGAGATCTCGCCCCGTTTTGGATTTGGCGACTCTCTACGGCTATTCTTATTATTTGGTCAATCGGAGCGTGATCCGGGAAACCTATTACAACGCCGCCAATTCCATGACCTCCGCGAGAAAAGAGGAGATCCTCAGAGACTTTAAACAAGCTGAATATGAATTGAGGTGGATCATTTTTGCCGATCCGCGTTATTATGAAGCCTATCAGCTTTTGGGTTGGATGTATCAATACGTGGACATTCTCAAAGGAAGAAAGTCCGGAGAGGATCAACCCACGGACGAAGAAAAGTATTCGGGAGTTTATAAGAAGTATTTTCCGGAAAAAAACTTCGAAGACAACATCGAACTCTACAGCCAGGTGTTGGAACTTTTAGGGGAGAATTTCGAAAACAAAAAAGCCCTTTCCGATCTGCGCTTGAATCTCGGAAACAATTACTTCCTATTAAAAAATTATCCGAGAGCGAACGAACAGTATTCCAAAGTCGATTCTCTTTCCGATTACATCCTTTCAAAAACCCAGTTCGAGAATTATCGTCAAAAGGCGATGTTCCTTTTTAATTCCGCGAGGTCTTCCATCTACGTCGCGGACTATAAATCGGCGGTCGGCAAACTCAAATCCGCGGCGAATTTATATTTCGAGAACGAATCCAGAAAAACTCTCGCGGGCAAGGACAGCGCCGAAAAATTACAACAATACAAATTCAAACTCGCGCTTCTTTTTACGTTAACCGGTCTTTCCTATATGGAGTCCGGAGAATTCTCGAACGCGGTTCCGTTTTATAAGGACGCTCTTTCTCTGAACGGGGACAAGGGTTGGATCGATCCTGTCAATCTTCACAACGGGCTCGCTTTATGTTTTCAAAAATTAGGAAAGTTTAAACTATCCGAATCTCATCTACAGGAAGCGGAGAAAATCTCCTCCGGAAGAGGCGGCGGAGATTGGATTCCCAAGGGAGTGAAGATAACGTTCTGGGATTATTTTTGGGACTTCGTATGGGACGTCGCGGTTCCGGACGGGGTAAGAATTTCGGGAGAAGGAAGATTTCCCGAAGCGATTTCACCGAAGTTCCAGCCTTTGATGACGAGTGGAATTCGCGTCAATAATCTCGTTCAATCCTACGAAATCGAAAAGGCGATCGAAGAGATCAACTCGCGTCTTTCCTACGTGAAATCCAAAGGACTCGGTTCCACGCTCGCGGGAGCGCTCATTCGCTCCAATTCGTTTAACGATTTGGGATATCTTCATTTTAAACGGGAAGAATTCAAAACCGCGACGGCCCTCTATAACGACGCGGAAAAATTTGAAACGGATCAAGGATTCGTATCGAAGGCGAGGAGTTCCTTTCGAAGAGGACTTTATTCTTTTTTCGGACATTTGGAAAATTCCAAGGAAGATCCGAAGATTGAGGCCGAAACACTGAACGCTGCACTGGAAACCTTGATCGGCGCCAAGACGAGTTTTGTCGAAAATTGTCTGGGAGACGTTCGTTTGATCGAAGAGATGATCTATTCGGAACGAAAAAAATGTCTTTTAAGGTTTTACGGCGCGAATCCGGATCACGATCCGACTCTTGCATTAGTATATTATTATTTAGGAGAACAGTATTTTCGTATGTCGGACGTTTCGTCCGGATTCGAGATGTTAGGTTTATCCGCCGGTCTTTTGGAAAATCCCTCCCAGGTTCCGAAAGAAAACATCGGATTGCCGGCTGATCCTTATACGAGAAGAGAAAGGATCTTTCAATCTTTGAGCAGGGCCGCGCTCTACGTAAGATTGGGGGACGACGAAAAGGCGAAAGCTCTTTTGGATATTTCCGCGGAATCGGCCAACGAATTTTATTATATTCAAGAATGGATCGAATGTCTTGTCGCGCAGGCGGAAATCCTTAGAAACGAGAAAAGTTATGCGAAATCGAAGGAAAAAATAGACAAGGCGTCGTCGCTATTGCTTTCGCATCCACACTTGATCGGAGAACTTAAGTTTTTCGTAATACGCAAACTTTTTAAAATACAATCCGAGATCCATTTTGAAACAGGAAAACTTTCGGACGGATTTAAGAGTCTTGATCGTTTTCACAAAATCAATTTATACAGACAATTCGTAAAGATTCCCCACGAATCGGAAGACGCGGGTTTTACTGCGGACGTGAATCAGCTTCAGAACCTTCTAAAGAAACAAAAACTCGCATACGCAGCCATTCAGGCCGCGTTGGAAAAAAAGGAAAAATCGGATCTTGCGCAGAAGGATTATCAAAACTTCTCGAAGGATTTTGAAAAAATTCTTTCCGCTATAGGATCGAAAAATCCGAACCTGGACGGTTATTTGGGAATTTTTTCGGAGGAACCTTCCGCGATCGGTCTTCTCTCGGAAGGGGAAGGATATCTTAGAATGGAATCATCCGATTCTAAGATGAGAATTTATCGCGCTAACTCTTCCTCCGAAGAATATCTGAATCTCGGCGGGAAACCGGAGGAGGTTTTAAAACGAATCGCAAACTCCGGTAAAATTCCCTTTTCGAGTCAAAAGGTTTGGTTTGTCCAAATGGACGGCGGAATCGATCCTCAAAGCGTCGAAGAAATTCTTCCCTCAAAACGTTCCTTTGTTTTTAGACCTTCTCACCTGCGTCCTCTTCAAGAGAAGGATTTCAGACCCCTGCGGTCTTTGGCTCTTATGGAAGGATCGCCTAACAATGATTCTACTATAAAGGTTAAAAAGACGGAGCCTGGCCGGATTCTTTCCAGGATGTTGGACACGGATTTGGTTGTATCGGGATTTCCTAAAGTTCAGGGAGACAATTCTTTCGGAGAAAGTTTTTCCGGTAAAGAACTCGCGTTGAAGGATCTTTTTCACAACCGGAATGAAATCTCTTCGGCGTTATTCTACGACGACTCGTTTACGGATCTTGAAAAATTATCGGAGGCTTACGAACTTTTGAACGCTTCCGGAATTCGCAGTGTCGCACTTTGTATTCTCAAACAAGCCTGCGCTGAAAATTCTCCGGAGGAGGTTTTTTCCGGACGTTTCCCTGGAAGTTTATTTTTGGGTTCGAGCATCCTGAGAATCAAGAACGAAAATCGAATCGGAAACAAGTCATACGAAAAAGCAAGGGATCACGAAAGAAAGGACCAAATTCGAGAAGCGTATTCGCACGCGTTTTCCTATCGCTCCGTGAGAAAGGAAACAAATCCGGCGGTTTCGGGAGAATTGGATCTGCTTCGTCTGCGGTGGAAACTTTCCCCGGAAAATTCTTTGAAGGAAATTTATTCCGAAGTTCTGAAAAACTCAGAGGAAAAGGATTCGATTCTTTTTTCCGCATTGTTGACCTGTTATTTGGATCGGAATCCGAAGGACTGCGATTCCTATTCTTACGAGGATATAAAAGATTTAGAAAAAAAGAATATTCTAAAAAACTTGTATTCTTTTGCGAGCGGTGTTCCGGTCCCGGCTTCCGATCTTCGGATTTCCCCGAAATGGATTTCCGCTTTTTACGATCCTTATCTGTATTATAAGCAGATTCTTAAAATTTCAAGAAATCTTTACGAGCCGGAGATCGGAGACTTCGCATATAAGAACGCGCTCGAGCTGGCGAACGATTCGGAGGAAACAAAGGAAGTCGAAGAAATCCAACAGAGTCTTTTGGCTCAGAGATATTTTTTACAGGGAGTCAATCTTTCTAAAAATCAAATTTTTAGAAAGGAGGAATTGTATCTGATCCTTTCCGGAAATTGGGACGCCGCTTTCGAGATCCTCAAAAGAAAAGAGGCCGAAGAGGACACCGGAAAATTTCGAGAGCGTATGTTCCGCAACTGGAAACGTGAAATTACGGGTGCGTGGTTTTCGCCTTATTCCTTGTATTCGGAAGTTTACGGAAATTCTTCCAAACTGTTCGAGTCTTTGGATCCAGAGGAAAGAAGTCTTTTGTATCATTTGATTTTGTATGTGGTTCCGTTTCAAGAGAACGAAGAGGTTGATCTTTTGGCGGATTCTCTTGTCGAATACGAATGGAAGGTCGGCGCTAAATCGAGGGCTCTGAGGATGATACTCGGTTATTCCCAGGCGCTTTTGTCGAGGGGAGAACTCGGTAAAAGTAAGGATTGGATCGAAAAGATCGGTTCGAAATACAAGATCGGCGAAGATTTCAAATTCATATTCAAAGAAAAGAATGTCTTTTTAGCAAAGTTAAATCTTCACAAGAATTTGAAACCTTCCGAAAACGCGGAAGCCGACGGCGGAGAATGGTCGGCGCTCTACGGCAAGGCCGCTTCCAAACCTGCGGGGGAATTTATTGAATTCTTAAATACTTTAGTCCGTTCCAAAAAAGGAAAGCCGTTCTCTTCCAAAGAAAGAATCGAACTTTTGGATCTGATCACCTTTTTGCAGAAGTTGTCCTTTCAGAAAAACAATTCGGAAGTATTTTTCGATCTCGCTCTTGCCAAAGATTTGGTTTCGTTCAATCGATCGTTGATCTTAAATCGAAACCCGGATTACAAGGACATGCCGGTATTCGCTTCCGTTTCGGAGAAACTCAAAGAAAAACTTCCCAAGGATCAGGAATTCCTTTCCGTCATGGATCTCGGCTTGGAATCGTTTTACATCCGTTTTACGAAGGGAAAGTCGAAAGGGGATCTTGCGATCAAAGACAACCGCAAATTTCGAGCGGCGCTCTTTCAGTATCTCGAAGAGGCTTCCCGGGGAGGTTACGAGGTTTTACTTCGTGAAGAATTGGAAAACGAATACAGGAAAAACATCAAACTCACAAAGAACAAACTCACTTATCTTTATCTGAGTTCGTATCACTTTAGAATTCCTCTGGTGCCGAGGACTGAGGATCGTTTTTATCTCGTAAACGATCCCGAGTCTTTGATCGCGAATCCTATTTTTTCGACCAAAGAAGAATTCAATTCGGATTATCAGATTCAATTTTTAGCAAG